>NZ_JBVHNF010000008.1:124973-390284 GCF_055558055.1 Streptomyces sp. NPDC025833
GGCCCGGGGGGGCGGGGGCCCCCCCGGGGGGGGGGGGGCCCCGGGCGGGGGGGGGGGGCCCCGGCCCCCCCGGCCCCCCCGGGGGGGGGCCCCCCCCCGGCCCCCCCCCGCCGACGTGTCACGACCCCGGAGCACGCACGCCGAGGACCCTCCCCACGAGGGACCTCAGCCGGGGATCACCACCACAGGTGGGTGAAGTGGATGGCGACGTTCTCGTTGCCCTGCTGGATGGCGGTCCCCACGGAGCCGTTCACCTGGGCCGTGTTGTTCTGGTTCGAGGCGCCGGAACCGGCCGCGTTCTGGTTCGAGGTGGACGAGTTCCCGTGGTTGCTGCCGCCGACCCCGCTGCCGAGCACGCCCGCCGCCCCCGCGTTCGATCCGTTGCCCGCGAGGACGCCGTTGTCCGCCGACGCGACCCCGGTGAAGAGGGCGGCCGCGAGCGGGAGGGCGGAGACGGCGGCGATGGCGCGGGCGGTGCGGATGCTTGCCATGTTGTTCCTCCAGAACCGAGCACTGAGTGAACTACGCATTACGTCAGGGCAGTTGGCCGACCGCCTTGACTGTCGTGGACGACGTCGCGCCACCAGAGTTGCCCACCTGATCACCACGAACCACCTCGGGAGCCGTGCTTCGCACGCAAGCGTGACGAACGGGCGGTAAACCCCCCGCACCACCTTTCGCCCCCCTCACCCCCTGACGGAGCCGGCCCACCCCACCCGCGGCCCGGGCGGCACAAGGGACGAATCGTTCCGGCGCCGTTCGGCCGATCCGCCCCGCGCCCGGCGCGCCACCGAAGCGCGCCCTTCCCTTTTTCGAACGACGTACGAACATGGAGCCATGGCCACCACCGACCGGCGGGCCACGAGGCCGGCCCTCGCGCACGCCCTGGCAGCCGCCGAGCGCGGCCTGGCCGTCCTCCCCCTGTCCCGGACGAAACTCCCGGCCCTGCGCTCCCCGCACCACGGCGACCCCGGCCGCACGCCCTGCCACGGCGAGTGCGGCCGCTTCGGCCACGGCGTGTACGACGCCTCCACCGACCCGGTCCGCATCCGCGAGCTGTTCGCCGCCGCGCCCCGGGCCACGGGCTACGGCATCGCCTGCGGACTGCCCCCGCACCGGCTGATCGGCGTCGACCTGGACACCAAGCCCGGCACGGACTCCTCGGCCGCCCTGCGCGAACTGGCCCTGCGGCACCTCTTCTCGATCCCCGAGACGGTCGTCGTGCTCACCCCGAGCGGCGGCCGCCACCTGTGGCTCACCGGCCCGCCGGGCACGGTCGTGCCGAACTCGGCCGGCCGGCTCGCCCCCGGCATCGATGTCCGGGGCGCCGGCGGCTACCTCGTGGGCCCCGGCTCCCGCACCGTCCACGGCGTCTACACCACCGCGCCCGGCACCGCCCACCTGGTCCCCGCGCCGTGCCCGCCGTCCCTGCTCCGCCTCCTGCTCCCCCCACCGCACCCCCGCCACCCGGCCCCGCCCGGGGACCACGGCCGGGGGCTGGTCCAGTTCGTGCTCCACGCCCACGAGGGCCAGCGCAACACCCGCCTGTTCTGGGCGGCCTGCCGCGCCTACGAGAACGGCATCGGCCCCGCCCTGGCGGCCCCGCTGGCCGAGGCGGCCCGCCGCGCCGGCCTGTCCGAACACGAGGCCCGCGCCACGATCGCGTCGGCGGCGCGGATGACGGGGCACCGGCCGTGACCGGCGGGCCGCTGGACAGGCGCCGGGCCGAGAAGGCTCTTACGATCCGAACGTGACCGACATACCCGACGAACTGATCAGGCTGCAACGCACCGCCGAGGAGGAGCGCGCCCGCCTGGCGGGCCTCACCGGCGCGGCGTACGAGGAGCAGCGGCGCCGCTTCTGCGCGGCCGCGGACGCGGTGCGCGCGGCGGTCACCGCACACGCCGAGGCGACCGGAAACGATCCGCACGAGGTGGAGCAGGCCGCCCGCCAGGCCCTGCGCCACTCCCAGGAGGACCCGGCCGTCGAATAGCAAGCCGCCCGCCCGGCAGACACCCTGCGAGAGGGGGCCCCGCGCGAGGCGCCCCTTTCCGCCCTGCTCGCCCACCCCCGTCGGCGTCCACGCGAAGGCGCGCAGCGGCCCGTCTTCGGCCGTGCCGCCACGTACTTGGCCGTATTTCGCGGGCCACGCGCTCCTCTATGCACCATGCTTTGCAGACGGTTGCTGGAGCGGTGACGACGGGGGCCCCACATGGAACCGACAGAGCTGGTCATGTCCGCGGTCCGGCTGGTGGTGTCGTCCGCGGGCAACGGGGCGGCCACCGCGGTGGGCACCCGGGTCGGCGAGTTGGTCTCGGACCGGCTGCGCCAGTCGCCGGATGGCCGGCGTGCGCTCGGCGGGCTGGAGGCGTCGGCCGGCGACGGGCAGCCGGGCGAACCCGCTCAAGCCGCGGTACGCGGTGCGCTGCTCACCGAGGTGCTGGAGGACCCGGAGTTCCGGCGGCGGCTGGACGAGGAGGTCACCCGGGCCGTGGCACGGGCCCGGCAGGGCGTGCCCCCCATGCCGACGGGACAGCCGGGCATCACCATCGGCGGGACTCGGACCACGATCAAGCGCAGCCAGTTCTCCCTCGGACCACTCACGATCCACAACACCCGGACCAGCCGGTCGCTGGCGGTCGTCGTCCTGGTGATCGCCGTCGTGGCCGCGGTGCTGCTTCTGCGGGACGGCGGAAAGGAGAAGAGCGCCGCTCCGCTGACCGACATGGCCGTGGTCCGCACCGTCGTCCCCGACCCGGGCAGCGTGCCGGCCGACTGGACCGTGACGGAGCGGGCCGCGGCACAGCGATGCGGTGGTCAGGCCGACTGTACGAAACTGCTCGGGGCCGCCGTGGCCGAATGGCGGGAGGCAGGGGTCGCCGTCTACGCGGCCGAGTCCGTCGGGGCGGCGTCGGACCTCTACGCGGAGGCACGCACCGGTCTGCTGGGCGCGAAGTCCGCCCAGCCGCTGGAGACGGGCGGCATCGGGGACGAGTCGACGGGAGCGCACGCCGAGGACGGGATCGTCGTGTGGGTGCGCAGCGGGACCGTGGTGGTGAAGGTCGTGGGCAAGGACGACGAGGCCGAGGTGACGAAGCTGGCGAGGGTCGTCGCCGCGCGTGCGGACGAGGCCCAGCGCGGCGAGACCCCGACCGCCTCGATGCGGTCCTAGCGAGCGTCGGGGTATCAGCGGAACCGGGGCCGGGGCGGGCCTGGGCGGGCGCCGTGAGGCCGCGCCTGTGTCGGCGCGACCCGTCTGACCTGCGTCGATACTGAAGGGCTCGTGGCACGCGGTGAGTTGGGGCACGGCGGTGCTAGAGTGTCGCCTCAATAATCGAAAACGGCATGCCAAAGGGACGCCCGCCCACCTTCCACAGCAGCAAGCGCCCGATGGCTCCAAGGAGGTGTCCCGTGCCCAAGGAGCACGATCCGACCATCCCCTCCAGTGCATGCCATTGCACCGCACTGAACGGTACGCACCCTAGCGCCGGGCTCGCGCGATCCGCAAGTACGACGTTGCCCGGGCAGTCGCGGTGGATGCAGGTGCTGCCCGCCGTGACGAACCTGATCGCGGCTGTCTCGCCGATCGCCGTAGCCGTCATCACGAGGGCCTGGTAACCGGCGCGGCGATCCGTGCCGCACAGGCCATCCGGAACGAGAACGGCCCCCGGCCGGCCACCCGGGTCGAGGGCCCTTCTCACCGCCCGCGGTTCTCCTCGTACCGGACCGCCGACGTGGGTGGACACTCCCCCTGAACGCAGGCTCGGACGAGGAGCACGACAGTGACCGGCGACAACCGCAGAGGACCGCCCAGTTTCGGCAGCGAACGCGACACGCTGCGGGCTTTCCTCGACTACCACCGCGCGACCCTCGCCATGAAGTGCGAAGGGCTCACCGACGGGGAACTGCGGCGGCAGTCGATGCCGCCGTCCACGCTTTCGCTGCTCGGGCTGGTGCGGCACATGGCGGAGGTGGAGCGCGCCTGGTTCCGTCGAGTGTTCGAGGACCACGACGCGCCCATGGTCTGGTCCGACGAGGTCGACTTCCAGGCGGCGTACGACGCGAGCGCGTCGACCAGGGACGAGGCGTTCGCGGCCTGGGAGGCCGAGGTGGAGACCTCGCGCCGGATCGAGCGGGAGGCGCGGTCGCTGGACCGGGCCGGGTATCAGCCACGCTGGGGCGAGGAAGTGTCGCTGCGGATGGTGATGGTGCACGTGCTCCTGGAGTACGGCCGCCACAACGGGCACGCGGACTTCCTGCGTGAAGGTCTCGACGGGACCGTGGGCGCTTGAGTCCGCAGGGGCCCCCTGTCTCCACCTGCCGCTCCTAGGCGCTGCCACCGGGCAGGCCGGCACGGGGACCGACACGAAAAGGGCCCCCGGCCGGCTACCCGGGTCGGGGGCCCTTCTCACTGCTCACAACGCGGAGGCGGTGGGATTTGAACCCACGGTGACATCGCTGCCACGACGGTTTTCAAGACCGTTCCCTTCGGCCGCTCGGGCACGCCTCCCCACGTCGCCGGAGACCGGAGACGCGGGTACACATTACCGGCCCGCCACCGGACCGGGGGCGGTGGCCGTGCCCCCGGTGCCTGCCGGAGGGCGGGGAGGAGCGGGCGCGCGCCCGCTTCCCAGCCGGGTTCCGCGGGCCCGGCGCGGGACAAGGGGGCGCCCTCGCGGCGGGTGCCCCCTCAGCCGTGCCGCCGGAGCGTCAGCTGTCGCCCTCGCGCGTGCCCAGGGTCAGCCGCACCGAGTGCTCCTGGCCGCCCCGCTTGTAGGTGACCGCGACCTTGTCACCGGGCTTGTGCGTCCAGATCTCGCCGATCAGGGTGGGGCCGCTGTCGATCACGTGGTCGTCCAGCTTGGTGATGACGTCGCCCGGCTTGAGGCCGGCCTTGTCCGCGGGGCCCCCGGACTCGATCGCCGCCGCGCCGCCCGTGCCCTGGTCGGTGATCTTCGCACCGTTGGAGGAGTCCTCCAGGGAGACCGAGGCGCCGATCTTGGCGTACACCGGCTTCCCGGTCTTGATGAGCTGCTGGGCGACGTACTTGGCCTGGTTGATCGGGATGGCGAAGCCCAGGCCGATCGAGCCGGACTGACCGGAGCCGAACCCGCCGCTGCTGCTGGACTGGATCGCCGAGTTGATGCCGATGACCGCACCGGAGGCGTCCAGCAGCGGACCGCCGGAGTTGCCCGGGTTGATGGACGCGTCGGTCTGCAGGGCGCTCATGTACGACGCCTTGCTGGTGGAGCTGCCGTCACTGGAGGCCACCGGGCGGTTCTTGGCGCTGATGATGCCCGTCGTCACCGTGTTGGACAGCCCGAACGGGGCGCCGATGGCGATCGTCTCGTCGCCGACGGCCACCTTGTCGGAGTCGCCGAGGGCGAGGGGCTTGAGGTCGGAGGGGGCGTTCTTGAGCTTGATGACGGCGACGTCGTAGCCCTGGGCGTGGCCGACGACCTCGGCGTCGTACTTCCTGCCGTTCGGGAACGTGGCCGTGAGCTTGCCGCCGTCGACCGCGTCCGCGACCACGTGGTTGTTGGTGACGATGTGGCCCTGGGTGTCGAACACGAACCCGGTGCCCGTGCCGCCCTCGCCGTTGCTGCTCTCGGCCTGGATGGTGACCGTGCTGGGCAGCGCCCGGGCGGCCGTGTTGGCGATCGTCCCCGGCGCGCGCTTGACCTGCGTGGCGCTGTCGGACGCGGAGACGGTGGTGGAGCCCTGGCTGTCGTTGTCCTTGGCCAGGGTGTAGCCGAGGCCGCCGCCGAGGCCGCCCGCGACCAGCGCGGCCACCAGGACCGCCGCCACCAGCCCGCCGCGCCCGCCGCGCGGCTTGGGCGCGGGCTGCTGGTACGCGGCTCCCCACCCGGTGACGTGCCCGTCGGCGCCGTGACCCGCGTCGCCGTACGCCGGGCCGCCCGGCGGAGGGGGCGGCCAGGAGCCCTCGGGGGCCGGACCGGCCGGGTGGGACCCGTAGGCCGGGTTGCCGCCGGGGCCCGCGGCGCCCGGTGCCGCCGGGCTCGCCTGGGGCAGGGGCGGCAGCGGTGCCGTCGGCGCGCTCTCACCGGGCCCGGGACCCTGCGGGGCGGCGGTGGGAGAGGCCGTCGGCACAGGAGGTGCGGACGGCGCCGGGGGTACCGTGTTGCCCTCGTTATCGGTGCTCACAGCTCTTCTCCTCGATCCACGCCTGTTGTCGTCGGTCGCATTGCGGTGTGCAGTCAGCTTTTCCCACGAGCCGTCAGAGCACCATAAGCGGTGCCTGTGGGTCCGCCCGTTCCCTTTACATGGGACCTATGGCAACGTCCAAGACAAAAGTTACATACATGAAGCAGGGTGCGCGTCCCCGTTCGCCGCCCGGACCCGTCCGCACCCGGCCGTGCCGCTCCGGGTACCCGCCGGCGGTGGCACCATGACGCGGTGACCCACGCACCACGGCATTCCATCCAGGTCGTCGCCCACCGGGGCGCCTCCGAAGACGCCCCCGAGCACACCCTCGCGGCCTACCGCAAGGCGATCGAGGACGGCGCCGACGCCCTGGAGTGCGACGTCCGCCTGACCGCCGACGGCCACCTGGTCTGCGTCCACGACCGGCGGGTGAACCGCACCTCCAACGGTCGCGGCGCCGTCTCCGCACTGGAACTGGCCGATCTCGCCGCCCTCGACTTCGGCTCCTGGAAGACCCGCGAGGCCTGGCGCGGGCGGGACGAGGAGCCCGACTGGGAGCACCGGCCCGAGGACCGCGGGGAGACCTCCGTGCTCACCCTGGAGCGCCTGCTGGAGCTGGTCGCGGACGCCGGGCGCGGGGTGGAGCTGGCCATCGAGACCAAGCACCCCACACGCTGGGCGGGCCAGGTCGAGGAGCGGCTGCTGGCGCTGCTGCACCGGTTCGGCCTGGACGCGCCCGCCTCGGCGGCCGAGTCGCCGGTGCGGGTCATGAGCTTCTCGGCCCGCTCGCTGCACCGCGTGCGTGCGGCGGCGCCCGAACTGCCGACGGTGTACCTGATGCAGTTCGTCTCGCCGCGGCTGCGGGACGGGCGGCTGCCCGCGGGCGTGCGCGTCGCCGGCCCCTCGATCCGCTTCGTGCGCAGCCACCCCGCCTACGTGGAGCGCCTGAAGCGGGCCGGGCACCAGGTCCACGTGTGGACGGTGAACGAGCCCGAGGACGTCGACCTCTGCGTCGAGCTGGGCGTCGACGCCATCATCACCAACCGCCCGAGCGCGGTGCTGCGCCGGCTCGGCCGCTGAGCCGGCCGCTCCGCGACCCGCCGGGACCGGTGCCCGCGGTCACCGAGGGGCACGCTCCGTGACGGGGAGTGCACCGGCGCGTCCGCTGTGTGCGCGCCCCCGCGGAATGCGTCACCGGAAGGGGATCGGCCGGTTTCCGGCGCAGGCCGAAGGGGCATCCACACCGTGGCGTGGGGCGAAGGAGGTCTCGGGGGTGGCGTTGATGGTGGCACAGGAAGTGCCGACATCGTCGAGCATGGCCGTACCCCACGGTCCTGCGGGCGTGCGGAAGGCACGGCACCGGATGCGGGCGCAGCTGCGCGGCGGCGGCGTGGCGGAATCGGTCATCGACGACGCCGTGCTGATCCTCTCCGAACTGCTGAGCAACGCGTGCAAGCACGGGCGGCCGCTGGGGGACGCGTCGGCCGGGGACGGCGACGTCCGCGCCGCCTGGCGGGTCGACGCGTGCGGGCGGCTCGTCGTGGAGGTCACGGACGGTGGCGGCCCGACCCGCCCGGCGCCCGCCACTCCGTCGGTGACCGCGCACGGCGGTCGCGGGCTGAACATCATCACGGCCCTCGCCGACGACTGGGGTGTCCGGGACGACGTCCGGGGCGAGGTGACGGTCTGGGTGCTGGTCCACGCGGACGTGCACGATCCCGATGCCGGTCTCCGGCACGGCGGCTTCGCCGCGCACGTCGTCCACCCGGCGGCGCCGGAGCCGGTCCTGCGGGACGGCGGGCTGTCGCACCTCGCGGACGTGGCGGGCCTGCCCGAGCCGGCCGCCGCGGAGCCGGTCCTGCCCGGCGCGCACGGCGCCTCCGGCCTGCACGACCTGCACGGGCTGTCCGATCTGTCCGGCCTGTCGGGCCTGTCGGGCCTGGACCTCGCGGACGTGTGCGCGGACCGGGACTGACCGCGGGCGGACCGATACAGGGCCGGGACTGACCGGTGGCGGACCGATACGAGGGCCGGGACTGACCGGTGGCGGCGCCCGCCGGTTCACACCACCGGCGTCGGGCACGGGTGCGTTGCCCACGGGTTCCCGTCCGTGATGGCCCGAACGGCTAGGCTCCCGCCGTACCAGAAGAGCCGTAACCGGGAGACCCCACCATGGCCAAGAAGCGACCCCAGACGAAGGTCAAGCCGCAGCTGATCGACGGGGAGATCCCGGTTGTCGGCGCCCGCGAGCCGTGCCCCTGCGGCAGTGGCCGGCGGTACAAGGCCTGCCACGGCCGGGCCGCCGCGCAGGCCGCCACCGAGCTGGTGCAGCGCCCGTTCGAGGGGCTGCCCGGCGAGTGCGACTGGGTCGCGCTGCGCGAGCTGGTCCCGGCGGCCACGGCCGAGCTGCCGCTGCGGGGCGGCCTGCCCGAGGGCGTCCCGTCGGTCACGCTGGCCACGGTGCTGCCGATGGCCTGGCCCGCGCTGCGCCGGGACGACGGCTCGGTCCTGATCGGCCTGCAGAACGACACCGCGTCCGGTGACATCAGCCGCGACCTCGCCGACACGCTGCGGCGCGCGCTGGAGGCCGAGCCCGGCACCCCCGTGCAGGGCCGCCGCGCCCCCGCCGACGGCCCGCGGCTCCAGGACCTGCTGGACCCGGAGGGCGCCTTCGAGCCGGTCGTGCACAGCGGCTTCGAGTTCTGGGTGCCGGACGCGGAGAACGCCTCGCCGGAGGTGGCCGCCTCCCTGGAGCGGGCCAACGCCGCCGCCATCCCCACCGTGAAGCTGTCCGGGGTGGACGCCGCCTACTGGTGCGAGACCCCGGACAAGAACCACCTGCGCTGGGTCATGCCGCACCCGGAGGAGCAGCTTCTGGACGCTCTCGCGCGACTGCACGCGGCGGGCCGCTCCGGCCTCGGCGAGGGCACCCGGCTCGTGGGCTCCTTCCGTGCTCACGGCCTCATCGTGCCGGTCTGGGACCTGCCGAGCGGGATGTCGGCCGAGGACGTGGAGAAGCCGGCCGCCGAGTTCGCCGAGCGTCTCGCCGCCGCCCTCGGCGTCCGCGAGCCCCTCACGCCGGAGGAGCGCCGGGCGCGCGGCGGGCTCACCAACCGGCAGGTCACACTCAGCTGACGCGCCGCGCGACGGTGTCACGGCTGAACGGTCGGTCAGCCGTGACCCCGGGCCCCACGGCAGGTGACTCCTGTCACAACTCGCCGTTCCGACGGGGAAATCGTTGTCCGAATCGCCCAGACGGAATTTGCGAACCGCCGATCTCTTGTTACCGTTCCAGTAGCCCGGTTGCTGGTGCATCCCCCGTCGCCAGCAACCGGGTCTTTCCATGTCCGCATGCCGCTGGACAACGTGGAGCGGAACGTCAACTCCCGCGCCGATCCTCGGAGTTGCTGCCCGAGCGGAGCAGCAGGGCGCCCTCGGCACCCCGCGCGGCGAACTCGGCGACGGCCGTATAGGCGCCCGGCCCGCCGCGGCCGCGTTCACGGGGCGTCTCACAGGTGGCGGGCTCGTCGCCGGTCCCGGTGACGCAGCGCGTCCGCACGCTCCGGTCCCCCGGCCCCATCAGGCTCAGCACGGAGTCCAGCGACTCACCGGTGGCGTTGCGGTAGTAGGTGCGCGCCCAGGTGTCCGCACCCCGGGTCAGTACGCAGGTCTGGGCCTCGACGCCGTCGGGCGAGGCGAGTTCGGGACCGCAGTGGGCGGCCGTGACGGTCCCGGCGGCGAGCAGGCGGGGGGTGCGGCGGACGGCGTCCGCGCGGACCCCGGTCCCGCCGCGCACGGCAGCCGACGCGGCGGCGGGCGCGGCGGCCCGGTCGGCGTCGCCCACCTGCCCGGCGGACGCCACGGTCAGCGGCAGCGCGACCGCGCCCGCCACGGCACCCGCCAGGGCCGGCAGACGGATCCTTCGGGGGTCCCGGCCGGCGCGGAGCGGCTGTGGGGCTCGGCGGCCGCCGGAGTGACGCAGCATGCCCGGAAGGGTACGAGGCGGCGGGACCGGCCCGCCCCGGCCGCGCCCGACACCCCTACAACTCGGGCGCGCTCACACCCGTACGAGTGAGGGCCTCCACCACCGCGTCCACCACGGCCTCCACCCCGGGCACCCAGGGCGCGGCCGAGCCGGGCAGCGGGGCGCGCTCCCAGCGGACGGCGCCCTGGCCGGTCTCGGACGGGGGCAGGGCGAGGTAGCCGCCCTCGCCGTGGAAGCGCAGCGAGCCGGGGACGAAGTCCTGGGCGTAGAGCAGTTCGCCGAGCTGCTCCATGGAGTACGGCCGCACGAGCAGCGCCCAGCGGGCCGGCGAGGCGATCACCGGCCCCAGCCGCATGCCGCGCCGGTCGAGCAGGGCGAGGGCGCGGGAGGCGGCCAGCGCCGGCAGGCTCACCGCGCAGGGCGCCGTGCCGCCCGTGGCCAGGATGATCGGGGCGCTCGGCCGGTTGGACCACCACCAGCGCACCATGCGCGCGTCGGTGGTGGCCGCGAGCAGGCCGGGGTCGAAGGGGTGCGCACCGGGCACCGTGCACTCGGGGTCGGGGCAGGCGCACCGGGCCCGGCCCTGCGGGTCCGGTGCCACACCGGGAAGTACCGGCCACTGCCACTCCGCCGCGAAGGTCAGGGCCGCGCCGAGCAATTCGGGCTTCCCGCCGTTACGCCTGGACAGAAGCCTGCGTCGCCTTCCGAGGATCTCGCGCATGAGCGCTCGTTCCTTTCCGTTGCACCGCTGGCAACACCGTGGGCCACATCACACCATGTGTCGATCACTTCACTGTGCGTATCTGATGGCGCATCACACCCCTGCGCACGGCATGGGGAACCCTCAAGGGGTCGATCATCGGCCGTGTCCGCGTCCGTGGTGCGTCTGTCACCAGCACGGTTGCGGCGTGGGGTGGCGAAGTCTGGCGTTTTGCCGTCGCGCGTGTTTCTCTCCGCCTCCGCCACGGGAGGATGGGGCTCGGCCGTCGGTGGTTATGACGCCCGGGTCCGTCGCCAGGTTCCGGGTGGTCCCCAACCACCCCTGGCCTTCACCGAGTACGTACCCATCACGACCGCTGTGACGCTCCGTGGAACGAGGCCAGTCGACCGCAATGGACGGATACCTGAGGCAGTTTTTAGCCAACTTGGCGGTAAGGCAAGGGGTTCGGGCATATCACTCGCCCGCCCATGGACACCAGGAATCCCGGCAGGACAATGCTGGACATCCCCTCACGAGTGCGTGTACATGTGGAGCCACTGCTGGCGGCGCAGAATCACATGGGGGTTTGCGATGCTTCCGAGCACTACGCGCCGATCTGAGAGCCGGACGCCATGAACGCTCCGCACCCTCCGAAAGTGGCCGGAATCGATCCCACAGTTCCCACTTCCGCACACACTGTCGCGCCCGTCCCTCCCGTTCCGGACGCGGGCCCCGTGCCGGTCCCCGCGCCGAACGCCCCCGGCACCCTCCTCCAGGACCGCCTGGCCGGCTGGGTCTCCGAACTGACGACCCTCCACGAACTCACCGAGCGCCTCTCGCGCACCGCCGCCCTCGGCCCCGCCCTGCACGAACTGCTGCACGCCGGAGCCACCCTGGTCGGCGCCCGCCGCGGACTGGTCGTCCTGGAGCCCGCCGACGGCCTCGGCCCCCGCACCACCCTCGGCCTCGGGCTGGACCGCGCCGACCTCGGCCACCTGGAGACCGTGCCGCGCGCCGCGCTGCCCTACGACACCGGCGGCACCGCCGAGGTGGTCCACGCGGACCTGCTCGCCGAGGACGGCCTCGACCCGCGCCACCGCGAGGTCGCCGCCCGCCTCGGCTACGCCGCCAGCTACGCCCTCCCCCTCGCCACCGGCTCCGCCGGCCGCCTCGGCGCCGCCGTCTGGCTCTACGACGAGCCGGCCGAGCCGCACGAACGGCAGCGCCACCTCGCCGGCCTCTACCTCCGGTACGCCACCGAGCACCTCGCCCGCCTCCTGGAGGTGGAGCGCACGCGCGCGTGCGTGGCGACCCTCACCGAGGAACTGCTGCCCTCCCGGCTGCCCCGGGTGCCCGGCGTCCGGCTCGCCGCGCGGCACCGCACGAGCCCGCGCGGCGGCGGCGACTGGTATGACGCCCTGCCGCTGCCGGACGCCGCGCTCGGGCTGTCCGTCGGCTCGGTCACCGGGTCCGGCCCCGGCGCGGTCGCCGCCATGGGCCGGCTGCGCGCGTCGCTGCGGGCCTACGCCGTGATGGAGGGCGAGGACCCGGTCGCCGTCCTGTCCGACCTGGAGCTGCTGCTGCGGCTGACCGAGCCCGCCCGCTCGGCCACCGCGCTGTTCGCCTACTGCGAGCCCGTCCTGCGCAGGATCACCCTGGCCGGGGCCGGGCACAGCCCGCCGCTGCTGATCGGCGAGCGGCGCACCGAGTTCGCCGAGACCTCCGTCTCCGCGCCGCTCGGCATGCTGTCCTGCTGGGAGGCGCCCAGCGCGGAGATCCAGGCGGAGCCCGGCGAGACGGTGCTGCTCTACACGGACGGGCTGCTGCGCCGCACCGGCGACCCGGCGGACCGCGCGTTCGCCCGGCTGCACGCCGCCGCGGCGGGCGTCCCGCGCGCGGTGCGGCACGATCCGGGAGCGGTCGCCGACCACGTCCTGCGCACCGTCCTGCCCGCCGGCGGCGGCGAGGACGGCGTGGTCGGCGTGGACGGCGAGGACGGCGAGGACGTGGTGCTGCTTGCGGCCCGCTTCGACTGAGGACGGGCCCGCCGCCCGCTGGCATGACCGGGCATAACAGGTCATCCGACCCCTGCCCGCTCCGGATACGACCGTACGATGATGGAGGTCCCCGCTCGGCCACGAGCAGGAGCGCGCGGGCCCCGGGGGAGATCACTGGCGTATCGAGGAGGATCACGTGTCCGACGAGCTCAACCCGGCTGTGCCCGACTCCGCTACCGCGGAGGGCCCGGAGACCGAGTCCGAGGAGACCGTCAAGCAGCGGAAGAACGGCCTGTACCCGGGCGTCTCCGACGAGCTGGCCGACAACATGAAGTCCGGCTGGGCCGACACGGAGCTGCGTGACCTGAAGCCGATCGCGCAGGCCGAGCAGACCGCGCGCCGCCGTGCCGCGCTTTCCGCCCGCTTCCCGGGCGAGCGCCTGGTGATCCCGGCGGGCAACCTGAAGACCCGCTCGAACGACACCGAGTACCCCTTCCGCGCCTCCGTCGAGTACGCGTACCTCACCGGCAACCTGACCGAGGACGGCGTCCTGGTCCTGGAGCCGAAGGGCGACGGCCACGAGGCGACGCTCTACCTGCTGCCCCGCTCGGACCGTGAGAACGGCGAGTTCTGGCTCTCCGGCCAGGGCGAGCTGTGGGTCGGCCGCCGCCACTCGCTCACCGAGTCCGCGGCGCTGTACGGCATCCCCGCCTCCGACGTGCGCGAGCTCGCCGACGCGCTGCGCGAGGCCACCGGCCCGGTGCGTATCGTGCGCGGCCACGACGCCGGTCTCGAAGCGGCGCTGACCGACAAGGTCACCGCCGAGCGCGACGAGGAGCTGCGCGTCTTCCTCTCCGAGGCCCGCCTGGTCAAGGACGAGTTCGAGGTCGGCGAGCTGCAGAAGGCCGTCGACTCCACGGTCCGCGGTTTCGAGGACGTCGTGAAGGTCCTGGACAAGGCCGAGGCGACCAGCGAGCGCTACATCGAGGGCACGTTCTTCCTCCGCGCGCGCGTGGAGGGCAACGACGTCGGCTACGGCTCCATCTGCGCCGCCGGCCCGCACGCCTGCACCCTGCACTGGGTCCGCAACGACGGCCCGGTCCGCTCCGGCGACCTGCTCCTGCTGGACGCGGGCGTGGAGACGCACACCCTGTACACGGCCGACGTCACCCGCACGCTGCCGGTGAACGGCACGTACAGCGAGATCCAGAAGAGGGTCTACGACGCCGTGTACGAGGCCCAGGAGGCCGGTATCGCGGCCGTGCGGCCGGGCGCCAAGTACCGCGACTTCCACGACGCCGCCCAGCGCGTGCTCGCCGAGAGGCTCGTCGAGTGGGGCCTGGTCGAGGGCCCGGTCGAGCGCGTCCTGGAGCTGGGCCTGCAGCGCCGCTGGACCCTGCACGGCACCGGTCACATGCTCGGCATGGACGTCCACGACTGCGCCGCCGCGCGCACCGAGACGTACGTCGACGGCACGCTGGAGCCGGGCATGGTGCTCACCGTCGAGCCGGGCCTGTACTTCCAGGCCGACGACCTGACGGTCCCGGAGGAGTACCGGGGCATCGGCGTCCGGATCGAGGACGACATCCTCGTCACGCAGGACGGCAACCGGAACCTCTCCGACGGACTGCCGCGGCGCTCCGCCGACGTGGAGGCGTGGATGGCCTCGCTGAAGGGCTGATCCGGGACGCGAACGGCCGGGCACCGGACAGGTGCCCGGCCGTTCGGCTGCCGGGCGACGGGCGGCGGGCGGCGCCCGGGGATCAGGCCGTGAGCAGCGAGGGGTCCGTCCGCCACTTCAGGATCTTGTCGAAGCTGACCACCGTGCCGCGCCGGCCGGGCCGGACCCGGATGTGGACGTGGTCGGCGAGTTCCCTGATCAGGTACAGGCCGCGCCCGTGCTCGGCGTCCGGGCGGGCGGGCCGCAGCTCCCGGGTGCGGGAGAACCCGGGGCCGGAGTCGATCACTTCGACGCGGCACTTCTCCCCGTCGAGGTACACGGTCACCCGGTAGGCCCCCGAGCCGCCGGGCGCGGCGTCCCCGCCGTGCTCGACGGCGTTCGCGCAGGCCTCGGTCAGGGCGACGGACAGGTCGTACGAGATCTCCGGGTCGACGCCCGCCGTCTCCATCGTGCCGATCAGCAGCCGCCGGGCCAGGGGCACGCTCGCGGCCTCGCGCCGCAGATGGAGTGACCACCAGATGCTCATGCTCCAGCCTCCCGGCCGCGGCTCGACATACCGTTACGTATTGCCGCCCGTGAGTGGCCGTAAGCACTCCGCCGACGTGACCGCGCCCATCCGGCCGACGCGCCCGTGGGCGGAACCGGTGTATGAGGGGCGGCTCGGACGCCCTGCCGTAGGCGCGGGACGGGAGCAGTGGGATGATGAGGCCGCCATGACTGCCCCCCAGCCGCGCACGGCGCGTCCCGGAACCGGGCTGCGGTTCCTGCGGGCCGCGGTGTTCGCCGCGGTCTGCGTCGCGCTGGCCGCGTCCGGGCACGTCCTGGCCTCCTGCGCGGTCGTGCCGCCGTGGACGCTGGGCGCGGGCTTCCTCGGCGCGCTGCTGCTCGTGGTACCGCTCGCCGGGCGGGTCCGCTCGCTGCCGGGCATCGCCGCGCTGCTGGCCGCCGGTCAGATCGTGCTGCACGCGCTGTTCGGGCTGGGCCAGCACGCCGCCATGTCCGCCGCCGGGATGCCGGCGGGGCCCGCGGGCGCCGGGACCACCGGGCTCACCGGCACGCTGA
The DNA here is from genome assembly GCF_055558055.1 of Streptomyces sp. NPDC025833. Lineage (NCBI taxonomy): Bacteria > Bacillati > Actinomycetota > Actinomycetes > Kitasatosporales > Streptomycetaceae > Streptomyces > Streptomyces sp. NPDC025833. Next base: position 140,564 of record NZ_JBVHNF010000008.1, read on the forward strand.
ACGACAGCGCCCTGGTCGAGCAGGCCACCCGGCTCGTGTGCGGGTCGGCCCCGGTGTCCCTCACCCCGGGGCACGCCTTCCGCCTGCTCCTCGACGCGCGGCTGATAGACCGCTTCGGCCGGCCGACGGACGCCATGGGCACCGTGCGGCACGTGCACGACGCCGCCGGCGGCCCGGCCGGGCTGCTGCCCTCGCTGCCGATGCTGCTCGGCCACGTGCTCGCGGCCGCCGCCGCCGGCTGGCTGCTGCGCCGCGGGGACCTGGCGGTGCTGCGGCTGATCGAGCTGTCGGCGCACGGAGTCGCCGAGGGGGCACTCGTACGGTCCCTGCGCGCCGCGTTCGCGCTGGCCCGCGCCCTCTGCTCCGGGCTGCCGACGGTCACCGGGCCCTGCCCGCGCCGCCGGCGCCGCGCGCGGGACGGGGCCCCGTCACCGCACACCGCCGTACTCCAGCACACGGTGATCCGGCGCGGCCCGCCCGCGCCCGCGTTCCTCCTCGCCGCCTGACACGACGCGACCACCACTCCAGCCACCGGAAACGGGGAGCCGGACGGGAGGCCGCCGTCGTGCGGCACGCGCGTGCGCGCACACCGTTCCCGGTCACGACGAGCGGCCGGCCCGCGCCCGCGCACTCCCGATCACCCACGGCTCTCACCCGGAGTGGAGTACCCATCGCCATGAAGGCTTCCCGTATCGCAGCCGCCGCCGTCGCCGCCGGCTCGGCCGTCCTCGCCCTGTCCGCCCCCGCCTTCGCGCACGTCACCGTGCAGCCGGAGGGCACCGCGGCCAAGGGCGGTTACGCGGTCGTCGACCTGAAGGTCCCCAACGAGCGCGACGACGCCTCGACCACCAAGATCGAGGTCAGCCTCCCGGCCGACCACCCGATCGCCTCGGTGATGCCCGAGCCGGTCCCCGGCTGGAAGGCGGTCGTCACCACCTCCAAGCTCGACAAGCCGCTTACCGTGCACGGCGAGAAGATCGACGAGGCGGTCTCCAAGGTCACCTGGACCGCCGACGGCAAGGGCATCGAGCCCGGCTTCTTCCAGAAGTTCCCGCTGTCCCTGGGCGCCCTGCCCGAGGACGCCGACCAGCTCGTCCTCAAGGCGATCCAGACCTACGACAACAAGGAGGTCGTGCGCTGGATCGAGGTGCCGCAGAAGGGCCAGGACGAGCCGGACAACCCGGCCCCCGTCCTGGAGCTGTCCGCGGCCACCGACGACGACCACGGCACCGCGAGCCCGGCGGGCACCGCCGGCCAGGCGGACGAGACCGAGAAGACGGCCGCCGCCGACTCCGGCAGCGACACCGACACCACCGCGCGCGTGCTCGGTGTGGCCGGCATCGTCGTCGGCGTCGCGGGCGTGGCCTTCGGGGTCCTCGCGGGCCGTCGCCGGACCACCGCCTGACCTTCCGCTCCACAGCGCGCGCCGGGCGCCGGGCGAGGGCCCACCACGCCGTCGCCCGACCCCGGTGCGCGCCGTAGTTCACACATCTGGGACATTTTTCTATGCGCAAGAAGACGTTCGCCGCGGCCGCGCTGCTGGCCGCCGCCACGCTGACCCTCTCCGCCTGCGGCAACGGCGACGACGACGGTTCGCCGGTCGCCGTGGTCTCGGGCGGGTCCGGCTCCGACCGGTCCGCCACCGTCCTCGACCAGCCGTTCGCCAAGCCGGACCTGGTCCTGACGGACACCCACGGCAAGAAGTACGACCTCCGCGAGGAGACCAAGGGCCACCCGACCCTGGTCTACTTCGGCTACACGCACTGCCCCGACATCTGCCCCACGACGATGAGCAACATCGCCGTCGCCAAGAAGGCGCTGCCCGAGGCCGACCGGAAGAACCTCCGCGTCGTGTTCGTCACCACCGACCCCGGCCGCGACACGCCCGCCGAGACGGGCAGGTGGCTGAAGGGCATCGATCCCGAGTTCATCGGCCTGACCGGCGACTTCGCCAAGATCAAGGCCGGTGCCCGGTCCCTCGGCATCTCCGTCGAGCCGACGACCAAGGACAAGAACGGCAAGCTCGTCTCGGTGCACGGCACCCAGGTCATCGCCTTCTCCCCGAAGACCGACGCCGGCTACGTCCTCTTCGGCGAGTCCGCCACGGTCGACGACTACACCAAGGACCTGCCCGAGATCGCCAAGGGGGCCACGCCGTGAGGCACCGCGCCCTCCTGACCGCCGGCGCGCTCGCCGGCGCCCTGGCCCTCACCGGATGCTCGGACGGCGGCTCGGACTCGGGACCGGACAAGGCCGAGCTGTCCGTTGCCTCCTCCTACATGCCCCAGCCGGTCTCCGCCGACATGGCGGCCGGCTTCCTGACGATCAGCAACGAGGGCGGGACCGAGGACAGGCTGACCTCGGTCACCAGCGACGTCGCCGGGCAGGTCACCATGCACAGCACCGTCGGCGGCGCCATGAAGGAGCAGTCCTCCTTCGTCATACCCGCGCACGGCCGGCTCGTGTTCAAGAGCGGCGGCAACCACCTGATGTTCGAGGAGCTGAAGCGTGCCCCGCGGCAGGGCCAGACGGTCGCCGTGCAGCTCACCTTCGCCAAGTCCGGACCCCTCACCGTCGAGATGCCGGTGAAGTCCGCGACGTTCAACCCGTCGACCGGCCACTGAGGGAGCCACCGTGACCCGGACCACCGCCCCCCGCCTGCGGGCCCTGCTGCTGCTGTGCCTCGCCGTCGCCGGCACGCTGCTGGCAGGAGCCGGACCGGCCTCCGCGCACGCGGCGCTGACCGGCAGCACCCCCGCGCAGGGGGCGGTGGTCGCGAAGGCGCCCACCCGGGTGTCGCTCAACTTCTCCGAGAAGGTGGCGATGAGCGACGGCTCCGTGCGGGTCCTCGACCCCCGGGGCAAGCCGGTCCAGACGGGCAGCCCCGCCAACCCGAGCGGGACGACGTACACCCTGCGGCTCGAGAGCGGCCTGGCCAAGGGCACCTACACCGTCACCTACCAGGTCGTCTCGGCGGACAGCCACCCCGTCGCCGGGGCGTTCACCTTCTCCGTCGGGGCACCCTCGCGGACCGTCGTCTCCGGCACCGGGCCGGTCGCGGGCGGCGGGGTCGTGGGATGGCTCTACGCCGTCGGACGGTACGCCTCCTACGCCGGCTTCATCGTGCTCACCGGCGGCGCCGCCTTCGTGCTCGCCTGCTGGCGGCGCGGCGCGGGCGTGCGAGCCCTCCAGCGGCTGGTCGTCGGCGGCTGGATCACACTGACCGCGGCGACCCTCTGGCTGCTCCTCCTGCGCGGCTCGTACACCGGCTCGGGCGAACTCGGCGACGTCTTCGACCTCGGCCTGCTCGGCCAGGTGCTCCAGACCAAGACCGGTGCCGCGCTGGTCTCCCGGCTGCTGCTGCTCGCCGCCGCCGCGCTGTTCGTCGCCGTTCTCTTCGGTGCCTACACGCGGCGCGAGGAGGGCGTGGAGAAGCGCGACCTGACCTTCGGGCTCACGATCGGCGGCGGGGTCGTCGCGGCGGGGCTGGCGAGCAGCTGGGCCCTGGCCGAGCACGCCTCCACCGGTCTCCAGCCGGGCCTCGCCATGCCGGTGGACGTCGTCCACCTGCTGGCCGTCGCCGTCTGGCTGGGCGGCCTCACCGCGCTGCTGGCCGCGCTGTACCGGGCGCCCGCCGACACCCCGGTGGGGGCCGCCGCCGTACGGCGCTTCTCCCGGCTGGCCTTCGGCTCCGTCCTCACGCTCGTCGCCACGGGCGTCTACCAGTCCTGGCGGCAGCTCGGCGCCTGGCAGGCGTTCACCGAGACCCGCTACGGGCAGCTCCTGCTGGTCAAGATCGGGCTGGTGGCGGTGGTGATCGGCATCGCGGCCGGCTCACGGCGCTGGACGGCGCGGCTCACGGACCGCTCCACCGGTGCCGGGAAGGCGGAGCAGGTCCGCGCCGGCAGAGAGCGGGTCGCCGCCTCGAAGGCCACCCAGGGCGGCGGCGACAAGGGCGGCGCCGACGCCCGGCGCGCGGCCCAGCTCGCCCGGCAGCGCGCGGCCGTCGACGCCGCCCGGCAGAAGCGGCTGCGCGACGCCGACCCGCACCGCTCCGGGCTGCGCCGCTCGGTGCTCGCCGAGGCCGGCGTCGCCGTCGTCCTGCTGGCCGTCACCACCGCGCTGACCCAGACCGAGCCCGGCCGCACCGAGCTGGAGGCCAGGGCGGCCGGCTCCGCGCAGGCGGGCACCGGCACCTCGGCGGCGTCCGGTGCGCACACCCTGGACCTGCCCTTCGACACCGGCGGCACCGACGGCAAGGGCGTCGTGCGCATCGACCTCGACCCCGCCCGCGTGGGCGGCAACGAGATGCACGTCTACGTCCAGCGGCCCAACGGCCGGGCCTTCGACGTCCCCGAGGTGAAGCTCTCCCTCACCCTGGAGGCGAAGAAGATCGGCCCGCTTCCCGTGAACCCCGACCACATCACCACCGGTCACTGGTCGGCCGCCGGGGTGCAGATCCCCATGGCCGGCGACTGGAAGGTCGCCGTCACCGTGCGCACCTCCGACATCGACCAGGTGACCGTCTCCAAGAACGCGCAGATCGGCTGAACCCTCATGTCTGACCGGACCACCCAGGAGGCCCGTACCCCCGACGCTCCCGCGGCGGAGCGCCCGTCCCGCGGGGGCGGCCTCTCCCGGCGCGCCGTGCTCGGCACCACCGGCGCCACCGGACTGGCGCTCGGCGCGGCCGGCGGGGCCGTGGGCTACACGGCCGCGCCCGCCGGAGCCACTCCGCTGACCTCGCTCGGTGCCGGACGGGCGATGTTTCACGGGAAACATCAGCCCGGCATCACCGACGGCCTCCAGGCCCGCGGCCACCTCGTCGCCTTCGACCTGGCGCCGGGCGCGGGCCGCCGGGAGGCGGCGGCACTGCTGCGCCGCTGGTCGACGACGGCCGAGCGGCTGATGGCGGGCGAGGCCGCCCCGCACGGCGACACCGGCGTGGCCCGGGACGCCGGGCCGTCCTCGCTGACGATCACCTTCGGCTTCGGGTACGGCTTCTTCGGGCGGACCGGTCTGGAGAAGCAGCGGCCCGCCGCGCTCGACCCGCTGCCCGACTTCTCCTCCGACCGGCTCGACAAGGCCCGCAGCGGCGGCGACCTGTGGGTGCAGATCGGGGCGGACGACTCCCTGGTCGCCTTCCACGCCCTGCGCGCCGTCCAGCGGGACGCGGGCTCGGCCGCGCGGGTGCGCTGGCAGATGAACGGCTTCAACCGCAGCCCGGGTGCCACCGCGCACCCCATGACCGCCCGCAACCTCATGGGCCAGGTCGACGGCACCGGCAACCCGAAGCCCGCCGACGCCGACTTCGCCGAGCGTGTCTTCGTGCCCGCCTCGGGCGAGCCCGCGTGGATGGCGAACGGCTCCTACGCCGTCGTCCGCCGCATCCGCATGCTCCTCGACGACTGGGAGAAGCTGCCGCTCGCCTCCCAGGAGCAGGTCATCGGGCGCCGCAAGGCCGACGGGGCCCCGCTGTCCGGCGGTGACGAGACGACCCCGATGGACCTCGACAAGGCCGACGCCCAGGGCGGCTACGTCGTCCCCCTCAACGCGCACGCCCGGATCACCCGGCCCGACCGCAACGGCGGCGCGGCCATGCTGCGGCGCCCCTTCTCCTACCACGACGGCATCGACGCGGACGGCACGCCCGACGCCGGCCTGCTCTTCATCTGCTGGCAGGCGGACCCGCTGCGCGGTTTCGTCCCGGTGCAGCGCAAGCTCGACCGGGGCGACGCGCTGTCGGCGTTCATCCGGCACGAGGCGAGCGGGCTGTTCGCCGTGCCCGGTGGGGCCGCGCGGGGTGAATACGTCGGACAGCGGCTCTTGGAGGGCTGAACCGCGCGCAAACCACACGGTCGAGTGGCATTCATGAGACACGTACGACGGCTTCCCCTGCGGCCATTAGGGTGAGGGACATGCCAGCGAGCTATGCCTATCTCGGCCCGGAGGGCACCTTCACGGAGGTCGCCCTGCGCACGCTCCCGGAGGCGGCCACCCGGGAACTGATCCCGTACGTGTCGGTGCAGTCCGCGCTGGACGCGGTCCGGGCCGGCCAGGCCGAGGCGGCGTTCGTGCCGATCGAGAACTCCGTCGAGGGCGGCATCACCACCACCCTGGACGAGCTGGTCGCGGGCGCGCCGCTGACGATCTACCGCGAGGTGCTGCTGTCGATCACCTTCGCGCTCCTCGTCCGGCCCGGCACGAAGCTCGCGGACGTCAAGACGGTCTCCGCGCACCCCGCGGCCCAGCCGCAGGTGCGCAACTGGATGCGCGCGAACCTCCCCGACGCCCTGTGGGAGTCGGCGGCGTCCAACGCGGACGCCGCCCGCCTGGTCCAGGAGGGCCGCTACGACGCCGCCTTCGCGGGCGAGTTCGCCGCCGCCCGGTACGGCCTGGAGGCGCTGGAGACCGGCATCCACGACGCGGAGAACGCGCAGACCCGGTTCGTCCTGGTCGGGCGGCCCGCCCGGCCGGCCGCCCGGACCGGCGCCGACAAGACCTCGGTGGTGCTGTGGCAGCGGGACGACCACCCGGGCGCCCTGCGCGATCTGCTCGGCGAGTTCGCCTCGCGCGACATCAACCTGATGCTGCTCCAGTCCCGGCCGACCGGGGCCGGCATCGGCAATTACTGCTTCTGCATCGACGCCGAGGGCCACATCGCGGACCGGCGGATGGCGGAGGCGCTGATGGGGCTGCGGCGGATCGGTCTCCAGGTGCGGTTCCTCGGGTCCTACCCGCGCGCGGACATCACCCCGAAACAGGCCCGGCCGGTGCCGCCGAGGACCTCGGACGAGGAGTTCACGGCTGCGGCCGACTGGGTGGCGCGCTGCCAGGACGGCCGGTTCTAGCCGGTCGTACCTGCCTACGAACCTTATCCACAGAAGTTATCCACAGGTTCCCTTCTCGACCTGGGGACAAGTCGACAGGGCGGACCCATCGGGTCGACAAATCGCCCTGCCTGTCCCTCGTGCGGCCATCGTCCACTGGGCCACCCTTCGTCCACCCGTTTCCTTTGGTTCATCTTTTGGGGCGACCGTTTTCCACCCGAAGGTGGGTGTCGGCAGGGTTTGGCCCGGGAATTCCCCACGGCGGCCGAAGTATCCGGAGTGATCAATTCCGAAATCCACAGTCCATCCCCACAGCCTGTGGATAACTCCTGCGCGAGTGTGGATTCCTGTGGACAACCGGGCCGCCAAATCCCGTTCTCCACAAGGGAATCCGGTCAACCGGGCACCCGGAACCTGATCCGTCCCAGGGAGTGGGACACTTTTCCCTTGACGGCGCTCACACGCTCGGCATTCAAGGCACAACGGAACGTAAGCCGCAAATAGTGCGCCCCGTGCGGATTGATGATTCGTGAGCCGCGACCCCGCACCGGTAGCCTTGGCCTCGTGATTGACCTTCGCCTGCTCCGTGAGGACCCCGACCGTGTGCGCGCCTCCCAGCGCGCCCGTGGAGAGGACGTCGCGCTCGTCGACTCCCTCCTGTCTGCCGACGAGCGGCGCAGGTCCTCCGGCGTCCGCTTCGACGAGCTGCGCGCCGAACAGAAGCAGCTCGGCAAGCTCATCCCCAAGGCCTCCGCCGACGAGAAGGCCGCCCTGCTCAAGCGCGCCGAGCAGCTCAAGGCCGACGTGAAGGCCGCCGACGCCGAGCGCGACACGGCCGACGCCGAGACCCAGCAGCTCCTGCAGCGGCTCGGCAACCTCGTCCACCCCGACGTGCCCGTCGGCGGCGAGGAGGACTTCGTCGAGCTGGAGACGCACGGCACGATCCGCGACTTCGGCGCCGAGGGCTTCGAGCCCCGGGACCACCTGGAGCTGGGCCAGATCCTCGGCGCGATCGACGTCGAGCGCGGCGCCAAGGTCTCCGGTTCCCGCTTCTACTTCCTCACCGGTGTCGGCGCCCTGCTGGAGCTGGCCCTGGTGAACGCCGCGATCGCGCAGGCCACCGAGGCCGGCTTCACCCCGATGCTCACCCCGGCGCTGGTCCGCCCGCAGTCCATGGCGGGCACCGGTTTCCTCGGGCAGGCCGCCCAGGACGTCTACCACCTCGACAAGGACGACCTGTACCTGGTCGGCACCTCCGAGGTCCCGCTGGCGGCCTACCACATGGACGAGATCATCGACGCGGACCGGCTGCCGCTGCGGTACGCGGGCTTCTCGCCCTGCTTCCGCCGCGAGGCGGGTTCGCACGGCAAGGACACCCGGGGCATCTTCCGGGTGCACCAGTTCGACAAGGTCGAGATGTTCTCGTACGTCGCCCCCGAGGACTCGCAGGCCGAGCACCAGCGGCTCCTGGAGTGGGAGAAGCAGTGGCTGACCTCCCTGGAGCTGCCGTTCCGCGTGATCGACGTCGCCTCCGGTGACCTCGGCTCCTCGGCCGCCCGTAAGTACGACTGCGAGGCGTGGATCCCGACGCAGGGCAAGTACCGCGAACTGACGTCGACCTCGGACTGCACCGAGTTCCAGTCCCGCCGACTGGCCATCCGGATGCGTGACGGCAAGCAGGTCAAGCCGCTGGCCACCCTCAACGGCACGCTGTGCGCCGTACCGCGCACGATCGTGGCGATCCTGGAGAACCACCAGCTCGCCGACGGCTCCGTCCGGGTCCCCGAGGTGCTGCGCCCGTACCTGGGCGGCCGGGAGGTCCTGGAGCCGGTCGCGAAGTGAGCGCCGGATTCCCGTACCCCCTGATCGCCACCGATCTCGACGGAACGCTTCTGCGCTCCGACGGCTCGGTGTCGCGGCGCACCCGTGACGCGCTCGCCGCGGCCACCGCGGCGGGCGCGGCCCACATCGTCGTCACCGGCCGCGCGGTCCCGTGGACCCGGCACGTCCTGGACGACCTCGGCTACGACGGCCTCGCCGTCTGCGGCCAGGGCGCCCAGGTCTACGACGCCGACGCGCACCGCCTGCTGACCTCGGTCACCCTGGACCGGAAGCTGGCGGCCGTGGCCCTGGCCAAGATCGAGGCCCAGGTCGGTCCGCTGCACCTGGCGGCCAGCCGTGACGGCCTCGACGGCGAGGTGCTGGTGGGCCCGGGCTACGCGCTCACCGGCAAGCTGCCCGGGACGCCGTTCACGGATCTCTCCGACCTCTGGGCGGCCCCCCTCAACAAGATCTACATACAGCACCCGGTGCTGGGCGACGACGAGCTGGCGGAGGCGGCCCGGCAGGCGGCCGGGGGCTTCGTCACCGTGGCCATGGCGGGCGAGGGCATAGTCGAGCTGCTCCCGCTCGGCCTGTCCAAGGCCACCGGGCTCTCCCTGGCGGCGCGGCGGCTGGGGCTGAAGGCCGCCGACACCATCGCCTTCGGCGACATGCCCAACGACATACCGATGTTCGGCTGGGCCTCCCGCGGGGTGGCCATGGCAAACGCCCACGCGGAACTGCGCGCGGTGGCCGACGAGGTCACGGCGTCCAACGATGACGACGGCATCGCGGTGGTCCTGGAGCGGTTGCTGGCCTGAGCCACCGGCCTGCCCGGGACGCGCCGGGTGCGCGGCCGTCGCGGCCTTGCGCGTTCTTGGCAGGACTGCGGGCGCCGTACGGTCGTCGGACGGTGTCTCCCGTCGGCCGGCGACCTCGCTCGCGCCCAGCTGAGCGGTCGGACGGGACGTCGGACGGGTCAGCGTGACGGTGTCGCGCGGAGGATGCACGGATCGAACGTGCGCGGGGTCGCCCCCGACCACGGCTCAGCGAGCCGGTGCCTTGCCACTCGGCCAATCCTCCGGGTGGGCGGCCCACGCGAGAGCGACATCGCGTGCTCGAAGCGGCCGCCCCGGGCAGCTCCCGTGGCTCAGCGGAGCAGTGGCGATCGCTCCGGAGCCGGCCTCGGGCCGCCCTGACGGGAGCCGGGCGTACTGCCGTGCATGGGCATCGCCCACCTCCACTCCCGGTCTGCGGCGCCGGGACGATCCCGGCGGTGGGGCACCACCACTGTGCCCCGCCCGCCGAGTCGGACGCCACCGAATAAAACGGGCGCGGTCAGCCGCGCCCGAGTGCCCCGCCGGAGCCGGGGGCGGGGCCTCCGCCGGGGCCCGGGCCGCTCACTCCTCGCCCGCCAGCGTCAGCGACCGCAGCTTCTGGCCGGCGTACCAGGTGGCCAGGACCGTGACCGCCACCAGCAGGACGACGGCCGTCGTCAGGCCCACGTCCGAGGTGACCAGGTCACCGCCGGCCAGCTTGTGGGCGACGGCCAGCGACCACTGCTGGACGCTCAGCGTGCGCGCGCCCGCCACCAGCGAGCCGAACAGCGCCTCCCAGACCAGGGCGTAGACGAGCCCGAACACCACCGCGTGCCGGGAGACGGTGCCCAGCAGCAGGAACAGGGCCGAGTAGGCGATGGAGGAGACCAGCGCGGCGACCGTGTAGGCGACCGCGATCTGCTGGCCGTTGCCGTTCAGGATCAGGCCCGCGACGAGCGTCGGCACCGCCGAGAAGACCATGGTCACGGCGATGGCGACGATCAGCTTGGTGAAGATGATCGTGGGCCGCTTGATCGGCTTGGACAGCAGGTAGACGACGGAGCCGTCGTCGATCTCCGGGCCGATGGCGCCCGTGCCCGCGATGACACCGATGATCGGCACCATGGTGGCGAGCGCGAAGCCGCCGAGGACGTCGGCCGCCGTCTGGTCGTCCGCTCCGGTCAGGGCGCGCACGGCCACGGAGATCACGATCAGCAGCAGCGGCAGCGCGCCGAGGATGAGGGCCCGGCGACGGCCGAGCAGGGCCCGATAGGTGAGCCGGGCGACGGTGGGGTCGTACATCTTCGGCCTCCTACGCCGCGACCAGATACGAGAAGACGGACTCCAGGGACTCGTCGGACGGCGAGACCGTGAGGAGCCGGATGCCGTGGTCCTTCGCGACCTTCGGCAGCAGGGCGGTGAAGCGGCCGAAATCCACGGCCTGGACGCGCAGCGCGCCCTCGGCGTGGTCGACCTCGATGCCGGCCGTCGACGGGTCGGCGATCAGCGCGGCCGCGAGGGCGCGGTCGTCGCTGGAGCGCACCAGGTAGCGGTGCGGCCGGTCGGTCATCAGGCGGCGGATCTTGCGGAAGTCGCCGCTGGCCGCGTGCCGTCCGGCGACGACGACCTCGATGTGCCGGGCGAGCTGCTCGACCTCTTCGAGGATGTGCGAGGAGAACAGCACCGTGCGGCCCTCGTCGCCCATCGTGCGGAGCAGGTCCATCAGCTGCATGCGCTGGCGCGGGTCCATGCCGTTGAACGGCTCGTCGAGCAGGAGCAGCGACGGGTCGTGCACCAGGGCGCTCGCCATCTTCACGCGCTGCCGCATGCCCTTGGAGTAGGTGGCGATCTTCCGGTCCTGCGCGTACTCCATCTCGACCGTGGCGAGGGCGCGCTGGGCGGCCTTACCGCCGAGGCCGTGCAGCTCGGCATTGGCGACGACGAACTCGCGTCCGGTGAGGAAGTCGTACATCGCCTCCCGCTCGGGGACGATGCCGATGTGGCGGTAGATGTCCTCGTTGCGCCAGACCGGCTGGCCGTCGAGGGTGACCGTGCCGGTGGACGGGGCGAGGAAGCCGCCCATCATGTTGATGAGGGTGGACTTCCCGGCGCCGTTGGGGCCGAGCAGGCCGGTGACGCCGGGCCCGATGGTCATGGTGATGTCGTTGACGGCGACGACGTTGCCGAACCAGCGCGAGACGTGGTCGATGGAGAGCGTGGTCATCACAGGCCCACCTTCCGGTAGCGGCGGATCAGGAGGCCGTAGCACGCGGCGATCAGGCCGAGGACGAACACGACGTACACCGCGCCCTCGCCGCCGGACGGGCCGGTCCCGCCGGGGAAGGCCGAGCGGCCGCCGAGGAAGGCGGACTGCACGCCGTCGATCAGGGTGATCGGCGAGAACAGGCCGATCCACGGGACGGCGCTCCCGCTGCCCTGGACGTCGGCGATGGCCTGGAGGGTGGAGACCGCGCCGTAGGAGATGGTCATCACGGCGATCACGGCGGCGATGCCGAAGCCGCGGCGCGGGGTGACGGCGGCGATGACCAGGCCGATCCCGGCGAGCAGCAGTGAGAGCAGGGCCACGGAGACCAGTCCCTGGGCGAATTCCTCGGTCTGGTGGGCGAAGCCCAGCTTGGACAGCAGCGCGCCGATGTACATCACGAGCAGGGGGGCCGCGGTGAGCACGAACAGCGCGGAGGCGAGCGCGGCGAACTTCGCGAGGACGTAGTCGGCGGTCTCGATCGGCCGCGAGAAGTACAGCGGAACCGTCTTGAAGCGCAGGTCGCGCGAGACGGCCTGGGGCGCCTGGGAGGCGACGTACAGGCTGATCACCGCCTGCATGATGATCGCGTAGCGGGTGTAGGACACCGGCAGTTCGTGCGCCTTGGTGAAGACGGTGACGGCCACCATGATGGCGGCGGGCACGCACATCACCGCGAACAGCAGCATCGGCAGCACCTTGGACTTCACCGAGCGGCCGAGGCCGTAGGCGCCGCGCAGGGACTGCGAGTACAGCGACCGGCGGGCGTAGGCGCGGCCGAGCCGGGGGCCGTCGTAGCCGCGGTAGCCGATGTCGTGGATGCGGGACTGGTCGCCGGTGGGCGTTGCCAGGGGACGGTCAACCGCCATGGCCGACGGCCTCCTTCCGCTGTTCGTCGTGGCTGGTGAACACCTCGGAGATGTGGTGCCGGCGCTGTTCCATGCGCACCAGGCCGAGGCCGAGGTCGGCGACGACGTCCCGGACGAGGTCGTACGTCTCGTCGCCCGTGGCGGTCAGCAGCAGGATGTGGCCGGCGCCGGGCAGCCCGCCGGCCTCCGCGTGCGTGACGGCCCCGCGCGCGTGGAGCGCCTCGCGGACCGCACGGGTGCCGTCGGGGTGGGTGTCGCTGTCGGTGACCTCGATCGCGAGGGTGGTCGTGGTCTGGGTGAAGTCGGTGGTGGAGCTGGAGCGCAGCAGTTTGCCGCCGTCGATCACGACGACGTGGTCGCAGGTGCGTTCCAGCTCGCCCAGCAGGTGCGAGGTGACCAGGACCGAGATGCCGAAATCGCTGTGGATGCGGCGGATCAGACCCAGCATCTCGTCGCGGCCGACCGGGTCGAGGCCGTTGGTCGGCTCGTCGAGGAAGACCAGCCGGGGGTCGTGCACCAGGGCCTGGGCGAGCTTCACGCGCTGCTTCATGCCGGTCGAGTAGCCGCCGATGGGGCGGTAGCGCTCCTCGTACAGGCCCACGTGGCGCAGGGTGTCGGCGGTGCGCTCGCGCGCGGCGGCGGGCGGCAGGCCGGACATGCGGGCCATGTGGACGACGAACTCGGTGGCCGAGACGTCGGGCGGCAGGCAGTCGTGCTCCGGCATGTACCCGACCCGCTCGCGGATGGCGGCGCCCTTCTCGGCGACGTCGAGGCCGAGCACCTCGGCCCGGCCCTCCGTGGCGGGGGACAGCCCCAGCAGGATCTTGATCAGGGTGGACTTGCCGGCACCGTTGGCTCCGACGAGTCCGGTCACACCGGGCCCGATGTCCACGGACAGCCGGTCGAGCGCGGTCACCCGGGGGAACCGCTTGCTCAGGCTTTCGGTCGCGATCACAGTCACCCACCCGACGGTAGTGATCCGGGCCACGTCCGTCGTCAGACCACAGAGCCGTTTCCCGTCAGACCCAGGTAGTACGGGGCCCTAGGGGTTCCCCTCCCAGGGTGGAGCCCGGGCACCGGGCGGCCCTCGTCCACAGCCCTTGATCGCCCTATTGACGCCACCTCTAACAACTGCCACATTCACCAGGGTCAAGTTACGGACGCGTACCGCGGTCGACGGGACGAGTCGACGGGACAAGTCGCCGCGCCGGCGCACGAGTCGCCGGGCGACGGGACGGGACGGCATGACGACGGCAGTGAGCAGCGAACTCTCCGCGGAACTGCGGGGGTTCAGACGGGTGCAACGCCTCGCCTACGAGTGCGCCGAGGCGGTCGCGGCCCGCCTGGAGCCGGGCGTGACCGAGCGCGGGGCGGCGCGGATGCAGCGGGAGTGGCTGCGCGAGCGCGGGGTGCGGGACTGGTTCCACCTCCCCTTCGCCTGGTTCGGCGACCGCACCGCGTTCACGGGTTTCCGCGTCCCGCTCCAGTTCTTCCCGACCGACCGCGCGCTGGAGCCGGGGATGCCGTTCATCCTGGACATGGCACCGGTTTTCGAGGGGTGCACGGCGGACATCGGCTACTCGGGCTCGCTGGGCGCGAACCCGGTGCAGGACCGGCTGATGGCGGACCTGGAGGCGCACCGCGAGCTGATCCTGCGCGAGGTGCGCGAACGGCGCCCGCTGCGGGAGATCTACCGGGACGTGGACCGGCTGATGGTCCGCCAGGGCTACGCCAACCGGCACCGCGCCTATCCCTTCGGGGTGATCGCCCACAAGGTGGACCGGGTGCGGCAGCGCCGCTGGTCGCCCCACCTGTTCGGATTCGGCACGCGGTCCCTGAAGGGGCTGGCCTCCGACGCGCTGCACGGCCACCGCGAGGGCTGGTCGCCGCTGTGGTCCCCGTACCGCTTCTCGGACCACCCGCCGCGGCCGGGCCTGTGGGCGGTCGAACCGCACCTGGGTTTCCGGGGCACGGGCGCGAAGTTCGAGGAGATCCTGGTGGTCACCGATTCCAGGGACCCCGGGGAGAGCGCGTTCTGGCTGGACGACGATCTGCCGCACGTGCGGCGCTGGACGGAGGAGAAGTGACACTGGAAGGCGCGCGCGAGCGCTGGGTGCGGACCGGCGGGGTCGAGCTGTGCGTGGCCGAGCTGGGCGATCCGGAACGGCCGACGGTCGTCCTCGTCCACGGCTACCCGGACAGCAAGGAGGTCTGGTCCGAGGTCGCGGTCCGGCTCGCCGGCCGCTTCCACGTGGTCCTGTACGACGTCCGGGGCCACGGCCGCTCCACGGCGCCGCGGCCGTTGCGCGGGGGGTTCACCCTCGCCAAGCTCACGGACGACTTCCTGGCCGTCGTGGACGCGGTCAGCCCGGACCGGCCGGTGCACCTCGTCGGGCACGACTGGGGCTCGGTGCAGTCCTGGGAGTTCGTCACCGTGGGCCGCACCGAGGGCCGCATCGCCTCCTTCACCTCGATCTCCGGGCCGTCCCTCGACCACTTCGGGCACTGGATCGACGCGCGCGTGAAGCGTCCGACGCCCCGCCGGGCGGGCCAGCTCCTCGCCCAGGGCGCCAAGTCCTGGTACGTGTACCTGCTGCACACGCCGGCCCTGCCGGAACTGGCCTGGCGCGGACCGCTCGGCAAGCGCTGGCCGAAGATCCTGGAGCGGGCCGAGGGCATCCCCGGCGGCGACTACCCGACCGTCTCCCTCCCGTCCGACGCGGCGCACGGCGCCTGGCTGTACCGGGACAACGTCCGCGCCCGGCTGAGCCGGCCGCGCCCGGACGCGTACGCGCACGCGCCCGTGCAGCTCATCACCCCGCAGGGGGACGTGTTCCTCTCCGAGCGGCTGTACGACGACCTGGACCGGTGGGCACCCGAGCTGACCCGGCGCACGCTGCCGGCCGGGCACTGGGTCCCGCGCACCCGGCCCGACCAGCTGTCCGCCTGGATCGAGGAGTTCGCCGGGTCCGTGGAAGGCGGCCGGCCCGCCCCGGCCCCCACCGGCCGGCACGCCGACCGGTTCGCCGGGCAGCTCGTGCTGGTCACCGGCGCGGGCAGCGGCATCGGGCGGGCGACGGCGTTCGCCTTCGCCGAGGCCGGGGCCCGGGTGGTCGCCGTCGACCGCGACGCGGAGGCCGCGGCCCGCACCGCCGAACTGTCCCGGCTGGTCGGCGCGCCCGCGGCCTGGGCCGAGCCGGCCGACGTCTCCGACGAGCAGGCCATGGAGAAGCTCGCGGAGAAGGTGCACCGGGAGTACGGCGTCCTGGACGTGCTGGTCAACAACGCGGGCATCGGCCTGTCGGGCTCCTTCTTCGCCACGACGACCGACGACTGGCGCAAGGTGCTGGACGTCAACCTGTGGGGCGTGATCCACGGCTGCCGGCTCTTCGGGGCGCGGATGGCCGAGCGCGGCCAGGGCGGCCACATCGTCAACACGGCGTCTGCCGCGGCGTACCAGCCCTCGCGTGCCCTGCCGGCCTACAGCACCTCCAAGGCGGCCGTGCTGATGCTCTCCGAGTGCCTGCGCGCCGAACTGGCCGGCCAGGGGATCGGCGTGACGGCGGTCTGCCCGGGCTTCGTCAACACCAGCATCACGTCCACGGCCCGGTTCGCCGGTGTCGACGAGGCGGAGGAACGCCGTCGCCAGGAACGGACGTCCCGCCTGTACGGGCTGCGCAACTTCCCGCCGGAGAAGGTGGCCGACGCGATCCTGGACGCGGTGGTCCGCAACCGGGCGGTGGTGCCGGTGACCGCGGAGGCCCGCGGCGCCCACCTGCTGGCCCGCCTCGCGCCGGGGGTGCTGCGGAGGATCGCCCGGGTGGAGCCGCGGTTGTGAGGACCGGTGTCGAGTTCCGGTCGTGCGTTCCGGTCGTGAGTTCCGGTTGCGAGCCCCGGTCGTGAGTTCCGGTTGCGAGCCCCGGTCGGGTGGGCGGGGGCGGGCATGCCGGAGGCCGGGCCCGGGGGGCGTGGCGGGCGCCGGGAAGTGCGGCGGGCGCCGGGCGGACGGGGTCCGAAGCAGGCGCCCCCGCCGGGCCGGCCTACGACCGGACGGCGGGCCCGGCCTCCGGTGACCGGTCCGGGACGGGGCCCGGAGCAGCCGCCCCGCCTCCCAGCAGCCACCTCGTCGAGCGAGGGGCGTCCGCCGTGTCCGATCCCGCGGCCCGTCACGTCCACCGCATCGAGGACCTCGCGCACCTCACCGGCACCACGGTCCGGACCATCCGCGCCTACCAGGACCGCGGCCTCCTCCCCCGCCCGGAGCGCCGGGGCCGGGCCAACCTCCACTCCGGCGCCCACGTCACCCGCCTCCACCAGATCGCGCACCTCCTCGACCGGGGCTACACCCTGACCTCGGTCAAGGAGGTCCTGGACGCCTGGGACACCGGCCGCGGCCTGGCCGGCATCCTCGGTCTGGTGTCCGAGGTGGAGGGCCCGTGGACGGACGAGCGGCCCGCCCGCGCCACCCGCGCCGAGCTGGTCGCCCGCTTCGGCGGCGTGCCCGACGACGCGGTGGCCGAGGCGGTCGGCCTCGGCGTACTGGAACCCGTCGCGGACGACCCGGACGGCTTCCTGGTGCCGAGCCCCCAAGAGCTGGCGGTGGCCGTCGAGTTGCACGCCGCCGGTGTGCCGCTGTCGGTGATCACCGGTCACCTGCGGGAGTTGAGGGGTCAGATCGAGCACATCGCGTCCCATTTCCTGGAGTTCACGACCGAGTACGTGTTCGCGCGCCACCTCTCCGAGCCGGCAAGCCGCACGGACGACCACGCCGCCGAGGCCGCCTCGCTCGTCCGCCGTCTGCGTCCACTGGCCCAGCGGACCGTCGACGCGGAACTCGCCCGGGCCATGCGCGCGTTGGCCACCCGCCACCTGCGCACCCACCTCGTGGAGCGGCGACCGCCTCCCGTGCCCACCGGCACCCGGCCGGTCGCGCTGCCCGCGGAGACAATCGCCGCCGTGGAGAGGCTGGTCGGCCCGGAACGGGTTTCGGACTTCATCGCCCTGGCGGCGGAACGCGCGGTCCGTGCGCGGACCTTGGACGATCTGGTCGCAACGACACATGATCGCACCAACGTTCACGAAACAACCTGAAACTCCACCTGGTTGTCCACAAGTTCGCCAAGTAACCTGTGGATAACCGCACTTGCTTGTGGATCAAACCTCGCGCCGAAAACCGGCTGCGTGATCCGCGTCTCTCCGCCACGCTCGACTCATGGACGACAGACGCGCCATACAGGTGTCCAGATACCTCTCCAGGCACCTGCGCCATCAGCCCGAGCGCATCGGTCTCGCACCCGACCCCGGCGGCTGGGTGGACGTCGACGAGCTGATCACCGCGGCCGGCGCCCACGGGTTCCGGTTCACGCGCGAGGAACTGGAGCGCGTGGTCGCCACCAACGACAAACAGCGCTTCATGATCGAGCACGGCAGGATCCGCGCCGCCCAGGGCCACAGCATCCGGGTCGACCTCGGCCTGCCCCCGGCGGTCCCCCCGCCGTACCTGTACCACGGGACGGTCGCCGCGCACCTGGACGCGATCCGCGCCGAGGGCCTGCGTCCCATGGGACGGCACGCCGTCCACCTCTCCCCGGACCGGGAGACCGCCACCCGCGTCGGCGCCCGCCGGGGCCGCCCGGTGGTCCTCACCGTCGACTCCGGCGCCATGCACCGGGAGGGCCACGTGTTCCACGTCAGTGCCAACGGTGTCTGGCTGACGGCCGCCGTACCACAGCGCCACCTGCGCTTCCCCGGCCCGCGCTGAGCCCCCGGCGACCGCTGCCGCCCACGCGGCGGCGCCGTCCGACCGCGCCCGGTGAACGTCTCGGCCGACCTGCGGAGCCCCTTACCCTCGAACGCATGAGTCTGCGTCTGAGCACCGTGATCCTGCCGTACCGCCGCTGGCACGAGGGCGCCCGTGCGGCGTGGGTACGTGCGGAGCAGCTCGGCTTCCACACGGCCTACACCTACGACCACCTCTCCTGGCGCAGCTTCCGCGAAGGCCCCTGGTTCGGCGCGATCCCGACGCTGACGGCGGCCGCCTCGGTCACCGACCGGCTGCGCCTCGGCACGCTGGTCACCTCGCCCAACTTCCGCCACCCGGTGACCCTCGCCAAGGAACTGATCACCCTCGACGACGTCTCCGGCGGCCGGATCACCCTCGGCATCGGCGCCGGCGGCACCGGCTTCGACGCCACGGCCCTCGGCCAGGAACCCTGGACCCCGCGCGAGCGCGCGGACCGGCTGGCCGAGTTCGTGCCCCTGCTCGACCGGCTGCTCACCGAGGACGCGGTGACGCACGAGGGACGGTTCTACTCGGCGCACGAGGCCCGCAACATCCCGGGCTGCGTCCAGCGCCCCCGGCTGCCGTTCGCCGTCGCCGCCACGGGCCCGCGCGGTCTGCGGCTCGCCGCGCGGTACGGGCAGGCGTGGGTGACCACGGGCGACCCGAAGCTGTACGAGACCGGCACGCCGGAGCAGTCCGTCGAGGCCCTGCGCGGGCAGCTCGGCGCGCTGTCCGAGGCGTGCCGGGCCGTCGGGCGGGACACCGCCGAACCGGACAAGATCCTGCTCACCGGCTTCACCCCCGACCGCGGCCGGCCACTGACGTCCCTGGACGCCTTCGTGGACTTCGCCGGGCGCCACCGCGAGCTGGGCTTCACCGAGATCGTCGTCCACTGGCCCGTCCCGGACACCGACTTCGCCGCGGACGAGAAGGTCTTCGAGCGGATCGCCATGGAGGCCGCGGCCCAGCTGGACTGACCGCCGGCGGCACGTCCCGCCCGGGGCGCGCGCCGGGTCCGTCCGGCCGGGGCCCTCCGGGAGCGCCCCCCTCGCCGGCCGGCCGAACGTCGCCTGCGTCTCATCCGTGCGGACCGGCGCACGGCCGTGCGGGCCCCTGGGCGAGAATGACCGGGTGACCTCAGCGACCAGACAGCCCGGGACCCCTGCCGCCGCCCCGCCCGCGCGGCTGATCGCCACCGACCTCGACGGCACCCTGCTGCGCGACGACAAGTCGGTCTCCGCGCGGACCGTCGCCGCACTGGCCGCCGCCGAGGAGGCCGGGATAGACGTCTTCTTCGTCACCGGCAGGCCCGCCCGCTGGATGGACGTCGTCAGCGAACACGTCCACGGCCACGGCCTGGCGATCTGCGGGAACGGCGCCGCCGTGGTCGACCTGCACGGCGGCCCCGGCGCCCACCGGTTCGTGAAGGTGCGCGAGCTGGCCCGGGAGAACGCCCTGGACGTCGTACGCCTGCTGCGCGAGGCCGCGCCGGGCACGGTGTTCGCCGTCGAGCAGACCTTCGGCTTCCACCAGGAACCGGGCTACCCCAAGCTGCACATGGAGGCACCCGACAACCTCCTGCCCGCCGAGGAGCTGCTCGCCACCGACGGCCCGGCCGCAGCCCAGCCGGTGCTCAAGATCCTCGCCCACCACCACTCCCTCGACCCCGACGCCTTCCTCACCCTGGCCCGCCTGGCGATCGGCACGCACGCCACCGTCACCCGCTCCAGCCCCAGCGCCCTGCTGGAGATCAGCGGCCACGGCGTGTCCAAGGCCAGCACGCTCGCGCTGTGCTGCGCCGAACGCGGCATCTCGCACGAGGAGGTCGTGGCCTTCGGTGACATGCCCAACGACGTCGAGATGCTGACCTGGGCCGGCCAGGGGTACGCGATGGGCAACGCCCACCCCGACGTCATCGCCGCCGCCTCGGGCCGTACGGTCGCCAACAACGACGACGGCGTGGCGGTCGTGATCGAGCGACTCCTCGCGGACCGCGAGGCGTAACCGCACCACCACGGCGTGCCGTGGCGGTACGGCGCCTCCCGCACCCCGGTCGTGCCGGGGCCGTCCGTCGCCCGCGGGGCGGCGTCACCGTCGGCCCGCGGCCGGGCCGCGCGCACCGGGTGCCAGGGCTCACCGCACCGGCACCAGCGACTCCGACTCGGCCTCCCGGCGCGCCATCTCCCGCAGCGGCCCGTCCTCGGCCGCCAGCCGCTCGTACGGCCCCCGCTGCACCACCCGGCCCGCGTCGAGCACGATCACCTCGTCCACCGCGTCGAGCCCGGCCAGCCGGTGCGTGATCAGCAGCGTGGTGCGGCCCTCCGTCGCCGCCAGCAGATCGGCGGTCAGGGCGTCCGCCGTCGCCAGGTCCAGGTGCTCGGCGGGTTCGTCCAGCACCAGCACCGGGAAGCCGGCCAGCAGCGCGCGGGCCAGTGCCAGCCGCTGCCGCTGCCCCCCGGAGAGCCGCGCGCCGTGTTCGCCGACGAGCGTGTCCAGGCCGTCGGGCAGCGCGTCCACCCAGTCCAGCAGCCGGGCCCGGGAGAGCACTCCGCGCAGCTCCGCCTCCGTCGCGTCCTTCCGGGCCAGCAGCAGGTTCTCGCGGACCGAGCTGTCGAAGAGATGCGCGTCCTGGGCGCACAGCCCGACGAGCCGCCGCACGTCGTCGCCCGCCAGCGCGCACGCGTCCACACCGGCGAGGGTGTAGGAGCCCGCTGCCGGGTCCAGGAACCTCAGCAGCACCTGCGCGAGGGTCGTCTTGCCGGAACCGGAAGCCCCCACCACCGCGATCCGGCGCCCCTGCTCCAGGGTCAGGTCCAGTCCGGCCAGCGCCTCCCGCCGACGTCCCGCGTACCGCGCGCCCAGGCCCTTGACGACCACCGGGAACGGGGAGGCGGGCGCCTGCCGGGGCGATTCCGGCTCGCGCACCGGCTCGGGCGCGTCCAGGACCTCGTACACGCGCTCCGCGCTGCGCCGCACCCGCTGCCGGTACCGCACGGCGAGCGGCAGACCGAGCACGGACTCGAAGGCGGCCAGCGGAGTGAGCACGACCACGGCCATCGCCACGCCGTCCAGCCGCCCGGCCGCCACCGCCTGGGCCCCGAACACGGCGGTGGCCGTCACGGTCAGCCCGGAGACCAGCGCGGTCAGCCCGTCACCGAGCCCGGTGACGGCGGCGGCGCGCTCGGCGATCCGGGTGAGGGTCCCGTCGGCCCGCCGGGCCGCGGCCGCACGGGCCGGCAGCGCACCGGCGACGGTCAGCTCGGCGGTGCCGGTGAGCAGGTCGGTCACGCGGGTGGCGAGCTCGCCGCGGGCGGGCGCCAGCCGCCGCTCGGTGCGCCGGGCCGCGGCCGCGGTCAGCAGGGGGACGCCCGCACCGGCCGCCAGCAGACCCACCGCGAGGGCGGCGCCCGCCTCGGGCAGCAGCCAGCACGTGAAGCCGACGGAGGCCGCCGAGACGCCGGCGGCGATCCCGGCGGGCAGCAGCCAGCGCAGCCAGTAGTCCTGGAAGGCGTCCACGTCCGACACCAGCCGGCTGAGCAGGTCACCGCGCCGGACACCGGCGAGTCCGGCGGGAGCCAGGCGCTCCAGCCGCCGGTACACCGCGACCCGGGTGTCGGCCAGCATCCGCAGGACGGCGTCGTGGGACACCACCCGTTCGGCATAGCGGAAGACGGCCCGCCCGATGCCGAAGGCCCGCGTCGCCGTCACCGCCACCATCAGATACAGCACCGGCGGCTGCTGCGACGCCCGGGAGATGAGCCAGCCGGAGGTCGCCATCAGCCCGACGGCGCTGCCCAGCGCCAGGCCGCCCAGCAGCAGCGCCCCGGCCAGGCGTCCGCGCGCCCCGCCGCCCAGGCCCCGGACCCGCCCCAGCACGCTCCGGCCCCGTGCGGTGGAACCCTCGTGCGGTCGCCGGCCGGCCCGGGCCGCCGTGGGCGCGGCTGCCGGGACATCCGCCCCGGCTCCGGCCCGCACCCCGGGTGATGGTTCCGCCTGCGCGTCGAGCCGCGGTCCCGCCGTCCCGTCCACGGGTTCGTCGAGGCGTACGACCCTGTCGGCCACCGCCAGCAGCGCGGGCCGGTGCACGACGAGCAGCACGGTCCGCCCGGCCGCGAGCCTGCGCACCGCCGCGACGACCTCCTCCTCCGTCGCCCCGTCCAGCGCGGCCGTCGGCTCGTCCAGCAGCAGCACGGGCCGGTCCGCCAGGAACGCCCGCGCCAGCGCGAGCCGCTGCCGCTGCCCCGCCGAGAGTCCCGCCCCGTCCTCGCCGAGCACGGTGCCGGTTCCGTCCGGCAGCGCCTCCACGAAGTCCAGCGCCCCCGCGTCCCGCAGGGCCCGGCGCACGGCCCCGTCGTCGGCCCCGGGCCGGGCCAGCCGCACGTTCTCCGCGATGGTCCCGGCGTACAGGTGCGGCCGCTGCGGCACCCATGCGATACGGGACCGCCACTCCGCGAGGTCGAGGCCGGCGAGATCGGCTCCCCCGATCCGTACCCGTCCCTCGGCCGGCCGGACGAACCCCAGCAGCACGCTCAGCAGCGTCGACTTGCCCGCCCCGCTCGGCCCGACCAGCGCGACGGTCTCACCGGGCTCGACGCTGAACGACACACCGCTCACCGCGTCCGAGGAACGCCCCGGATAGCGGACCGCGACCCCCTCGAAGGCGAGCGGCCCCTCAGGCACCGCGGCGGTCCCGGACTCCGGCGCCGCCGTCTCCAGGACCGTGAAGATCTCCTCCGCCGCGGCGAGCCCCTCCGCCGCCGCGTGGTACTGCGCACCTACCTGCCGCAGCGGCAGGTAGGCCTCCGGCGCCAGCACCAGGATCACCAGACCGATGTACAGGTCCATGTCGCCGTGGACCAGCCGCATCCCGATCGTGACGGCGACCAGCGCGACCGACAGGGTGGCCAGCAGTTCCAGCGCGAACGAGGAGAGGAAGGCGATGCGCAGCGTCCGCAGGGTGGCCTGCCGGTACTCGCCGGTGATACGGCGGATGGAGTCCGCCTGCGCCTTGGCCCGGCCGAACACCTTCAGCGTGGGCAGCCCGGCGACGACGTCCAGGAAGTGACCGGACAGCCGGGACAGCAACCGCCACTGGCGGTCCATCCGGGACTGGGTCGCCCAGCCGATCAGCATCATGAACAGCGGGATCAGCGGCAGCGTGCCGACGATGATCGCCGCCGACACCCAGTCCTCGGTGACGATCCGGGCCAGCACCGCGACCGGCACGACCACGGCGAGCCCCAGCTGCGGGAGGTAGCGCGAGAAGTAGTCGTCCAGGGCGTCGACGCCCCGCGTGGCGAGGGTGACCAGCGAACCGGTCCGCTGCCCGCTCAGCCATCCCGGTCCGAGCGCCGCCGCCCGGTCCAGGAGCCGTGCCCGCAGCTCGGACTTCACGGCCGCGCTCGCACGGTGGGCGGAGAGCTCCGTGAGCCACGCGACCACCGACCGCCCGACGGCCACGGCGGCCAAGAGCAGCAGGGGAGTGCGCAGGTCAGCGGCCGACTGACCGTGCTGGAACGCCCCGACGACGATGTCGGCGATCAGCATGGCCTGAGCGATGACGAGCCCGGCACCGACGGCCCCCAGGCCGACGACGGCCACGAGGAAGAGCCGGGTGGCGCGTGCGTAGCGCAGAAGACGGGGATCGATGGGTTTCACGTGAAACATGCCCTTCGGTCCCGAGGGTGCGTTTCACGTGAAACGCACCCTCGGCGGACTCAGTGCGCGGCGCCGGCAGCAGCGTCAGGAGCGATGTGCTGCGTGCCGATCCGCTTGCGGAAGACCCAGTAGGTCCAGCCCTGGTAGAGCAGGACGAGCGGGGTGGCGATCGCCGCCAGCCACGTCATGATCTTCAGGGTGTACGGGCTCGACGAGGCGTTGGTGACCGTCAGGCTCCACTGCGCGTCGAGGGTGGACGGCATGACGTTCGGGAAGAGCGAGAGGAAGAGCATCGCCACCGCGGCCACGATGGTGAGGCCGGAGAGGGTGAACGCCCATCCTTCGCGTCCGGCCTGGTTGGCCGCCAGCGCCGCTCCCAGGGCCACGACGGCCACGATCAGCGCCACCAGGCTCTTGCCGTCACCGCTGTGGTCCTGTGTCCACAGCAGGAACGCGAGTGCCACGACGGCCGCGATCAGGCCGACCCACCGGGCCAGCTTCCGTGCCCGCACCCGGATGTCCCCGACGGTCTTGAGCGCGGTGAACACGGCCCCGTGGAAGGTGAACAGGGTGAGCGTCACCAGACCGCCGAGCAGGGCGTACGGGTTGAGCAGGTCCCAGACGCTGCCGACGTATTCGAAGTTCCGGTCGATCTTCACCCCCCGCACGATGTTCCCGAAGGCCACGCCCCACAGGAACGCCGGGAGCAGCGAGGTCCAGAAGATGGCCGTCTCCCAGGAGCCCTGCCACTTCTCTTCCGGCCGCTTGGCCCGGTACTCGAAGGCGACGCCCCGGACGATCAGGCAGACCAGGATGAGCAGCAGCGGCAGGTAGAAGCCGGAGAACAGGGTGGCGTACCACTCCGGGAAGGCGGCGAAGGTGGCGCCGCCCGCGGTGAGCAGCCACACCTCGTTGCCGTCCCAGACGGGGCCGATGGTGTTGATCAGCACCCGGCGTTCGGGCCGGTTGCGGGCCAGCAGCCTGGTGAGGATGCCGACCCCGAAGTCGAACCCCTCCAGGAAGAAGTAGCCGGTCCACAGGACCGCGATCAGAACGAACCAGACGTCGTGAAGTTGCATGACTGTTCCCCCGGCCTAGTACGAGAAGGCCATCGGTTTGTCGGCGTCACGAGTGTCGCCGCCGATCTTCGTGGGCGGGTTGAGGTCGGCCTCGGTCAGTTCGGGCGGGCCGGCCTTGACGTACTTCGCGAGCAGCTTGACCTCGACCACGGCAAGGACCGCGTACAGCGCGGTGAACACGGCCATCGAGGTGAGGACCTCGCCCTGGGAGACACCGGGGGAAACCGCGTCCCGGGTCTGCAGGACGCCGTAGACGACCCACGGCTGGCGGCCCATCTCGGTGAAGATCCAGCCCCAGGAGTTGGCGATCAGCGGGAAGGCCATGGTCCAGGTGGCGATGCGCCAGTACCAGTGGGTGAGCGCCGGGCTGAGCGCCTTGCTCTTGAAGAGCACCAGGTGCGGCACCTCGTCGTCGCCGACCCGCAGGTGCTGCGGCAGCAGGAACTTCTTGCGGGTCAGCCACAGCCCGGCCAGTCCGATGGCGAAGGAGGCCATGCCGAAGCCGATCATCCAGCGGAAGCCCCAGAAGGCGACGGGGATGTTCGGCCGGTAGTCACCGGGCCCGAACTTCTGCTGCTCGGCCTTGTTGACGTCGTTGATGCCGGGCACGTAGGAGTTGAAGTTGTCGTCGGCCAGGAAGGACAGCAGGCCGGGTATCTCGACGGCCACGGAGTTGTGGCCCTTGTCCACGTCGCCGTAGGCGAAGATCGAGAACGGCGCCGGCTTCTGGCCGTCCCACAGCGCCTCTGCCGCGGCCATCTTCATCGGCTGCTGCTTGAACATCACCTTGCCGAGCGTGTCGCCGCTGACCGCGGTGAGCAGACCGGCGATGACCACGGTGACCAGTCCGAGCCGGAGCGTGGTCTTCATCTCGCGGATGTGCTTCTTGCGCGTCAGGTGGTAGGCGGAGATGCCCACCATGAAGGCGCCGCCGGTCAGGAAGGCCGCCGAGAGGGTGTGGAAGGCCTGGGTGAGGGCCGTGTTCTGGGTCAGCACGGCCCAGAAGTCGGTCAGCTCGGCCCGCCCGCGAGCCTTGTCGATCTTGTAGCCGACCGGGTGCTGCATCCAGGAGTTGGCCGCGAGGATGAAGTACGCCGACAGGATCGTGCCGATCGAGACCATCCAGATGCAGGCCAGGTGGATCTTCTTGGGCAGCTTGTCCCAGCCGAAG
Organism: Streptomyces sp. NPDC025833; assembly: GCF_055558055.1. Taxonomy (NCBI): domain Bacteria; kingdom Bacillati; phylum Actinomycetota; class Actinomycetes; order Kitasatosporales; family Streptomycetaceae; genus Streptomyces; species Streptomyces sp. NPDC025833. The sequence continues at coordinate 166,855 of NZ_JBVHNF010000008.1, forward strand.
ATCCACAGACCGATGAACGTGGACTCGAAGAAGAACGCGATCAGCGCCTCGAAGGCGAGCGGGGCACCGAAGATGTCGCCGACGAAGCGCGAGTAGTCGGACCAGTTCATGCCGAACTGGAACTCCTGCACGATGCCGGTGACCACACCCATCGCGATGTTGATCAGGAAGAGCTTGCCCCAGAACTTCGTCGCCCTGAGGTACTTCTCCTTCTCCGTGCGCACCCAGGCCGTCTGCAGCCCGGCCGTGAGTGCGGCCAGGGAGATCGTCAGCGGAACGAACAGGAAGTGGTAGACGGTGGTAATGCCGAACTGCCAGCGCGCCAGTGTCTCCGGCGCCAAAGCAAGGTCCACGTCGTCACTCTCCTAACTACGGCGTGGTACAGCGGCGGTTTGCCCCCCTTTGAGAACCACATAAAGGAGCAAACGGGACGCGCTTGTGAACGCGTTCACATTCACAAGCCATTATGACGCACTGATTCTCAGCCGCCGAGGGGGGGTCCCCCCTTCACCTTCGCGTCAAGTCCTTGGCAGCGACTTCAACATCTTGTTGAATTGCGCGCCGTGCAGATACGCATCTCCTGGCCCGCGGGCCACATCACCGCGACCCTCGACGCCGGCACGCCGACCTCGCAGGCCCTCGCGAAGGCACTGCCTCTCGCTTCGACCGCGCACACATGGGGTGAGGAGGTGTATTTCGACACAGGCATCTCTGTTTCACGTGAAACGGACGCCCGTCAGGTCGTGGAACCGGGCACGGTGGCCTTCTGGACGGACGGCGACTCGCTCGCCCTGCCCTACGGACCCACGCCGATCTCGCGAGGCGACGAGTGCCGCCTCGCGAGCCCCTGCAACATCCTCGGCAGCCTGGACGGGGACGCCGGTCTCCTGGCGACCGTGCGGGACGGCGACCCCGTCCGGGTGGAACTGATCGAGGAGTAAGCCCTGCTCCGGAGCTAGATCTCCTTGCGGAACGCCTCCGCCACCTTCAGGAAGATGTCATTCGCCTCCGCCTCGCCGACCGTCACCCGCACACCCTCGCCGGGGAACGGCCGGACCACCACACCGTGCGCCTCACACGCCTGAGCGAACGCGACCGTACGCTCCCCCAGCCGCAGCCACACGAAGTTGGCCTGCGTCTCCGGCACGGTCCAGCCCTGGGCCTGCAGCGCGTCGACCACGCGCTTGCGCTCGCACACCAGCGAGCCGACCCGGCCCAGCAGCTCGTCCTCGGCGCGGAGCGAGGCGACGGCCGCCTCCTGCGCGAGCTGGCTCACCCCGAACGGCACCGCCGTCTTGCGCAGCGCCGCGGCCACCGGCTCATGGGCGATCGCGAAACCGATCCGCAGCCCCGCCAGTCCGTACGCCTTGGAGAAGGTCCGCAGCACACAGACGTTGGGCCGCTTCCGGTACAGCTCGACACCGTCCGGCACCTCGGGGTCGCGGATGAACTCGCGGTAGGCCTCGTCCAGCACCACGAGCACGTCACGCGGCACCCGGTCGAGGAACCGTTCCAGCTCGGCCCGCCGCACCACCGTGCCGGTCGGGTTGTTGGGGTTGCACACGAAGATCAGCCGCGTCCGGTCGGTGATCGCGTCGGCCATCGCGTCCAGGTCGTGCACGTCCCCCGGCGTCAGCGGCACCTGCACCGACCGGGCGCCGCTGATCTGGGCGATGATCGGGTAGGCCTCGAACGACCGCCAGGCGTAGATCACCTCGTCGCCCGGGCCGCTGGTGGCCTGGATCAGCTGCTGGGCGACGCCCACCGAGCCGGTACCGGTGGCGAGATGGGAGATCGGCACACCGAAGCGCTCGGACAGCTCGTTCATCAACCCGGTGCAGGCCATGTCCGGGTAGCGGTTGAAGTCCGAGGCCGCAGCGGTAACGCTCTCCAGCACACCCGGCAGCGGCGGGTACGGGTTCTCGTTGGAGGACAGCTTGTAGGCGACCGGCCCGCCCGCCGCAGCCGGCTTGCCCGGCTTGTAGGTCGGGATACTCTCCAGCTCGGCGCGCAGCTTCGGGCTCGTCTCGCTCACCGCAGTCCTCCTCGCGACCACCGGCGGACCGTCGACACCGCCGGCTTCCAATACTTCTCACCTTATGAGGATTCAGCGCCGCTGCGTACAGGTGCGAGGCTGCCGACCGAGCGAGAACCGCCGCGGAGAGCCGGGGAACCTCAGGTTCCCCTCCGGCATCACGGGCATCACCGCACGAAGGCGGACTTTTCGGGGGGCGCCCCATACATATATCTATGCGCCGGTGGCTTGCGCCGTGGCGCGCGTCGCCCGTGAAGGTGAGTTGAGACCTCTTCGAGACATCGGGCACGTGGCAGGTCCATCCGCGTCGACAAGACACGTCTTACTATGGAGGCAGCCAATCGCCTTGGTTTAGAAGGCAGTTGGCTGCTCTTGACCATGCAGAAACGAGCCTGTCAACGCGTGCATATGCGTCCGCACTACCCCACCGCATGAGCCCTACTATCGGCTCGCCATGACAGCAGCAGGGAAGCACCAGGTGAGCCGCGCGGAAACCTCACGTCGAGGCAGCCGGCCGGGCCGGGCGGGCATCAGGGACGTCGCCGCCGCCGCCGGAGTCTCCATCACGACCGTGTCCGACGCCCTCAACGGCAAGGGCCGGCTCCCGGATGCCACCCGGCGCCATGTCCGCGAGGTCGCGGACCGGCTCGGGTACCGGCCGTCGGCCGCCGCCCGCACCCTCCGGACGGGCAAGTCAGGTCTGATCGGCCTGACCGTGACCACGTACGGGGATGAACCTTTCACCTTCACGGAGTTCGCGTACTTCGCCGAGATGGCCCGGGCCGCCACCTCCGCCGCGCTCGCCCGCGGCTACGCCCTGGTCATCCTGCCCGCGACCTCCCGCCATGACGTCTGGTCCAACGTCGCCCTGGACGGCACGGTCGTCATCGACCCCTCCGACCAGGACCCGGTCGTCAGCGAACTCGTCCGGCAGGGGCTGCCGGTCGTCTCCGACGGCCGCCCGGCCGGCTCCCTCCCCGTCACCGCCTGGGTGGACAACGACCACGAGGCCGCCGTACTCGGCATCCTCGACCACCTCGCCGCCGCCGGCGCCCGCCGCATCGGCCTGCTCACCGGCACCTCGACGGACACGTACACGCACCTGTCGACCACCGCCTACCTGCGCTGGTGCGAGCGGGTCGGCCAGGACCCGGTCTACGAGGCCTATCCGGCGCACGACCCGTGCGCCGGAGCCGTCGCCGCCGACCGGCTGCTCGCCCGCCCCGACCGGCCGGACGCGGTCTACGGACTGTTCGACCCCAACGGCACCGACCTGCTCGCCGCCGCCCGCCGCTACGGCCTGCGCGTCCCCGACGACCTGCTGCTGGTGTGCTGCAGCGAGTCCACCGTGTACGCCAGCACGGAACCGGCCATCACGACGCTCTCGCTGAAGCCGCGCCGCATCGGCACGGCCGTCGTCCAGCTCCTCATCGACGCCATCGAGGGCGTCGACTCCGACCACCCGGTCGAGCAGGTGATACCGACCGAACTGATCGTGCGCACGTCCTCGCAGCGGCGGCCACCGCGCACGACGGTCAGCCCGCCGCGGACGCCGGACGGGAGATAGCCGCCGTGCCGCACCGGCCCGCACGGAGCCGGGCCGGTGTGACACGGGTCCATCCGGGCGGGTCCCGGCCGGGCGAGCGCCGGTCGAACATCTGCCCAAACGGGGCGAAAGCCGCGGTGAACCGGAGTCTTGTTCCGATTCATGACCCCTGGGTCGTCACATGGCGCTACGCGCATTCCTATGATGGGCCCACGACACCGCGGACCGCTGCGACCAGGCAGTCCGAAGCGGTGCAGATGCGGCGCGATGGTGGAGGGGTCTGATGACTCAGGGGGCCGGTCAGGGACCCGAGGCGGAGCGGACGGCGACGCTGCGCGACTTCCGGGTACCCGCGTACGTCCACGAGACCGGTCCGTACGTCCACAGCACCCATCCCGGTGACGCGGTCCCGGCCGCCGACGAGGCGTACCCCGAGGGCTACACCCCCACCCAGCGCGACCTGCCCGTCATCAACCGCGGCGACACCGTGCAGGTCCGCGTCGAGCCGGTCCCCGCCGCCCCGGTCCCGCAGCCCGCGACCGGGCCCGGGCCGCTCTACGTCGTCGGCGACGTCCACGGCTACCTCGACGAACTGCTGACCGCCCTCGAGGAGCAGGGTCTGATCGACGCCTCGGGCCAGTGGTCCGCCGGCACCACCCGGCTGTGGTTCCTCGGTGACTTCACCGACCGGGGCCCGGACGGCATCGGCGTCATCGACCTGGTCATGCGGCTGTCCGCCGAGGCCGCCGCCGCGGGCGGCTACTGCAAGGCCCTCATGGGCAACCACGAGCTGCTGCTGCTCGGCGCCAAGCGGTTCGGCGACACCCCCGTCAACTCCGGTGCGGGCACGGCCACCTTCCAGGCTGCCTGGCTGCTCAACGGCGGCCAGAAGACCGACATGGACCGCCTCCAGGACCACCACCTCCAGTGGATGGCCCGCCTCGACGCCGTCGAACTGGTCGACGGCCATCTGCTCCTCCACTCCGACACCACCGCCTACCTCGACTACGGCGACTCCATCGAGGCGGTCAACGACACGGTCCGCGAGGCCCTGACCCGCAACGACGCCGACGAGGTCTGGGACCTGTTCCGCAAGTTCACCAAACGCTTCTCCTTCCGGGACGAGGGCGGCGCCGAGGCCGTGCGTTCCCTCCTCGACACCTACGGCGGCACCCGGGTCGTGCACGGGCACAGCCCGATTCCCTACCTCCTCGGTGAGGTCGGTTCCGAGGACGACGAGGAAGGCACCGGCCCGTCCGTCGAGGGACCGCACGTCTACGCCGACGGGCTCGCCATCGCCATGGACGGCGGAGTGACCATGGCCGGAAAGCTGCTCGTCCACCAACTCCCCCTGGACGTCTGACCCTTCCGCGGACAGCCACCCTCCGGCCGCGAACCCGCAGGCCACGGGCAATTTCTGGCAATCCCCTGTCACCGCGCGCCGTCGCGGCTCTACCATCGGATTATCCGTAGCAGGCTCCCCTCCGTTTCTGCCCGACGGCCCGCCGACGTGCGTGCCTCAGCCCTACGGATCAACGGGGGATGCACATGAACAGCGTTCCGCAGCACCTGAAGAGCGAGGACCGCCAGGAATTCGAGCGTCTCCTCGACGAGGCGCTGCGCTCCGCGGCACACCGAACGGAACCGGCCGCCGCCGGACAGCGGCTCACCGCCGAACAACTCCGGACGATGGCCCTCGCCGCGTCCGCCGTGATCGCGGCGGCCGCCGCGGCCGAGTACCGGCACTACGTCGGGATACGCGACGGGCTGCGCCACCCGGCGCTCTCCGCCCCGGGGACCGCGGGCGAACGGGGTGACCCGGAGCCCGGCCCGGACCGCACCGCCCCCCTCGGGGAGGACACCGAGCACACCGGTGCGGGCGCCATCGCGGTCATCGCCGTCCTCGCCCCCGTCCTCTCCGGCACCGCGGCGGCGGTCTTCCTGCTCGTCGGCTACGTCCTGAAGGCGCTGGGCCCCGGCCAGACCCTGGCCCGGACCCTGCTCACCACCGGCTGGGTGTTCGGCGCGATGACCGCCGTGGCCGTCCTCGTCGCCGCGGTCGGGCTGCTGATCACCGCCCTGCGCAACAACACCGCGCCGGAACCCGGGGCCCCGGACACCGCGAACGAGGAACTGACCACAGCCCGCGAGGCCTGGCGGGACGCCCTGCTGGAGCGCGGCATCCTGCCCTTCCTGCACGAGGCGCTGGCTGGGGCACCGGATTCCGGTGCGGGCGGCGCCCACCGTACGGCCCCGCCCGCACCGTCCGGCCGCATACCGCGTCTCGGGTACGACCGGCCCGGCTTCAGCAGCCCCGACGACGGCACCGCCTCCGGGCGCCCGAGGTACACCAGTCCCGACTACACGAGCCCGGACTTCGGCGGCCCGGAACACCAGCCGGAGTGACCCGCCGCACCGTGGGCCCGGTGTGCGGACCCACGGCGCGGCGAGGCCGGTATCCGGCTCAGTCGGCGATCGGCAGGTACACCCGGTTGCCGGACGCCGCGAACTCCTGCGACTTCCGGGCCATGCCCTCCTCGATCTCGACCCGGCTGCCGCCGTGCTCGCGCCGGATGTCCTGCGAGATCTTCATGCTGCAGAACTTCGGCCCGCACATGGAACAGAAGTGGGCCGTCTTGGCGGGCTCGGCCGGCAGCGTCTCGTCGTGGAACTCCCGTGCCGTGTCCGGGTCGAGGGCCAGGTTGAACTGGTCCTCCCACCGGAATTCGAAGCGGGCGTCGGACAGGGCGTCGTCCCATTCCTGCGCACCGGGGTGTCCCTTGGCGAGGTCCGCCGCATGTGCGGCGATCTTGTAGGTGATGACGCCGGTCTTGACGTCGTCCCGGTTGGGCAGGCCCAGGTGCTCCTTGGGCGTGACGTAGCAGAGCATCGCCGTGCCCCACCAGGCGATCATCGCGGCGCCGATGCCGGAGGTGATGTGGTCGTACGCCGGCGCGACGTCCGTGGTCAGCGGGCCGAGCGTGTAGAACGGAGCTTCGTCGCAGATCTCCTGCTGGAGGTCGATGTTCTCCTTGATCTTGTGCATCGGGACGTGTCCCGGGCCCTCGATCATGGTCTGTACGTGGAAACGCCTGGCGATCCGGTTGAGCTCCCCGAGGGTGCGCAACTCGGCGAACTGCGCCTCGTCGTTGGCGTCCGCGATCGAGCCGGGCCGCAGGCCGTCGCCCAGCGAGTACGTGACGTCGTAGGCGGCGAGGATCTCGCACAGTTCCTCGAAGTTCTCGTAGAGGAACGACTCCCGGTGGTGCGCCAGGCACCACGCGGCCATGATCGAGCCGCCGCGCGAGACGATGCCGGTCTTGCGGTTGGCGGTGAGCGGGACGTACGGCAGCCGGACACCCGCGTGGACCGTCATGTAGTCGACGCCCTGCTCGGCCTGCTCGATGACGGTGTCCTTGTAGATCTCCCAGGTCAGTTCCTCGGCCTTGCCGTCGACCTTCTCCAGGGCCTGGTAGAGCGGCACCGTGCCGATGGGGACGGGGGAGTTGCGCAGCACCCACTCGCGGGTGGTGTGGATGTTGCGGCCGGTGGAGAGGTCCATGACCGTGTCGGCGCCCCAGCGGGTCGCCCACGTCATCTTCTCGACCTCCTCCTCGATGGAGGACGTCACCGCGGAGTTGCCGATGTTGGCGTTCACCTTCACCAGGAACCGCTTGCCGATGATCATCGGCTCGATCTCCGGGTGGTTGACGTTGACCGGCAGCACGGCCCGGCCCGCCGCGATCTCCTCGCGGACCACCTCGGGCGAGACGTTCTCCCGGAGGGCCACGAACTCCATCTCCGGCGTGATCTCGCCGCGGCCGGCGTACGCGAGCTGCGTCACCGGCCGGCCGCCGCGGCCCCGCCGGGGCTGGCGCGGGCGGCCGGGGAAGACGGCGTCCAGGTTGCGCAGACCGCCACGCGGAGAGGTGTGCTTGATCCCGTCGTCCTCGGGACGGACAGGACGTCCGGCGTACTCCTCGGTGTCACCGCGGGCGATGATCCAGTTCTCCCGCAGCGGGGACAGGCCTCTGCGGACGTCCGTGTCGACGAGTGGATCGGTGTACGGGCCCGACGTGTCGTACAGCGTGACCGACTGCCCGTTGGTGAGGTGCACCTGACGGACCGGCACCCGCAGGTCGGGGCGGGTGCCCTCGACATACGCCTTGTGCCAGCCGATGGACTTCCCGGCCTCCTGGGACATGTCGTCCTGGACGGAGGCAGGCGTGCGTGCGTCCTTGTTGGTCATGAGACCTACTCCCTACGCCGGCATTACCCGGTAACAGGTTCGGCGGTCGACGCAGCGGTTTCCGTCTGCCGATGTTTCCTGTGGAACAGCGTTCGTTCCACGTGAAACATCGCGTCTACGGAGGTCAGCGCCCTCTCAGCCCGGTGCTCCGAGCTCCCGCGTGTGCAAAGGTGCCTCCACGCTAGCGCCATGTGTGGCGCGCTGAACAGTGGGCCTCCGCGCGTTCTTGGGATGATCGGGCGGTGACCAGGATGGAGCAGTACCCCCAGCGGCCGCCCGAACCGCAGCACTCGGACGGCTCGGACCAGGGCACCGGGCACCGCTCCGGAGCCCCTGAGGACGGCGGTGACGCCCGCCCCGGGCACACGCGCCCGCACTCGCACTCGCACCCGCAGAGCCACGGCTCCCACGGCCACAGTCACAGCCACGGTCCGGCCGCGCCCGTCTCCCGTCATCTGCGCAAGGTCATCGCCGCGATCCTGGTTCCCTTCACCGCGGTTGTGCTGGTGGGCCTCGTCGTGCTCTGGCCGGGACACGCCCCGTCCCACCAGCGCACCGGCGTCGGCCTCGACCGGCAGACCCAGCAGGCCACGGTCACCCGGGTCGTCGAGGTCAGTTGCGCGTCGGTGAACGCCTCCGGTGTGCCCCCGACCGGCGGCGCCGCGACGGCCGAGGGCGCCTCGCCGCGGCGACAGGCCGACGCCTCCTGCAAGAAGGCGACCATCCGGGTCGACACCGGCAAGGACGAGGGCCGGACGTTCACCGAGATCGTGCAGCCGGACCAGACGCGCCAACTGCACCAGGGCGAGGAGGTCGTGGTCGCCTACGAGCCCTCGGCCCCGAAGGAACTCCAGTACTCGGTGACCGATGTGAACCGGAAGCTGCCGATGACGCTGCTCGCGGGGATCTTCGCGGTGGCCGTCGTCCTCGTGGGCCGGCTGCGCGGGGTCATGGCGCTGGTCGCCCTGGCCGTCAGTTTCCTGGTGCTGACGCTGTTCATCCTGCCGGCGATCCTGGAGGGGGCGAACCCACTGCTGGTGGCCGTGGTCGGGGCGAGCGCCATCATGCTGATCGCCCTGTACCTGTGCCACGGCCTGTCGGCCCGGACCTCGGTGGCGGTGCTCGGCACGCTGGTCTCCCTCCTCCTGATCGGCGTGCTGGGCTCGCTGTTCATCGGCTGGGCCGCCCTGACCGGCAACACGGACGACAACACCGGCCTGATCCACGGCCTGTACCCGTCGATCGACATGAGCGGTCTGCTGCTGGCCGGGGTCATCATCGGTTCGCTGGGCGTCCTGGACGACGTGACGGTGACGCAGACGTCGGCCGTCTGGGAGCTGCACGAGGCCAACCCGTCGATGGGCCGGCGCGCGCTGTACCGGGCGGGGATCCGCATCGGCCGGGACCACATCGCGTCCGTGGTCAACACCCTGGTGCTCGCCTATGCCGGTGCCGCGCTGCCGCTGCTGCTGCTGTTCTCGATCGCGCAGAGCGGCGTCGGGACCGTCGCCAACAGCGAGCTGGTGGCCGAGGAGATCGTGCGCACGCTGGTCGGCTCGATCGGTCTGGTCGCCTCGGTGCCGGTGACCACGGCGCTGGCCGCGCTGGTCGTCTCGGCCGACCGGTCCGGCGCGGGTGCGGCGGCGCCCTCCGGTACCTGGCCCGCACCCGCGCGGGGCGGCCGGGGCCGGCGCCGGAAGCGGTGATCCCTGCGGGGCGCGGCCCGCTGAAGAAGCGTTCCTGCATCCGCCCGACGGAGCATCGCCGAGCGCCCGGCGGCCGTGCCGCGAGGCTTCAGCCGGCGCTCTGCTCCTCGGCCAGGATGCGGTCGAGGGCCTCGTCGAGGTGAGCGTCGAAGTCGGCGAGCGCACCCTCCTGGCCGAGCGGCACCAGCTTGTCCGTGCGGTCGAGGAAGGCCACGAGCGGAGGCGCCGAGGAACGGAACAGGGCGTGGTCACCGCCGACCTGGAGTCTGATCAGCACATCGCCCAGCACCTCGCAGTCCGCTGGGCCGATCCGCACGTCCCCCTCGCCGCACGGGCGGCCGACCCCGTCGATCAGCAGCTCGCGACCGAACGCCCAGGTCACGGGCGCGTCACCGGGCAGGTGGAAGGTGAGCCGCACGGCATAGGGATCACGGGTCTCGTAGCGCAACTCCACCGGAATACGAAAAGAGAGCTCCTCGGACACGAGGAAGCTCATCATGACTTCTGCCTGTACGGACTCGCGCATCGCCTACCCCGTCATATGACATCGACTGGCCGGGATCAATCCCTCTACCGTGGTCAAATCTTGCTGAACGTACTCGACAGATCACAAGGAGTAAGTTTTCAGATACTGATAGAGAGGATTAGCGAGCCGATATGGCGCCCGATCTCCCCCTGCAGCCGGCGGACCGCTGGCAGCAGACGGTCGGCCCGGTCGGCGGGGAGCGAGATGGCCAGGGTGGCCGCGGTGGTGCCGGCCGTGATCGGGAGGGCCGCGCAGACCGTGCCGACCGCGTACTCCTGGCGCTCCACCACCGGCTCCATCCGGCGCACCCGGGCCAGCCTGCGCAGCAGGGCGTCGTCGTCGCGCACCGTGTAGGGCGTGAGGGACCGTGCGGGATACCGGGCGAGGTGGTCGTACCGAGCGCCCTCGTCGAGCTGGGAGAGCAGGCACTGGCCGATCGCGTGCGCGTGGCCGGTCTCGCGGAAGTCCGCCCACTCCTGGACGGCGGGTGCCTGCAACGAGTCGGAGACGCACATGACCTCGATCTCGCCGTCCCGGTACATCGCGTAGTACACCGGAGCGCCGATGGAATCGCGCCAGTGCGCGAGCATGTCCGCCACGGTGCTGCGACGTTTCTGCCGGGCTCCGCTGCGGCCGAGGTTCTCCGCCGCCTCCCCGAGGAAGAACAGCCCCCTCTCGCGGCGCAGATAGCCCTCGTGCACCAGGGTGCGCAGCAGGTGGTACGCCGTGGGCAGCGCGAGGCCGGTCTCCCGGGCGAGCTGCTTGGCGGGGGCGCCGTAGGGGTGCGCGGCGACCGTCTCCAGCAGTCGCATGGCGCGCTGGACGGAGCCGATGAGTGTCGAGGCGGGCGGGGCGGAGGCGGCGGCCCTCGTCGTCTGCCGGCCCGCGGAGGGCTGCGGCCCCGGGCCTTTTGCGGGGTGCGCGGGTCCGGGGATGTCCGCCGGGTGGCCGTGCGCCTGGGCGGGGACCGGCACGGGAGCCGGCCGCTGTGCGGGGGGAGCGGAGGAGCGGGGTGCGGTCGGGACGGAGAGGTGTGCCGGTGCGGTGTCGACCGTGGCCAAGGGGGGTCACTCCCGAGGGGCGAGGAGGGAGCCCGTGCGGGGGAAGAGCACGGAGGGGGATGCGTCGCCCACGGGCCGGAACACCGTGGGAGGTTCCGGACTCTAATCGTCTGCCACCGCGCGCAGACGGCTCCGGGGAAAACTTCCCTCCCCCGAGGGAACCGACACCGCCCGCATCGAGCACCGGTTCCCCGACAGCCTCACCAGTCGCTGCGCGACGCCGAGCTCCCCATGAACTTGCGCACGACCCAGATCACTCCGCCGACCAGGGCGACGAAGACGAGCGCCTTGAACAACAGGCCGATCACGAACCCGACCACGGTCGCTATCAGGCTGCCGAACACGACCAGGGCGATGACCGGCACCGCGACCCACTTCACCCACCACGGAAGTCCCGCGAAGATCTCTCGCATCGCCCTGTCCTTTGCGTCTCGTGCGTTGTCGGTGTTCGCACTCGATGCTAGGGCCGTGGACGGCCCGCGCGGGGGCCCGGCGTCCCTTGTCCTCCCCTGACCCGTCCCCTAGGGAACCCCGGGGTCCCGGCTCACGCCTCCGGCGGAGAGAACACGACGAGCACCCTGAGGTCCTCGCTGATGTGGTGGAACTTGTGGGCGACCCCGGCGGGCACGTACACGACGCTGCCCCGCGCCACCTGGGTCGTCTCCAGGCCGACCGTGAGCGAGGCCCGGCCGCTGACCACGAGGTACACCTCGTCCTGGTGGTGCGGCTTCTGCGGATCGTGCTCCCCCGCGTCCAGGGCGTACAGGCCGACCGACATGTTCCGCTCGCGCAGGAACTGCAGGTACGCCCCGTCGTTGGCGGCGCGCTCCGCCTCCAGTTCGTCCAGCCGGAATGCCTTCATCACCGCTGCCTTCCTCGCCTCACCGCTCGCCGTTGCCCTGCTCGCCGTCGCACCGCTCGCCGCCCGCCCGGTACCCGCCCGCGCGGTCTGCCACGATCAGACACATGAAGAATTTCGTAGTCAAGACGATCGCCAACGCGGGGGCCCTGGCGATCGCCGTGTGGCTTCTCGACAAGATCACTCTGACGGGTGACAACACCGCCAAGAAGGCCGGCACGCTGATCGTCGTCGCATTGATCTTCGGCTTGGTTAACTGGCTGGTCAAGCCGGTGGTGAAGGTGCTCACCTTCCCGCTGTTCATCCTGACCCTGGGCCTGATCACCCTCGTGGTGAACGCGCTGATGCTGCTGCTGACCTCCTGGGTGTGCGGCAAGCTCGACCTGAGCTTCCACGTGCAGGGCTTCTGGACGGCCGTCCTCGGCGGTCTGATCGTCTCCGTGGTCTCCTGGGCGCTGCACGTCGTCCTGCCGGACGAGGACTGAGCCCGCCGTGACCTACCGCGTCTGCTTCGTGTGCACCGGCAACATCTGCCGCTCTCCGATGGCCGAATCGGTCTTCCGGGCGCGTGTGGCGGAGACCGGGCTGGAGGACCTGGTGGCGGTCGACAGCGCGGGCACCGGCGGCTGGCACGAGGGGGAGCCGGCCGACCCGCGCACCGTCTCGGTCCTGGAGGAACACGGCTACGGCGCCGGGCACACCGCGCGCCGGTTCCAGCCGTCGTGGTTCGACCGGCTCGACCTGGTGATAGCCCTGGACACCGGCCACCTGGAGGCTCTGCGGCGGCTGGCGCCCACCGAGGAGGACGCGCGCAAGATCCGTCTGCTCTCCTCCTACGACCCCGCCGCCGGTGAGGGCCTCGACGTGCCCGACCCCTACTACGGGGGGCGGGACGGCTTCGAGGAGTGCCTTGAGATGGTGGAGGCGGCGAGCACGGGTCTGCTCGCCGCCGTACGCGAGGAACTGGAAGGACGGGCCGCATGAGCGAGGGCACCAGGGAAGAGGGCCGTACCGGCGACGGCACGCGCGCGGTACGGGCGGGGCTGCCCGAGCCGGTCAAGCACGAGCCGACGCTGCCCGGGCCGGTCTTCGCCGCCCACTTCCACCTGCCCGGTGAGGTGACGGGGCCCTACCTGTACGGCCGGGACGACAACCCGACCTGGACGCTGCTGGAGCGGGCCATCGGCGAGCTGGAGGCTCCCGGGCGGGAGGACGTGGAGACGCTGGTGTTCGCCTCCGGCATGGCGGCGATCTCCTCCGTGCTGTTCTCGCAGCTACGCGCCGGCGACGCGGTCGTGCTGCCCTCCGACGGTTACCAGGTGCTGCCGATGGCCGGCGCCCAGCTGGAGGCCTACGGCATCGAGGTGCGCACCGCACCGACCGGCGGCGACGCCCAGCTGGAACTGCTCGACGGAGCGCGGCTGCTGTGGCTGGAGACCCCGTCGAACCCCGGCCTCGACGTGTGCGACATCCGGCGGCTGACCGAGGCTGCACACGCGCGTGGCGCCCTGGTGGCCGTCGACAACACCCTCGCCACCCCGCTCGGGCAGCGCCCGCTGGAGCTGGGCGCCGACTTCTCCGTGGCCAGCGGCACCAAGCAGCTCACGGGCCACGGTGACGTCCTGCTGGGCTACGTCAGCGGCCGGGACGCGGAGGCGATGGCCGCCGTACGCCGCTGGCGGAAGATCGTCGGGGCGATCTCCGGGCCCATGGAGGCATGGCTCGCCCACCGGTCCATCGCCACGCTCCAGCTGCGCGTGGACCGGCAGAACGCCACCGCCCGCACCGTCGCGGAGGCGCTGCGGCACCGTCCCGAGGTCTCCGGCCTGCGCTATCCGGGTCTGCCCGACGACCCCTCGCACGCGATCGCGGCCCGGCAGATGCGGCGTTACGGCTGTGTCGTCTCGTTCACGCTGCCCACACGCAAGCGCGCCGAGCGCTTCCTCGCGGCTCTGCGCCTGGTCGAGGACGCGACGAGCTTCGGCGGGGTGCGGTCCACTGCTGAACGCCGTCGCCGCTGGGGCGGGGACGACGTGCCGGAAGGGTTCGTCCGTATGTCCGTCGGCGCGGAGGACCCCGAGGACCTGGTGGCGGACGTCCTGCGTGCCCTGGACGAGTCCGCCGAGTAGACGCCGCGCGTCCGCCCGCCGACGTGGTCAGGACGGTCCGAGCCGCCCCCCTCGTGGCTCGGACCGCCTGCGGCTTTCACAGGGGAAAGCCCGTGCGAACCAGGCTAGTTGACTCTGTGTCAGTGTCCAATCACAGTAGCGACAGGGGCCTATCGACATATTTATGGTGAGTGCCTGCCTGCTGCCGGAAGGGCAGGAACGGAGGAGGACACGCCATGGACCTGGCCTTGCTGCGGACCTTCGTCACCGTGCACAGGGCTGGTTCCTTCACCCGGGCCGCGGCACTGCTGGGCCTCTCCCAGCCGGCCGTCACCTCGCAGATACGCACGCTGGAACGTCAGCTGGGCAGGCCCCTGTTCCTCCGTCAGGCGCGCGGGGTGACGCCGACGACGATCGGCGACGAGCTCGCCCACCGGGCCGCGCCGCATCTCGACGCCCTGGTGGAGATAGCGGAGTGTGGCCTGGACGACGCGTCCTCGCCGCGGACGCTGCACCTGGCCGGTCCGCCCGAGTTCACCGCCGAGCGCGCCCTGCCCGCCCTCACGGAGCTGGCCTGCGACGCCGGCCAGGGCCTGGCACTGCGCGCGTCGTTCGGCACCGCCGAGGAGGTGCTGGACGGACTGGCCAGCGGCCACCACGATCTGGCCATCAGCACGGCCCGGCCACGCGGGGGCCTGCTCTCCGCGACTCCGCTCTGCGACGAGGAGCACGTACTGGTGGCGTCTCCGCGCTGGGCGGAGCGGGTCGGCGCCGAGGCCCTGCGGCTCAAGGGCGCGCAGGCCCTGGAGGATCTGCCCGTCGTCGAAGTGCACGAGACGCTGCCGTTCGTCACGCGTTACTGGGCCTCCGTCTTCGACTGCCGTCCGGCCGCCGCGGGCACGGTCATCGTCCCCGACCTGAGGGCCGCGCTCGCCTGCGCGACCGCCGGGGCCGGACTCGCCGTGCTGCCCCGCTACCTCTGCGCGACCGCGCTGGACCGCGGCCGGGTCGTCGCCCTGCTCGACCCGCCGGTCCCGCCGCTGCGCACGTATTTCCTGGTGGTGCGCACCGGCACGCTCGCCATGCCTCATGTCGCGCGCGCCCACGATTGGCTCCGGCGGACCGCCACGGCCTGGTGCTGACACCGTCCCCGAAGAGGGCACGCACGGCGGTCACGCGGTGGCGCTTTGCGATGTTTCACGTGGAACCAGCCGGGCCACATTTCTCCCATGACCGTCCGACCTGTGGTCAAGCGCACCGCCCGTGCCGTCCTTCTGGACGGTGACGACCTGATCCTGATCAAACGCACCAAGCCTGGGGTGGACCCCTACTGGGTCACGCCCGGAGGCGGGGTCGAGCCCGAGGACTCGACCGTCGTCGACGCCCTGCACCGCGAGGTGCACGAGGAACTCGGCGCGAAGATCGCCGATGTGGTGCCGTGTTTCGTGGACACCGTGGAGCACATCGGCGACGACGGTGGCGCGACCGGAGTGAAGGTGCAGCACTTCTTCGTCTGCCGACTGGAGTCCATGGACCCGGCCTTGCGTCACGGCCCCGAAGTGGACGAGCCGGCCGGTGAGTACGAGATCGTCCGCGTCCCCTTCACCCGCGTCGGCATCGCCTCCGTCCACCTCGTCCCTTTGTCCCTGCGTCACTACCTGGACGGGAACATCGAGGGGGTGCGCGCCATGCACGCCCCCGATCTCGGGTGAGCCGGAACCGTCCACCGCACCCAGCGCCCGCCGACCGGCTGTCGTGCCGACGCTGTTCCACGTGAAACAGCGCGACCGTCCGCCGGAGACGGCCGCAGGGGCACGAATTGGCCAAAAGCACGTGCGTCCGCGCCGAAACGGGTGGACGGCGAGGGTGTCGGTCGGACAGCCTGACCTGCGTGCCGACTCCTTCCCTCACCACTCTGCCCATCCGTCGCCTGACCCTGCGCGATCTGGCCGCGTGTGCCGACCTGTCCGAGGACCGGGGGTGGCCCCGTGAGGAACACAAGTGGGGCTTTCTCCTCACCGCCGGGAAAGGATTCGGTATCGACGACCCCGAGGGCGGACTCGTCGCCGCCTGCGTGGTCACCGAGTACGGCGCGTGGGGGCGACCGGATCTCGCTGCCCTGGGCATGGTCCTGGTGGCCGAGCGGCATGCCCGGCGGGGTGTCGGACGCCGCCTGATGCGGCACATCGTGACGAGCATGGGGACCACCCCCCTCACCCTCCACGCCACACCGTACGGCCGCCCTCTCTACGAGGAGCTCGGCTTCACGGTGGTGGGCCGCGCGGAGATGCTGAGGGGCCGCTTCGTCCCCGGCGGGCCGGAACCCGAGGTCGTCACGCGCGCCGCCACCGCGGAGGACCTCCCGGCGATCCTGCGCCTCGACGAGGAGGTGTTCGGCACGGACCGCACGCCCCTCATCACCCGCTTGCCCGTCTTCGCCGACCAGTTGCGGGTGGCCGAGGAGGGCGGCAGGCTGACCGGCTTCACGGCGGCATGGCCCAACATGGACACCCATGTGGTCGGCCCGCTGATCGCCCGGGACACGGAGACCGCCAAGGCCCTCATCGCCTCGCTGGCGGCCCGTACGGAGCGCTCCCTGCGCACCGACATCGACGTACGGCACGAGGAGCTGCTGGCCTGGGCGAAGGAGCGGGGACTGGGCTCGGTGGCCTTCAACTCGGTGATGGCCTACGGCATGCCCGATCTGCCGGGGGACTGGACCCGGCGGTTCGCACCGCTGACGGTCGCCGCGGGCTGAGCGCCGGTACGGCCGACGCCGGTCCCGCCGCGGGAAGCGGCGGGACCGGCGTCGTGGGGTCCGCGGTCGGACGGGCTCAGACGAGCGCCCGCACGGCGGCGGTGGCGAAGCCGTGGTCCTGCTCCGGCGCGCCGCCACCGACACCGATCGCGCCGATCAGCCGGCCGTCCCGGTGGAGGGGGACACCGCCCGCGATGAACAGCAGGGGCCGGTCGAGGGCCGTGGGCAGCGTGTGGAACAGGCCGCCGGGCTGGACGGCGTCGACCAGATCGGCGGTGGGCGCATCGAGCTGGAGGGCCGTGTAGGCCTTGCGGGTGCTGGTCTCGCCCGAGATCAGCACGGCTCGGTCGTCGCGGCGGAAGGCGAGCAGGTGGCCGCCGGCGTCCAGGATGGTGACGCTGACGGTGACTCCGGCCTCCTCGGCCGCCCGGCGGGCCGTGGCGACGAGCAGCTCGGCGTCCTCGGTGGTGAGCGGGGCGACGGCGGTGGTGCTCATGGGGATGTCTCCTTGGTGGTGCTTGCGGGGGGTTCTCGCCGTACCGGGGCAGTGCCCGGTACGGGTGTCTTGGGGTGCGGGGGCCTGGCGTCCGGGGTGCGGACGGCTCAGTGGTGGGCGGGCGCCGGCTGCCCGGCCGGCGTGCCGGGGGCCGTCACGGCGCCCCGTGCCCGGTCGCGGCGCTCCAGTGCGGCGGAGAGGAAGGCGAGGACCAGAGCGGCGGCGGCGAGTGCGGCGCCGACCCAGTTGGGCGCCGTGTAGCCGAGGCCCGCCGAGATCACGATGCCGCCGAGCCAGGCGGACAGGGCGTTGCCCAGGTTGAAGGCGCCGATGTTCACGGCCGACGCGAGTGTCGGGGCGCCGTGCGCCTGGTCGAGGACGCGCTTCTGCAGCGGCGGCACGGTGGCGAAGCCGAGGGCGCCGATCAGCGCGATGGTCACCGCGGCGGCGATCTTGTTGTGGGCGGTGAGCGTGAAGAGGGCCAGGACGACGGCCAGGGCGCCCAGGGAGACGTACAGCATCGGCATCAGGGCGCGGTCGGCGAACTTGCCGCCGATGAGGTTGCCGGCGACCATGCCGAGTCCGAACAGGACCAGCAGCCAGGTGACCGAGCTGTCGGCGAAGCCGGCGATGTGGGTCATCATCGGCGCGATGTAGGTGATGGCCGCGAAGACGCCGCCGAAGCCGAGGACGGTCATCGCCATGGCGAGCAGGACCTGGGCGTTCTTGAAGGCGGCCAGTTCGTGGCGCAGGTGTACGCCTTCCGGGCGCGGCAGCTCCGGTACGAGCTTGGCGATGCCGGCGAGGCCGACGACGCCGAGGGCGGCGACGAGGGCGAAGGTGACGCGCCAGCCGATGCTCTGCCCGATGAGCGTGCCCAGCGGGACGCCGACGACGTTGGCGACGGTCAGGCCGGTGAACATCATGGCGATGGCGCCGGCCTTCTTGTGCGGTGCCACCAGCTCCGCCGCGACGACCGAGCCGATGCCGAAGAAGGCTCCGTGGGCGAGTGAGGCGACCACCCGTCCGATCAGCATCACGGCGAAGACCGGGGCCACGGCGGAGAGCAGGTTCCCGGCGATGAAGAGGCCCATCAGCAGCATCAGCATCCGCTTGCGGGGGATCTTGGTGCCGAGCACGGTCATCAGCGGTGCGCCGATGACCACGCCGAGCGCGTATCCGGTCACGAGCAGGCCAGCCGTGGGGATGGAGACCCCGAAGTCGCCTGCGACCTGGGGCAGGAGCCCCATGATCACGAACTCGGTCGTGCCGATTCCGAAGGCCCCGATCGCGAGGGCGAGAAGCGCGAGAGGCATGGGGGGTACACCTTCCCAAACGGTTGCAGGAGCGCTTTGCGTTCGTTCACAATAGTTGCAGACGCGGGCTACGTGCAAGCAGCGTCTATTGCGGGTGTGCTCTACCCTTGGGATGCAGCCGCTCCGGGACGCAGCCGCTCCGGCATGGAGGAGAACGCCAATGACAGCGACGGACCCCGCGCTCACCGCCCTCGCCCAGGGCTGGTGCGCCCTTTCTGCGCTGCACGGAAGGATCGAGGCGCACATCGAGCGCGCCCTGCAGGGCAGGCACGATCTGAGCGTGCGCGAGTACTCCCTGCTGGACGTGCTCAGCAGGCAGCACGACGGCGAGGGCGGACACCTGCAGATGAAGCAGGTCGCCGACGCGGTGGTGCTCAGCCAGAGCGCCACCACCCGCCTGGTGACCCGGCTGGAGGACCGGGGTCTGCTGGAGCGCTACCTGTGCCCCACCGACCGCCGGGGCATCTACACCAATGTCACCGAGGCCGGTCTGCGTCTGCTGGAGGAGGCACGGCCCACGAACGACGCCGCTCTGCGCGAGGCCCTGGACGACGCCGCGGAGAACCCCGAACTGGCGCCGCTGGTGCGGGTGGTGGAGTCACTGAACGTGGCCGCATAGGGTGCGCGCATGGAAGACCTCGACATACGCGCCGCGACCGCGGACGACCTCCCGGCGATCGTCGCGATGCTCGCCGACGACCCGCTCGGCGCCCAGCGCGAGTCCCCCGGCGACCTGACGCCATACCGGACCGCGCTGGACCGCCTCGCCGCCGACCCGAACCAGCATCTCGTCGTCGCCGTGCGCGCGGGCCGGGTGATCGGCACCCTGCAACTCACGATCGTCCCCGGGCTCTCGCAGAAGGGCGCCACCCGCGCGCTCATCGAGGCCGTACGCATCCACAGCGACGAACGGGGCAGCGGGCTGGGCACGCGACTGATCGAGTGGGCGGTCGAGACCTCACGGCAGCTCGACTGCCGGCTGGTGCAGCTGACGTCCGACAAGTCGCGCACCGACGCCCACCGCTTCTACGAGCGGCTGGGCTTCACGGCCTCCCACGAGGGCTTCAAGCTGCGGCTCTGACCGCCGGCCGAAGGGGCCGGGGGTGTGTTCCACGTGAAACACACCCGTCCGGAGCAGGCGCGGGTCAGCGGATGCCTCGCCACCCCTCGGGATCCACGCCACCGGGTACCGGGGCCTCGGGATCGTACGGCTGCCGGGTGAACACGAACGAGCCGAGGTCGAGGTGGCTCAGGGAACCGTCCGGGCGCCGTTCCGGCCGGAGCAGTTCCCCGGCGTAGTAGCCCTCCAGCCCCGTCCAGGTGCCGTCACCGTTCGAGCGGAAGCGGGCCCTGCGACCGCCGCCGGTCAGCGGTGCCAACGCGAGAAGCCCGTCGGCGTCCGCGCGCAGACCGAAGGCGTAGGTCCCCCAGTACCACTGCCCCACCAGCTCCAGCACCGCCGGATCGACCTCGGGAAGCGGCCGCCACGGCTCGGGGATACGGGGCTCCGCCTCGGCCACGATCCGGACGAGGTCGGCCCCCACGGCACCCAGCAGGGGCCCGCTGGTGCAGTTGGCCAGCACCACCGCTGCCACGTCGTCCTCGACGCTGATGGTGAGGTTCGCCAGGAAACCGGGCAGCGAGCCGGAGTGCCCGACGAACAGCCGGCCGTCCTGGCGCTGCACCTGCATCCCCAGCCCGTAGCCGGCCCCGTCCATCACGTCGGCGGCCTCGGCCGGTGCCGCCGGGGTACGCATCTCCCGCACCGACTCCGCGCTCAGGACCCGGTCGTCCCCCCGGGCCAGGAGCACGGCGAACCGCGCCAGGTCCCCGGTGGTCGACCAGAGCTGGCCGGCCGGTGCCATCCGGCCCAGATCCTCCACCGGTTCGGGCAGCATCGCGTCGGCCCACGGGTGCACGGCCCAGCCGCCGGCGTACGGAGTCTCCGGCCGTACGCCGGTCCGGTGCAGGCCGAGCGGCTCCAGGATCTCGTCGCGCAGCACCTCCTCCCAGGGAGCACCGCGCAGCGCCTCCACCAGGGCACCGAGCACGGTGTAGCCGGGGTTGGAGTAGTGGTGGCGCCGGCCCACGGGATGCAGCAGGGGCTGCTCCCCGAGCACATCGCTCAGCTCCGGCCGCAGCGAGCCGGGGGTCCGCTCCCACCAGGGTGCGGGGGACTCGGCGGCCAGCCCGGCGGTGTGGGCCAGCAGTTCGGCGATCGTCGCCTCGCCGGCGCCGGTGCCCGGCAGGTGCTTCTCCAGCGGGTTACCGAGATCGAGCAGCCCCTCGTCGCGCAGCCGCATCACCAGGACCGCGGTGAAGGTCTTGGTGATGGACCCGATCCGGTATTGCACGGTCTCGTCCGGCGCATGCCCGTCCACCGAGGTCCGGGCGCCGTGCCACACCGCCTGTCCGTCCCGTACGACGGCGGCGACCAGCGACGGGGCTCGTCCTTCGGTCTGCGCCACGGCGATCCGGTGCAGCAGGGCACGCCGGGTGCCCGGGAGCAGTGCTTCCTGAAATGTCGTCATGGATCCAGTCCACCTGTTTCAGCCGACGGCCGTCGAATCCTTTTGCCACCCGCACACGGACCCGCCCGGGCCGACACACGCCCCGGTTCCCGCGCACACGGTGAGTCAGGGAACCAGGACCACCTTGCCGAGGTTGGTGCGGGACTCGATGATCTCGTGTGCTCGGGCCGCGTCGGCCAGGGGAATGCGGGCGTGGACGGCCGGCCGCAACCGTCCGGACAGGGTCAGCTTCCACAGCTCCTCGCCATGCCGGTCATAGAGCTCGCGGTGCGTCTGGGAGAACCTCGCCATGGTGAGGCCGGTGATGGTTTTCGATCCTGCCAGGAGGTCGAAGGCGGGCACGGTGCCGCCGCCCGAGTTGAAGAAGACGAGTCGCCCGCCGGGTGCGAGGGCCGAGACGGCGTGTGGGAGCAGATCTCCGCCGACGCCGTCCAGGACGATGTCGACCGGCTCCCCCCAGTCCTCGCTGTCGTAGGTGACGATCTCGTCGGCGCCGAGACCGCGGAGGAACTCCGCCTTGGCGTTCGAGCTCACGGCAGCGACGACCCGCTCGACGCCTTGTAGCTTGGCCAGTTGGACCGCGAGGTGCCCCACTCCGCTGGCCGCGCCCGTGATCAGGACCGACTCGCCGGCGAGGGGGCGGGCCGTGGCGAGGGCGGCGAGGGCGACCTGTCCACCGCGCACCAGTGCGACCGCCTGCACGGCGCTCGCCCCGTCCGGTACGCGGCTCGCCATGAGGGTGGGGACGACGGCCAGTTCGGAGTACGAGCCGCCGCGGAAGGTGAGCGACGTGATGCGGTCACCGACCTCGAAATCCGTCACGTCCGGGCCGAGTGCGACCACCGATCCGGCGACCTCGCCTCCGAGGACGCCCGGAAGTGGCGTCCTGCCGCCCTCTCCGCGCACCTTGCGCACGGAGGGAAGGGTCACGCCGATGGCTTCCGTGCACACCAGAAGTTCCCCCGGACCGGGCTCGGGGACCTCCGCCTCTTCGAGGCGGAGCACTTCCGGACCGCCGTACTCGTGAAACCGAACCCGTCGCATGCGCGCCTCCAGATCATTGGGTGACCCAACGATAGCGGGAGATCATAGGGGGATCCAATGATTTTCTGGTTAGTCTGGCCCCATGCCCGAGACCACCCGCGCTCCCGCCCGTATCCGCTCCCTGCCCAGCTGGCTCCTCGGCCGCGCCGCGGCACGAGGGCACCGGCTCGTCGCCGAGGCACTCGCCCAGGCGGGGATGCGGATGATGCACCACGCCGTTCTGTCGGCCGTCGCCGAACTGGGCCCCGTGTCGCAGGCCGAGCTGGGCCGCAGCCTGGGCATCGACCCCAAGGACATGGTCACGATCCTCAACGACCTGCAGAACGACGGCCTCGTGACCCGGGCACCGGACGCCAAGGACCGCCGCAAGAACGCCATCGCCCTGTCACCGAGCGGGGAGCAGCGCCTGGCGCGGACGGAGAGACTGGGCCGTGCGGCGAACGACGAGCTGACCGCCGCCCTGACGCCGGCCGAGCGGACCCAGCTCATGGAACTGCTCTCGCGCATAGTCCAGCCGGACGAGCCCTGCGCCGGAACCGGCCCGGCCGGCGCGTAGCGGCTCGGCACGCCCGCCCGGGAAGGCGCGGCGCAGCCGTTCCGCGGTTCGCCGGGCTCCCTGCCCGTGGCCCGGGCGGCGCCGTGCGGCGAGAGCCGGGACGGCGTCGGCCGCGGATCAGGTCTGGGCCATGTCCACGAAGCGGGAGTAGTGGCCCTGGAACGCGACCGTGATGGTGGCCGTGGGGCCGTTTCGGTGCTTGGCGACGATCAGGTCGGCCTCGCCCGCGCGGGGGGACTCCTTCTCGTACGCGTCCTCACGGTGCAGCAGGATGACCATGTCGGCGTCCTGCTCGATGGAGCCGGACTCACGCAGGTCGGAGACCATCGGCTTCTTGTCGGTGCGCTGCTCGGGACCACGGTTGAGCTGGGAGAGCGCGATGACCGGGACCTCCAGCTCCTTCGCGAGCAGCTTGAGGTTACGGGACATGTCCGAGACCTCCTGCTGACGGCTCTCGGCGCGCTTGGAACCACCGGACTGCATCAGCTGGAGGTAGTCGATGACGACCAGCCTCAGGTCGTTGCGCTGCTTCAGGCGCCGGCACTTGGCACGGATCTCCATCATCGACAGGTTCGGGGAGTCGTCGATGTAGAGCGGAGCCGCCGACACGTCCGGCATACGGCGGGCGAGGCGCGTCCAGTCCTCGTCGGTCATCGTGCCGGACCGCATGTGGTGGAGGGCGACCCGGGCCTCCGCGGACAGCAGGCGCATCGCGATCTCGTTGCGGCCCATTTCGAGCGAGAAGATCACGCTCGGGAGGTTGTTCTTGATCGAGGCGGCTCGCGCGAAGTCCAGGGCGAGGGTCGACTTGCCCATGGCGGGACGGGCCGCGATGACGATCATCTGCCCCGGGTGGAGGCCGTTCGTCAGCGAGTCGAAGTCGGTGAACCCGGTGGGCACGCCCGTCATCTCACCGCTGCGTGAGCCGATCGCCTCGATCTCGTCGAGCGCGCCCTCCATGATGTCGCCGAGCGGGAGGTAGTCCTCGCTGGTGCGCTGCTCGGTGACGGCGTAGATCTCGGCCTGGGCGCGGTTGACGATCTCGTCCACGTCCCCGTCGGCCGCGTATCCCATCTGCGTGATGCGCGTGCCGGCCTCGACCAGGCGGCGCAGGACGGCCCGCTCGTGGACGATCTCCGCGTAGTACTCGGCGTTGGCCGCCGTGGGCACGGTCTGGACGAGGGTGTGCAGATACGCGGCGCCGCCGACCTTGTTGATCTCGCCGCGCTTGGTGAGCTCGGCGGCGATGGTGATCGGGTCGGCGGGCTCGCCCTTGGCATAGACGTCCAGGACGGCCTGGTAGATCGTCTCGTGCGCGGGCTTGTAGAAGTCGTGGCCCTTGAGGATCTCGACGACGTCGGCGATGGCGTCCTTGGAGAGCAGCATGCCGCCCAGCACCGACTGCTCGGCGTCCAGGTCCTGAGGAGGCACCCGCTCGAAGGAGGAGGCCCCGCCGTCCCAGTTCCCGCTGTCCCGGCCGCGGTCGTGCTGCTCGTCACGGCCCCGGCCGCCGTCACCGCGCCGGCGGGAGGCGGGCAGACGATCACTGGGCCCGCTGTCGGCCCACGGATCGTCCAAGGGCTCGGAAATGCTCACCGAGCCACCTCCTCCCGTCCGCACGGCGGACCTCGCCGTGGCCTCTTTTGTACGGCACGACACTGACAAATAAGAGGCCCAACTCCGTTTCTGCCGCGTCGGGTTTGTGACGGTTCCCGGGCCGCACGAAGGTCTCGTGCGGGGCCGGGCGGAGGAGCGGGCGCCGGACAACGGTAGGCCCGTCGGCACCGTCAGCCAATCTGGTTATCCACAGGCCATGTGGACGACCGCCCCGATGCTGTGGAGAACTCGGCGAAACCTGTGCACGACCCGGTGGACAGCCCTGTGAACAAGCCCTCCCTCTCTCCTCCAGAAAGCTCCTGACCAGCATCTTTTCGATCCACCGGCTGTGCAGAAGAAAAACTTCCCCAGTCGGGCCAAGATCGCTTCGAACGGCGCCCGAAAGGACACGGCTCCCGACGGAAAGTAAGGACCACTAGGCTGTTGCATCTCTTACCTGTGGACGATTAGATTGACGCTCATGACCCAGGCTCCACAGATACCCGAGGCCACCCGACGCCGGCACGACCGAGAAATCGTCGCGCTGGCCGTCCCGGCCTTCGGCGCCCTCGTCGCAGAGCCTCTCTTCGTCATGGTGGACAGCGCGATCGTCGGCCATCTCGGCACCGCCCAGCTCGCCGGGCTCGGCGTCGCCTCCGCCCTCCTGACAACCGCCGTGAGCGTGTTCGTCTTCCTCGCCTACGCCACCACGGCCGCCGTGGCCCGCCGTGTCGGTGCCGGTGATCTTCGGGCGGCGATCCGGCAGGGCATGGACGGCATCTGGCTGGCCCTGCTGCTGGGCCTGGCCGTCATCGCCGTCGTCCTGCCGCTCGCCCCCGCGATCGTGGATCTCTTCGGTGCCTCCCCGACCGCGGCCCCCTACGCCACGACCTATCTGCGCATCTCCGCGCTGGGCATCCCGGCCATGCTGATCGTCCTCGCCGCGACCGGCGTGCTACGCGGGCTTCAGGACACCAGGACCCCGCTGTACGTCGCCGTCGGCGGGTTCGTCGCCAACGCCGCGCTCAACGCGGCACTCGTCTACGGCGCCGGACTCGGCATCGCCGGATCTGCCTGGGGCACGGTCGTCGCGCAGTGCGGCATGGCCGCCGTCTACCTGACGGTGGTCGTACGCGGAGCCCGTCGGCACGGCGCCTCCCTCCGGCCCGACGCCACCGGCATCCGCGCCTCGGCCCAGGCCGGGGTACCCCTCCTGGTGCGCACGCTGTCCCTGCGCGCGATCCTGATGATCGCCACGGCCGTGGCCGCACGGCTGGGCGACGCCGACATCGCCGCGCACCAGATCGTCCTGTCCCTGTGGAGCCTGCTGTCCTTCGCACTCGACGCGATCGCCATCGCGGGACAGGCCATCATCGGCCGCTACCTCGGCGCGGGCGATGCCCGAGGCGCACGTGAAGCGTGCCGCCGCATGATCCAGTGGGGCGTCGCCTCCGGTGTCGTCCTCGGCCTGCTCGTCGTGGCCGCACGCCCGCTCTTCCTGCCGCTGTTCACCGGTGACTCCGCGGTGAAGGACACCGCGTTGCCGGCCCTGCTGCTGGTCGCGCTGTCCCAGCCCGTCTGCGGGATCGTGTTCGTCCTGGACGGGGTCCTCATGGGCGCGGGCGACGGCCCGTACCTGGCGGGGGCCATGGTCGTCACGCTCGCGGTGTTCGCTCCCGTGGCCCTGCTCGTGCCGACGTTCGGCGGCGGTCTGACCGCACTCTGGGCGGCGATGACGCTGATGATGGTGGTCCGGATGCTGACCCTGTGGCTGCGGAGCCGCTCGGGCCGCTGGATCGTGACGGGCGCGACCCGCTGACCGTGACCTCACGCCCCGTCGGCTGTTTCACGTGAAACACGATCCGGTGGCACCTGGCCGCCCTGGCATGAGAAAGGGGCCGCACCCCAGAAGGGTGCGGCCCCTTTCACCGGCTCAAGCGAGCGCGGCGATCACGCGGCGGTTCAGCCCGCGACGACCTCGAGGTTGACCTTGGCGGCAACCTCGGGGTGCAGACGCACGGACGTCTCGTGGGCGCCCAGGGTCTTGATCGGAGCGGCCAGCTCGATGCGGCGCTTGTCGACCTCGGGGCCACCGGACGCCTTGATCGCGGAAGCGATGTCGGCCGGGGTGACGGAACCGAAGAGACGACCGGCGTCGCCGGAGCGGACGGCCAGACGGACCTTCACGCCCTCGAGCTGGGCCTTGATCTGGTTGGCCTGCTCGATGGTCTGGATCTCGTGGATCTTGCGAGCGCGGCGGATCTGCGCGACGTCCTTCTCGCCACCCTTGGTCCAGCGGATAGCGAACTTCCGCGGGATCAGGTAGTTGCGAGCGTAACCGTCCTTGACGTCGACGACATCGCCGGCGGCACCGAGGCCAGAGACCTCGTGGGTGAGGATGATCTTCATGTTTCGGTCACCCTCCCTTAGCGCGCGGTGGACGTGTAGGGCAGCAGCGCCATCTCACGGCTGTTCTTGACGGCCGTGGCGACGTCACGCTGGTGCTGCGTGCAGTTGCCGGTCACGCGGCGGGCACGGATCTTGCCGCGGTCGGAAATGAACTTCCGCAGCATGTTCGTGTCCTTGTAGTCCACGTACGTGACCTTGTCCTTGCAGAAAGCGCAGACCTTCTTCTTCGGCTTGCGCACAGGCGGCTTCGCCATGGTGTGTCTCCTGTGTGATCAAGAAGTTGGGGTACGACCCGCCCTCGGTCCGAAGACCTAGAAGGGGGGCTCGTCCGAGTAGCCGCCACCGCCGCCGGAGCCACCGCCCCAGCCGCCGCCACCGCCCTGGCTGCCACCGCCCTGGTTGCCACCGGCGGGAGCACCGGTCGCCCACGGGTCGTCGGCCGGAGCGCCGCCGCCCTGCTGGCCGCCGCCGGAGCCACCGCCCCAGCCGCCGCCCTGCTGGCCGCCGCCGCCACCGCCGCCGTAGCCGCCCTGGCCACCGCGCCCGCCACCGGCGGTCTTGGTGACCTTGGCCGTGGCGTTGCGCAGGCTGGGGCCGACTTCGTCGACGTCCAGCTCGTAGACCGTGCGCTTGACGCCCTCACGGTCCTCGTAGGACCGCTGCTTCAGCCGGCCCTGCACGATGACGCGCATGCCTCGCTGGAGCGACTCGGCGACGTTCTCCGCCGCCTGACGCCAGACCGAGCAGGTCAGGAAGAGGCTCTCGCCGTCCTTCCACTCGTTCGTCTGGCGGTCGAAGGTGCGGGGAGTGGACGCGACGCGGAACTTCGCGACCGCCGCACCGGACGGGGTGAAGCGCAGCTCGGGGTCGTCGACAAGATTGCCGATGACCGTGATGACGGTCTCGCCTGCCATGGGGGAACCTCTCGGCGGGTTTGCTGCTCTGGCTGCTTGGTTGCTGCTACTCGGATCCCGAGATCAGCTGAGCGCGGAGGCTCAGTGGGTCTCGGGGCGGAGGACCTTGGTCCGGAGGACCGACTCGTTCAGGTTCATCTGGCGGTCGAGCTCCTTGACGACCGCAGGCTCGGCCTGCAGGTCGATGACCGAGTAGATGCCCTCGGGCTTCTTCTTGATCTCGTAGGCGAGACGACGACGGCCCCAGGTGTCGACCTTCTCAACCTTGCCGCCGCCGTCACGGACGACGGACATGAAGTTCTCGATCAGCGGGGAGACCGAACGCTCCTCGAGATCGGGGTCGAGGATGACCATCACTTCGTAGTGACGCATGTGGAACCCACCTCCTTTGGACTCAGCGGCCACGGTCGTTCCGTGGCAGGAGGGTTGTGATGCGTACGCAACGGTATCGGCCACCACCGACAATCGGGGCCGGGAAGGCTCCCGCAGTGTGACCTGGGCAGGGGGCGGACAGACACCGGTGCAGACGGTACAGACTACCCGCACACCCGCTTCCGGTTGAAATCCGGGCGGGGGGACCGTCACCCTGTACACGTCGGGTGTGTACGGCGCTACTATGCGCCGCCTTCCGCAGGAGGTGCCCATGGCACAGGCAACCCATCCCAACGTCGCCGGTTCCCTCTTCGCCACGGACGGCAGGACCCGTCCGCTCCAGGACGCCCTGACGGCCATCACGCTGGCCCTCGGGGTGCTGTCCTTCATCACGTCCTTCTTCCACGGCCTGCACCTGCTGACCTCGTGGTCGGGTCTGGTCGCGCTGCTCGTCGGGATCTACGGGCAGTGGATCTCCGTGACGACGCGGGAACGGTTCGGTCTGATCCTGGGCCTCGGCGCCGCGGGCATCGGATTCCTGATCGGCATGGCCCACGGCGGCCTGTTCGGCGGTCTCTTCGGCTGAGTCCGCAGGGCACAACGCCCGTACGCCCAGTCGGGGCGCCCGAAAGGCGCAGTAGGCTTCGCGCGAGAGCCGGAGCCCCTGTACCCATGGGGACACACCAGCCCGAGGAGCGCCCCGAATGAGCCTGACCCTGAGGACCATCAGCCGAGAGCAGCATCTGGCCTACATCCAGAGCCTGCCGTCGGCGAGCCACATGCAGGTCCCCGCCTGGGCAGACGTGAAGGCCGAGTGGCGCTCGGAGAGCCTGGGCTGGTTCGACAAGGCGGGCCAGCTGGTCGGTGTCGGCCTGGTCCTGTACCGCCAGCTGCCCAAGATCAAGCGCTACCTCGCCTATCTGCCCGAGGGCCCGGTCATCAACTGGCACGCGCCGAACCTGGACGACTGGATCCAGCCGATGCTGGGGCACCTGAAGCAGCAGGGCGCCTTCTCGGTGAAGATGGGCCCGCCGGTGATCATCCGCCGCTGGAACGCGGACACGATCAAGAAGGGCATCCAGGACCCGGACGTCAAGCGACTGCGCGACCTGGAGGCCGACTTCATCGAGCCGCGCGCCTTCGAGGTGGCCGACAAGCTGCGCCGCATGGGCTGGCAGCAGGGCGAGGACGGCGGCGCCGGCTTCGGCGACGTGCAGCCCCGCTACGTCTACCAGGTGCCGCTGGCGAACCGTTCCCTGGAAGAGGTCCACAAGAACTTCAACCAGCTGTGGCGGCGCAACATCAAGAAGGCCGAGAAGGCCGGCGTCGAGGTCGTGCAGGGCGGCTACCAGGACCTGGCCGAGTGGCAGCGGCTGTACGAGATCACCGCCGTACGCGACCACTTCCGGCCCCGCCCCCTGTCCTACTTCCAGCGCATGTGGTCGGCCCTCAACACCGAGGACCCCAACCGCATGCGGCTGTACTTCGCCCGGCACAACGGCGTGAACCTGTCCGCGGCGACGATGCTGATCGTCGGCGGGCACGTCTGGTACTCCTACGGCGCCTCCGACAACATCGGCCGCGAGGTCCGGCCGTCGAACGCGATGCAGTGGCGCATGCTGTGCGACGCCTACGCGCTCGGCGCCACCGTCTACGACCTGCGCGGCATCTCCGACTCGCTGGACGAGACCGACCACCTCTTCGGCCTGATCCAGTTCAAGGTCGGCACCGGTGGCCAGGCCGCCGAGTACCTCGGCGAGTGGGACTTCCCGCTGAACAAGCTGCTGCACAAGGCGCTCGACATCTACATGTCGCGTCGATGAGCCGCGCAGGCGTTTGATTCCATAGCCTTCACATCTCTCCCATTTCTGCACCACCGCAGCCACGAGAAAGGTCCCGGGTCCGGCCATGGCGCTCACGCTCTACGTCGACACCGCGCGCTGGCGGGCGCACCACAAGCACGTGCAGGAGCAGTTCCCGGGACTCGTCCCGGTCTGCAAGGGCAACGGCTACGGTTTCGGGCACGAACGGCTCTCGGAGGAGGCCACCCGCCTCGGGTCCGACCTCCTCGCCGTCGGCACCACTTACGAGGCCGCCCGCATCAAGGACTGGTTCAGCGGTGACCTCCTGGTGCTGACCCCGTACCGGCGCGGCGAGGAGCCCGTGCCGCTGCCGGACCGGGTGGTCCGGTCGGTGTCGTCGATCGACGGCGTGTACGGCCTCGTGGGCGCGCGGGTCGTGATCGAGGTGATGTCCTCGATGAAGCGGCACGGCATCAGCGAGCAGGACCTGCCGCAGCTCCACCACGCCATAGAGAACATCCGGCTGGAGGGCTTCGCCATCCACCTGCCGCTGGACCGTGCCGACGGCTCGGACGCCGTCGAGGAGGTCATCGGCTGGATGGACCGGCTGCGCGCGGCGCGGCTGCCGCTGCACACGATGTTCGTCAGCCATCTCAAGGCCGATGAACTGGCCCGGCTCCAGCAGCAGTTCCCGCAGACCCGGTTCCGCGCCCGCATCGGCACCCGGCTGTGGCTGGGCGACCACGAGGCCACCGAGTACCGCGGCGCCGTCCTGGACGTCACCCGGGTGTCGAAGGGCGACCGGTTCGGCTACCGCCAGCAGAAGGCGGCCTCGGACGGCTTCCTGGTGGTCGCGGCGGGCGGTACGTCGCACGGGGTGGGCCTGGAGGCCCCGAAGGCCCTGCACGGCGTCATGCCGCGCGCCAAGGGCGTCGCCCGGGCCGGACTCGCCACGGTCAACCGGAACCTCTCCCCGTTCGTCTGGGGCGGCAAGCAGCGCTGGTTCGCCGAGCCGCCGCACATGCAGGTGTCGATCCTGTTCGTCCCCTCGGACGCCCCCGAGCCGAAGGTCGGTGACGAGCTGGTGGCCCACCTCCGGCACACCACGACCCAGTTCGACCGTCTCGTCGACTGCTGAGCCGGTCCCGGACAGCGGGAAGGCCGTATCCGGAGGCATCCGGATACGGCCTTCTGTGTGTCCGGCCGGCCCGCCGAGCCGGCAAGGCGGGGCCGTTCGCTCAGAGCGAACGCTGGTCGGGGGCCGGGACCTCCGGTCGTCCCCACTCCACCTGCGGCCCCTCGAAGTGGACCGCGTACTCGGGGGGATGAGCCGCCGCACCGAGCACGAAGGCGTCCTCCGCGCCGTCGAGCACCCCGCCCGACGGATCGTCGTCTCCGGAGCGGCGCACCACGTCCTGCTCCGGCATGAGGATGTCTCGCACGACGACGGCGCACAGGTACAGCGTGCCCGCCAGGTGGACCACGATCGCCCAGTGGTAGCCCTGCGTGGGCAGGCCCTTGTGCGCGTCCCCGCTGGTCGTGTAGGCGAGGTACATCCAGATGCCCAGGAAGTACGCCACTTCGCACGCCTGCCAGATCAGGATGTCCCGCCACTTGGGCCGGGCGAGGACCGCCAGCGGCACCAGCCACAGGACGTACTGCGGCGAGTAGACCTTGTTGGTGAGCACGAAGACGGCCACCATCAGGAAGGCCAGCTGGGCGAAGCGCGGCCGGCGCGGTGCGGTGAACGTCAGCGCGGCGATGCCGAGGAAGCCCAGCACTACCAGTCCGGTTGCCGCATTGTTGATGAACGCGGTGCTGGGCGGGTGGTCGGTGTTCTGCGCCCAGATCAGCCAGAAGGAGCCGAAGTCGACACCGCGCTCCTTGCTGAAGGTGTAGAACTTCGCCCACCCCTCGCGGATGTGGAAGCCGGTCGCGTCGTGCATGAGCATCACGGGCAGGTTCACCACCAGCCAGGCGCCCACGGCACCGGCCACGGCCTGGAAGAACCCGCGCCACTTGCCGGCTCGCCAGCACAGCACCAGCAGCGGGCCGAGCAGCAGGACGGGGTACAGCTTGGCGGCCGTGGCGAGGCCCAGGAGGACGCCGAAGGCGAGGGCCCGGCCTCGTGACCACATCAGCATCGCGGCGGCCGTCAGCGCCACCGCCAGCAGGTCCCAGTTGATGGTCGCGGTCAGGGCGAAGGCGGGCGCCAGGGCGACCAGCAGGCCGTCCCAGGGGCGCATGCGGTGGGTGCGGGCGACGCAGACGGCGATGACGGCGGCGCACACCATCAGCAGCCCGGCATTGACGAACCAGTACCACTGCTCCTGGTGCTGGATGGACCCGCTGTGCGGGGTCAGCCAGGAGGCCGCCTCCATGAAGACCCCGGTGAGTACCGGATACTCGAGGTAGTCCATGTCGCCGGGGAGCTTGTCGAAGTACGGCACGAGGTGATCGGCGAACCCGCGGCCCTGGTAGAGGTGCGGGATGTCCGAGTAGCAGGCGTGCGTGTACTGGCTGCTCGCGCCGAAGAACCAGGCGCCGTCGTAGCACGGCGCCTTCTGGACCAGGCCGAGGGCGAACAGGCCGATCGCCACGAGCGCCACCACCCGGACAGGCGTCCACCAGCAGGTCCCCGGCAGGGCCCGCCGTCCCAGGGGGCCGCCGATCAGCTCACTGCCGGCGGCGGCGACCTCGTCCTCCCGGGTCGGCTGCACCGGCTCTGCCCCGGCGGGCCGCACGGGCTCGGGCTCGTGCGTGCTCGCGGGCGTCATCTCTGCACTGGGCATGGGGCACATCCTGCCGCACCTTGCCGCGAATACGCCGAGGGCCGCCACACCCCGTGGATGCGGCGGCCCGTGTTTCACGTGAAACACCCCTGGCGGGCGATAAGGCGCCAAGCGGTCAGATCACCGGGCTACCCCTCCGGGCCTCCGAAGAAGCCCGGGCCTCCGTTGCCGTTGCCGTTTCCGTTGCCCCGGCTGTTGCCACCGGGTCCCGTGGTCTCCGTATCCGTCGGCGTGGGCGTCGTACCGCCGTCGACACCACCGCCCGTGTCCGTGCCGCCGATGCCGTTCCCACCGCCGTCGAGGCCACCGTTGCCGTTGCCACCACCGCCACCGTTGCTGTCGCCGCCACCGTTGCCATTGCCGCCGGTGTTGCCGTTGCCGCCGGTGTTGCAGTCGTTGCCCCAGGGGAAGCCGCAGGTCTCGGTCGGAGTCGGGGTGGTCGGCGTGGTGGGCGTCGTCTCGGTCGGTGTCGGGGTCGGCGTGTCACTCGGGGACGGGGGAGGCGTGTCACTCGCGGTCGGGGTCGGGGACGGGGCACCCGCCTCGTCCTGGACCGAGCCGATCTCGGTGGCCTTCGGGAAGCCGGGGTCGTTCGCACCCTTGAGCGCGGCCATCATGTAGTCGGTCCACACCAGCGTCGGGATGTCACCACCGTGGATCGAGTCCGTGTTCGCGGTGCCGTTCATGGACAGCAGCCTGTGGTTCTTGGGGTTCTCACGGAACATCGCCACCGACGTCGAGAGCTGCTGGGTGTAGCCGACGAACCAGGCCGACTTGTTCTCGTCGGTGGTACCGGTCTTGCCGGCCGCCGTACGGCCGAGGGCCTTGGCCTTCGTACCCGTACCGTTCTCGATGACGTTCTGCAGGACGTCCGTGATGTTGTTGGCGATGTTCGGGTCCATCGCGTCCTTGGGGGCCGGCTTCGGCTTGACGAAGCTGGGCGCGTCCGCACCGTTGACCTTGACCGCCGTCACGGAGTACGGGTCCGTCTGCTGACCGGACGCGGCGAACGTCGCGTACGCGTCGGCCATGCGGATGGCGCTGGGTGTGGACGTACCGATGGCGAAGGACGGGTTGAGGTCCGGCGACATGCTCTGGTCGAGGATGCCCGCCGCCTTGGCCACGTCCCGGACCTTCGTCATCCCCACGTCGACGCCGAGCTGGACGAACGGGGTGTTGACGGACTGCTCCATCGCCTTGCGCAGGGTGATGTAGCCCCAGGCCTTGTCACTCTCGTTCATCTGGTAGAACGGCGAGTTGTCCTTGTTGAGGTAGAACGAGCCGTCCGGCCGGTAGACCTTGAGATGGTCGTTGCCGTTGTACTTGCTCAGCGGGGAGACGCCCTGGCCGTCGGACTTGTAGGTGCCGTACTGCATGGCGGCCGCGAGCACGAACGGCTTCCAGGTCGAACCCACCGGCACACCCGAGGTGTCGGCGTTGTTGGTGAAGTGCCCGTTCTCGTAGCCGTCGCCGCCGTAGAGGGCGACGATCCGCCCGTCCCGGGGCTTCACCGAGGCGGCGCCGAACTGGACGTACTTGTCCAGCTCGCGGTGCTTGGGGTCGAGGCGCTCCTTCTGGACCTTCTTCACGGCCTTGGCCAGGGCCGTGACCTTGGGCCTTTCGAAGGTCGTGTAGATCTGGTAGCCGCCCTTGTCGAACTGCGCCTCAGTGATGTCGGAGTGGGCGATGACGTACTTCTTCGCCGTGTCGGCCAGGTAGCTGATCTGGCCGGTCATGCCCTTGGTCGCCTTGCGGCCGTCGGGCTTGGGGTACTCGGCCGAGGCCTCCCGGTACTGGGCGTCCGTGAGGTGCTTGTCCTTGTGCATCTCGCCGAGGATCCAGGCCCAGCGGCGCTTGGAGCGGTCCTCGTTGGCCTGCGGGGTGGCCGACTCGTCGAGGTCCTGGTTACCCGCCGGGTCGTAGTACGTCGGGCCCTTGAGCAGCGCCGCGAGGACGGCGCACTCGCTCGGCTTGAGGTCGACCGCGTTCTTGCCGTAGTAGGTCTGCGCCGCCGCCTGGATGCCGTAGGCGCCCCGGCCGAAGTACGAGGTGTTCAGGTAGCCCTGGAGGATCTCGTCCTTATCGAGCTTCGCGCCCACCTTTATGGAGATGAACATCTCCTTGAACTTGCGGGTGACCGACTGCTCCTGGCTCAGGTACGTGTTCTTCACGTACTGCTGGGTGATCGTCGAACCACCCTGCGTCTGACCGCCCTTGGCCATGTTGACCATGGCGCGCACGATGCCCATGGGGTCGACGCCCGAGTCGTCGTAGAAGGACTTGTTCTCGGCGGAGATCACCGCGAACCGCATCGCCTCGGGGATCTGGTCGAAGCTGACGTTCTGCCGGTTCACACCGGTGCCGGTGGCCACCATCTGCTTGCCGTCGGCCCAGTAGTACACGTTGTTCTGGGACTTGGCCGCGTCGTTCTCGTTCGGGATCGAGACCATCGCGTACCCGACGCCGATCATCACCATCAGGCTGCCGACGAAGCCGAGGAACAGCCCGCTGGTCAGCTTCCAGGACGGCATCCACCGCCGCCAGCCGTGCTTGCCGGCCCGGGGATAGTCGACGAGCCTCTTCTTGCCGGGTGCCGTCGTCGCGCGGCCGTTGCCGCGCCCGGGGCCGGCCGGCCCGCCGCGCCGACCACCGGGGCCCGTGCTGTCGGGCGCTCTGCGGCGACCGCCCCTCTGCGCCGCCCGGCGGGCCTCGGCACGGCCGCCGTAGCCACGCTCCTCCCCCCCGGGGTCGACGGACTCGGCTCCATGGGACTGGGACCCATAGGAGTCGGCGGGGGACCCGGTGGCGCCTCGCGGTGCCGCACGGCGGCCGGGGGACGAACCGGACTGGCCGCGTCGGGCCGCGGCACGTCCGCCTCCCTGCGGCTGCGGCGGTTTGCGACGGTGCTCGCTCATCGAACGACTACTCCTCGGGCAGGCGCATCCGTGCGCGCCTGGAACGGCGGCTGATTTCCGGTCCCCCCGAAATACGGATGCGGTCAGTCCTGCATTCACCCGTACTGCACCGAGGACGATGACGCTCCCCGGGCGTCACGCGGTTCCCGGTGGTGTGCATGCCGCACAGACTACGCACCGCCGAAACCCACTGAGCCCCGAAGTTCACCCCAAAACAGGCAACTTGCCTCCTACGAATCGGTGATGTGATCCCGTTCACCGCCGTCCCTCTTGTCGCCCGCGACGGGTCGTTCTATCGTGCTGATGTATCGAACCGATACATCAGCGCGAGATAAAGGCGCTGACAGGCACTGCGAGACCTGCGGGAACCGCCCGCGGGACCGAGGGGAGGCGACGATGAGCCGGCGTTCCGGCATCCTCGAATTCGCCGTACTCGGCCTGCTGCGGGAGTCCCCGATGCACGGGTACGAGCTGCGCAAGCGCCTGAACACGTCGCTGGGGGTGTTCCGTGCGTTCAGCTACGGCACGCTCTACCCCTGCCTCAAGACGCTGCTCGCCAGCGGCTGGCTGATCGAGGAGCCCGCCAACACCCACGACGACGCGCTCGCGGCCTCCCTCGCCGGACGCCGTGCCAAGATCGTTTACCGGCTGACGGCGGAAGGCAAGGAGCACTTCGAGGAGCTGCTCTCCCAGACCGGTCCCGACGCCTACGAGGACGAGCACTTCGCGGCGCGGTTCGCCTTCTTCGGGCAGACCTCGCGCGATGTGCGGATGCGCGTGCTGGAGGGCCGGCGCAGCCGCCTGGAGGAACGCCTGGAGAAGATGCGCGCCTCGCTGGCGCGCACCCGGGAACGCCTCGACGACTACACGCTTGAGCTCCAGCGCCACGGAATGGAGTCCGTGGAGCGCGAAGTGCGCTGGCTGAACGAGCTCATCGAGAGCGAGCGGGCCGGGCGGGACCTGCGGGGTTCCGCGTCCGGAGGCGCCGCTCAACAGGACACCACCACTGGATCGACGGGCGGCCTGCCCCGTCCCGGGGACACCCCCCGGACGGATACGCCCGACGACACCGCCACGTGAGACCCGGTCAGGGCCTCACTCGTACACACAGGGAGCAACCGGAATGGGTTCGGTTCGCGTAGCCATCGTCGGCGTGGGCAACTGCGCGGCGTCGCTGGTTCAGGGCGTCGAGTACTACAAGGACGCCGAGCCGGCGTCCAAGGTCCCCGGCCTGATGCACGTGCAGTTCGGTGACTACCACGTCAAGGACGTCGAGTTCGTCGCCGCCTTCGACGTGGACGCCAAGAAGGTCGGCCTCGACCTCGCGGACGCGATCGGCGCCTCCGAGAACAACACCATCAAGATCTGCGACGTGCCCAGCACCGGTGTGACGGTCCAGCGCGGCCACACCCTCGACGGCCTCGGCAAGTACTACCGGGCCACCATCGAGGAGTCCGCCGAGGAGCCGGTCGACGTCGTCCAGATCCTGAAGGACAAGCAGATCGACGTCCTGGTCTGCTACCTCCCCGTGGGTTCCGAGGACGCGGCGAAGTTCTACGCGCAGTGCGCCATCGACGCCAAGGTCGCCTTCGTCAACGCCCTCCCGGTCTTCATCGCCGGCACCAAGGAGTGGGCGGACAAGTTCACCGAGGCGGGCGTCCCGATCGTCGGTGACGACATCAAGTCCCAGGTCGGCGCCACCATCACGCACCGCGTCATGGCGAAGCTGTTCGAGGACCGCGGTGTCATCCTCGACCGCACCATGCAGCTGAACGTCGGCGGCAACATGGACTTCAAGAACATGCTCGAGCGCGAGCGCCTGGAGTCCAAGAAGATCTCCAAGACGCAGGCCGTCACCTCCCAGATCCCCGACCGGGACCTCGGCGAGAAGAACGTCCACATCGGCCCGTCCGACTACGTGGCCTGGCTGGACGACCGCAAGTGGGCGTACGTCCGCCTCGAGGGCCGCGCCTTCGGTGACGTCCCGCTGAACCTGGAGTACAAGCTCGAGGTCTGGGACTCCCCGAACTCCGCGGGTGTCATCATCGACGCCGTGCGCGCCGCGAAGATCGCCAAGGACCGCGGCATCGGCGGCCCGATCCTGTCGGCCTCCTCCTACTTCATGAAGTCCCCGCCGGTGCAGTACTTCGACGACGTGGCCCGCGAGAACGTCGAGAAGTTCATCCGCGGCGAGGTCGAGCGCTGAGGCGCTGAGGCCGTTCGCACGAGAACGCTCCTGCCAGGGCTGTGAAGGTCCCCGGGTCACCGACCCGGGGACCTTCCGCATATGTGAGGCTGTGGCCCATGCCCGTCGTACGTGACCTGTGCCTGTTGGTGCGCCTGCGGCACTTCCGGCACCTGCTGTACGTCCGCCTGCTGTCCCAGGGCGCCGACGGCGTCTACCAGGTCGCGCTCGCCGCGTACGTCGTGTTCTCCCCGGAGAAGCAGACCTCCGCCGCCGCGGTCGCCTCGGCCATGGCGGTCCTGCTGCTCCCCTATTCGCTCGTCGGCCCCTTCGCCGGCGTCCTGCTGGACCGCTGGCGGCGCCGGCAGGTCTTCGTGTACGGCAATCTGCTGCGGGCCCTGCTGGCCTCGGCCACCGCCGTGCTGGTGCTCGGCCATGCGCCGGACTGGATCTTCTACGCGTCCGCGCTGTGCGTGACGGCCGTCAACCGGTTCGTCCTGGCCGGGCTGTCGGCCGCCCTGCCCCGGGTCGTCGACGCCGAGCGGCTGGTGCTGGCCAACTCGCTCTCGCCGACGGCCGGCACTCTCGCCGCGACCGTCGGCGGCGGGCTGGCCTTCGGTGTACGGATCGTGGCGGCGGACTCCGACGCGTCGGTGGTGCTGCTCGGCGCCTTCGTCTATCTCTGCGCGAGCCTCGCCTCCCTGCGCCTGCCCCCCGATCTCCTCGGTCCCGACCGACGCCCGGAACGGCCCCGCCTGGGGACGGCCCTCGCCGAGACGGCACGTGAGCTGATGGCGGCCGTACGGCACCTGGCGGCACCCCGGCGCAGGGAGGCGGCCTGGGCTCTGACCGCGATGACGCTCATGCGCTTCTGCTACGGGGCGCTCCTCGTCCTGGTGCTCATGCTCTGCCGCTACGCCCTCTCCGACACTCCCGAGGAAGGCCTGCGGTTGCTCGGCCCGGCGCTGGCACTGTCCGGTGCGGGATTCTTCGCGGCGGCCGTGATCACACCCTGGGCGGTGGGGAAGCTCGGCGCCGGCCGCTGGATCGTGGTCTGCTCCGGCGCGGCCATGGTGCTGGAACCCGCCCTCGGTCTTCCGTTCGCCACCGGGCCCCTCATGGCCGCGGTCTTCGTCCTCGGCCTGATCACCCAGGGCGCCAAGATCGCCACGGACACGATCGTCCAGGCCCGCATCGAGGACGGCTTCCGCGGCCGGATCTTCTCCGTGTACGACGTCCTCTTCAACGTCGCCTTCGTCGGCGCCGCGGGCGTGGCGGCCCTGATGCTTCCGCCGGACGGCCGCTCGACGGTGCTGGTGGTCGTCGTCGCCGTGCTCTACGGCGTGATCACCATGCTCATGGCCCGGGCCGAGCGACGGCGAGTGAGCGCGCCAGCACGTCCGACACATCGGTGACAGGGATCGGGGCGATGTTTCACGTGAAACAACGCCCCTTCACCACTGCCCGAAGCACCCGGCCCGGTCGGTGTTTCACGTGAAACATCGACCGGGCCCGGTTCAGCTCTGCTCGGCCCACCACTCCTTGAGGGCCGCCACCGCCGCGTCATGCTCCATCGGGCCGTTCTCCAGGCGCAGCTCCAGCATGTGCTTGTACGCCTTGCCGACGGCCGGACCCGGACCGACCCCCAGCACGTCCATGATCTGGTTGCCATCCAGGTCGGGCCGGATGGCATCCAGCTCCTCCTGCTCCTGGAGCTGGGCGATGCGCCCCTCCAGGCCGTCGTAGGCCCGGGACAGCGCCGCCGCCTTCCGCTTGTTGCGCGTGGTGCAGTCGGAGCGGGTCAGCTTGTGCAGACGGTCCAGCAGCGGTCCGCCGTCACGGACGTAACGGCGGACCGCCGAGTCCGTCCACTCCCCGGTGCCGTAGCCGTGGAACCGCAGATGGAGTTCGACCAGCCGGGAGACGTCCTTCACCAGCTCGTTGGAGTACTTCAGGGCGGTCATGCGCTTCTTGGTCATCTTGGCGCCGACCACTTCGTGGTGGTGGAAGGAGACCCGGCCGTCCTCCTCGAACCGGCGGGTGCGCGGCTTGCCGATGTCGTGCAGCAGCGCGGCCAGGCGCAATGTGAGGTCCGGGCCGTTCTCCTCCAGCGCGATCGCCTGCTCCAGGACGATCAGCGTGTGCTCGTAGACGTCCTTGTGCCGGTGGTGCTCGTCGCTCTCCAGGCGCAGGGCCGGAAGCTCGGGCAGGACCCGGTCGGCGAGGCCGGTGTCGACGAGCAGGGTCAGGCCCTTGCGCGGGTGGGCGGACAGCACCAGCTTGTTCAGCTCGTCCCGGACCCGCTCCGCCGAGACGATGTCGATGCGCCCGGCCATCTCGGTCATGGCGGTGACGACCTCGGGGGCGACGGCGAAGTCCAGCTGGGCGGCGAACCGGGCGGCCCGCATCATGCGCAGGGGATCGTCGGAGAAGGACGCCTCGGGGGTGCCCGGCGTCCGCAGCACACGGGCCGCGAGGTCCTCCAGACCGCCGTGCGGGTCGATGAACTCCTTCTCGGGCAGCGCCACGGCCATCGCGTTGACCGTGAAGTCGCGGCGGACCAGGTCCTCCTCGATGGAGTCGCCGTACGAGACCTCCGGCTTGCGCGAGGTGCGGTCGTACGCCTCGGACCGGTAGGTGGTGATCTCGATCTGGTAGCCGCCCTTGTGCGCGCCGACCGTCCCGAAGGCGATCCCCACCTCCCAGAGGGCGTCCGCCCATGGCCGGACGATCTTCAGAACGTCCTCGGGGCGGGCGTCGGTGGTGAAGTCCAGGTCGTTGCCGAGCCGGCCGAGCAGCGCGTCGCGGACCGAACCGCCGACCAGGGCGAGCGAGAACCCGGCCTCCTGGAATCGGCGGGCGAGGTCGTCGGCGACGGGGGCCACCCGCAGCAGCTCGGCGACCGCGCGCTGCTGCGCCTGGCTCAGGGCAGAGGGAGTGTCTTCGTTCGGGTTCGGCACAACAGAAGAGGGTACGTGTCCCGCGCGATCCGGGGCGCCCCTCTTTTCCTGGCGCGGACAGCTCCCCGCATACCCGCCGCAAGCGCTGCTCTTGCGGCGTACGGCCGCTCTCCCCTCGATACTGGATATAGAGGACGCGTCGCGGCCGCATACGGATCTTGTGAAGCAGACCGCGGCACTTCCGTTCAGCGCGCATCGTTACCATGCGTGGACGCACATTCCGACGACCACTGACGACGAGGGACGGGCGAGCGCGTGGCCGAGGCGGCTGACTTCCAGGGGACCAGTGCCTCACCTGCCCGCCGCTGGCTGTGGCGTGCCGGAGCGCTTCTCGCGGGCACCCCGCTCCTGGCCGGTCTGCTCCAGCTTCCCGCAGCCATACCCGCCCGGGCCGCGGCCTCCGACACGGTGTCCGTCTCCGTGGACTCGCTCAGCCCCAGCGCCCCCACGGACGGCGACACGCTGACCGTGTCCGGCACGGTGACCAACCAGGGCAGGCAGACCGTCACGGACGCCCATGTGGGCCTGCGGGTGGGTTCCCAGCTGACCAGCCGCTCGGACATCGACTCCGTGGCCCGGCACTCCGACGAAGCGCAGGGTCTCTCCGGCTCGGAGGTCGGCGGCAAGTACCAGGAGGAGTTCGACAAGCTGGCCCCGGGTGTCGCCGAGCACTTCAGCATCTCCGTCCCCCTGGACAAGCTCGACCTCGGTGCGGACGGGGTCTACGAACTGGGGGTCGCCCTCTCCGGCCAGACCTCCTCCCAGCAGTGGGACCAGCTCCTCGGCATCCGGCGCACGTTCCTGCCGTGGCAGTCGTCGGACGCCGGCACCAAGACCAGGACGACGTTCCTGTGGCCGCTGCTCTCCCAGGTGCACATGAGCGCCAAGACGGACGCCGGCGATCTGCAGACCCCGGAGTTCCTCGACGACGAACTGGCCGAGGAGCTGGCTCCCGGCGGCCGGCTGGCCCAGCTGGTGGAGCTGGGCCAGGACCTCGACGTCACCTGGGTGATCGACCCGGACCTGCTCGCCTCGGTCGACGCGATGGCCGTGGGCAACTACCGGATCCAGGGCACGGGCGGCACCAGCACGGCCGGGTCGCGGGAGCACCAGTCGCTGGCCAAGCAGTGGCTGGCCGCGCTGCAGAAGGCGGTGGCCGGCAAGGAGGTCGTCGCGCTGCCGTTCGCCGACCCCGACCTGGCCTCGCTGGCGCACAAGGGCACCAGCGTCACCGGCTCGCTCAGCCACCTCAAGGACGCCACCGACGTCGCCGCGACCACGGTCAAGACCGTGCTGCACGTCACTCCGAGCACCGACTTCGCCTGGCCCGTGAACGGCGCCGTGGACCCGTCGATCATGAAGGTCGCGACCTCCGCGGGCGCCGACCGGGTGATCGCCCGCAGCGACAGCCTCCGGGAGACCGGGGGGCTGTCGTACACGCCGTCCGCCGCCCGCCCGGTCGGTGGCGGCACCACGGCGGTGGTCGCCGACGCCCGGCTGTCCACGGCCTTCCAGGGCGACCTGACGAAGGCGGGCCCGGCCACGCTCGCCGTACAGCAGTTCCTGGCCCAGAGCCTGCAGCTGAACATGCAGACGGACAAGCAGCGCAGCATCGTCGTCGCTCCGCAGCGCACGCCCACGGCGAGCCAGGCCCAGGCGATGGCGGCAGCGCTGACGGCGCTCCAGGGCGGCACCTGGTCCCAGCCGCAGGACCTCACCGCCGCGGCCAAGGCCAAGCCCGACCCGGGCGCCACCACGCGCATCCCGTCGGCGTACGCCTACCCCTCCTGGCTGCGCCGGCAGGAGCTGCCGAGGACCGCCTACGAGCAGATCGCCCGGACGCAGGACAAGCTCGACAGCTTCCGCGTGGTCCTCACCGACCAGTCCCGCGTGGTCACCCCGTTCGGACGAGCGATAAACCGGGAGATGTCCACGTCCTGGCGTGGCCGGGGCGGCGAGGCGGACAGCTACCGGGGCGCCGTGGAGACCTGGCTGGACGAGCTGGCCGACCAGGTCAAGCTGATCGACAAGTCGGAGACCAAGCTCTCGGGACGCAGCGCCACGATCCCGGTGACGGTGCAGAACAACCTCGTGCAGCCCGTCGGCCACCTCGTGCTGCGCCTCCAGTCGACCATGCCGACCCGTCTGAAGATCGGCGGCAAGGCCTACTCCGAGCAGCCCGTGGACATCTCCGGCGGGCACAGCCAGTCCGTGAAGTTCACCACCTCGGCCAATGCCAACGGCCGGGTCGCGGTCATCGCCCAGCTGTACACCGAGGACGGCCGGAGGTACGGCGCCCCGGTCAGCTTCGACGTGAAGGTCACCGAGGTCACCCCCACCGTGATGCTGGTCATCGGCGGTGGCGTCCTGCTCCTCGTCCTCGCCGGTTTCCGCATGTACACCCAGCGCAAGCGCGCCGCCTCCCGGCAGGCCGGGGACGAGGGCCCCGGCACCGCGGGAACGGGCCCGGACGAGCCCGGGAACCCCGAGGCGCCCGGGGACCGTCTCCCGGGGGAGTCCGACTCCGCCACCGGGGCAGGCGACCCGGAGCAGCCGAGTGACCCTGCGCCGGACACCGCACCGGAAAGCACCGACCCGTCCGGGACGGGTGAGAGAGTGGACCGTTGAGCGATGTCGTGGCCGGTGGGCCCGGGACGATGAGGTGGGGTAAGGCATGAACGCGCCGTACGACGGT
Source organism: Streptomyces sp. NPDC025833 (assembly GCF_055558055.1). NCBI lineage: Bacteria > Bacillati > Actinomycetota > Actinomycetes > Kitasatosporales > Streptomycetaceae > Streptomyces > Streptomyces sp. NPDC025833. The sequence continues at coordinate 210,286 of NZ_JBVHNF010000008.1, forward strand.
GACCGCGGCCATGGCGCGGCCGGCTCGGGCTACCCCGAGACGCCGCCCGACTCCGGCCAGGTGCCGCCGCAGCACGCGGCGGACATGTACCTCCAGGACGCCTACGAGCAGGACCCCTACCGCGCGCAGGACCTGGCCGCCCAGGACCCGGTGGCCGAGGCCCTGTACGACCGCGCCGCGCACCCGCCGCCGCCACCCGGGTCGTACGACCCCCAGCAGCCGCCGTACGCGCCGCCGGCCCAGTCGCCCTACGCCCCCGACCCGCGCGTGTGGGCGCAGCCCCCCGCGCCGGAGCCCGGCGGCGCCACCCAGTACCTGCCCTACGGCGACGACCCGCGCACGACGCAGTTCGTGGGCGTGGACGACCTGGTCTCGCACTCCGGCGAGGAGTACCACGAGCCGGACGCCTTCGCGCACCTCTTCAAGGACCAGCAGCACAGCGGCGGGCACGCCCCCATGGATCCCCCGGCCCCGGCCGGACCGGGCGGCATGCACGACGCCACCGCCCCGTACCCGCAGGCGCAGGGGCACGATCCGCAGCAGGGCCACCCGTACGCCGGCCCGGGCTACCCGGCCGCACCCGCCGCCGGGTACCCCGCCGGACACCCGGCGCAGTCCCCGGTGCCCGCGCCGGCGGCCGCCCCCGACCCGGTCGCGGCCGTCGGAACGGTCGAGCTGGAGGTCACGCCGCCCGGCGGCACCGCTCCGGCCAAGAAGGGCGGACGGGCCGCCGGCCTGATGAAGTCCAGCGCCGTCATGGCGGCGGGCACGATGGTCTCCCGCCTCACCGGCTTCGTCCGCTCCGCGCTGATCGCGGCCGCACTGGGCCTCGGCTTCCTCGCCGACTCCTTCCAGGTGGCCTACCAGCTGCCGACGATGATCTACATCCTCACCGTCGGCGGCGGCCTGAACTCCGTGTTCGTACCGCAGCTCGTTCGCTCCATGAAGGAGGACGAGGACGGCGGCGAGGCCTTCGCCAACCGGCTGCTGACCGTGGTGATGGTCGCCCTGGCCGTGCTGACCGGGCTCGCGATGCTCGGCGCGCCGCTGCTGGTGCGGGCGCTGGCCAACCCCGTGGCCAACAACCCGGCCGCGAACGAGGTCGCGGTCACCTTCACCCGCTACTTCCTGCCCTCGATCTTCTTCATGGGCATCCACGTGGTGATGGGTCAGATCCTCAACGCGCGCGGCAAGTTCGGCGCCATGATGTGGACCCCGGTCCTCAACAACATCGTCATCATCGTGACGCTCGGCATGTTCATCTGGGTCTACGGCACCGCCGCCGACTCCCACCTGAAGGTCGAGACCATCCCGCCGGAGGGCCAGCGGCTGCTCGGCGTCGGCGTGCTGCTGGGCCTGGTCGTCCAGGCACTGGCGATGATCCCCTACCTGCGCGAGACCGGCTTCCGGATCAGGCTGCGCTTCGACTGGCGGGGCCACGGTCTGGGCAAGGCCGCGATGCTCGCCAAGTGGACGGTCCTGTTCGTCCTCGCCAACCAGGCGGGCGCCCTGGTGGTGACCCAGCTGTCCATCGCCGCGGGCAAGGAGTCCGGCGTCTCGGGCACGAGCTTCGCCGCCTACGCCAACGCCCAGCTGATCTGGGGCCTGCCGCAGGCCATCATCACCGTGTCCCTGATGGCCGCCCTGCTGCCGCGGATCTCCCGCTCGGCCGCCGAGGGGGACCCGGGGGCCGTCCGCGACGACATCTCCCAGGGCCTGCGCACCACCGCGGTCGCCATCGTGCCCATCGCGTTCGGGTTCATCTCGCTCGGCATCCCGATGTGCACGCTGGTCTTCGGTTCCGCCGGCACCGGCGCGGCCGTCAACATGGGCTACATGCTGATGGCCTTCGCCCTCGGCCTCATCCCGTACTCCGTGCAGTACGTCGTCCTGCGCGCCTTCTACGCGTACGAGGACACCCGCACGCCGTTCTACAACACGGTCATCGTGGCCGCGGTCAACGCCGTCGCCGCGGCGCTGTGCTACTTCCTGCTGCCGGCCCGCTGGGCGGTCGTCGGCATGGCCGCCGCCTACGGTCTCGCCTACGCCATCGGGGTGGGTGTCGCCTGGCGCCGGCTGCGCAAGCGGCTGGGCGGGGACCTGGACGGTGCCCGGGTGGTGCGCACGTACGCGCGGCTGGCCATCGCCTCGGTGCCCGCGGTCCTGCTCAGCGGCGCGGCCTGCTACGGCATCGGGCACACCCTCGGCCTGGGCGTCGCCGGCTCCTTCGCCGCGCTCGTCGCGGGTGGTGCCGTCCTGTTCGGCGTCTTCTTCGTCGCCGCCCGGCGGATGCGCATCGAGGAGCTCAACTCGCTCGTGGGTATGGTGCGCGGGCGTCTGGGGCGTTGAGGCGGGGGTAGGCGCACAACCATCGTCCGTCGCCGTGTGTCGTGCATAGCGGCCGACTGTGGGCACAATTGGTTTCGGCGTCGGACAGCGTGCAACGGATGGGGAGGCAGGGACGACGGTGGCGGAACGGAGCACGGCTGCCGTCGACGTGGCAGACAACAGCGGTGAGCAACCGCTGACCGCCAAGGCGGACCAGTCCACGGCCGACGGGGTGGCCAAGAACCCGGAGCGGGGCACGGACATCGAAGAGGCACAGGGGAGTGGCGGAGCCGAGGGCCCCGGACGGAAGGCCTCGCCTCCGGAGTTGCACAGCGGTCACAAGCTGGCCAGGCGCTACCGGCTGGAGGAGTGCGTCACCCGTCTGGACGGGTTCAGCAGTTGGCGTGCGGTCGACGAGAAACTCCGCCGCGCCGTCGGGGTCCACGTACTGCCCGCGGACCACTCCCGGGCCCGTGCCGTCCTGGCCGCGTCCCGTTCCTCCGCGCTGCTCGGCGATCCCCGCTTCGTCCAGGTCCTCGACGCCGTCGAGGAGAACGACCTCGTCTACGTCGTCCACGAGTGGCTGCCCGACGCCACCGAGCTGTCCACGCTCCTCGCGAGCGGCCCGCTGGAGCCGCACGACGCCTACCAGATGGTCAGTCAGGTGGCCTCCGCGATGGCGGCCGCGCACCGGGAGGGCCTCGCCCATCTGCGGCTCAACCCGAACGCCGTCCTGCGCACCTCCACCGGTCAGTGGCGGCTCCGCGGACTGGCGGTGAACGCGGCGCTGCGCGGTGTCGGCTCCGAAACCCCGCAGCGCACCGACACCGAGGCGATCGGCGCCCTGCTGTACGCCGCGCTGACGCAGCGCTGGCCTTACGAGAACGACGCGTTCGGCCTGTCCGGCCTGCCCAAGGACCTCGGCCTCATTCCGCCGGACCAGGTGCGGGCCGGTGTCCACCGCGGTCTGTCCGAGCTGGCCATGCGTGCCCTCGCCAACGACGGGGCCACGGCGTCCCGTCACGAGGCCGCCTGCACCACGCCGGAGGAGCTGGTGAAGGCGATCGGCGAGATGCCGCGCATCCGCCCGCCCGAGCCGGCGTTCACGGCCCCGCCGGAGTACCAGCGCACGACCTACCAGCAGGGCACGTACGGCCGGCCGGCGGCCCATCCCGGGATCACGCAGCCGATCGCCCCGCCTCCTCCCCCGTTGCAGAGCCGCACCGGCAAGGCCCTGAAGTGGGCGGTGTCGGCGCTCCTCATCGCCGCCCTGGGCCTGGGCAGCTGGCAGCTGGCCGACGCCCTGATGGACCGGACCAAGAAGTCGGACGACACCCGCAAGAGCCGGACGACCGACAACGGCGACAAGAACGAGGCGAAGCCCAAGCCGGTTCCGATAGCGATCCAGAACGGCCAGGAGTTCGTCGCCAAGGGCGACGCCCAGCACCCCGGCGACGTCGCCAAGACCTACGACGGGGACTCGTCGTCGTACTGGAGGACCAGGAGCTTCTCCGACGGTCCGCCGATCGCGCCGTACAAGCCGGGCGTGGGCATCGTCTACGACCTCGGTTCGGCCAGGAACCTCAGCACCGCCACCGTCGACCTGCGGTACGCCGGTGATCACACCACGGTCGAGCTGTACGCCGCGGATTCGCTGAGCCCGGCGTCCCTGGACTCGATGCAGCGGATCGGCACGGCCACCACCACGGGCACCACGGCCACGGTGAAGGTCGCCAAGCCGCTGAAGACGCAGTACGTCCTCGTCTGGCTGACGGCCGTGCCGTACTCGGGGTACGACTCGGCCCTGTACAGCAACGAGGGCTACAAGCAGGCCGTCGGCGAAGTGAAGTTCACGGGCTGACGGCCCACCCGGACCGGAGGGGGCAGATGGCGGAGGGCGCCGGATACGACGGAGTGGGCGACCGCGACCTGCTCGCCCGCCACGTGGAAGGCGACCCCGATGCCTTCGGCGAGATCGTACGGCGGCATCGGGACCGTCTCTGGGCGGTGGCCCTGCGGACCCTGGGGGACCGCGAGGAGGCCGCTGACGCGGTGCAGGACGCCCTGGTGTCCGCCTACCGGGCCGCCCACACCTTCCGGGGACAGTCGGCCGTCACCACCTGGCTGCACCGGATCACGGTGAACGCCTGCCTGGACCGGGTGCGCAAGGCGGCCTCGCGGAAGACGGATCCCGTCGACGACACCGAGCGGCTGGAGCACCTGCTGGAGCCGCACGAGTCCGCCTCGGCGCCGGCCGAGCGCAAGGACGTCCACCGCCAGCTCATCGAGGCGCTCGGCACACTGCCCCCGGAGCAGCGGGCCGCGCTGGTCCTGGTGGACATGCAGGGCTACCCCGTGGCAGAGGTCGCGCGGATCCTGGACGTGCCGACGGGGACGGTGAAGAGCCGGTGTGCGCGGGGCAGGGCGCGGCTCCTGCCCCTGCTCACGCACCTGCGGCCGGAAGGCGGCGGGCCCGGCCGGCCGGGCCGGGAGGAGCGCGGACAGGAAAGCGGTCCGCGACGGAACCGGGAGGAAGAGCCATCCGTCCCACCGGCAACGGGGTCGCCGAGCGGACGCACCAGGGGCCCGGGACCGAGTGATGCAGCCGTAGTGAAGGGCGGAGGTGGGCGAGCGTGACATCGACGACGGACACGGCCGGGCACCCGGACGTCGCGGAGATCTCCGACCTCACCGAGGGGCTGCTGCCGGCGGACCGCAGCACGTACGTGCGCCGCCACCTGGACACGTGCGCCGCGTGCGCGGACCTGCATGCCTCGCTGGAGGAGATCCGGGGGTTCCTCGGATCGGTGTCCGAGCCGGAGCCCATGCCGGACGACATCGCGTGGCGCATCGACGCGGCCCTGGCCGCCGAAGCGGCACCGCCCACCGACGGCGCGAGCACCCCGGACGATGTTTCACGTGAAACATCGCCTCTCGCGGATCGTCCCGCCGGGCGGCCCCGTGCGGCGACCGGGCCGGGACGCAAGGAATCCGTGCGAGGCCGGCGCCGCGGGCGGTTCGCCCTGGGCGCCGTTCTCACCGCCGCGGTACTCGGTGCCGGTGGCCTGGCCGTGACGTCGCTCGGCGACAACACGAACCACCCGACCGCCCAGGGAACCCCGTCTCCCACCGCCGGGTCCTTCTCCGGTGACAGCGTGGGACACCAGGTGCACGCCCTCCTCGCCGTCAAGAGGGAACTGCCGCGCTCGGACTCGGCCGATTCGACGGACCGGCCGAGGACCCTCGTGCAGAGCGGGGTACCGGTCCCGGACTGCGTCCGGCAAGCGGTCCGGCAGAGCGCCGACGTCCTCGCCGCCAAGACGGGAACGTACGTCGGCAAGGCCGCTTACCTCGTCGTCGTGGCCGATGCCCCGGACAGCGATCGGGTCACCGCCTACGTGGTCGACGCGGCCTGTACCCGGCAGCAGTCGGCTTCGGCCGGCACGGTTCTGCTGAGGCAGTCCGTCGCCCGTTCTTGAGGTCTGCTGGAACACTCCTATGGACGCCCTACGGCGTGCGTGTGCCCGGACACACCGGGAATGCGGGGCCCGTAGGATCCGTTGGGTCGGGTGAGAGGTCCGAAAGGGTCTCTCCCCGGTCGACTGACGCAGACCAGAGACGAGGAATCAAGCCGTGAGCGACGTCCGTAACGTGATCATCATCGGCTCCGGGCCGGCAGGCTACACGGCGGCGCTCTACACCGCCCGTGCGTCGCTGAAGCCCCTGGTGTTCGAAGGCGCCGTCACCGCGGGTGGTGCGCTGATGAACACCACCGAGGTGGAGAACTTCCCGGGCTTCCGCGACGGCATCATGGGGCCCGACCTCATGGACAACATGCGCGCCCAGGCGGAGCGCTTCGGTGCCGAGCTGATTCCGGACGACATCGTCTCCGTCGATCTGACCGGTGAGATCAAGACGGTCACCGACACGGCGGGCACCGTCCACCGGGCGAAGGCCGTCATCGTCACCACCGGATCGCAGCACCGCAAGCTCGGCCTGCCGAACGAGGACGCGCTCTCGGGACGTGGCGTCTCCTGGTGCGCCACCTGCGACGGGTTCTTCTTCAAGGACCAGGACATCGCCGTGATCGGTGGTGGCGACACCGCGATGGAGGAGGCCACCTTCCTGTCCCGGTTCGCCAAGTCGGTGACGATCGTCCACCGTCGGGACACCCTGCGCGCCTCCAAGGCCATGCAGGAGCGCGCCTTCGGCGACCCGAAGATCAAGTTTGTGTGGGACAGCGAGGTCGCCGAGGTCCAGGGCGAGCAGAAGCTCTCCGGTCTGAAGCTGCGCAACGTCAAGACGGGCGAGCTGTCCGACCTGCCCGTGACGGGCCTGTTCATCGCGATCGGCCACGACCCGCGCACCGAGCTGTTCAAGGGCCAGCTAGACCTGGACGAGGAGGGCTACCTGAAGGTCGCCTCGCCGTCCACGCGCACCAACGTGACCGGTGTCTTCGCCGCCGGTGACGTGGTCGACCACACCTACCGCCAGGCGATCACCGCGGCCGGCACCGGTTGCTCCGCGGCCCTGGACGCCGAGCGCTTCCTTGCCGCCCTCGCGGACGAGGACCAGGCGGAGCCCGAGAAGACCGCCGTCTGACCTTCCCCTTCCCGCCCCACCACACGACCGAGGTAAGGAGCCCACTGTGGCCGGCAACCTGAAGACTGTGACCGACGCCGACTTCGACCAGGAGGTCCTCAAGAGCGACAAGCCCGTCCTCGTGGACTTCTGGGCGGCCTGGTGCGGCCCGTGCCGCCAGATCGCCCCGTCCCTGGAGGCGATCGCCGCCGAGTACGGCGAGCAGATCGAGATCGTCAAGCTCAACATCGACGAGAACCCCGGCACGGCCGCCAAGTACGGCGTCATGTCCATCCCGACCCTGAACGTGTACCAGGGCGGCGAGGTTGCCAAGACCATCGTCGGCGCCAAGCCCAAGGCCGCGCTGCTCCGGGACCTTGAAGAGTTCATCACCAAGTGATGTTTCACGTGAAACACGAATGGGCCAACCCCTCGGGGTTGGCCCATTCGCTATAGCGGCCGCAGTGAGGGCTCCTTCTGGACCGCTCCCAGGAGCCGGTCGAGCGCCATCTCCACGTCTTCCTTCCAGGAGAGCGTGGACCGCAGCTCCAGCCGCAGACGCGGGTGCGTCGGATGCTGGCGGACCGTTTTGAAGCCCACGGACAGGAGATGGTCGGCCGGCAGCAGACAGGCCGGGTGCTCCCACCGCGCGTCGCCGAACGCCTCGATCGCCTTGAAGCTCCGGCGGAGCAGATCCTTGGCGACCGCCTGCACCAGAACCCGGCCCAGTCCCTGCCCCTGGTAGCCGGGCATGACCAGCGCCGTTATCAACTGCACGGCGTCCGGCGAGACCGGGCTCGTGGGAAACGCCGTCGAGCGGGGCACATAGGCCGGCGGCGCGTAGAGGATGTAGCCCACCGGCACGTCGTCGACGTACACCACGCGACCGCACGAGCCCCAGTCGAGGAGGACCGCGGAGATCCAGGCTTCCTTCTCCGCCGCGGCCGTACCCGCCGTCAGTGCCGCCTCGCCGCTGACGGGATCAAGCTCCCAGAAGACACAGGATCGGCAGCGGTCGGGGAGGTCCTGAAGGTTGTCCAGAGTCAGCGGTACGAGCCGGCGCCCCATGAAGGCTGATCCTCGCTTCCTTCGCCCGCCGCATCGCGAGCGGCTGTCCGAGCGCTCCGTTCCCTCAACAGGCTGCCGACGAATCCGCCGACCGCTCCGAGGCTCAGACCCGCGCTCACCAGTCCGGTGCGGCTCATCGTTCGCATGGCCCCCGTCTCCCACTCGCAGATGCATCTGCCGTCCGGTGGATGTGCCATGACTGATCGCATCGTATCCACGATGCCCTGCGGTCGACACCGGCTCCCAGCAAAGAGCGGACCGTGTCCGGCGTGTACCGGTCACGGCCCGCTCCCCTGCACCAGCGGCGGCAGCGCCCGGGGATCAGTCCTGCGCTTCCTCGCCGCCGCTCTCCTGAAGGCTCTTCTGGAGGGCCAGCCTCTCGCCCGGGGCGAGCGTGCTGAGGATCCGCTCAAGGTCGTCCGCGGAGGCGAACTCCACGGTGATCTTCCCCTTCTTCTGGCCCAGCTCGACCTTCACCCGCGTCTCGAAGCGGTCCGAGAGCCGGGTGGCCAGCTCGTTCAGCGCCGGTGAGGGAACGGAACCGGCCCGGGGCCCCCTGGCCCGCGAGGCTTTCTGGGGACGCGAGCCCATCAGCGTGACGATCTCTTCCACGGACCGCACCGACAGCCCTTCGGCCACGATCCGGTGCGCGAGCCGGTCCTGTTCCTCCGAGTCCTCCACGGCCAGCAGGGCCCGGGCGTGACCGGCGGAGAGCACACCGGCGGCCACCCGCTTCTGGACGGTCGGGGACAGCTTCAGCAGCCGCAGGGTGTTGGAGACCTGCGGGCGAGAGCGCCCGATCCGGTCGGCCAACTGGTCGTGCGTGCAGTTGAAGTCCTTCAGCAACTGGTCGTAGGCGGCGGCCTCTTCGATCGGGTTCAGCTGCGCCCGGTGCAGGTTCTCCAGCAGGGCGTCCAAGAGGAGCTTCTCGTCGTCCGTGGCCCGGACGATGGCGGGGATGGCCTCCAGGCCGGCTTCCCGGCAGGCGCGCCAGCGGCGCTCACCCATGATCAGCTCATAGCGGCCCACGCCCAGCTGCCGCACCACGACGGGCTGCAGGAGGCCGACTTCCTGGATGGAGGTGACCAGTTCCTGGAGCGCGTCCTCGTCGAAGATGTCCCGCGGCTGGCGTGGGTTCGGCGTGATGGCGTCGAGGGGGATCTCCGCGAAGTGGGCACCCATCGGCGGCGCCGGCATCCCGGGGGCGGGCTGTGTCGCCTCGGGTTCCTGGCTGACGGCCGGCAGGGTGGTCACCTTGGCCGCGGCCACTCCGCGGTCGGTCGTCAGCACCGGGGCCGACGGGGACGCGGACGCCGCTCCTCCCAGTGCGACCGGGGCGGATGCCTTCTCGGTCGGGGCAGCGGGGATCAGTGCGCCGAGACCCCGGCCCAATCCCCTCCGTCGCTCGCTCACTGCATCCCCTCCACCATGCTCGGGTCGTTCTGGGCGCCGATGTGGGCCTGGCTCGCGTCGTAGCTGATACCGACGCCCCTCAGCGCGATTTCTCGGGCCGCCTCAAGGTACGAGAGGGCGCCGCTCGATCCTGGATCGTAAGTCAGCACCGTCTGCCCGTAGCTCGGCGCCTCGGAGATACGGACTGAGCGGGGAATGCTCGTCCGCAGCACCTCCTCGCCGAAGTGGGTGCGCACCTCTTCGGCGACCTGGGAGGCGAGACGCGTCCGGCCGTCGTACATGGTGAGCAGGATGGTCGACACATGCAGGGTGGGGTTGAGGTGCCCTCGTACCAGGTCGACGTTGCGCAGGAGTTGACCGAGGCCCTCCAGGGCGTAGTACTCGCACTGGATCGGGATGAGCACCTCCGCGCCCGCGACGAGCGCATTGACCGTCAACAGGCCCAGCGAGGGCGGGCAGTCGATGAGGATGTAGTCCAGCGGCTGCTCGTACGCCTGGATGGCTCGCTGAAGCCGGCTCTCTCTCGCCACCAGGGAGACCAACTCAATCTCCGCACCGGCGAGATCGATGGTGGCGGGGGCGCAGAAGAGTCCTTCGACGTCGACGACGGGCTGGACCACCTCGGAGAGGGGCCTGCTGTCGACCAAGACGTCGTAGATGGAGGGAACTTCTGCGTGGTGGTCGATTCCCAGGGCGGTGGACGCGTTGCCCTGCGGGTCGAGGTCGACCACCAGGACACGGGCACCGTGCAGAGCCAGCGAAGCGGCGAGATTGACGGTCGTCGTCGTCTTGCCCACGCCACCCTTCTGGTTGGCGACCACGATGATTCGGGTCTGCTCGGGTCGCGGCAGACCTTCGCCGGCGCGGCCGAGAGCCTCCACCGCCAGTTGGGCCGCACGACCGATGGGAGTGTCGTCCATCGGGGGCAGTGTTTCACGTGAAACATCCGCTCCCGTCGACTCGGTTCGGGGACCGGGGACCGGATCGGTCATCGGTCCCGCGATGTTGGCGTCGGACCGCAAGGATTCACTCTCCTCGACTTCAAGCTCGCAATGAACAGAGCCTCCCATGCCTTCGGGGTCAGGAACCAGTGAGGCCGGGCGTTCTGTGGAGAAATCCACCTCTGTGGACAACTCCGTACCTCTGGAGAGGGGCGGAGCCGCCGGAGAGGCGGGATTCTCGTCGAGTGAACCGAGGGGCTTGCGGTCACGTGGTTCGGCCGCAGCGCGACCCCGACCGATGATGCCGTGCAGCAGTGAGCGACGTTTCACGTGAAACACGATGACAACAAATTGTCCCTTATGTGAGCGACACTCCGCCGAGCACGCTCTGGCGCCCGCCGTCTTACGTAAGTTCCCGCTTGTCAAGATCAGCGACTCAACGGGGCGGGCGACCGGGGCCACGACAGCACAGAGGCGCTCTCCTGCCGAGGAGAGCGCCTCTCGCGGGTGCGGGGACCGTCAGCGGCGGCGACGCGCCCGTCCCGTCCTGGCCGCCTTCGCGCGCTTCGCCGCGAAGCGGACACCGCCCGGGCTCTCCCCGACCTCGACCCGCACCACCGTGGACAGCGGGTCCACGACGCCGTCGCCCACCTGGAGGATGGACGTCTCGACCGCGCCGAGCTTGCTGAGGGCCGTGGCCGCGGCCTTGAGCTCCTCCTCGGCGGTGTCCCCCTTGAGCGCGAGCATCTCGCCGTACGGGCGCAGCAGCGGAATGCCCCACGCGGCCAGGCGGTCCAGCGGGGCCACGGCCCGAGCCGTCACCACATGGACGGGCGGCAGGGTGCCCAGGACCTCCTCGGCGCGACCGCGCACCACCGTGACATGGTCCAGACCGAGCAGTTCGACGACCTCGGTGAGGAAGTTGGTGCGCCGCAGCAGGGGCTCCAGCAGCGTGATGTTCAGGTCCTCGCGGACCAGGGCGAGCGGGATGCCTGGCAGCCCGGCCCCGGAGCCGACGTCGCAGACCGTCACCCCCTCGGGGACGGCCTCGGAGAGCACCGCGCAGTTCAGCATGTGCCGCTCCCACAGGCGGGGCACCTCCCGCGGGCCGATCAGGCCGCGCTGCACCCCCGCCTCCGCGAGCAGCTCCGCATAGCGGACCGCATCGGCGAAGCGATCGCCAAACACTTCCCGCGCCTGCTCGGGCGCGGGGGGAAGCTCCGCTGCCTCCGTCACGGGGACCGTCCTTCCGTACCGCGCCGGCGCTTCACGCACCGGCCACCAGAACTACCAGGCTGACAAAGTTCGGCCCCGCCTGCGCAACAGACGGGGCCGGTGGAACGTGGGGCCGATCAGGCGGGCAGCACGACGACGAACCGCTGCGGCTCCTCGCCCTCGGACTCGCTGCGCAGCCCGGCGGTCTTGACCGCGTCGTGCACGACCTTGCGCTCGAACGGGGTCATCGGCTCGAGCTTGACCGGCTCACCGGTGCTCTTCGCCTCGGCGGCCGCCTTGGCGCCCAGCTCGGAGAGCTCGGACCGCTTCTGGGCCCGGTAGCCCGCGATGTCCAGCATCAGCCGGCTGCGGTCGCCGGTCTCCCGGTGCACCGCCAGGCGCGTCAGCTCCTGGAGCGCCTCCAGCACCTCGCCGTCCCGGCCGACCAGCTTCTGCAGGTCGCGGCTGCCGGCGTCACTGATGATCGACACGGAGGCGCGGTCGGCCTCGACGTCCATGTCGATGTCGCCGTCGAGGTCGGCGATGTCCAGCAGACCCTCCAGGTAGTCCGCCGCGATCTCGCCCTCCTGCTCGAGGCGGGTGAGGGTGTCTGCACCCTCGGCGGCGGCGGAGGTGGTGCCTTCCGTCACGGGATGGGCTCCTTCTTACTTCTTGGACGGGGACTTGGGCCGCTGCGGGCCACCCTTGCGCTGGCCGGACTGGGCCTTGCTGCGGGTGCCGGAGCTGGGCTTCTGGGGCTGCTTCGCAGCCGCGGGCGCGGTGTCCTCGGGCTCGTCGGACTTCTCCAGCGACAGGGAGTCGTCCGCCTGCCTGGGACCGCCGGACTGGCGCTGGGACTTGCTCTGCCGCTTGGGCTGCTGGCGCCGGGGGGCGGTGGCCGCGGCCGTGGTGGTGTCGGTCACCACTCCGTCCTCGGTCTGCGCCGCGGCCTGGGCCGCGCTCTTCGTCACGGTGCCGTCGGCCTGGGCGGCGAGACCGGCCTTGTTCAGCGAGTTGATGAACTTGCGCTCGAACTCGTTGCGGTCGCGGCCCTTGGTGACGATCGCCTTGACGATGGTCTTCTCGCTGCGGCGGCGGACCTTGCCGTGGCTCGTGACGTGCTTGGTCAGGCGCTCCAGGTAGGCGGCCTGGGCCTTGGAACCCGGCGTCGGGTTGTTGTGGATGACGTACATCTGCTGGCCCATGGTCCACACGTTGGTGGTCAGCCAGTAGACGAGGACACCGACCGGGAAGTTGATGCCGAAGACGGCGAACATGACGGGGAAGACGTACATCAGCATCTTCTGCTGCTGCATGAACGGCGTCTTCACCGTGGTGTCGACGTTCTTCGTCATCAGCTGGCGCTGCGTGTAGAACTGCGACGCCGACATGAGGACGATCATGATCACGGTCACGACGCGGACGTCGGTCACCGAGGCGTTCAGCGCGTGGATCGTGTCCGCGCCGTCCTTGAACTTCGCCGCGAGCGGTGCGCCGAAGACGTGCGCCTTGCGCGCGCTGGCCAGCAGCGGCTCGTTGATGACGCCGATGGTGTGGCCCGACGCGATGCCGTTGAGCACGTGGTACAGGGCGAAGAAGAACGGGGACTGCGCCAGGATGGGAAGGCACGAGGAGAGCGGGTTGGTGCCCGACTCCTTGTACAGCTTCATCATCTCTTCGGACTGACGCTGCTTGTCGTTCTTGTAGCGCTCCTGGATCTTCTTCATCTCGGGCTGGAGCGTCTGCATGGCCCGGGTCGCCTTGATCTGCTTCACGAAGAGCGGGATCAGGCAGATGCGGATCAGGATCACCAGGGACACGATGGACAGGCCCCAGGCCCACCCGGTGTCAGGTCCGAAGATCGCCCCGTACACCTTGTGGAACTGGACGATGACCCAGGAGACGGGCCAGGTGATGAAACTGAAGAGGCTGGCAATCGTGTCCACTAATCATGCTCCTTGGGCATGGGACGAGGTCTCTGCGGCCGGGCTCGAAGGAAGCTCGGAAGCAGGCTTCGCTTCGGTGGCCGGTTCGGCGGCGGAGGGCCCGCCCTTGCGTGCGCTCCAGGCGTTGCGCAGCATTTCGTGCCACCGCGGGCGCTTGCGCGGGGGGACGTGGTCCACACCGCCGAGCGACCACGGATTGCACCGGAGGATGCGCCAGGCGGTGAGTGCCGTCCCTTTGATCGCACCGTGCCGGTCGATGGCCGTGTAGCCGTAGTGGGAGCACGACGGGTAGTACTTGCACACCGGCCCGAGCAGTGGACTGATCGTCCACTGGTACAGCTTGATCAGGACCAGCAGTGGGTACTTCATCGCGCGCCCCCTCCCAGCAGCCGCTCCAGGGCGGCGTCCAGGTCTCGGGCCAGCTGTGCGTGGTCTGCGTCGCCCGCTCCGGGCAGCGCTCGTACGACTACCAGGCTACCGGGGGCGAACAGGGCGACTCGGTCACGCATCAGATGGCGCAGTCTGCGCTTCACTTGGTTGCGCACGACCGCACCACCCACGGCCTTGCTCACGACGAAACCCGCACGCGTCGGGGGAGCGCTCTCCCCAGGCGCGTGCGGGTCCGTGGCACCGCTTCGAAGGTGGACGACGAGGGTCGGGCGGCCTGCCCGGCGACCCCGTCGTACCGCGGTCGCGAAGTCCTCGCGCCGCCTCAGCCGATGCTCGGTAGGCAGCACGACGTCATGACCTGATCAGATCAGGCGGACAGGCTGGCGCGACCCTTGCTGCGACGGTTCGCGAGAATCGCGCGGCCGGCACGGGTGCGCATCCGCAGGCGGAAGCCGTGGGTCTTCGCGCGACGACGGTTGTTCGGCTGGAAGGTGCGCTTGCTCACTCGGGGGCTCCAGAAAGAATCAGTAGTGGCGGGGTGCCGTCCTGGCTGTCACCGTGCGCCCACGAGTAGCTCGCGTCACGCCCGAGTGCACCGCTTCCCGATCACCTGACGCGATCTGTGCCCATCGGAGGCAGGCGGCAGCAGCCATCGACAACTCGACCTGGTTACGGTACGTGCGGCTGAGCCATCCGGTCAAACCGGGGACAGCCGGGGGACACTGTCCACAGGCTGGGGACAACAACTTGAACCCTACCGGCCGCGCTGACTACCGTGGCTGGACTCCGATTCGTTCCTTTATCCCCGCCCGACCTGATTTTCATCCCGACCCGTCCCTGAACCACACGTTCGTGGGACCTGTGAGAGAGCGTGCCCTGTGGCTGACGTACCTGCCGATCTTGCCGCAGTGTGGCCGCGAGTACTGGAGCAGCTACTCGGCGAGGGCCGTGGGCAGGGCGTGGAGACGAAGGACGAGCGCTGGATCCGGCGCTGCCAGCCGCTCGCGCTGGTCGCGGACACCGCGCTCCTGGCCGTGCCGAACGAATTCGCGAAGGGCGTACTGGAGGGCCGGCTCGCACCGATCGTCAGCGAGACCCTGAGCCGCGAGTGCGGGCGGCCCATCCGGATCGCGATCACCGTGGACGAGTCGGCGGGCGAGCCGCCGGCCCCCGCGGCGCCGCCCGCGCCGAAGCCGCGGTACGAGGAAGCGGAGCTCCCCTCCGGGCCGTACGAGGGCTACGGCCGCCACCGCGGCGGCGACCAGCACACGGGCGCCGAGCCGCGCCCGGAGCAGCTCCCGCCCTCCCGTTCGGACCAGCTCCCCACGGTCCGGCCGGCCTACCCCGCCGAGTACCAGCGGCCCGAGCCGGGCGCCTGGCCGCGCCGCGGGCAGGACGAGTACGGCTGGCAGCAGCCCCGGCTGGGCTTCCCCGAGCGGGACCCGTACGCCTCCCCGTCGTCCCAGGACGACTACGGCCGCGGCGCGGGCGCGTACGGCTCACCGGCCCAGGACTACCGTCCGCAGGGCGGCGACCGGCCGCCGTACGAGCAGCAGCGCGGTGACTACGACTCCCCGCGCGCCGAGTACGAGGCGCACCGCCCCGACTACGACTCCCCGCGGACCGAGTACGACCAGCGCGACCCGGTCCGCCGCCGTGAGCTGCCCGACGCGCCGGCGCGCCGCGGTGGCCCGGGACGGCCGGACGGGGGCGCGACGGGGGCGCCCGGTCCGCTGGCCGCGCAGCCGGCCCCGGCGAGCGGCCCCGGCGAGCCGACGGCGCGGCTCAACCCCAAGTACCTGTTCGACACGTTCGTCATCGGCGCCTCCAACCGGTTCGCCCACGCGGCGGCGGTCGCGGTCGCCGAGGCGCCGGCGAAGGCGTACAACCCCCTGTTCATCTACGGGGAGTCCGGGCTCGGCAAGACGCACCTGCTGCACGCGATCGGGCACTACGCGCGCAGCCTCTACCCGGGCACACGCGTGCGGTACGTGAGCTCGGAGGAGTTCACAAACGAGTTCATCAACTCCATCCGCGACGGCAAGGGCGACAGCTTCCGCAAGCGCTACCGCGAGATGGACATCCTGCTCGTCGACGACATCCAGTTCCTCGCGGACAAGGAGTCGACGCAGGAGGAGTTCTTCCACACCTTCAACACGCTCCACAACGCCAACAAGCAGATCGTGCTGTCCTCCGACCGGCCGCCCAAGCAGCTGGTCACGCTGGAGGACCGGCTGCGCAACCGCTTCGAGTGGGGACTGATCACCGACGTCCAGCCGCCCGAGCTGGAGACGCGCATCGCGATCCTCCGGAAGAAGGCGGTGCAGGAGCAGCTCAACGCCCCGCCGGAGGTGCTGGAGTTCATCGCCTCCCGGATCTCGCGGAACATCCGTGAGCTGGAGGGCGCGCTGATCCGGGTCACGGCGTTCGCCTCGCTCAACCGGCAGCCGGTGGACCTGGGACTGACGGAGATCGTGCTGAAGGACCTGATCCCCGGCGGCGAGGACAGCGCACCGGAGATCACGGCCACGGCGATCATGGGGGCCACCGCGGACTACTTCGGGCTGACGGTGGAGGACCTGTGCGGCACCTCGCGCGGGCGGGCGCTCGTCACCGCCCGGCAGATCGCCATGTACCTGTGCCGCGAGCTGACCGACCTGTCGCTGCCGAAGATCGGCGCGCAGTTCGGCGGCCGCGACCACACGACCGTCATGCACGCCGACCGCAAGATCCGCGCGCTCATGGCGGAGCGCCGCTCGATCTACAACCAGGTCACCGAGCTGACCAACCGCATCAAGAACGGCTGACGGAGGCCGTGGGCCGGCGCCTGAGGGCGCCCCGGAGCGTGTTCCGGGGCGCCCTCAGGCGTACCGGCACGATCTCCACGGGACCGCCGGGGGCCGACCGGCCCGCCGCGCCCCTCCCCCTCGCCCACACCGGCCCTGAGCGCCCACCCGCCCTGAGCCCACACCCGCGCTGAGCGCCCCGAAGCCGCCCGGCCGCAGGCGCCGCACGCCGTCGGGCCACCCGCCCGGCATCACGACGTACGACGCACCGCCGACGGTCCGCCCGGCGCCGCCCAAGGCCGATCGAGGCCGCCCGAAGCAGCCCGCGGCCGCCCGGGACGACGTTCCAGGGCCGTCCGACCCCGCTTCCCGCTCTCCCCTGCGCCGTGCACAGCCCTGTGGACGTTCCTCGCCGGCCCGCCGGTGTTCGAATACCTGCCGGGTTACGGCCACCCTCCACAGATTCGGTGACTTTTTGCCGTCCACATCCTGGGGACCGCGGAGTTGTCCCGAGCTCCGTCCACAGGGAAGCTGGCGTCCTGGCTTCCGCCCAGCTCAGAGGGGTGTGGATTCGTGGACGAAGGATCTCCACAGGCTGTGGAAAACTCAGGGCTCCCCAGCCTGTGGACAAAGTTGTCCACCGGTGACCCACAGGCTGGGGGCGGTTGTCCCCAGTGAACCGGCGCTTCTCCACATGGCTGTCCACTGTTCGGCAACACGACGCCCCCGGTCACCGCGTCGAGTGAAAGGCGTCACAGGAAGCTGCCGGGTTGGGGTGTGGGAAACCGGGGTATTCCTGGGGACACAGCTGGGGAGAACTGCCCGGTTCCTGTGGGCGGTGTGTGCAGAACTTTTTGTTCTCCACAGAAGTCCCCGGTTGTCCACCGCCTCCACCCACAGGGCCGGTGGATAAAAAACATGCGCTGAGCTGGGCAAACGTGGTTATCCACGGTATCCACAGGCCCTACTACTACTCCCGACTAGAGAGAGCTCGGCAATCGTTTCGAAGCGGGGTCTGTGCACAACTCGCCGTCTCGCGGCCGGCTGCCCCCCGGACCGACTTGACCCCGACGGGCACCTACTGTCAGTGGGGTGCGTCAGACTGGTCCCCGGTGTCCTGCCCTCCGCGGTGGGCGGTGACACCGAGTCGGAGGACTCAGTGGCAACAGCAGGAGGCGGCTTACGGTGAAGATCCGGGTGGAACGCGACGTACTCGCGGAGGCAGTGGCGTGGGCTGCACGCAGCCTCCCGGCCCGTCCGCCGGCGCCTGTCCTCGCCGGCCTGCTGCTGAAGGCCGAGGACGGCCAGCTGAGCCTGTCGAGCTTCGACTACGAGGTCTCCGCACGCGTGAACGTCGACGCGGAGGTCGAGGAGGAGGGCACCGTCCTCGTCTCCGGCCGGCTGCTCGCCGACATCTCCCGCGCCCTCCCCAACCGGCCGGTGGAGATTTCCACAGACGGTGTACGGGCGACCGTGGTCTGCGGCTCCTCGCGGTTCACCCTCCACACCCTGCCCGTGGAGGAGTACCCGGCCCTGCCGCAGATGCCGAACGCGACCGGCACCGTCCCCGGCGAGGTCTTCGCGGCCGCCGTCTCCCAGGTGGCCATCGCCGCCGGCCGTGACGACACGCTCCCGGTGCTCACCGGTGTGCGCATCGAGATCGAGGGCGACACGGTCACCCTGGCCTCCACCGACCGCTACCGCTTCGCGGTCCGCGAGTTCCTGTGGAAGCCGGAGAACCCCGAGGCCTCCGCCGTCGCCCTGGTCCCGGCCAAGACGCTGCTGGACACCGCCAAGTCGCTGGGAGCGGGCGACAGCGTCACGCTCGCGCTGGCCGGTGCCGGTGCCGGTGAGGGCCTGATCGGCTTCGAGGGGGCCGGGCGGCGCACCACCACACGCCTGCTCGAAGGCGACCTGCCGAAGTACCGGACCCTGTTCCCGACCGAGTTCAACTCCGTCGCCGTGATCGAGACCGCGCCCTTCGTGGAGGCGGTCAAGCGCGTCGCCCTGGTCGCCGAGCGGAACACCCCGGTGCGGCTGAGCTTCGAGCAGGGCGTGCTGATCCTGGAGGCCGGTTCCAGCGACGACGCACAGGCTGTGGAAAGGGTCGACGCGCAGTTGGAGGGCGACGACATCTCGATCGCCTTCAACCCGACGTTCCTGCTCGACGGTCTGAGCGCGATCGACTCGCCGGTGGCGCAGCTGTCGTTCACCACGTCCACCAAGCCGGCGCTGCTCAGCGGCCGGCCGGCGCTGGACGCCGAGTCCGACGACGCCTACAAGTACCTGATCATGCCGGTGCGACTCAGCGGCTGACGCCGTCCACAGCCGTCCACAACCGTGCGCAGCGTCGGGTGCCCACCCGTGGGTACCCGACGCGCGGCGAGAGTTGTCCACACTCGTGGCGACACCTTCAGAAACCGCAGGTCAGAGGGCTATCGCATGAGCGCGTAGGCCCACAGCTGTGCAGCGGCGGCCGGGTTTAGGCTCGGCTCGGCACGCAGGTGCCTGACACGCCACACAGCGACCTAAGGACACAACTGATGGAGCTCGGTCTCGTCGGCCTCGGCAAGATGGGCGGCAACATGCGCGAGCGGATCCGCCGCGCGGGCCACACCGTCATCGGGTACGACCGCAACGCGGACCTCGCCGATGTCCACAGCCTGGAAGAACTCGTGGGCAGGCTGGAGGGCCCGCGGGTGGTCTGGGTGATGGTGCCGGCCGGTGAGGCCACCCAGTCGACCGTCGACCGGCTCGCCGAGCTGCTGGAGCCCGGCGACGTGGTCGTGGACGGCGGCAACTCCCGCTGGACGGACGACGAGAAGCACGCGGGCGAGCTGGCCGCAAAGGGCATAGGCTTCGTCGACTGCGGTGTCTCCGGCGGCGTCTGGGGCCTGGAGAACGGGTACGCGCTGATGTACGGCGGCGACGCCGAACACGTCGCCAAGGTGCAGCCGGTCTTCGACGCGCTGAAGCCGGAGGGCGACTTCGGCTCGGTGCACGCGGGCAAGGTCGGCGCGGGCCACTTCGCCAAGATGGTCCACAACGGCATCGAGTACGCCATGATGCAGGCCTACGCCGAGGGCTGGGAGCTGCTGGAGAAGGTCGACTCCGTGGAGAACGTCCGCGAGGTCTTCCGCTCCTGGCAGGAGGGCACCGTCATCCGGTCCTGGCTGCTGGACCTCGCGGTCAACGCCCTCGACGAGGACGAGCACCTGGCGGACCTGCGCGGCTACGCACAGGACTCCGGTGAGGGACGCTGGACCGTGGAGGCCGCCATCGACAACGCGGTGCCGCTGCCGGCGATCACCGCGTCGCTGTTCGCGCGGTTCGCCTCCCGGCAGGACGACTCGCCGCAGATGAAGATGATCGCCGCGCTGCGCAACCAGTTCGGCGGTCACGCCGTAGAGAAGAAGTAGGCCGCTCAGCAGGCCGGAGAAGCAGGGAGGTCGGCGGGACGACATGCACGTCACGCATCTTTCGCTGGCCGACTTCCGCTCGTACGCCCGGGCCGAGGTTCCGCTCGACCCGGGCGTCACCGCCTTCGTCGGCCCCAACGGGCAGGGCAAGACCAACCTGGTGGAGGCCGTCGGGTACCTGGCGACGCTCGGCAGCCACCGGGTCTCCTCCGACGCCCCCCTGGTCCGCATGGGCGCCGAGCGCGCCGTGGTCCGGGCGCAGGTCCGCCAGGGCGAGCGGCAGCAGCTGATCGAGCTGGAGCTGAACCCGGGCCGGGCCAACCGCGCCCGCGTCAACCGCTCCTCGCAGGTGCGGCCGCGGGACGTGCTGGGGATCGTCCGGACCGTGTTGTTCGCGCCCGAGGACCTCGCGCTGGTCAAGGGGGACCCGGGGGAGCGGCGGCGGTTCCTGGACGAGCTGATCACCGCGCGCGCCCCGCGGATGGCGGGCGTGCGCTCCGACTACGAGCGGGTGCTCAAGCAGCGCAACACCCTGCTGAAGTCGGCCGCGCTCGCGCGCCGGCACGGCGGCCGGTCCATGGACCTGTCCACGCTCGACGTGTGGGACCAGCACCTCGCGCGCGCGGGCGCCGAGCTGCTCGCGCAGCGGACCGACCTCGTCGCCGCGCTGCAGCCGCTGGCCGACAAGGCGTACGAGCAGCTCGCCCCCGGCGGCGGACCGGTCACGCTCGAGTACAAGCCGTCCGCGCCCGGCGGGGCGCACACCCGCGAGGACCTGTACGCGCAGCTCATGGCCGCGCTGGCGGAGGTGCGCAAGCAGGAGATCGAGCGGGGCGTGACCCTGGTGGGCCCGCACCGCGACGACCTGCTGCTCCGGCTCGGCCCGCTGCCCGCCAAGGGGTACGCGTCCCACGGCGAGTCCTGGTCCTACGCCCTCGCGCTGCGGCTGGCCTCGTACGACCTGCTGCGCGCCGAGGGCAACGAGCCGGTGCTGGTCCTGGACGACGTCTTCGCCGAGCTGGACGCCCGCCGCCGGGAACGGCTCGCGGAACTGGTCGCGCCCGGCGAGCAGGTGCTGGTCACCGCCGCCGTGGACGACGACGTACCCCCTGTGCTGGCCGGCGCCCGGTACGCGGTGGCCGGCGGGACGGTGGAACGCGCGTGAGCACCGAGGAACCGGCCGGCCGCGGCCGGCGGGACCCCGCACCGGACGCCCGGGGCGAGCCCTCCGGGGTCGACCTCGCGCGCGTGGCGCTGCGCGCCGCACGGGAGCAGGCACGCGCGCGCGGGGACGCGGCGCGGCAGCGGAAGCAGGCGCGGCGGGGCGGCGGGCTGCGCTCCGGGGCGCGCGCCGACGGACGCGACCCGCTGGCGCTGGGCGCGGCGATCAACCGGCTGATCACCGAGCGCGGCTGGGAGACGCCCGCGGCGGTGGGCGGGGTGATGGGCCGCTGGCCGGAGATCGTCGGCGAGGACCTGGCCAAGCACTGCGTGCCGCAGCGGTACGACGAGGACGAGCGGGTGCTGACCGTCCAGTGCGACTCGACGGCCTGGGCGACCCAGCTGCGCGTGCTCGCCCCGACGCTGGTGGCCCGGCTGAACGCGGACCTCGGGCAGGGCAGCGTGCGGCTGATCAAGGTGCTCAACCCGGGTGGCCGGCCCCGCCGCTACGGCCCGCTGCGGGCCCCGGGGAGCACCGGACCCGGCGATACGTACGGGTGACGTACCTCACGTCGGGAAGTTGCCGCGGCGGTCCGTCGTGCCTGTCCACACGGGTGTGGACCGCCGTCCCGACGGGCCCGGATCCCCTTCTGACCCGCCGGTAGCCACGGGTTGACGGCTCAAAGCTCTGAGTGCCGCTGTGAGCCGCTTGGAGCCCCCATCCCTATATCGGGACCCGGCCGAGACCGGTTGAGGGCGGCACATGCGGGCTCAGGTGCCCGCAAACCCCCATCGATGTCAGTGCTACCGGTAGACTGGAAGCCAATCCCGCCCCAATGTGGGGACCGCCCGGGAAAAGCTGAGCAACGCTGATCAAGGCTTACCAACGCAACATGCCGCAGCCGCTCCGGCAACCTGCCGACGAGCCCGGCTCGTGCTGTGCCAGAAAGGGCGCTTCGTGGCCGATTCCGGCAACCCCAACGAGAACATCCCGTCCACCGACGCCGGCGTACACGGCGAGGCCACCGGGTCCGCCGCGGCCTCCGCCTCCTACGACGCCAGCGCCATCACCGTGCTCGAAGGGCTGGACGCGGTCCGCAAGCGGCCCGGCATGTACATCGGCTCCACGGGCGAGCGCGGTCTGCACCACCTGGTGTACGAGGTCGTCGACAACTCGGTCGACGAGGCGCTGGCGGGCCACGCGGACACCATCGACGTGACGATCCTCGCCGACGGCGGCGTGCGCGTCGTCGACAACGGCCGCGGCATCCCGGTGGGCATCGTGCCCTCCGAGGGCAAGCCGGCCCTCGAGGTCGTGCTGACCGTGCTGCACGCGGGCGGCAAGTTCGGCGGCGGCGGGTACGCCGTCTCCGGCGGTCTGCACGGTGTCGGCGTCTCCGTGGTGAACGCCCTGTCGTCCAAGGTGTCCGTCGAGGTCCGGACCGACGGCCACCGCTGGACGCAGGACTACAAGATGGGCGTCCCGACGGCCCCGCTGTCCCAGCACGAGGCGACCGAGGAGACCGGCACGGCGGTCACCTTCTGGGCCGACCCGGAGATCTTCGAGACCACCGAGTACTCCTTCGAGACGCTGTCCCGGCGCTTCCAGGAGATGGCGTTCCTCAACAGGGGCCTGACGATCAAGCTCACCGACGAGCGCGAGTCGGCCAAGGCGGTGGCCGGCGCGGACGAGGCGGGCGCCGACGAGAAGGCCGAGGTCAAGGCCGTCACGTACCACTACGAGGGCGGCATCGTCGACTTCGTGAAGTACCTCAACTCCCGCAAGGGCGAGGCGGTGCACCCGACGATCATCGACCTGGAGGCCGAGGACAGGGACAAGAGCCTGTCCCTCGAGGTCGCCATGCAGTGGAACAGCGGTTACAGCGAGGGCGTGTACTCCTTCGCGAACATCATCCACACGCACGAGGGCGGCACGCACGAGGAGGGCTTCCGCGCGGCCCTCACCAGCCTGATCAACAAGTACGCGCGCGACAAGAAGCTGCTGCGCGAGAAGGACGACAACCTCACCGGCGACGACATCCGCGAGGGCCTGACCGCGATCATCTCGGTCAAGCTGAGCGAGCCGCAGTTCGAGGGCCAGACGAAGACCAAGCTGGGCAACACGGAGGCCAAGACCTTCGTGCAGCGGGCGGTCTACGAGCACCTCAACGACTGGCTGGACCGCAACCCGGTCGAGGCCGCGGACATCATCCGCAAGGGCATCCAGGCGGCCACCGCGCGCGTGGCGGCCCGCAAGGCCCGCGACCTGACCCGCCGCAAGGGCCTGCTGGAGTCGGCGTCCCTGCCGGGCAAGCTGTCCGACTGCCAGTCGAACGACCCCACCAAGTGCGAGATCTTCATCGTCGAGGGTGACTCCGCCGGCGGCTCGGCCAAGTCCGGCCGCAACCCGCAGTACCAGGCCATCCTGCCGATCCGCGGCAAGATCCTGAACGTGGAGAAGGCACGGATCGACAAGATCCTGCAGAACCAGGAGATCCAGGCGCTGATCTCGGCCTTCGGCACGGGTGTGCACGAGGACTTCGACATCGAGAAGCTCCGGTACCACAAGATCATCCTGATGGCGGACGCCGACGTCGACGGCCAGCACATCAGCACCCTGCTGCTGACCTTCCTGTTCCGCTTCATGCGGCCGCTGGTCGAGGCCGGGCACGTGTACCTGTCCCGTCCCCCGCTGTACAAGATCAAGTGGGGCCGGGACGACGTGGAGTACGCCTACTCCGACCGCGAGCGCGACGCCCTCATCGAGATGGGCCGCCAGCGCGGCAAGCGCGTGCGCGAGGACTCGATCCAGCGCTTCAAGGGCCTCGGCGAGATGAACGCCGAGGAGCTGCGCGTGACCACGATGGACCAGGAGCACCGGGTCCTCGGCCAGGTCACCCTGGACGACGCCGCCCAGGCCGACGACCTGTTCTCGGTCCTCATGGGCGAGGACGTCGAGGCCCGCCGCGCGTTCATCCAGCGCAACGCCAAGGACGTCCGCTTCCTCGACATCTGAGTCGGTCCCCGCTGACCGCACCAGGAAGGATCTTCACCAGCAATGGCCGACGAGAACACTCCGGAAACCACTGAGACCGAGGGCGGCGAGCTCGTGATGCGCGTCGAGCCCGTCGGGCTCGAGACGGAGATGCAGCGCTCCTACCTCGACTACGCGATGTCCGTCATCGTGTCCCGGGCGCTGCCCGACGTCCGGGACGGCCTCAAGCCCGTCCACCGCCGCGTGCTGTACGCGATGTACGACGGCGGCTACCGCCCCGAGCGCGGTTTCTACAAGTGCGCCCGTGTCGTCGGCGACGTCATGGGCAACTACCACCCGCACGGCGACTCCTCGATCTACGACGCGCTGGTGCGCCTCGCGCAGCCGTGGTCGATGCGGATGCCGCTGGTGGACTCCAACGGCAACTTCGGCTCCCCGGGCAACGACCCGGCGGCGGCGATGCGCTACACCGAGTGCAAGATGGCGCCGCTGTCGATGGAGATGGTCCGGGACATCGACGAGGAGACCGTCGACTTCACGGACAACTACGACGGCCGCTCCCAGGAGCCGACCGTCCTGCCGGCCCGCTTCCCGAACCTGCTGATCAACGGCTCGGCCGGCATCGCGGTCGGCATGGCCACCAACATCCCGCCGCACAACCTGCGCGAGGTCGCGGCGGGCGCCCAGTGGTACCTGGAGAACCCCGAGGTCTCGCACGAGGAGCTGCTGGACGCGCTCATGGAGCGCATCAAGGGCCCCGACTTCCCGACCGGCGCGCTCGTCGTCGGCCGCAAGGGCATCGAGGAGGCGTACCGCACGGGCCGCGGCTCCATCACGATGCGCGCGGTGGTCGAGGTCGAGGAGATCCAGGGCCGGCAGTGCCTGGTGGTCACCGAGCTGCCGTACCAGGTGAACCCCGACAACCTGGCGCAGAAGATCGCCGACCTGGTGAAGGACGGCAAGGTCGGCGGTATCGCGGACGTCCGCGACGAGACGTCCTCCCGCACCGGCCAGCGCCTGGTGATCGTCCTCAAGCGGGACGCCGTCGCCAAGGTCGTGCTGAACAACCTGTACAAGCACACCGACCTCCAGACGAACTTCGGCGCCAACATGCTGGCGCTGGTCGACGGCGTGCCGCGCACGCTGTCCCTGGACGCGTTCATCCGGCACTGGGTGACGCACCAGATCGAGGTCATCGTCCGCCGGACCCGGTTCCGCCTGCGCAAGGCGGAGGAGCGCGCCCACATCCTGCGCGGCCTGCTGAAGGCGCTGGACGCGATCGACGACGTCATCGCGCTGATCCGCCGCAGCGAGACCGTCGACGTCGCGCGCACGGGCCTGATGGGCCTGCTGGAGATCGACGAGATCCAGGCCAACGCGATCCTGGAGATGCAGCTCCGCCGGCTGGCGGCCCTGGAGCGGCAGAAGATCGTCCAGGAGCACGACGAGCTCCAGGCGAAGATCAACGAGTACAACCGGATCCTCGCCTCGCCGGTCCGCCAGCGCGGGATCGTCAGCGAGGAGCTGGCGGCGATCGTCGAGAAGTTCGGCGACGACCGCAAGACCAAGCTGATCCCCTACGAGGGCGACATGTCCATCGAGGACCTGATCGCCGAGGAGGACATCGTCGTCACCGTCTCGCGCGGCGGCTACGTCAAGCGGACGAAGACGGACGACTACCGGGCGCAGAAGCGCGGCGGCAAGGGCGTGCGCGGCACGAAGCTGAAGGAAGACGACATCGTCGACCACTTCTTCGTCTCCACCACGCACCACTGGCTGCTGTTCTTCACGAACAAGGGCAGGGTCTACCGGGCGAAGGCGTACGAGCTGCCCGAGGCGGGCCGGGACGCGCGCGGACAGCACGTGGCGAACCTGCTGGCCTTCCAGCCGGACGAGGCGATCGCCGAGATCCTCGCGATCCGCGACTACGAGGCGACGCCCTACCTGGTGCTGGCCACCAAGTCCGGTCTGGTCAAGAAGACGCCACTGAAGGATTACGATTCGCCCCGCTCCGGCGGTGTCATCGCGATCAACCTGCGCGAGCGCGAGGACGGCTCGGACGACGAGCTGATCGGTGCCGAGCTGGTCTCGGCCGACGACGACCTGCTGCTGATCAGCAGGAAGGCGCAGTCGATCCGGTTCACCGCGTCGGACGAGACCCTCCGCCCCATGGGCCGCGCCACCTCGGGCGTCAAGGGGATGAGTTTCCGCGAGGGCGACGAGCTTCTCTCGATGAATGTGGTGCGACCCGGTACGTTCGTGTTCACTGCAACCGACGGTGGGTACGCGAAGCGGACCGCCGTCGACGAGTACCGCGTCCAGGGCCGCGGCGGCCTCGGCATCAAGGCCGCCAAGATCGTGGAGGACCGCGGTTCGCTCGTCGGCGCGCTGATCGTCGAGGAGAACGACGAAATCCTCGCGATCACCCTCTCCGGCGGTGTGATTCGTACGCGAGTCAGCGGGGTCAGGGAGACGGGCCGTGACACCATGGGCGTCCAACTGATCAACCTGGGCAAGCGCGATGCCGTGGTCGGTATCGCACGTAACGCCGAGGCCGGACGCGAGGCGGAGGAAGTCGACGGTGACGTGGCCGTGGACGAGACCGCCGAGGGTGCCGCGGCCGCCGGCACGGACGAGGGTGAGGCTCCCTCGGCCGAGTAGCACGAGGAGAGAGTCATCGTGAGCGGAGCCACGGGCGCCGGATCGGCCGGTACCTCCACGGGTACGGACACGGACGGCGGCGGCCGTGGCTCCGCCGCGCGCACGGCGCGTGCGAACGACCCGCACACGACCAACCTGAAGCCGGTGAAGGCTTCCGTGACGGACCCTTCCGGCACGCAGGAATCCCAGCATGCATCCCAGGGGGGAACCGTGACGGACACCCGAGGCCAGATCCCGGCCGGTGAGGCGCGGTCGGCGTCGCCGCTTCCCGGCGAGCGGAGCCGGGAGCAGCCCGGCGGGCCGTACCACCCGCCGCAGGCCTACGCGGCCCAGGCGCCCGCCGGGGCGGTCCGCAAGCCGCGCACCGGAGTGCGGACGGCGCCCCGGACCCGCAAGGCGCGGCTGCGGGTGGCCAAGGCCGACCCGTGGTCGGTGATGAAGGTCAGCTTCCTGCTCTCCATCGCCCTCGGCATCTGCACGATCGTCGCCTCGGCGGTGCTGTGGATGGTCATGGACGCGATGGGCGTGTTCTCGACGGTCGGCGGCACGATCTCGGAGGCGACCGGCTCGAACGAGGCGAACGGCTTCGACCTCCAGGCGTTCCTGTCCCTCCCCCACGTCCTGACTTTCACGACGATCATCGCGGTCATCGACGTCGTCCTGGCCACGGCGCTCGCGACGCTCGGCGCGTTCATCTACAACCTCTCCGCGGGCTTCGTGGGCGGCATCGAGCTGACCCTGGCCGAGGACGAGTGACGGCCCTCGCGACCGGCGGCGTTTCCCTGACCTGAGGGTCCCCGCCAACCGATTTTGGGACTGGCGCGGTCGTGCGCTAATCTTCAGGAGTCAGCGCGCGGGACACACACCGCAGAGCGCGGCGGGGCTATAGCTCAGTTGGTTAGAGCGCATCCCTGATAAGGATGAGGCCACAGGTTCAAATCCTGTTAGCCCCACATGTGAGAAGACCCCCAGTCGGTATCGGCTGGGGGTCTTCGTCATTCCCCAGGGTGTGGGTAGGGGCTGTGGGAAGTGGGAGATCCGTACGTCCTTGGGAGGACCGTGACATGACCGACTCGTCCATGGCCGTCAACGCCCTCATCGTCGATGCCGTCGACCCGGAGCGGCTCGCCGCGTTCTGGTCCGCGTTGCTGGGCCGGCCGGTCGTGGGCCGCACCGGGCCGTACGTGTGGCTGCGGCGGGAGAACGGTCTGGGCGTGGGCTTCCAGCGGACCGCCGAGCCGAAGTCGGGCAAGAACCGCGTGCACTTCGACATCACCTCGCCGGACCCGGCCGCCGAGCAGCGGCGGGTCGAGGCGCTCGGCGGGCGCAGGCTGGAGGAGTACGCGGACGGCGGGTTCCTGGTGATGGCCGACCCCGAGGGCAACGAGTTCTGCATCATCCCCGACGGCCCCTTCGAGCTCGACGACGAGGGACGCACGCACTACCTGGGCTGACCCGCGCCGCCGGGGAGCACCCCTCGGCAACGAGAAGACCCGACCGCTGGCGACGGGGGATGCACCAGCGGTCGGGCCATGGCCAAGGGTAACAAGGTTGCCGGTCGCGTGGGGCCAAGTCCGGCGCCAATCAGGCACGTTGGCCGATCATCGACCGCACGGGGGGTCGTAGGACAGGCGCGGCAGGTACTCGTCCCACCGCGCGGGGGTCAGGACGCCCCGGGTGACCGAGCAGATGTGGCGGATCGCCGCGCCGGCGTCCAGGCTCCACAGGCGGACCGTGTCGGCGCCGCTGGAGACGCCGAGGACGTGGCCGGCGGGGCTGAAGGCGAGGAAGTTGCCCGTCTTGGCGTTGGGGCTCATCGACTGGCCGATCGCGGTCGCCGAGGCGGGGTCGGTGACGTCCCACAACCGGACGGTGTTGTCGTTGCCGCCGCTGGCCAGGGTCAGGCCGTCGGCGCTGAACGTCAGGGACGTGACCGCCTCGGTGTGCCCGGTGAGCGGGCGGCCCGGCGCGCGGGCCGAGGCGGGGTCGGCGACGTTCCACAGCCGGACGGTGTCGTCGTCGCCGCCGCTGGCCAGCGTGCGCCCGTCCGGGCTGAGGGCGAGCGCGTTGACGGGGCCGTCGTGCCCGGCGAGGGGCTTGCCGAGCGGTACGGCGTGCGTCCGGTCGGTGACGTTCCACAGCCGGATCGTGCTGTCCGCGCTGCCGCTGGCCAGGGTGCGGCCGTCCGCGCTGAACACGAGGGCGTTGATGTAGCCCCGGTGGCCGGTGATCTCCTTGCCGAGCGGTACGGCGTGCCCCGGGTCGGTGACGTCCCAGAGCCGGACGGTGCGGTCGTCGTACGCGGTGGCGAGGGTGCGCCCGTCCGGGCTGAAGGCGAGCGCGTCGGCGCCCATGAAGCGGGTCCGCAGGATCAGCGGCGGGCCGGCGGCCACGGGCCGGGCCGGGTCGGAGACGTTCCACAGACGCACCGTCCGGACACCGGTGAGCACGGCGAGGACGCGTCCGTCGGGGGAGAACGCCAGGGAGCGCTGGTCACCGTCGTCGCGCATGAACGGTCTGCCGAGCGGGACGGGCCGGCCGGGCCGCGTCACGTTCCACAGCCGCAGCCTGCCGTCCCGGGCCGCGGTGGCCATGACCCGTCCGTCCGGGCGGAAGGCACCGCTGCGGCCGATCATGTCGGAGGTCGGCACCGACCACAGCCGCACCTTGCCGTCCCCGGCACCGGTGGCGAGGGTCCGGCCGTCCGGGCTGAACCCGAGGGCGTACATCTCGCCGCTGCTGCCGGCGAGCGGCTCGCCGACCCGGGACGGGGAGGCGGGGTCGCTGATGTTCCACAGGCTCGCCGTGCTGTCCGCGCTCGCGGCGGCCAGCCGGCCCCCGTCGGGACTGAACGCCACCGACCAGATCGGTCCGGTGTGCCCGGTCAGCGGGGCGCCGATCGGTGCCGCGCGGCGGGGGGCGCGCACGTCCCACAGCCGGATGGTGTCGTCCGCGCTGCCGCTGGCCAGCGTCCGCCCGTCGGGGCCGAAGGCGACCGAGTGCACCAGGTCCGTGTGCCCGCGCAGCGTCCGCACCGGCTCCGGCCGGCGCGGCGCGGACACGTCCCACAGCCGGATCCTGTTGTCGTCGCCGCCCGTCGCGAGCGTCCGCCCGTCCGGGCTGAACGCCACGCAGCGCACCGCGGCGCCGTGGCCGCGCAGGGTGGCCAGCGGGGCGGGCCGGCGCGGGTCGGCCACGTCCCACAGCCGTACGGTGCGGTCCTCGCCGGCCGTGGCCAGGGTGCGCCCGTCCGGGCCGAACGCGACCAGGTAGATCGTGCCCTGCCGGGAGGCGAGGGGCGGGCCGAGCGGCACCGGGTGCGCGGGGTCGGTGACGTCCCACAGCCGGACCGTGCCGTCGTCGCCGGCCGTGGCCAGGGTGCGCCCGTCGGGGCTGAAGACGGCGCTGCTCACCCAGCTGGTGTGGCCGGTGAGGGGCCGGCCGAGCGGGGCCGCGCGGTTCGGGGCGGTCACGCGCCACAGCCGGACCGTGCGGTCGTAGCCGGCCGTGGCCAGCGTCCGGCCGTCCGGGCTGAACGAGGTGAGGTAGACGGCGCCCCGGTGGCCGGGCAGCGAGGTGGCCAGCGGCGCGTTCACGATCGAGATCAGGCGGCTGTACGTGTCCTCGTCCCCGGGGCGCAGCCGGTGCGCGACCAGGTCGAGCTGGGCGGCCAGCGACGGGTCCGTGTGCTGGACCCGGTCGGCCTCGGCGAGCACCTGCTCGAACACGGCGTCGTCGCGCTGCTTGAAGGCCATCACGGCGGTGCCTGCGGCGAGGACGGCCAGCACCACCAGCGCCGCCACCGCGGCCCGGCTCAGCCACACCGAGCGCTTGCGCAGCCGTACCGAGGCGGCCAGGAACTCCACCGCGCCGCGGGTGAGGTAGGTGTCGCCGGCCGACCGGGCCCAGGTGCGGGCCTGCTCCAGCCGGGACCCGCGGTACAGCAGCGAGCTGTCCCGGTCCGAGTCCTCCCAGGAACGGCCGTCCTCCTCCAGCCGCTGGCGCAGCAGATGGTCGCCCCGGCCCTCGTCGATCCAGTGCCGCAGCCGGGGCCAGGCGTGCAGCAGCGCCTCGTGGGTGATCTCCACGGTGTCGGCGTCCAGGGTCACCAGCCGCGCCCGGACCAGCACCTCCAGCGACTCCTCGGTCTTGCCGGGGTCCGCGGCCTCCGCCGCCAGTTGCCGCCGGGTGCCGCGGCGCCGCGTGGCCTGGGTGTCCTCGCCCAGCCGGACCAGCCGCAGCAGGAGCAGCCGGGCGGCGGCGCGGGCCGCGGGGTCCAGGCCGGACCAGGCGCGCTCGGCGGTGGCCGCGACGGCGCCCTGGATGCCGCCCGCCGCGCGGTAGCCGGCCAGCGTCAGCCGTCCGGCCTTGCGGCGCTGCCAGGTGGCGAGCAGGGCGTGCGAGAGCAGGGGGAGCACGCCCGCGTCGTGCGCGCCGCGCGGGCCGTCCGCGCTGACCTCGCGCACGATCAGCTCGGCGAGTCCCGGTTCCAGCTCCAGGCCCACGGCCTTGGCCGGGCCGGTCACCGCGTCGCGCAGCTCGGTGCTGGTGAGCGGGCCGAGCACCATGTGGCGGTGCTGGAGCGCGTCGGACAGCTCCGGGTAGCCGAGGCACTGCTCGTAGAAGTCGGCGCGGATGCCGAGGACGATCCGGACGGGCGCGGGCCCGCCGGAGCCGGGGGGCGGGGTGCAGGCGGCGTGCAGGAAGTGGATGAAGGTGCGCCGCTCGGCCTCGTCGGAGCAGAGGGTGAACGCCTCCTCGAACTGGTCCACGATGACGACCGGCCGGTCGGGGGCGTCCGCGCCGACGGCCCAGGCCGTGACCGCCTCGCGTACGGCGCCGGTGATCCGCGGGTCGTCGCAGCCGGGCAGGGCCGGGTTCCGCGAGGCCTCCCGCTCGGCCCGCAGGGCCTCGCCCGCGACGACGGCGAGTCCCGGGATCTGACGGATCAGCTCGCCCAGCGGGTAGGCGCCGGGGACGAGTTGGAGGACGGGGCCGGGGGGCTCGGCAGTGCGCGGGGGGCCGGCGGCGGTATGCGCGGGATCCGTGGTCCGGCGCGGTGTACCGGTCTGGGCCGGGAACGGCGCAAGCGACGCGGGGGACGCGTGTGACGGATGTGACGGGTGGGGCTGGTCGGCCAGGAGCGCCTGACCGGGAGCGAGCGCCCGCGGCGACCGGTCCGCTCCGACGGTGCCGTCCCGCTCCTGCCGCGGCCGCTGCTCCCGCTCCCGCTCCTGGCGGATCCGGGCCGCCGTGTCCGGCCGGGGCCGGTGGCGAGGGTCCGCGTCGGCGGGCGGTGCCTTCCGGCCGTTCCGCCCGGCGCCGGTCCCGGGCCGCAGGGCGCCGCCCCGGATCGCCGGGACCAGACCGGCGTTGAGCAGGGACGACTTCCCGGCCCCCGAGGCTCCGACCAGCATGATCAGGCCGCCCGACCGCTCGGCCGCGCGGAGCTGGGCGACGAGGGTGTCCGTGCTCCGCTCCCGGCCGAAGAACCAGCGGGCGTCCTCCCGCCGGTACGGCGCGAGCCCACGGTACGGGCACACGCCCCCGGTGACGGGCGGGGCCTGTGCGGGCGGCCGGCGGTTCTCCTCCTCGGGCGGCGCGGTCCGGTCGCCGACCGGACCGGTCAGGGCCAGCTCCCACAGCCGCTGCCAGTGGGCGAGGTCGTACAGGCCGGCGGAGACGGGCACCGGGCGCAGCCGCCGGGCCTCCGGGATCAGGATGTGCAGCACCGCGGCGAGGGCGGCGAACTGGGCGGGCACGTTCCTGGCCCGGCGCCAGTCGCTGATCCGCTGGGCGGACACCCGTACCGGCCGGCCGCGCTCGTCGACGCGCTGCAGCCGTACGATCCCCTCGGCGACGCTCTTGAGGGGAGGATTT
This sequence comes from Streptomyces sp. NPDC025833, assembly GCF_055558055.1. Taxonomy (NCBI): domain Bacteria; kingdom Bacillati; phylum Actinomycetota; class Actinomycetes; order Kitasatosporales; family Streptomycetaceae; genus Streptomyces; species Streptomyces sp. NPDC025833. The sequence goes on from NZ_JBVHNF010000008.1 coordinate 243,070, forward strand.
CCGGCCTCCTTGTACAGCAGCGCGAGCCGCTCGGCGAAGGCTGTACGCGCCCCTGAGTCGGAACTCAAGGTTCCACCCCTTACTCCCCCCATGCGCGGACGTCCGGACCGGAAAACTCACCCTATACGTCTGACCTGCGAAGAAGGGGTCGACCGGAGACCGGAACCTCCTCGCCGGGGGTCACAGATGGCAGGATTCGAACCCGGTAGCGGACTCGTCACACACCGTCCGGACAGGCCACCGGCTCAGTGCCCGGAGAGGCAGTCCATGGAACCGCACGATCTCGGCCAGATTCCGTCAATTCGTGCCGCACCCGGCGGATGAGCCCGCGCCCCGGGGGAGATCCGGCCCCGTCCTCTGACCCGCGCCGCACCGCCGACACGGTGCGGGTCCACGGCCTCGCACCGTCCGGCACCGGTCCCCACGAGGGGAGGGACCGGTGCCGGACGGTCGGGATACACCGCCCGGCCGGACGCCCGGACCCCGAGGACGACGGCCGAACCCCGAGGACGGCGCCTGGAGCCTCTTCGACACTCCGTCCGCCACGGCGTCCGCACCCTGACCGACCGGCTCGACGAGCTCACCGGCCGGGGGAGTCGGCGGGCGCGGGGGCCGGTGGGACGGGCGGGCAGGCCCACCCGAAACCGGCGAGCGCGCGGGCCCGGGCCTCCGTGACCGACCGGCGGGCGTCCAGCTCGGCGGGGTCGACGTGCGCGGCCTGGCCCGTGACCTGGCCCTCCCACTTGCGGTACAGCAGACCGGCCTCGGCCGAGAACCAGCCGCGGCTCACCGCGTCCAGCGCCAGCAGCAGACCGGTGTCCTCGGAGGCCGGCAGCGCCATCCAGCCGCCCAGGGCGACCAGCAGCTCGCGCCGTACGCACAGGCTCGCCGGGTGGACCGGTGCGCGGAAGCCGTCGCGCCGCCAGCGGTCGAGGACCGTGCCGCGCTCGATGGGGCCGTCACCGGGGTCGCCGGGGAAGCCGGCCGTGGAGCCGTCGGGCAGCAGGTCCAGGACGCGGCACGTCGTCCACCCGATGGTGGGGTCCGCCTCCAGCACGGCCAGGTCGCGGGCGAGCGCGCCCGGGGTGAGCCGGTCGTCGGCGTCCAGGACCTTGACGTACGTCCCCTTGGCGCGTGCCAGCGCGATCGTCCGGGCCACGCCGGGGCCGCCCGCCCGGCCCTGGCGGAACGTCACGCGCGAGTCCGCCGGAACGTACGGGCGGACGTCGTCCGTCGTGCCGTCCTGCTGGACGACCCACTCCCACTCCCACCCGGCGGGCAGCCGCTGCGCGCACAGGGACGCGTGGGCGTCCGGCAGGAACCGGGCGGACGGGCCGTGGACAGCGGTGACAACGGTGACGCGCCGGTTCACGGCTGCGCTCACCACCTTTCCGTGGGCGGGACGTGCTTTCGCGTCCGTCGCCGCCAGCATGGCGCACGGCGATCCGCGGAAAGGCGCGAGTCCCCCGGGGACCCCCGGAAAAGCGCGAGACCCCCGGCCGATCCCGGCCGGGGGTCTTTCCGTTTCGACTGGTGCGTACGCAAGTCGCCTTGGTGTCGAGACGTTGCGGTACTGCGTGGGGGCTGAGGATCAGCAGTCGAGCTCCGGCGAGGTGGCGCCGGGGGCCTGGGCCTCCGCCTGCGTCTCCTTCAGGGGCCGGTGCCGGCAGCTCGGGGACTTTCCGTGGGCCTCGGCCCTGATCCGCTGCTTCATCGTGGGGGGCAGGGCCCTGGTGTGGGACCAGGTCCAGTGGTACTGCGCCGGGATCGTCGGGGTGGTGCGCAGCGCCGTGCCGGTCTCGGGGCTCTCGGTCCGGGGTCCGGCCGCGGCGGCGGTGGCGGTGCCGGCGGCGGTGAGTCCGAGCGCCGTGCACAGCGCGAGGAAGGCGGTGACGATGGCGGTCCACAGCTTCATGACCTTGTTCTGGGTCATGGCCCCTCACTTTCGGGTTGGGCGATTTGCGTACTTTGCTCATGATGTGTATGTGGATCGCGAAGTGGTGGACCTCCGCCCGTGGCGCGGCGATGTTCCGATGAACACCACTCGTATGGCCGCAAGGGCCCACAAAAGCCGCAAATCACGCCGACATGAGCGAAGGGGGAGCAAAGTAACCGTCCGTGCGGGCACCGTCACCCTCCGGTCCGACCGTCCTCCGACCTGGCCTGGAGCGCTGCCGGGGGCGGAAGTTGGGCCCCGACGCAGGTCACCGATCGGTATCGGTCGGTGTGTATAGTCGGGCGCCAGAGGTCCCCTACGTCAAGGAAAGACGAGGTCGCGCGGTGAAGAAGCTGCTCCTGGTCGCACTGGCCGCCATCGGCGGGCTCCTCGTGTACCGCCAGATCCAGGCGGATCGCGCCGAGCAGGACCTGTGGACGGAGGCGACTGACTCCGTGCCCACGGGTTCGTGAGTCCCGACACCCACATCTGAACAGACCCCGGCCGCCATCGCGGTCGGGGTTTCGCGTTCTCCGGGGCCGCACGTACGCACCGCCCCTCCTGTTGCGGGGTCCCGCCGGGTGCGGTAGACGGTGCGGTGGACGCCGCCGGACGGTACCGGGCGATCCGGCCGGCCGTGCGCATCGCCCGGACGGTGCGGGGCCGGCCGGGGCAGGATGGGTCCTGCGGTCCGGTACGGCGGGTCCGGCGACTGGGGGTGGTGGCGCGTGCGGGGGCGGCGAAGGCGTACGGCGCGGACGGGACGGTGGTCCGGCGGCACCCGGTGCGCCGTGATCACGCTGCTGGGACTCTGCGTCACCGCGGCCCTGCCGGCCGGCGCCCCGGCCGCCGCCACGCGGGCGGAGACCTACGGCTTCACGCCCGGTGCCCGCACCGTCGTGGGCGCGGAGGCCACCGCGGACGCCGAACCGCTGGAGGCCGGCCACACCTACCGCGGCACCCTCCCGCACGGCGGCCGGCTCTACTACCGGCTCCGGCTCGCCGCCGCGGACACGGCCTACGTCCCCGTCACCGCCGTACCGCCCGGGGACGCCACCGTCTCCGCCACCGACGGCATCCGCGTCTCGCTCCGGGACGCGGCCGGCACCTCCTGCTCCTACGACTCCGCACGCTTCGGTGCCGGGCTCAGTCCGCGCCCGGTCACGGCCCTGGGGCAGCGCGAGGTGGGCAAGGCGCTGTGCCAGGGCGCGGGCACCTACTACCTGCTGGTCGAACGGCTCGACGCCGAGGGGTCCGGCACGGCGGCCCCGGCCGAGCGGTGGGACCTGGAGATCGCGCCCGCCACCGAACCGCGCCCGGCCCGGACCGGCCCCACGACCCCGCCGCCGGCCTGGGACTCCGCCAGCCCGGAGCCGCTCGACGGCCGGCCCCGGGAGCGTTCGGGCGGGACCGGTTTCGCCGGGGCGCGCCCGCTCGGCCGGGGCGTCTGGCGGACCTCACTCGCGCCCGGCGACACCCGGTTCTACAAGGTGCCGCTGGACTGGGGACGGCAGTTGCACGCCTCCGCCGAGCTGGGCGGCGCCCCGGGGCGCGGCTATGTCGGCGGCGCCCTGAGCCTCGCCCTGCACAACCCCGTGCGCGGACGCGTCGACGACAGCTCCCTCGGCTACACCGGCGTCGCGAGGACCACCGCGCTCACCTCGCTGCCGCCGGTGGAGTACGCCAACCGGTACGCCGTCCCGGCCGCGGAGACCTCCGTCCGCTTCGCCGGCGACTACTACCTCGTCGTGCACCTCAGCACCCAGCTGGCCCGCACGTTCGGGCAGGGGCCGTTCGAGGTGACCCTGCGGGTCCGGGTCGGCGGACGGGCGCACTCCGGTCCCGGCTACGCCGGCAGCCCCGCGCCCGGGGGCCTCTTCACCCCCACCGACCAGGGCTGGGGGACCTCGCTCACCGGGGGCACCGTGGGCACCGGGGACGGCGACGACACGCGGACGATGCGGCTGGTCGCCGTCGGCGGCATCGGCTCCGGAACCGCCCTGCTGCTCGTCCTCGGCGTCTGGACGGTGGCGGCCCGGCGGTCGGCACGCACCCGGGCGCGGGGACGCTGACGGGCCGGGCCAGGCGCTGACGGGCCGGCGCTCAGCCTTGCAGGAGCGCCCAGATGCCCACCGCGTAGCACACCAGCGCCAGCAGCAGGATCGGGATCGCGGCCTTCGCCGGGGGGCCGGGCCGGCGGCGCGCCCGCCGGCCCCGGGCGCGCGGGGCGCTCGCGGGCGTGGGTGAGGGCGAAGGCGGGGGTGCGGGCGCGGTCCGGGGCGCCGCCTGCCGGTCGCGGGCGGTGTACGCGGCGGTCGCGGTGTCGCGGTGCGGGGCCGGGACCCCGGACGAGGCGGGTGCCGGGGGCGAGGCCGGGGCCGGGGGCTGGTGCGGCACCGGTCCTGGTGCCGGTCCCGGTACTGGTTCTGGTGCCGATTCCGGTACCGGCCCTGACGCTGGTCCCGTTGTGGCTCCTGGTGCCGGGGCGGCGGGCGGCAGTGGTTCCTGGGCGAGGGGCGGGAGAGGGGCCGGGGCGGGCGGCGCGGACCACTGGGGCGGCGGCAGCCGGAAGCTTCCGGTGTCCGACATCGAGCCGGTGCCGGTGGACGTACCGGTACCCGCACCGCCGCCCGCGTGCGCGCCCGCACTCCCCTCCGCTCCCGTGCCCGCGCCGGAACCACCGGCAACGCCCTTGCCGAACGGCCCGCTTGAGCCCGGGTCGAGGCCGGCGCCCGTGCCCGGGGCCGCGCGCAGGGTCGTCGCCGACGACGTGTCCGGCGCCCGGTCCGGGGCCACGCCGGTGGCCAGCCGGAGGGGGCCGTCCGGGGAGAATCCGGGTGGCAGGGGCCCGAGTTGGTCGAAGATCTCGATGCGTTCGTCGTCGACGTCCGGTTCCGGCAGGAGTTCCGCCGCGGTGGCGAGCGCCTTGCGCGCCCCGTTGGCCGTGCGGAAACGGTCCGCCGGATCGGGCTGGAGCAGTGAGGCGACGACCTGCCACAGCGGTTCCGGAACGCCCTTGGGCGGCCCCGGCGTCCCGTGCTCCAGGAAGTGCTGCACGAGCGCCTTCGCGTCGGGCTTGGCGCCTTCGAGAAGGTACAGGGCGACCAGGCCGACGGCGAACAGGTCGGCCGGGAAGTCGGGTTCGGCGCCCAGCATCTGCTCGGGCGCGAGGTAACCGGGCGTGCCCACCACCAGGTTGGTCTCCGTCAGCCGGGGTTCACCGAGCCGCATGGCGATGCCGAAGTCGGACAGCCTGAGCCGCGGCCGTCCGGTACCGGTCGCCTCCAGGAGCACGTTGGCGGGCTTGATGTCCCGGTGCACCACGCCCTCCGCGTGCACCGCGGCCAGCCCGGACAGCAGCTGGTCGAGCAGGGTGCACACGAACGCCGGCGGCAGCGGGCCGTAGTCCCCGGTCAGGTGGACCAGCGAGCCGCCGCCGACCAGGTCCATGGTGAACAGCACCTTGTCGTCGTCGGCGGCCCAGCTCGCCGGGGCGAGGACGTGCGGGTGGTCGATGCGCAGGCCCTGCTCCCGGACGAACCGGAGCAGGGAGTGGGCGTCGCGCTGCTGGAGGACCTTGGCGGCCACGTAGCGCCGTCGGCGGTGGTCCCAGGCACGCCAGACCGCGCCCACGCCCCCGCGCCCGATCGGGTCGGCCAGTTCGTACCGGCCGGCGAAGACCTCACCCATGGCAGCCGCCGCTCCTCCCGCTGGCCGTGGAGCCCCCCGGACCCCACGTCCCCCTTGGCTCCCCCGCCCCCCTCCCTACCCAGGAGACGGGCGGTACGACCAGGCCGGCCACCCCCGGTGACCCGGCCCGCGGATCAGTTCTGGTGGGACTGGTAGTGCGCGACGGCGTCGGACGTGCGGCCGGCGCCGTAGACGCGGAGGAACTCCGCGAGTTCGGGGTGGCTCGGGGCGAGGGCGTCCGCGGCGTCGATGATGTCACCCGCGGCGGCCACCGAGCGCAGCAGCGACTGGATCTCCCGCACCACCCGCTTGACCGTGGGCGCGCCCGAACTGGTGGTGGTGTGGGTGGTGTTGCTGAGCACGGAGCCCCCCTGCGACTTCTTGATCTCGTCCATCCGGTCGGTCGCCTCGGCGGCGCTCACACTGCCGTCCGCCACCTGGGAGGCCAGGTCCTGGAGCAGCTGCACCCGCTGGACCACCGCCGGGTTGCCGATCTTGGCGCGCTGGCCGCTCATCAGCTGCGACAGCATCGGCGCGGACAGCCCCAGGACCGCCGCGAGCCGCGCCTGGTTCAGCCCGAGATCGTCGATGAGCTTGCGGAAGAGCGCCCCCAACGGCTCCCCGTACCAGTTCCGCTGCAGCTCCCGCGCTCTGGCGGTGGCTTCCTGCTGTGCGGCGTCCATTGCGTCTCCCCATCGCTTCCCCTGAAAAACCGCGGTTCGCTGTAGCGAACCACGACGAGCATCTTACGGAGCGTGGTCATCGACGGGGACCCCCAATCTTTTTGCGGGATACGGGGGGTGACCCGGTACTCTGGTCTGCGGCACCCGCCGGAACGCACACCGTCCGGCCGGGGGCTTCTTCCCGGGGCCTTAGCTCAGTTGGTAGAGCGCCGTCTTTGCATGGCGGATGTCAGGGGTTCGACTCCCCTAGGCTCCACTCTTGTCAGACCCCTCTGACCTGCGGAAACGTGGGCGGAGGGGTCTTCTGTGCGTACGGCCCGCCGCGCGTGGGGCGGCGCCGTCCCAACGCCTCCTGCCGCCCCGTGCGTTGCCGCGCGCCCGCCCGCCGGGTGCCGTTCGCCGGAAGGCCCGCGCGCACCCCGCGCGGCCGGGCCGGGCCGGCGCTTCCCCGCGGTCGCGGTGCTCCCCGCGGCCCGCCGGGCCCGGGCCCCGCCGGCCGGCCGCCCGCTGCCCGGAGCCCACCCCGGGCCCTCTCCGTACCCCGGCGCCGACGCCGTCCGGTGCCGTCCTCGCGTCCGCGGGTGTTCCGGATGTTCACCGCGGCTTCGCATCCGCAGGTCTTCGCGTCGGGCGCGCAGCCCGGAACGCCGGTGTCGGCGTTGCTGCCGTGAACGGGCAGCCGAAGAGCCCCCGCCGGTCCGGGGACGTGACCGGCGAGGGCTCGTGCGGGAACGCGCGTGCGGGGGGTTCCGCGGGCCGGCTCAGGGCTGCTCGTGGCCGTCCGTCTCGTCCTCCTCCGCCTGCTTGGCCTGCACCTCCGGGTCCAGGCCGGTGGGGCCGGTGCCGTCCACGGAGGTCAGGTGGGGCGAGTCGGGCACCTCCGTCGCCTCGGGCGGCTCGACCAGCCAGTCGGGGTTGGCCTGCCTGTCCCACCACCTCCACGCGGCATAGGCGCCGCCCGCGAGGGCGGTCAGCACCGCGGCCGCCTTCAGGGCGCGGCCGGAGCGGCAGCGCCGCTGCTTGCGCCGGGCGAGCTTGCGGATGTCCTCGGCCGAGACCTGACCGCGCAGCGCGGCCAGGGCGGCGGCACCGCGCGCCGCGGCCTCGTCGGCGACCGGTGTCGCGGCGGCCACGGCCTGCTCGATCCGGGGGCGCGAGTACCGCGCGGCCTGCCGGGCCGCCTTGCGGGTGCGGACGGCGGCCTCCTGGGCCGCCTGGTCCACCTTCGGTGGTACATGCGTTCGAGCCTGCTCAAGGCGCGGGGCGAGCCGGGCGTCGTACTGCACGCGGGCCTGTTCTGCGGCCTGCGACACCACGGGCGCCAGCCGTACGCGTGCCTCCTGCGCGTAGAACGAGGCACGCTCCTTGGCCGTGTCGGCGTAGGGCGCCACCACTTCCGCGGCGTGCAGCACGCTGTCCTTCGCCGAGCCGGTCGCGGCGCGCACGCTGTCGATGCGGGTCACGGGTTCCTCCTCCTCGGTGGCGTACGGTAATTCGACTTTCCACCCTTTACCGGATCATGCCTGCCCGGGGCCGTCGCGGCATGCGAGGACGGGCATTCGGGTGCCGATCACCCCCTCCGGCGGCCTCCGCGGCACGAGGCCCCGTCGTCGACACTGCCACGGATCGCCGGCGCGCGCCCCTCGCCCCGGTGGAAGACGCGGCCGCCGGGCGACGCGCGGCCCGGGAGCGTGGAAGGATCGACGTGGCGCGGCGGACGACGACGGAAGGCGGACCGTGGCCGAACAGCTCTACGCGACCCTGAGGACCACGCTCGGCGACATCGAGGTCCGGCTCTTCCCGCTGTTCGCGCCCGTCACGGTCCGGAACTTCGTCGAGCTGGCCCGCGGTGAACGCGAGTGGACCCACCCCGGGACCGGGGTCAGGAGCCGGGACCGGCTGTACGACGGCACGGTCTTCCACTCCGTGATCGGCGGTTTCATGATCCAGGGCGGCGACCCCCTGGGCAACGGCCTCGGCGGCCCCGGCTACGGGTTCGAGGACGAGTGCCACCCCGACCTGGCCTTCGACATCCCGTACCTGCTGGCGATGGCCAACGCCGGACCGGGCACCAACGGCTCGCAGTTCTTCATCACCGTCACCCCGAGCACCTGGCTGAACGGCAAGCGCACCATCTTCGGCGAGGTCACCGCGCCGGCCGGCCGGAAGGTCGTCGACGCCATCGCGCGCGTGCCGACCGGCCGCAACGACCGGCCGCTCGTCGACGTCGTCATCGAGACGGTCACCGTCGAGACGCGCGAGACGCGCGAGGACTGAGCCCGCCCGTCCGGCCCGGTCGCCGCGCCCGTCCGCCACGTCCGTCCCGCCCGGCACGCCGGTCCCGCTCGGCACGCCGGTCCCGCTCGGCACGTCCGGCCCGTCGGCCCGTCCGTCCGCGGCTCCCGGTACGGAATTTCCGGAGGGAACCGGGCACCCCCTTCGGCCGTGGGGGCGAGCGGGGCAGGATAGTCCTGTCAGACAGTGTGGCGACGAGCAAGGGGATCCGATGGAGCAGGCCGCAGGGAGCGCGCAGGACGCCCGCAGCGGGCCCGGATGCTACCGGCACCCGGACCGTGAGACCGGCGTGCACTGCACCCGCTGTGAACGGCCGATCTGCCCGGAGTGCATGGTCAGCGCCTCGGTCGGCTTCCAGTGCCCGGACTGCGTCCGCGGCACGGCGGGCGGCGGACCCGCGCCGCGGGCGTCCCGGCCGCGGACGCTCGCCGGGGGCACCGTCACCGCCGACCCCCGGCTGCTCACCAAGATCCTGATCGGGCTCAACCTCGCGCTGTTCATCGCCATCCAGGCCGACCGCTCGCTCCTGGACGACGTGGTCCTCTACGGCGCCTGGCCGCCGAAGCCGTTCGCACCGACCTCGGGCGTGGCCGGCGGCGAGTGGTACCGCTTCGTGACGTCGATGTTCGCGCACGAGCAGTACTGGCACATCGGCTTCAACATGCTGAGCCTGTGGTGGGTCGGCGGCCCGCTGGAAGCGGCTCTCGGCCGGGCCCGCTACCTCGCCGTCTACTTCGTCTCCGGGCTGGCCGGCGGTGCGCTGACGTACCTGCTCACCTCCCCGACGACCGGTTCGCTCGGCGCCTCGGGCGCGATCTTCGGCCTCTTCGGCGCCACCGCCGTGCTGATGCGCCGGCTCAACTACGACATGCGGCCGGTCGTCGCCCTGCTGGTGATCAACCTGATCTTCACCTTCAACCCGGCCATGAGCATCGCCTGGCAGGCGCACATCGGCGGGCTCGTCGCCGGTGTCGTCACCGGCTACGCGATGGTCCACGCCCCGCGCGAGCGGCGGTCGCTGGTGCAGTACGGCACCTGTGCCGTCGTCCTCGCCCTCTCGGTGGCCCTCGTGCTGGTCAGGACCGCCCAGCTCACCTGACCGGGCCGGGGAACAGGCTGTTTCCGAACCGTTGTCCACAGCGTGTGCCCGATCTTGTGCATACGGTGCGGACACAGCTGTGCCCCCTGCCGCTGGGATGCGTTTCCGCAGGTAGGGCAGGGGGCGAACAGATGTCTGAGGGCCGGTGTACCAGTCACACCGGCGTCAACACCCGACGGGTTATCCACAGATCGTCGTTCTTTTTCCCCACTGTGGAAAACCGCTGTGGATAACTCAGTGGATAGCCCTGGGCAGAGCTGTTTCCGCCCCAGTCACTTCCACTGGGTGGAGACACCGAACCCGGCGGCGATGAAGCCGAAGCCGACCACGATGTTCCAGTTGTCCAGGCTGTCGATCGGCAGGGAGCCGTCGGTCACGTAGAAGACGACGATCCAGGCCAGGCCGATCAGGAACATGGCCAGCATGACCGGCGCGACCCAGGCCCGGTTGGTCAGCTTGATGGCCTGCGCCTGCTTCGCCTGCGGCGGCGTGTAGTCGGCCTTCTTGCGGATACGTGACTTCGGCACGAGGGTCTCTCCTGTCGATGCGCTGCGTGGCCGCGCAGGGAACTGGGTCGGGCTCGGGACAGCGGACAAAGGGGCAACACGACGACTCTGTAGGCTCCCCCGGGCGTCCGTTAGCGTAGTGCTTCCGTGGCGTCGAAGGAGATAAGGGTACGTTGAGCAATTCTGCCGACTCCCATGGGACGGGAGCAACGGGTTCCGGCCGCCGCCCGCGTCTGCGACCGGTGCGGATCCTCACGGCCGCCGTGTTCGCCCTCGCCGGGCTCATCTTCTTCACCAGCTTCGATACGGCCAAGGGCACCGACATCCGCCAGGACAGCTCCCTGCTGAAGCTGTCCGACCTGATCCAGCAGCGCAGCCGCAAGAACAAGGGGCTGGACGAGTCCAACGCGGCGCTGCGCGGCAGCGTCGAGTCGCTCGCCGAGAGCGACAACGGCCGGAGCAAGGCCGAGAACGACGAGCTCGGCGGGCTGGAGACGCGGGCCGGCACCCGGCCGCTGTCCGGGAAGGCCGTCACCGTCACGCTGAACGACGCGCCGCCCGACGCCACCGCCAAGCTCCCGGGCTATCCCGAGCCGCAGCCCGACTACCTGGTCATCCACCAGCAGGACCTCCAGGCCGTGGTGAACGCGCTGTGGCAGGGCGGCGCCCGCGGCATCAAGGTCATGGACCAGCGCCTGATCTCCACCAGCGCCGTCCGCTGCGTCGGCAACACGCTGATCCTCCAGGGCCGCGTCTACTCACCGCCGTACAAGATCACCGCGGTCGGCGACCCGGACCGGCTCAAGCAGGCGCTCGCGGAGAGCAAGGAGATCCAGACGTACATGGTCTACGTCAACGTCTACGGCCTCGGCTGGAAAGTCGCCGACGACGGGACGGTGACGCTGCCCGGCTACTCCGGCACGGTGGACCTGCACTACGCGAAGCCGGTGGGGTAGGCAGACCCGGTAGGCGTACGTACCGCGGCTCGGTTTCACGTGGAACAAAACGGACCCGCGGTGGTGCTCACGGACGGCGCGACCTGGTTCACGTACCGGATCGACCGAGGCACGGCCACTGGCTGATCATCTGGGCGCGCCCGGATTCCAGCCAGCCCGTGGAGTCAGGCGTACCGGGGGCGCCGCGCCGCTAATCTGGTGGGGTACGGCGTGGTCCGGTGCCGTAGGGACACGGAAAGGACGGCAAGCGACGGCATGTACGGCTGGATCTGGCGGCATCTGCCGGGTAACGCGTGGGTGAGGGCGTTCGTCTCGCTGGTACTGGTCCTGGCCGTGGTCTACGTCCTCTTCCAGTACGTCTTCCCGTGGGCCGAGCCGCTGCTGCCCTTCAACGATGTGACGGTGGACAACCAGTGAGCGCACGGATTCTCGTCGTCGACAACTACGACAGCTTCGTCTTCAACCTCGTCCAGTACCTGTACCAGCTGGGTGCCGAGTGCGAGGTGCTGCGCAACGACGAGGTGTCGACGGCGCACGCCCAGGACGGCTTCGACGGCGTGCTCCTCTCGCCCGGTCCGGGAACGCCGCAGCAGGCCGGGGTGTGCGTGGACATGGTCCGGCACTGCGCCGCGACCGGGGTGCCCGTCTTCGGGGTGTGCCTCGGCATGCAGTCGATGCAGGTGGCGTACGGCGGTGTGGTCGACCGGGCGCCCGAGCTGCTGCACGGCAAGACCTCGCCGGTGGAGCACGAGGGCAAGGGCGTCTTCGCGGGCCTGCCCTCGCCCTTCACGGCGACCCGCTACCACTCCCTGGCCGCCGAGCCGGCCACGGTACCGGCCGAGCTGGAGGTGACCGCCCGCACCCACGACGGCATCGTCATGGGCCTGCGGCACCGGGAACTCCCGGTCGAGGGAGTGCAGTTCCACCCCGAGTCGGTGCTGACGGAACACGGGCACCGGATGCTGGCCAACTGGCTGGTGGAGTGCGGTGACCACGGTGCCGTGGCGAGGTCGGCGGGGCTTGCCCCGGTGGTGGGCAGGGCCACGGCGTGACCGCCCTGCGCCCCGAGCGCGAGGACTTGCACGGCGGCCAGAGACCGTACGAGTCCTCCGGCGGTGCGCGGTCGTACGGGGGACGCCGGCAGGACCCGCCGACGGCACCGATGCCCCGGGTGACGGGCGAGGACCTGACGGCACCGCTGCCCCGGGTGACCGGGGAGGACCTGACCGCGCCCCTGCCCAAGGTGACCGGGGAGGGCCGCACGGCGCCACTGCCCCGGGTGACGGGGGGAGACCGGACGGCTCCGCTGCCCCGGCTGGACCGGGAGGGGCGGCCCGTGCGGCCGGCGCAGGCCTCCGCGGCGCCGCGGCCGGCGCAGACCTCCGCGGCGCCGCGGCCGGCGCCGCCACCCCCCGGCGACGACGAGACGATGGCCCTGCGCGTCACGCGGCCGGGACACCCGGGGCCGCGGGACGGCGCCACACGCGCCGCTGCGGCCGCGGCCGGAACACCCGCGCCCGCCGCCGCGCCGGGCGGCCGTGCGGCCCGCAGAAAGGCCGCCAAGCACCGCGGTGGGGCCCGGCGCACCGGCGGCGCCCGGCAGACGGTGCCCGCGCCCGCGCCGCGGGACCCGCGGCGCCCCCTGAGCCGGGTGGAGGCCCGGCGGCAGGCCCGGCTGCGCAAGCCGGGCCCGGCGACCGTCGCGAGCCGGGCGATCGGCGAGGTGTTCATCACCACCGGCGTGCTGATGCTGCTGTTCGTCACCTACCAGCTCTGGTGGACCAACGTCCGCGCGCACGCGCAGGCCGGCAGCGAGACCCACCAGCTCCAGGACGACTGGGCGAGCGGCAGGCGGAACCCGGGTGTCTTCGAGCCGGGGCAGGGCTTCGCCATCCTGCACATCCCGAAGCTGGACGTGGTGGCGCCCATCGCGGAGGGCGTCAGCAACAAGAAGGTGCTTGACAAGGGGATGGTCGGGCACTACGGCGAGGCGCCGCTGAAGACGGCGATGCCCCAGGACAGGACCGGCAACTTCGGCCTCGCGGCCCACCGCAACACGCACGGCGAGCCGTTCCGGTACATCAACCGGCTCGTGGCCGGCGACCCGGTCGTCGTCGAGACGCAGGACACCTACTTCGTGTACAAGGTGACCTCCACGCTTCCCGTGACCCCGCCGTCCAATACGGGCGTGCTGGATCCCGTCCCCCCGGGCTCCGGTCTCACCGGGCCCGGCCGCTACATCACGCTCACCACCTGTACGCCCGAGTTCACCAGCAAGTACCGGCTGATCGTCTGGGGCAAGATGGTCCAGGAACGGCCGCGCAGCGAGGGCAAACCGGACGCGCTCATCGAGTAGGGCTCACCGAGTAAGGGCAGAGGAACTGTGGCAGCGACCGCCGGCGACACCGAAGAGACCACGGGCGCGTCCCGACCGGACCCGGCGGCGCCCCGCCGGCGCCCCGGACGTATCGCGCTGGCGGTCAGCTTCCTCGGGGAACTCCTCATCACCGCGGGTGTGCTGCTCGGCCTCTTCGTCGTCTACTCGCTGTGGTGGACCAACGTGATAGCGGACCGCAAGGCGGACCGGCAGGCGGACAAGGTGCGCGACCACTGGGCGCGGCAGCGGGACTCCTCCGGTCCCGGCGCGCTCGACACCAAGGACGGCATCGGTTTCCTGCACGTGCCGGCGATGGGGAACGGCGAGGTGCTGGTCGAGAAGGGCACGGGCACGGACGTCCTCGACGACGGCGTGGCCGGCTACTACACCGACCCGGTCAAGGCCACGCTGCCCATGACCGGCAGGACCGGCAACTTCAGCGTCGCCGCCCACCGGGACGGCCACGGCGCGAAGTTCCACGACATCGACAAGCTGGAGAAGGGCGACCCGATCGTCTTCGAGACCCGGGACGACTGGTACGTGTACAAGGTCTACTCGGTGCTCCCCGAGACGTCGAAGTACAACGTCGAGGTGCTGTCGCCGGTGCCCGAGGAGTCCGGCAGGGCGAAGGCCGGCCACTACATCACCCTGACGACCTGCACGCCCGTCTACACCTCCCGCTACCGGTACGTGGTGTGGGGCGAACTGGTCCGGGTGGAGAAGGTCGACGGCAAGCGGACGCCGCCCCGGGAACTGCGCGGCTGACACCGCGCCACGCGCGGTCCCCCTCCCGGTCCGCAACGGCGCGGGCCCCGGCCGGAAGTCTCCGGCCGGGGCCCGCGGACGCGGTGCGGTGGGGCGTCAGCCGCCCAGGCCGCCGATGATGTTCGGCCCGCCGTTGTCGTTGTTGCCGTTCCCGTTCCCGTTCCCGTTGCCGTGGTTGCCGCCGCCGAAGTCGAGCGTGGTCAGCGTGATCGTCGTGCCGGCCGGGTCGGCCCCGGTGTTCGCCGCCGGGTCCTGCTTGGTGACGAACGCGTTGTCGTCCTGGGAGCTGTCCGGCGCGAACTGGATGTTGTTGAAGCCGGCCTTCTGGAGGATGTCCCTGGCGTCCTTCACCCGCTGGCCGACGACGTTCGGCACCGGCGTCTGCTGCTGCTGGGCCTTACCGACGTTGATCACCACAGTGGTGTTCTTGACGACTTCCTGGCCCGCCGGCGGGTTGGTGTTCTGCACCTTGCCGTCCTGGGCGGGGTCGGTGACCGGGGTCTCGGTGCAGCTCGCGCTGGGCGCCAGGCCCTGGGCCTGGATCGCGGCCTTCGCCTCGTCACAGGACTTGCCGGTGACGTCGGGGACGGCGACCTTCTCCTCGGGCTTGGCGACCGTGAGGGTGATCGTCGTGCCCTTCTCCTCGCTGGTGCCGCCCTGCGGGTCCTGGCCGGTGACCACGCCGGGCGTGCGGTCCGACACCTCGGTCTTCTGCTCGACCGCGAAGCCCTTGTCCTTGAGCTGGGCCTCCGCCTGCTCGAACTGGGCACCGAGGACGTCCGGCACCTCGACCTTCGGCGCGCCGGAGGACACCACCAGGGTGACCGTGTCGCCCTTCTCGACCTCCGTGCCCGCCTCGGGGTCCTGGGTGCAGACGCTGCCCTTGGGCTGGTCGTCGCACTCCTTGTGGGCGGGCGGGGCCAGCTTCAGCTCGGAGTTCTCCACCATCTTCTGCGCCTCGGCGAGGGTGTGCCCGACGAAGTTCGGCGCTTTGAACGACGTGTTGTCCTGCTTGCTGCCGAAGAACGACTTGCCGATCAGGATCGCACCGACCAGCAGCAGCAGTCCCGCGACCACCAGGAGGATCGTGGAGGTGTGGGACTTCTTCTTCTGCTGGCGGCGGCGGTCCGGGCGGTCGTCGTAGCCGTAGCCGCCGTCGTCGGGGCTCATCGGCGGGAGCATGGTGGTCGCGCCCGCGCCCGCGTCCGACCGCAGGGCGGTGGTCGCCTGCTCGTCGGGGTAGCCGCCGTAGCCCACCGCGCTCAGCGCGGCCGTGGCCGCGACCGGCTGGCCGTCCAGGCACGCCTCGATGTCGGCGCGCATCTCGTCCGCCGACTGGTAGCGGTAGTTCGGGTCCTTGACCAGCGCCTTGAGGACGATGGCGTCCATCTCGGGCGTGATCTCCGGATCGAAGACCGACGGGGCCTGGGGCTCCTCCCGCACGTGCTGGTAGGCCACGGCCACCGGGGAGTCGCCCACGAAGGGGGGCCGCACCGTCAGCAGTTCGTAGAGGAGGCAGCCGGTCGAGTAGAGGTCGGACCGCGCGTCGACCTGCTCGCCCTTGGCCTGCTCCGGCGAGAGGTACTGGGCCGTGCCGATGACCGCCGCGGTCTGGGTCATCGTCATGCCGGCGTCGCCCATCGCACGGGCGATGCCGAAGTCCATCACCTTGACCTGGCCGTTGCGCGTCAGCATGACGTTGGCCGGCTTGATGTCACGGTGGACGATGCCGCTGCGGTGCGCGTACTCCAGGCCCTGGAGGATGCCGATGGTCATCTCCATCGAACGCTCGGGCAGCAGCTTGCGGCCGGAGTGCAGCAGCTCGCGGAGCGTGGACCCGTCGACGTACTCCATCACGATGTACGGGATGGAGACCCCGTCGATGTAGTCCTCGCCCGTGTCGTAGACCGCGACGATCGCGGGATGGTTGAGCGAGGCGGCCGACTGGGCCTCCCGGCGGAACCGGGCCTGGAAGGACGGATCACGCGCGAGGTCCGCGCGCAGCGTCTTCACCGCCACGGTGCGGCCGAGCCGTGTGTCATGCGCGAGGTAGACCTCCGCCATGCCACCGCGGCCGAGCACCTGGCCCAGCTCGTACCGGCCGCCGAGGCGACGCGGCTCTTCCATAGCTACCTACCAGCCCTCTCCGTCGGTCTCGGCCGCGCACCCGTGTGCGCGGCCGGAGGCTGCCGTCCGGGCCTACCGTACCCGGCTCCTCATGCGTGACCTGGCCAAGTCCGTAACCCGATACAGGACCGGTTTCGCAACGTGCAACGATGTGAAGGGGATGTGAGCGGCTTCACTCCCGGTGGTCGGTGCCGGTCACCTCCTGGAGTCGATGACCGCCTCCATGACGTTCTTCGCGATCGGCGCGGCCAGGCCGCCACCGGAGATGTCGTCGCGGTTGGCCTGGTCGTCCTCGATCACCACGGCCACGGCGACGGGCGAACTGCCGTCGGGGAGCTTGGCGTAGGAGATGAACCAGGCGTAGGGGTTCTCGCTGTTCTCGACACCGTGCTGCGCGGTACCGGTCTTGCCGCCGACCTTCGCGCCGCTGATCTTCGCGTTGGTACCGGTGCCCTTCTCGACCACCGTCTCCATCATGGACTGCAGGATCTGGGCGTTCTCCGCGGACAGCGGCCGGCTCAGCTCCTCCGGGTCGGTCTTGGCGACCGGGTCCAGGTTCGAGGACTGCAGGGTGTCCACCATGTACGGCTTCATCAGCTTGCCGTCGTTGGCGACCGCGGAGGCGACCATGGCCATCTGGAGCGGGGTGGCGGCGGTGTTGTACTGGCCGATGGAGGACAGCGCGGTCTGCGACTGGTTCATGTCGTCGGAGAACACCGAGGCGTTGGCGCGGGTCGGGGTGAACTGCTCGGCGCCGAAGCCGAACTTCTTCGCCTCGGCGAGCATCTTGTCGTTGCCGAGGTCGGCGCCGATCTTGCCGAAGACCGTGTTGCACGAGTACTGCAGCGCGACCCGCATGGTCGCGTCCTTGCAGGGGAGGGCGCCCTCGTTCTTCAGTTCGGTCGTGGTGCCCGGCATGGTCCACGGCAGCGGCGTCTGCGTCGGCTGGTCGGCCGAGGTGTACTTGCCGTTCTCCAGCGCCGCAGCGGCGGTGACCACCTTGAAGGTGGAGCCGGGAGGGTAGGTCTCGCGCAGCGCCCGGTTCAGCATCGGGTCGCGGGGGTCGTACTTCTTCTGGAGCTTCTTCCAGGCCGCCGCGTCGTCGTCGCCGTTCCCCGCGAACGAGGAGGGGTCGTACGACGGGTAGGAGGCCAGCGCCAGGATCTTGCCCGTGGAGGGCTCCAGGGCGACCACGGCACCCTTGCCGCCCTGCTTCTTCAGGCCGTCGAACGCGGCCTTCTGGGCGGCGCCGTTGAGCGTGGTGACGACGTTGCCGCCCTGCTGCTCCTTGCCGGTGATCATGTCGAGGGTCTTGCGGAAGAACAGCCGGTCGTCGTCACCGGTGAGGATGCCGTCCTCCAGGGACTCCAGCTGGGTGGCGCCGAAGGCCTGCGAGGCGTACCCGGTGACCGGCGCCCACATGGGCCCGTTCTTGTAGGTCCGCTTGTACTTGAGGTCGTTCAGGCCGGCCTTGCCGTTCTCCGCGGACCCGGTGATCGGGTTGCCGTCGACGATGATGTCGCCGCGCGGAGTGGCGTAGCGGGCGATGGTGACGCGGCGGTTGCTCGTGTCGCTCTTGAGGGCGTCGGCCTTCACGTACTGGAGCCAGTTGTCCCGGATCAGCAGGGTCAGCATGAGGAGACCGCAGAAGATCGCGATCCGGCGCAGGGGCTTGTTCATGACGGGCGGACCACCTGGGTCATCTCGACGTCGGGGTTGCCGGCGGGGGCGGGCGCCGGGCGCCGGGCGGTGTCGCTGATGCGGATCAGGATGCCGATCAGGGCCCAGTTGGCCAGCACGGAGGAACCGCCGGAGGCGAGGAACGGCATGGTCATACCGGTCAGCGGGATGAGGCCCATGACGCCGCCGGCCACCACGAAGACCTGGAGGGCGAAGGCGCCGGACAGGCCGACGGCGAGCAGCTTGCCGAACGGGTCGCGGGCCGCGAGGGCCGTGCGCAGGCCGCGCTCCACGATCAGGCCGTAGATCAGCAGGATCGCCATGACGCCGGCCAGGCCCAGCTCCTCGCCGAACGTCGCGAGCACGAAGTCGGAGTTGGCGGCGAACTTGATCAGGTCCGAGTGGCCCTGGCCCCAGCCCGTGCCGAGGGTGCCGCCGGATCCGAACGCCCACAGGGACTGCTGCAGCTGGTCGGAGTGGAGGATGCCGTCGTGGGTGATCTTGCGGCTCAGCTCGTACTCGCCCATCGGGTTGAGCCAGGCCTGCACCCGGGTCTGGATGTGCGGCTCGAAGCTCGCCACGCCGACCGCGCCGACCGCGGACATCAGCAGGCCGAAGACGATCCAGCTGGTCCGCTCGGTGGCCACGTACAGCATGACCACGAACATGCCGAAGAACAGCAGCGAGGTGCCGAGGTCGGTCTCGAAGACCAGGATGAGGATCGAGATCGCCCAGACGACCAGGATCGGGCCGAGGTCGCGGCCGCGCGGCAGGTAGAGGCCCATGAAGCGGCGGCTGGCGAGGGCCAGGGCGTCGCGCTTCACCATCAGGTAGCCGGCGAAGAAGACCGCGAGCACGATCTTCGCGAACTCACCGGGCTGGAGGGAGCCGAGGCCGGGGATCCGGATCCAGATCTTCGCGCCGTAGATGTTGGCACCGAGGCCCGGCACCAGCGGCAGGATGAGCAGCACCAGGGCGGTGAACATCGAGATGTACGTGTACCGCTGGAGGACCCGGTGGTCCTTGAGGAAGAACAGCACGGCGGTGAACACGGCGATGGCCAGCGCGGTGTACAGCAGCTGGCGTGGCGCGGAGGGGGAGAAACCCCGCAGCGACTGGAGCAGCTTGGACTGGTCCAGCCGCCAGATCACGACCAGTCCGAGCCCGTTGAGCAGGGTGGCCAGCGGCAGCAGCAGCGGGTCGGCGTACGGCGCGAACTTCCGTACGGCGAGGTGCGCCACGCCGGCCAGCAGGAGCAGGGCCAGTCCGTAGGTCAGCAGACCGGACGGCACCTGGTCGTCGAGGGCGAGGCCCACGTTGGCGTAGGCGAACACCGGGATGGCCACGGCGAAGACCAGCAGGGCCAGCTCGGTGTTGCGGCGGCTCGGCGCGCCGATGGCACCGATCGTGGACGTGTGGTGCGTCGGTGAGTTCGTAGTACTGCTCATCGTGTGACAGGGCCTCTCACGGCTTGCCTACTGCTTACCGCACAGCGAGACGACCTTCTGCTCATCCTCCGAGAGGGTGGGGCCGGGGCTGGGGGTCGCGGACGGGGTCGTGGACGGCGACTTCGAGGGGGACGTCGGGGACGTCTTCGAGGCCGGCGGGTTCAGGGTCGAGTGCGGCGTCGGGGAGGCCGTGGCGAAGACGGCGGTGTGCGCGAGGGCGGCGGTGTGCGTGACGGCGGCGGTGTGCGTGACGGCACCCGTACCGTCGGCGGTGCCGGTGCCGGTGCCGGTGCCGGTGGTCCTGCGCTGGCCGTTCTTGGCGTTGCGCCGGGCCTCGTCGGCGGCCTTGCGCTCGGCCTGCTTCTGGCAGGCGGACGCCTGCACGGCCAGTTCCCGGACCTTCGTCCGGGCCGAGTCCAGGCCGCCCTCCGCGATCGTGGCCTTCACCTGCTTCTGCTGGTACGGAGGCAGGTACTTGAGTTCGATCTCGGGGTGGTCCGTCTCCACCTTCGACAGCGAGACCCAGGCCAGGTCCTGGCTGATCCCGCGGTAAAGCGCGACGTGCTCGTCCTTGATGCCGACGTAGTACTGCGTCTGCGTCCAGCGGTAGCCGCCGTACAGACCGCCGCCGACGACGGCGAGGGCGAGGACGCCGTAGAGCGAGGTCTTCAGCCATCTGCGCCGCTTGCGCGGCTTGGTGAAGTCGCCGTCGGCGTACTCGTCGAAGCCGCCGGCCGGGGCGTACCCCGGGCTGTCGCCGGAGCCGAGCGGGCCGAACTCGCCGCCGCCGTGTCCCTGGCCCTGGCGGCCCAGGTGGGAGGCGCGGCCGGCCGGGGTCTGCATGATGCCGTTGTCGTGCGGGTGGAGCTGCTGGTTCTCGGCGACCGCGCCGACCACGACCGGCTGGTCGGAGAACTGCCCGCCGTGGGCGTCCCCGGTGTCCAGGTCGAGCACGTCGGCGATGATCACGGTGATGTTGTCGGGGCCGCCGCCGCGCAGCGCGAGCTGGATCAGCTCCTGCACGGTCTCCTGCGGGCCCTGGTAGCTCGCGAGGGTCTCCTCCATCGTCTGGTGGGAGACGACGCCGGACAGGCCGTCCGAGCAGATCAGGTAGCGGTCGCCGGCCCGGACCTCGCGGATCGACAGGTCGGGTTCGACGTGGTCGCCGCTGCCGAGGGCGCGCATCAGCAGGGAGCGCTGCGGGTGGGTGGTGGCTTCCTCTTCGGTGATCCGGCCCTCGTCGACGAGCCGCTGCACCCAGGTGTGGTCCTGGGTGATCTGGGTGAGCACGCCGTCGCGGAGCAGGTACGCGCGCGAGTCGCCGACGTGCACGAGCCCGAGCCGCTGCCCGGTCCACAGCAGTGCGGTGAGGGTCGTGCCCATGCCTTCGAGCTGGGGGTCCTCCTCGACCATGGCGCGCAGCTGGTCGTTGGCGCGCTGCACGGCCACACCGAGGGAGGTGAGGATGTCGGAGCCGGGCACGTCGTCGTCGAGCGTGACCAGGTTGGAGATCACCTCGGAGGAGGCGACCTCGCCGGCCGCCTGGCCGCCCATGCCGTCGGCGATGGCGAGCAGCCGCGGACCGGCGTAACCGGAGTCCTCGTTGCCCTCCCGGATCATGCCCTTGTGCGATCCGGCGGCAAAGCGCAGTGACAGACTCATGCCCACCTCGCCCGTCGGCTCCGGGTACAGCCGGTCGTGTCGAGCCACACTGCCCACCCTCCGGTCGGGAGCGCGCCGGTGACCGGGTGGCGGCCTGCCGCTGCGTGCTCGCTCCGCTCACGCTCACTCATGACGTAGCACTACTTCCGCAGCTCGATGACGGTTTTGCCGATGCGGATCGGCGCGCCCAGCGGGATCGGGGTGGCGGTCGTCAGCCGGGACCGGTCCAGGTAGGTGCCGTTGGTGGAGCCGAGGTCCTCGACGATCCACTGGCCGTCGCGGTCCGGGTAGATCCTGGCATGGCGGCTGGAGGCGTAGTCGTCGTCCAGCACGATCGTGGAGTCGTGCGCCCGGCCCAGGCTGATCGTCTGGCCCTGGAGCGACACGGTGGTGCCGGTCAATGTGCCTTCGGTCACGACGAGCTTGGTGGGGGCGTTGCGGCCGCGCCGGCCGCCGCCCTGCTGGCCGCGCTGCGGGGGCGGAGCGGCCTGCTGCTGCCTGGCCTGCTGCCGGCCCGACTGCTGGGGCCGGGACGCTTCCCTACGCGATCCGCGCTGGGTGACGCGCGTACCGAACAGGTCGCTCCGGATGACCTGCACGGCCACGATCACGAACAGCCACAGTACGGCCAGGAAACCCAGCCGCATGACCGTGAGGGTCAGCTCTGACATTGCCCCCGCTTCACCCTTCGGCTTGCCTATAGATAACGGTGGTGCTGCCCACGACGATCCGCGAGCCGTCGCGGAGCGTAGCGCGGGTGGTGTGCTGCCCGTCCACCACGATGCCGTTGGTGGAGCCGAGATCCTGGATCGTCGAGGGCGTTCCGGTCCGGATCTCGCAGTGCCGGCGGGACACGCCGGGGTCGTCGATCCGCACGTCGGCGTCGGTGCTGCGGCCCAGTACGAGCGTCGCGCGGGAGATCTGGTGGCGGGTGCCGTTGATCTCGATCCAGTAGCGGGTGCGCGCGCCGCTCATCGGGGGCGCGGCCGGCCGCTGGGTGGCGGGCTGCGGGTAGCCGTAGCCGCCGGGGCGGGCGCCGGGCGGCGGGGCGGACGGCATCGGGGGCGCGCCGGCGGGGGCGGCCGGCGGGTAGCCGTAGCCGCCGGGGGCGCTCTGGCCGGGGCGGCCGGCCGCCGGTGCGCCGGGGGGCTGCGGTGCCTCCTGCTGGTTGCTGGAGGAGGCGAGGGTGCGCGAGCGCACCCGGTACAGACCCGTGTCCAGGTCGTCCGCCTTCTCCAGGTTGACCTTGATCGGTCCCATGAAGGTGTAGCGCTGCTGCTTCGCGTAGTCCCGCACCATGCCGGCCAGCTCGTCGCCGAGCTGCCCGGAGTAGGGGCTGAGCCGCTCGAAGTCGGGCGCGCTCAGCTCCACGATGAAGTCGTTGGGAACGACGGTGCGGTCCCGGTTCCAGATGGTGGCGTTGTTGTCGCACTCCCGCTGGAGCGCTCCGGCGATCTCCACGGGCTGGACCTCGGACTTGAAAACCTTGGCGAAGGTGCCGTTCACCAGACCTTCGAGACGCTGCTCGAACTTCTTCAGGACTCCCATGGGGCACCTCCTCCGTCCCTGCCGTCGTCTTGCCTGCTGTGTTCCGCTTGCCGTGCCGGGTACTACCGGTACTGCTCACTGATCGTATCTACGCGCCCGCCAATCAGCCGGTTCCCCCAGCGGCTCCCCTTCGAACTCCTGGCGCGTGTCCTGCTGCCATGGATCGTAGAGGCGGGTGGAGACCAGTGTCCCGCACCCGGCTGCGGACCGGCCCGCCTCATGGAGAGATGGCCCGGACCGGTACGAGGTTGATACGTGAGGCGAGTCTCCTCGATACGCGCGGTGCGGGCGGGGCGGCACGGGCCGGCCGTGGTGGTGGCGCGGCGGTGCCGCGGCGGTGGCCCCAGGGCGCGGGCGGGCGGAGCGGGCGGCCGGGCAGCGATGTGAGTCCACCCCGTACGACGTGCTAATGTTCTCGATGTCGGAAGGGGCCAGCCCGAAAGGGCCGGAAGCGGAAGACACACCCAATGCGCGGGTGGCGGAATAGGCAGACGCGCTGGATTCAGGTTCCAGTGCCCGAAAGGGCGTGGGGGTTCAACTCCCCCCTCGCGCACAGTGAGGTTGAGGGCCCATCGTGAAAACGATGGGCCCTCAGTCGTATGCGCGCGGGACTGCGGTGCGAGGCTCCCGTGTGAGGAAGCTCTCAGGCCCCAGGGGGGTGTGCGCTGACGGTCCCTCCACCACATCGTGGTTCCCGGGCTGTTGACCCCGGGCGGGCGGAGATCGCGTGCGGGGACGGCGGGCCGTCCGGCGCGCACCCGCCCATGGCGCCCGTCACATGACCGGAATCACAGGGCAGGTTCGTCTCCCGGGGCGGGTGGCCGCCGGGGCGTGTGGGCCGGGTCACCGCGATTCCGCGGTCCGCCAACCCGGCTCCGGGTCCGGCCGCTTCGGGACCGCCGGCCGGCACCCGCGGCCGACGCGGGACGCTTCCGGGCACCGGCCCGGCGGAGTTGTCCACAGGGCCTGACGCGTTTCGGCCACCGGTTGTACGGTCTCCCCGAGTTGATGTTCGCACCGGCGCCCGTCCGAGGGCGCGCGGGCGGTACGGGGGGAGGCGGTCCCGGTGACCGGAACCGGTGTGGGGGCGGCGGACGCGGCGGACCGGGGCACGCGCAGGCTGCCCCGGGTGCGGGGATTCGCGGAGTGGCCGCGGCGGGACTCGCGGGGCTCGTCGAAGCGGGAGGGCAAGGCGCTGCGGACGAGCGTGCCCCGCTCCGCCCACGCCGCCCTCGATCACGACGCCGCGCGTCCCGACGCGGTGAGCGCGGTGACCGAGTCCAACGCCGGCCGCATCCCCGAGCTGACCCCGCTGCGGGTGGGCCGGATGGCGGCGAGCCCGTTCGCCTTCCTGCGCGGCTCGGCCGGACTCATGGCCTACGACCTCGCGCGCACCCCCACGACCGGGATAGGCACCCAGATATGCGGGGACGCGCACGCGGCCAACTTCGGGCTGTACGGCGACGCCCGCGGCGACCTCGTCATCGACCTCAACGACTTCGACGAGACCGTGCACGGCCCCTGGGAGTGGGACCTGAAGCGGCTCGCGGCGTCGCTGGTCCTGGCCGGCCGGGAGGCGGGCGCCGACGAGGACACCTGCCGTGCGGCGGCCCGTGACGCGGCGGGCGCCTACCGCCGCACCATGCGGCTGCTGGCGAAGCTGCCCGTGCTCGACGCCTGGAACGCCATCGCGGACGAGGAGCTGGTCTCCCACACCGACGCCCACGACCTGCTCGGCACCTTGCAGCGGGTCTCGGAGAAGGCCCGGTCCAACACCAGCGGCCGGTTCGCGGCGAAGTCGACCGAGGCGACCGAGGACGGCGGGCGCCGCTTCGTGCCCGCGCCGCCGGTGCTGCGCCCCGTCCCGGACACCGAGGCCGCGGCGGTCGTCGCGTCCCTGGAGTCCTACGCCGCCACGCTCGGCGAGGACCTCCACCCGCTGCTGGCCCGCCACGCGGTGCACGACGTGGCGTTCCGGGTGGTCGGCACCGGCAGCGTCGGCACCCGCTCCTACGTCGTCCTGCTGCTCGACCACCGCGGGGAGCCCCTGGTCCTCCAGGTGAAGGAGGCGCGCCCGTCCGCGCTCATCCCGCACCTGGCCACGGCGGGCTTCCCGACCGAGCCGGTCGCCCACGAGGGCCGCCGGGTGGTCCTCGGTCAGCGCCGGATGCAGGTCGTGAGCGACATCCTGCTCGGCTGGACCACCGTCCAGGGGCGCCCGTACCAGGTGCGCCAGTTCCGCAACCGCAAGGGCAGCGTCGACCCGGCCGCCCTGGCCCCGGACCAGCTCGACGACTACGGCCGCATGACCGGCGCCCTGCTGGCCCGCGCCCACTGCCACAGCGTCGACCCGCGGCTGATCGCCGGGTACTGCGGCAAGAACGAGGAGCTGGACGAGGCGATCGCCGGGTTCGCCGTCGCCTACGCCGACCGCACCGAAGCGGACCACACCGACCTCCTCACCGGCATCCGCACGGGCCGCCTGAGCGCCGAAACGGAAGCCTGACCCCCGGCCCCCGCACAGCGGACGCCCCGTATCCGTACGGCGGCGTCTCGGTGAGCGGGCCCGTGTCCGTACGGTGGCGTCTCGGTGAGCGGGCCGGGCAGCGCCGCCAGGGGCGCGGGGGACTGCGCGACCGGCCACGACGAACCCGCACCGGGCACAAGCTCGCGTGCCCCGGCTGGGCGGTGTCAGGGGCGCGGGGAACTGCGCGACCGGCCACGACGAACCCGCACCCGGCAGAAGACCCGCACCCCCCGGCAAGGGGCACCGCATCGGCACGGAGGAACACCCACTCCTCACCGCACCGGACGCACTCACTCCGGCCCAGGCCGAGCGCAGCGCTACGCTGGGCGGGTGACGACCCCCGAAGCCGACCGGTCCCAGCCGCCGCGACCCGAGGAACGGCTGGAACGGGCCGTACGGGCCGCCGAGCAAGCGCTGATCGAGTACGAGATCGCCGTGGAGACG
Source organism: Streptomyces sp. NPDC025833 (assembly GCF_055558055.1). NCBI lineage: Bacteria > Bacillati > Actinomycetota > Actinomycetes > Kitasatosporales > Streptomycetaceae > Streptomyces > Streptomyces sp. NPDC025833. The sequence goes on from NZ_JBVHNF010000008.1 coordinate 268,813, forward strand.
TTCCGCGTCGAGGTCGAGAACTTCTCCCGCCTGCACGAGCAGCGGCTCGGCCCGCTCTACGTCCGGATCGAGGAACTCGACGCGGAGATCGCCGAGACCAAGGCGGCCCGGTCCGGCGACCCCGAGGACATCCGCCGGGCCGCCGAGGCCCGTGCCCGGGTGATGCCGATGCCGGGCGTGGAGGAGCTGCTGCACGGCTGGATGGACGGTGACGGCCTGTTCCCGGAGGCCACCGCCATGCTCACCGATCAGGCGGTCCGGCCTCCGCAGCGGGTGCGGCCCAGCGAGGAGGCGCGCAAGCTCTACCGCGACCTCGCCCGCAAGGCCCACCCGGACCTCGTGCAGGAGGAGGCGGAGCGCAAGCGGCGCGAGGAGTTCCTCAGCCGGGTCAACGCCGCCTACGCCCGCGGTGACGAGGCCCTTCTCACGGAGCTGGCCGCCGAGTGGGCCGCCGGTCCGGTACCGCCCGAGCGCCTGCCGAGCCCCGCCGAGGAGCTGTACGCCCGCCTCGAATGGCTCGCCCAGCGCAAGGAACTGATCGCCCTGGTCGCCCGCGAGCTGGAGGAGGGCGCGATCGCCGGCCTGCTCCAGCTCGCGCCGGACGACCCCGACGGCCTGCTCGACGAGATCGCCGCCCGGCTGCGTTCCGACATCGCCCAGCGGGAGACGGAGCTGGCGGGCCTGCGCGGGGAGTCCTGAACCGGCTGCCGGAGCGGGGTGGGACGCCCGCCGCGTCGGGTAGCGTCGGTGTCATGAATTTCGGAGCTGGTGTGCCCACGGTCCAGGTCACGGATGTCGAGGAAGGCCACTTCCTGCTGGACGTCCGCGAGGACGACGAGTGGCAGGCGGGCCACGCCGAGGGAGCGCTGCACATTCCCATCAGCGAGTTCGTGGCCCGTTACGGCGAGCTGACCGAGGCCGCCCCGCAGGACGGCCGGGTGCACGTGATCTGCCGCTCGGGCGCCCGCTCGGCCCAGGTCACCATGTACCTGGTCCAGCAGGGCATCGACGCGGTGAACGTCGACGGCGGCATGCAGCACTGGCAGCAGACCGGCCGCCCGGTCGTCACCGACGAGGGCAAGCCCGGCTTCGTCCTCTAGCGGGTCCCCGCCGGCCGGACCGGCGTCAGCCGAGGGCACGGGCGGCCGGCAGGCCGCCCTCCCGCTCCGCGTACGCCGCCGCCGGGCCGAGCGCCGGTTCCAGGCGCCTGGCCCGGGCGTGGGCCCGGTGCAGCGGGTGGTCGGTGTCCGCGCCGGACCCGCCGTGCGGGTGCCGCGCCGTCCGCACCATCCCCCTCGCCACCGCCGCGGCGGTCTCCCGCGGGCTCCTGAGGGCCCCTGGTGGGAGTCTCAGCGGTCGAAGTCCAGCTCCACCCGCTCCGTCACCGGGTGCGACTGGCACGCCAGCACGTAACCGGCCTCCGTCTCCTCCGTCTCCAGCGCGAAGTTGCGGTCCATGCGCACCTCGCCCTCGACCAGGAAGGCCCGGCAGGTCCCGCACACCCCGCCCTTGCAGGCGTAGGGCGCGTCGGGCCGGTTGCGCAGCACGGTCTCCAGCAGCGACTCGCCGTCCCGCACCGGCCAGGTGCCGCCGCGGCCGTCGAGACGGGCGGTGACGGTGCTGTGCGCGGGCGCCGGAGCCCGGACCGCCGGGGCCGTCCCCGCGTCCACGTGGAAGATCTCCTGGTGGATCCCGGCCCGCGCCACGCCCAGCTCGCGCAGCGCCTGCTCGGCGCCCCGCACCAGCCCGTACGGCCCGCACAGGAACCAGCCCGCCACCCGTTCCACCGGCAGCAGCGCCGGCAGCAGCCCGGTGAGCCGCTCCCGGTCGAGCCGGCCCGACGGCAGCCCCGCCTGCTGCTCCTCCCGGGACAGCACGGTCACCAGCTGGAACCGCTGCGGGTAGCGGTCCTTCAGGTCGGCGACCTCCTCCAGGAACATCGTGGACGCGGCCGTACGGTCGCTGCGTATGAGGCAGAACCGGGCCGCGGGCTCGCGCGCCAGCAGGGTGGCGGCGATCGACAGCACCGGGGTGATGCCGCTGCCGCCGACCACCGCCGCGTACAGGCCGGGCGCCGGTTCCAGCGTGAAGCGGCCCGCCGGGGTCATCACGTCCAGTTCGTCCCCGACGTTGATCTCCTTGAGCGCGTACACCGAGAAGGCGCCGCCCTCGACCAGTCGCACCCCCACGCGGAGGAAGGCCGGGCCCTCGCCGGCCGGGTCCGGGGCGGGCGAGCAGATCGAGTAGGTGCGCCGGACCTCCGTGCCGTCGGCCCGGCGGCGCAGGGCGAGGTGCTGGCCGGGCGCGTGCCGGTACTCCTCGCGCAGTCCGGGCGGGACGGAGAAGGTGAGCGCGACGGCGTCGTCCGTGAGCCGGTCGACCGCGGCCACCGGGAGCGGGTGGAAGCGCGCCATCACAACTCCTTGAAGTGGTCGAACGGTTCGCGGCAGGACAGGCAGCGGCGCAGCGCCTTGCAGGCGGTGGAGGAGAACCGGCTCAGCAGCTCGGTGGAGGCCGAGCCGCAGTGCGGGCAGCGCACCGCTTCGGTCTCCGCCTCCGCGTCCCGGGCGCGGGTCGGGCCGAGGGCCAGCGGCACCGGACCGCCGTCGTGCCGCACGCGCGGGGGAGCGATGCCGAACTCCCGCAGTTTCTCCCGGCCCTCGGGGGTGATGTCGTCGGTCGACCAGGCCGGGGAGAGCACCGTGCGGACGGTGACCTCGCGCATGCCGTGGGCGCGCAGCACCCGCTCGATGTCGGCGCTCATCGCCTCGATCGCCGGGCAGCCGGTGTAGGTGGGCGTCAGGTCGACCTCCACCGCGCCGGCGCCGTGCACGTGCACCGCGCGGAGCACACCCAGCTCGCGCAGGCTGAGCACGGGCAGTTCGGGGTCCGGTACCGAGCCGGCCAGCTCCAGCAGCTCCGCCTCCAGGGCGGTCGCGGTCACCATGAGGCCCCCGGGTGGCTGCGGTGCAGGTGCTGCATCTCGGCGAGCATCCGGCCGAACGGCTCGGTGTGCAGGCCCTGCCGGCCGGCGCCCGCGGACCAGGCGCCGGTGCGCGGGCCCTCCGGCACGGTCAGGCAGGCCCGACCGAGCACGTCGGTGACGGACTCCAGCCAACGGGCCTCCAGCGCGGCCGGGTCGGCGTCCAGGCCCTCCACCGGCTGGAACATCTCCCCGGTGAACCGCCACAGCGCGTCGACGGCCCGCCGCATCCGCTCGTGGCTGGTCTCCGTGCCGTCGCCCAGCCGCAGCGTCCACTGCTCGGCGTGGTCGCGGTGGTAGGCGACCTCCTTCACCGCCTTGGCGGCCAGTGGGGCGAACGGACCGCCCGTCGCGGCGAGTTCGGCGTACAGGAGCTGCTGATACGTGGAGAAGTACAGCTGGCGGGCGATGGTGTGCGCGAAGTCGCCGTTCGGCTGCTCGACCAGCTGGAGGTTGCGGAAGGCGCGCTCCTCGCGGAGGTAGGCCAGCTCGTCCTCGTCGCCGGCCAGCGACAGCAGCACCCGGGCCTGACCGAGCAGGTCCAGGGCGATGTTGGCGAGGGCGACCTCCTCCTCCAGCACGGGGGCGTGCCCGGCCCACTCCCCGAGGCGGTGGGAGAGCACCAGGGCGTCGTCGCCGAGGGCGAGCGCGGCGGTCACCGCAACCGTGGCGGGGCCGGTGGCGGTCACAGGTGCTTCACCCCTTCCGGGATCTCGTAGAAGGTCGGGTGCCGGTAGGGCTTGTCGGCGGCCGGCTCGAAGAAGGGGTCCTTCTCGTCCGGCGAGGAGGCGGTGATCGCGGCGGCCGGGACGACCCAGATGGAGACGCCCTCGCCGCGCCGGGTGTACAGGTCGCGGGCGTTGCGCAGGGCCAGTTCGGCGTCGGGCGCGTGCAGGCTGCCGGCGTGGGTGTGGGAGAGGCCGCGCCGGGAGCGCACGAAGACCTCCCACAGGGGCCAGTCGGTGGTGCTCATGCTCGCGTCGCTCCCGTCTCACCGGTGTCGCCGGTGTGCTTGGCCGCGTAGGCCGCGGCCGCTTCCCGTACCCAGGCGCCCTCGTCGTGGGCGCGCCTGCGCTGGGTGATCCGCTGGTCGTTGCAGGGGCCGTTGCCCTTGAGGACGTCCCGGAACTCCGCCCAGTCGATCGGGCCGAAGTCGTGGTGCCCGCGCTCCTCGTTCCACCGCAGTTCGGGGTCGGGGAGGGTGAGGCCCAGGGACTCGGCCTGCGGGACGCAGATGTCGACGAAGCGCTGGCGCAGTTCGTCGTTGGAGTGGCGCTTGATCTTCCACTCCATCGACTGCGCGGAGTGCTGGGACTCGTCGTCGGGCGGCCCGAACATCATCAGCGACGGCCACCACCAGCGGTCCACCGCGTCCTGGGCCATGGCGTGCTGCTCCGGCGTGCCCCGGCTGAGGGCCAGCAGCAACTCGTACCCCTGGCGCTGGTGGAAGGACTCCTCCTTGCAGACCCGCACCATCGCGCGGGCGTACGGGCCGTAGGAGCAGCGGCACAGCGGGACCTGGTTGGTGATCGCGGCGCCGTCCACGAGCCAGCCGATGGCGCCGACGTCGGCCCAGGTCAGGGTGGGGTAGTTGAAGATCGAGGAGTACTTCTGGCGGCCGGAGTGCAGTTTGTCGAGCAGCTCGTCGCGGCCGGTGCCGAGGGTCTCGGCCGCGCTGTACAGGTACAGGCCGTGGCCGGCCTCGTCCTGCACCTTGGCCATGAGGATGGCCTTGCGGCGCAGGGAGGGCGCGCGGGTGATCCAGTTGGCCTCCGGCTGCATGCCGATGATCTCGGAGTGCGCGTGCTGGGCGATCTGCCGGACCAGGGTGGCGCGGTAGGCGTCGGGCATCCAGTCGCGCGGTTCGATGCGCTCGTCGGCGGCCACGGCCGCGTCGAAGGCGCGCTGGCGGGCCGCCGTGTCGGCGGCGTCCGGTGCGCCGTCCGCGGGTGTGCGGGCCGTGCGCTGCGCGGCTGCTGTGGCCATGCGGTCCCCCTGACCTCGGGCCCTGCGGTGGGCGCTGTCCGTGGATGCTGAGCCGACCGATCGTTCGGTCCGTGCGCATCCATGGTGTGCCGGGCCGCTGCGGGGTGTCAACCGCTGTGGAAAACTCACCGGCACCGCCTGTGGACGGCGCCCGTGGCGGGGCGGAGGGGCAGGTGGCCGGGCGCCCGCGGCCGAACGGCGTGGCGAGGGCCACCTTCCGAGCCCGTACCCGGGGCTGCGCGCGGTGCCCGTGGCTGAGTACCGTTCCGTCCGGGCGGCGGGACCTGGCGTTCGCGAAGCCCGCGCCGCCCGTCCACGGGCGCGCGCCACCGGTCCGGTCCGCCGGGCCGGGCGGACACCGGCCGGAGGACCGAGCCGGACGACGAGCCGACCGCATGAGCCGAAACGGGGGACGGGACGCGATGGACGCGCACGACGAGGGCCCGCGGGAGCCACAGGCACCCGACGGGCCGGCCGGGACGCGTCTCCCGGAGGAACCGCCGGACCCCCGGCCGCCGTCCCCGCCCCGCACCGGCGTCGCCGCGCTCTCGCCGCGCTACCAGGTCGCCGCGGCCCTGGCGCTCGCGGTGGTCGCCGTGGCCGCCGGCGTGCACCTGCTGATGGTGTTCCTCAGCCTCGCGCCGGCGAACACCGTGACGAAGCAGCACGGCCAGGCGGTCCAGGACTGGGTGTACCCGGAGTTCGAGCAGAACTGGAAGCTGTTCGCCCCCAACCCGCTCCAGCAGAACATCGCCGTGCAGGTCCGGGCCGAGGTGCGGATGCGCGACGGCGCACTGCGCACCACCGGGTGGACCGACCTGTCCGCCCAGGACGGCGCCGCCATCGACGGCAACCCGGTGCCCAGCCACACCCAGCAGAACGAGCTGCGCCGGGCCTGGGACTTCTTCGCCGCCACGCACGGCGGCGACAACCGTCCCGTGGGCATGCGCGGCGCGCTGTCCGAGCAGTACCTGCGGCGCATCGTGGTGATGCGCCTGTACCGGGACGACCCGACGAGCCGGGCGGGCGTGATCCAGCGGGTGCAGGTCCGTGCCAGCACGACCAACGTGCCGCCGCCGTCGTGGAGCCGCGAGCGGGTCTCCACCCAGCCGGTCCTCCGCCTGATGCCCTGGTGGTCCCTGACGTCCGACGAGGCCGCGGGAGGCGTGCGGTGAACGGTCTCTCCCCGACGCTGTCGCGCGGCGTCGCCCGGGTCACCGGAGCGGTCCTCGGGCCGTACCAGAGCGCCGTGATACGGATCGGCTTCGCCGCGACCTGGCTGCTGTTCCTGCTGCGCGAGTTCCCCCACCGGCAGGAGCTGTACGGGCCCTCGGGACCGTGGGGCTGGAACCTCGCCAAGCAGCTGACCGCCGACAACCACGCCTTCACGGCGCTGCTGTGGTCCGACGGTCAGCTGTGGTTCGAGATCTGCTACGCGCTCGCCGTCCTCGCCGCCGCCGCGCTGGTGCTCGGCTGGCGCACCCGGACCGCCTCCCTGCTGTTCATGGTGGGCGTCCTGTCGCTGCAGAACCGCAGTGTCTTCGTCGGCGACGGCGGCGACAACGTGCTGCACCTGATGTCCATCTACCTGGTGTTCACCCGCTGCGGGCAGGTGTGGTCCCTCGACGCCCGCCGGGCGGGCCGCGCGGCCGCGGCACGCGCGCGCGGCGAGGGCGTCCCCGCCGACCGGGTGGGCCCGGTGCTGTGGGCGGTGCTCGGCCTGGCGCTCGGCACGGCGACGCTGACCGGGCGGTTCGACAACGGCTGGCAGATCCCGGCGCTGCTGTGGACGGCCTGGGTCCTCCACGGCCTGTGGTGGGCCGTCGGGCGCCGGGCGGCCTGGCACGAGCCCCGGGCCCTGCTGGACGTCGCCGCCAACATCCTGCACAACGGCGCCCTGGCCGTGATCATGGCCGAGGCGTGCCTGATCTACGCCACGGCCGGCTGGTACAAGATCCAGGGCTCCCGCTGGCAGGACGGCACCGCCGTCTACTACCCGCTCCACCTGGACTACTTCTCCCCCTGGCCGGCGCTGGCCGACCTGATGTCCGCCAGCGGCACGATCATGATGATCGTGGCCTACGGGACGGTCATGGTGCAGATCGCCTTCCCCTTCACCCTGCTCAATCGGCGGGCCAAGAACGTCCTGCTGGTGCTGATGATGACCGAGCACGCGGTGATCGCGGTCGTCCTCGGCCTGCCGTTCTTCTCGCTGGCGATGATCGCCGCCGACGCCGTCTTCCTGCCCACGTCGTTCCTGCGCCGGGTCGGCGGCCTGGCGGCACGCGCGGGCGGGCGGTTCGTCCGGCGCGCCGGCGTCCCCGCGGTCCCGGGGCCGCGCTCCCCGGAGGGGGAACCGGCCGAGCACGTAGGGTTCACGGCATGACCGACCCGCTGAGCCGATGGCACGCCCACGCGGAGGGGGCCGTCCTGCTCGACGGGTTCCACGCCCTGAAGCACGCGCTGCGCTTCGGCGCCGAGGTGCCGGTCGCGGTCACCACCGACCGGGCGGCCGCACTGGCCCTCGCCGGGGAACTGGCCGACGACGTGCGCGGCACCCTGGACGCCCTCCTGACGGAGGTCTCCGGGCCGGCGTACGCCTCCGTCGTGCCGCGCCCCCATCCGACCGGCGTGGCCGCCCTCGCGGTACGGCCGTCCCGCGAGGCCAACCTGCGCACGCTCGCCCGTACGCCCCGCACCACCCCCGTCGTGGTCCTGGACCACCCCCGCAACCTGGGCAACGCCGGCGCCGTGATCCGGCTGGCCGCCGGTTTCGGGGCGACCGGCGTGGTCACCACGGGCCCGCTCGACCCGTGGCACCCCACGGTGGTGCGCGGCGGCGCGGGGCTGCACTTCGCGACCGCCGTGGAGCGCCTCGACGTCGCCGGGCTGCCCGCCGGTCCGCTGTTCGCGCTCGACCCGGAGGGCGAGGACATCCGCGGCACCAGGCTGCCCGACGACGCCGTGCTGGCCTTCGGCTCGGAACGCACCGGCCTGTCGGCGGAGCTGCGCGCCCGCGCCGACCACCTGCTGCGGCTGCCGATGCGCCCCCAGGTCTCCAGCTACAACCTGGCCACCAGCGTGGCGATGGCCCTGTACCACTGGAGCGCGAGCGCCTAGACGTCCCGGCGGACCTCGACCGTGCGGAAGCGGCCGGAGACGAAGGCGCCGTCGGTGAGGGCCGCGTTCGCCGCCGGGTTGCCGCCCGAGCCGTGGAAGTCGGAGAAGGCCGCCGTCTGGTTCACGTAGACCCCGCCGGTGAGGTTGAGGGAGAGCTGGGCGGCCTCCTCCAGGCAGACCTCCTCGACGGCCCGCTCGGTCTCCGCGTCCGTGGTGTACGCGCCGACCGTCATCGCGCCCTTCTCCCGGACCGTGCGGCGCAGCAGCTCCACGGCGTCCGTCACCGAGTCGACGGCGACCGCGAAGGAGACCGGGCCGAAGCACTCGCTCATGTAGGCGGCCTCGTCGTCCGGCTTGGCGCCGTCCAGCTTGACGACGACCGGGGTGCGGACCACCGCGTCCGGGAAGTCCGGGTTGGTGATCTCGCGGGAGGCCAGCGCGACCTCGCCGAGGCCGGCCGCGGCCTCCAGGCGGGCCTTGACGTCCGGGTTGACGATCGCGCCCAGCAGGGCGTTCGCGCGCGCGTCGTCGCCGAGCAGGCCGTCGACCGCGCGGGCGAGGTCGGCGGTGAACTCGTCGAAGGTCCTGGGGCCCTGGTCGGTGGCGATGCCCTCGCGGGGGACGAGCAGGTTCTGCGGGGTGGTGCACATCTGGCCGCTGTACAGGGACAGCGAGAAGGCCAGGTTGGAGAGCATGCCCTTGTAGTCGTCCGTGGAGTGCACGATCACCGTGTTGACGCCGGCCTTCTCGGTGTAGACCTGCGCCTGGCGGGCGTTGGCCTCCAGCCAGTCGCCGAAGGACGTCGAACCGGTGTAGTCGATGATCCGGATCTCGGGGCGGGTGGCGAGGGACTTGGCGATGCCCTCACCGGGGCGCTCGGCGGCCAGGGCCACCAGGTTCGGGTCGAAGCCGGCCGCGGCCAGCACCTCCCGGGCGGCCTGGACGGTCAGGGCGAGCGGCAGCACCGCGCGCGGGTGCGGCTTGACCAGGACCGCGTTGCCGGTGGCCAGGGAGGCGAACAGGCCCGGGTAGCCGTTCCAGGTCGGGAAGGTGTTGCAGCCGACGACCAGGCCGATGCCGCGCGGGACGGCGGTGAACCGCTTGGTGAGGGTCAGCGGGTCGCGCTTGCCCTGGGGCTTGGTCCACTCCGCCGTCCCCGGCGTGCGGACCTGCTCCGCGTACGCGTAGGCCACCGCCTCCAGGCCGCGGTCCTGGGCGTGCGGGCCGCCGGCCTGGAACGCCATCATGAACGCCTGCCCGCTGGTGTGCATCACCGCGTGCGCGAACTCGTGGGTCCGGTCGCTGATCCGCTTGAGGATCTCCAGGCAGACCACGGCACGGGTCTCGGGGCCCGCGTCGCGCCAGGCCCGCCGGCCGGCCCGCATCGCCGGCAGCAGCACGTCGACGTCCGCGTGGGGGTAGGTCACGCCCAGCTCGGTGCCGTACGGCGAGACCTCGCCGCCCACCCAGTCGTCGGTGCCGGGCTGGCCGAGGTCGATCCGGGTGCCCAGCAGGGCGTCGAAGGCGGCCTTGCCGGCCGCCGCGTCCAGGCTGCCGTTCTCCCCGTAGGCCTTCGGGTGCTCGGGGTGCGGCGACCAGTACGCGCGGGTGCGGATCGCTTCCAGTGCCTGGTCCAGGGTGGGCCGATGCTTCTCGATCAGCTCGTGGGCGGTCAGTTCGGCGGCCATGCGGGACCAACTCCTCGTCTGGAGAGCTCTTCGTCGAGTCCGTGACCTGGGCAGGGGCTGCCAGTCAGGGATAGAGTAACCGAACGATCGGTCGGGACAAGGGGTCCGGCGCATCTGTGGACAACGTCGTGCGGGAGGATCGCGCACATGACAGCACTCGACCTCAGCAGCCCCGTGGCCGTCGTCGGCACCGGCACCATGGGGCAGGGAATCGCCCAGGTCGCGCTGGTCGCCGGCCATCCCGTGCGGCTCTACGACGCCGTCGCCGGACGGGCCAGGGAAGCGGCCGAAGCGATCGGCGCCCGCCTGGACCGGCTCGTGGACAAGGGCCGGCTCGCCGCGGCGGAACGGGACGCGGCCCGCGCCCGGCTCCGGCCCGCGGACGCCCTCACGGAGCTGGCCGACTGCACCCTGGTGGTGGAGGCCGTCCTGGAGCGGCTGGACGTCAAACAGGAGCTGTTCCGCGAGCTGGAGGAGATCGTCACCGAGGACTGCCTGCTCGCCACCAACACCTCCTCGCTGTCGGTGACGGCCGTCGGCGGCGCCCTGCGTCACCCGGGCCGCTTCGTCGGCCTGCACTTCTTCAACCCGGCGCCGCTGCTGCCGCTGGTCGAGGTGGTCTCGGGGTCCGCCACCGACGTCACGTCGGCCACGCGCGCGTACGAGACCGCCCGCGCCTGGGGCAAGAAGCCGGTGGCCTGCGCGGACACACCGGGCTTCATCGTCAACCGCATCGCCCGCCCCTACTACGCCGAGGCGTTCGCCGTCCACGAGGCGCAGGCCGCCGACCCGGCGACCATCGACGCGGTCCTGCGCGAGTGCGGGGGCTTCAAGATGGGCGCCTTCGAACTGACCGACCTGATCGGCCAGGACGTCAACGAGTCCGTCACCCACTCCGTGTGGCGGTCGTTCTTCCAGGACGTGCGCTTCACCCCCTCCCTGGCCCAGCGCCGGCTGGTGGAGTCCGGCCGGCTCGGCCGCAAGAGCGGGCAGGGCTGGTACGACTACGCCGACGGTGCGGAGGCGCCCGAGCCGCACACCGCCGACGCGGAGAAGCCGCCCGCCTACGTCATCGCCGAGGGCGGCCTGGGCCCGGCCGCCGAACTGCTCGCCATGATCAGCGAGGCGGGCATCCGGGTCCGCCGGGAGGACGAGGACAACGGCACCCGCCTGGTGCTGCCCAGCGGCGGCCAGCTGGTCCTCGCCGACGGCCAGACCTCCGCGGAGTTCCGGGACGTCGTCTACTTCGACCTCGCCCTGGACTACCGCACGGCCACCCGGATCGCCCTGTCCGCCGCCCAGGACACCTCCGCGCAGACCCTCGCCGAGGCCACCGGCCTGTTCCAGGCGCTCGGCAAGGACGTCAGCGTCATCGGCGACGTCCCCGGCATGATCGTCGCCCGCACGGTCGCCCGGATCGTCGACCTCGCCCACGACGCCGTCGCCAAGGGCGTGGCGACCGAGGAGGACATCGACACCGCGATGCGCCTGGGTGTGAACTACCCGCTCGGTCCCTTCGAGTGGGACCGCCGGCTCGGCCGCGACTTCGCCTTCGACGTCCTGGACGAGATGCACGAGCGCGACCCGTCCGGACGCTACGCGCCCTCCCTCGCGCTCTACCGGCACGCCTACGCCAACGACAAGCGGGAGAGCACCTCATGACCACGGCAAGGCGCGACACGTACACCCCCGAGACGCTGCTCTCCGTCGCCGTGCGGGTCTTCAACGAGCGCGGCTACGACGGCACCTCCATGGAGCACCTGTCCAGGGCGGCCGGCATCTCCAAGTCGTCGATCTACCACCACGTCAGCGGCAAGGAGGAGCTGCTGCGCCGGGCCGTCAGCCGCGCCCTGGACGGCCTGTTCGCCATCCTGGAGGAGGAGCACGCGCGCGCGGGGCGGGCCGTGGACCGGCTGGAGCACGTCGTGCGCCGCATGGTCGAGGTGCTCATATCCGAACTGCCCTACGTGACACTGCTGCTGCGCGTGCGCGGCAACACCGAGACCGAGCGGTGGGCGCTGGAGCGCCGCCGCGACTTCGACCACCGGGTCGCCGAGCTGCTGAAGGCGGCGGCGGCCGACGGGGACGTGCGCCCCGACATGGAGGTCCGGCTGGCGACCCGGCTGGTCTTCGGCATGATCAACTCCATCGTGGAGTGGTACCGGCCGGACGCGCGGGGCGCGACCGACCGGGAGGTGGCCGACGCCGTCGCCCGGCTGGTCTTCTCCGGACTGCGCCGGGGCTGACTCAGCCGTCCGGCTCCAGATCCTCCTCCTCGAACACCAGCAGCGTGCGGGTGCTGAGCACCTCGGGGATGGCCTGGAGCCGCGTCAGCACCAGCTCGCGCAGGGCCCTGTTGTCGGGCGTGTGCACCATCAGCAGCACGTCGAAGTCGCCGCCCACCAGAGCGATGTGGGAGGCCCCGGGCAGCTGCCTGAGCTGCTCGCGGACCGTGCGCCAGGTGTTCTGGACGATCTTCAGGGTGATGTACGCCGACGTGCCGTGCCCCGCCCGCTCGTGGTCCACGCGCGCGCTGAAGCCCCGGATCACCCCGTCCTCCACGAGCCGGTTGATGCGGGCGTAGGCGTTGGCGCGCGAGACGTGGACGCGGTCGGCGACGGAGCGTATCGAGGCGCGGCCGTCCGCCTGGAGGATCCGCAGGATGTCCTGGTCGATGGCGTCCAGCGGCCGCGGGGGCGGGAGCACGACACCTTCCGGCGGCCCCTCGGCCATTTGTTCAGGCTCCATGTCCCCCCGCTCCTCCGCCGTGGACGTCCTGCGTTCATTCCAGGCTGTGGAGAACCGTTTGTCCACAGCCTGGAGGTGCCTGTAGCCAAAATGTGCCGACGACCGAACAATCGGTAGGTGGGGCGGGTCACAGCCGACACGCCTCCCGTAGCCACTCCCACGAGGAGGTGCCGTCATGACGGTTCTGGAGCAGCGGGGCGCTTACCGGCCATCGCCGCCGCCCGCCTGGCAGCCCCGTACGGACCCCGCGCCGCTGCTGCCCGACGCCGAGCCCTACCGCGTCCTCGGCACCGAGACGGCCGGCAAGGCCGACCCCGGCCTGCTGCGCCGGCTCTACGCCGAGCTGGTGCGCGGCCGCCGCTTCAACACGCAGGCCACCGCCCTGACCAAACAGGGCAGGCTCGCCGTCTACCCGTCCAGCACCGGCCAGGAGGCCTGCGAGGTCGCCGCCGCGCTGGCCCTCGAGGAGCGTGACTGGCTCTTCCCCAGCTACCGGGACACGCTCGCCGTCGTCGCCCGGGGCGTCGACCCGGTCGAGACGCTCACCCTGCTGCGCGGCGACTGGCACACCGGCTACGACCCCCACGCCCACCGCGTGGCCCCGCTCAGCACCCCGCTGGCCACCCAGCTCCCGCACGCCGTCGGCCTCGCCCACGCCGCCCGCCTCAAGGGCGACGACGTGGTCGCGCTCGCCATGGTCGGCGACGGCGGCACCAGCGAGGGCGACTTCCACGAGGCGCTGAACTTCGCCGCCGTCTGGCAGGCACCGGTCGTCTTCCTCGTGCAGAACAACGGCTTCGCCATCTCCGTCCCGCTCGCCAAGCAGACCGCCGCGCCCTCCCTGGCCCACAAGGCCGTCGGGTACGGCATGCCGGGCCGACTGGTCGACGGCAACGACGCAGCCGCCGTGCACGAGGTCCTCGGCGACGCCGTGCGCCACGCGCGCGCGGGCGGCGGCCCGACCCTCGTCGAGGCCGTGACGTACCGCATCGACGCCCACACCAACGCCGACGACGCCACCCGGTACCGGGGCGACGCCGAGATCGAGGCGTGGCGCGCCCACGACCCGATCAAGCTGCTGGAACGCGAACTGACCACGCGCGGGCTGCTGGACGAGGCGGGCATCGAGGCCGCCCGGCAGGACGCCGAGACGATGGCCGCCGCCCTGCGGGAGCGCATGAACCAGGACGCCGCACTCGACCCCATGGACCTCTTCGACCACGTCTACGCCGAGAGCACCGCGCAACTGCGCGAGCAGCGGGCCCTGCTGCGGGCCGAGCTGGACGCCGAGCGGGAGCAGCACGGAACGCCGGAAGGCGGCGCCCGATGACGACCGTCGCCGTCAAGCCCGCCACCATGGCGCAGGCCCTCACGCGCGCGCTGCGCGACGCCATGGCCGCCGACCCCACCGTGCACGTCCTGGGCGAGGACGTCGGCGCCCTCGGCGGGGTCTTCCGCGTCACCGACGGGCTCGCCAAGGAGTTCGGCGAGGACCGCTGCACCGACACCCCGCTCGCCGAGGCCGGCATCCTCGGCACCGCCGTCGGCATGGCGATGTACGGCCTGCGGCCGGTGGTGGAGATGCAGTTCGACGCCTTCGCCTACCCGGCGTTCGAGCAGCTGATCAGCCACGTCTCGCGGATGCGCAACCGCACCCGGGGCCGGATGCCCCTGCCGATCACCGTGCGCGTCCCCTACGGGGGCGGCATCGGCGGCGTCGAGCACCACAGCGACTCCTCCGAGGCCTACTACATGGCGACGCCCGGCCTCCACGTGGTCACCCCGGCCACCGTCGCCGACGCCTACGGGCTGCTGCGCCGGTCCATCGCCTCGGACGACCCGGTCGTCTTCCTGGAGCCCAAGCGGCTGTACTGGTCGAAGGACACCTGGAACCCCGAGCGGCCGACGGACGTCGACCCCGTCGGCCGCGCCGTGGTGCGCCGCCCCGGGAGCAGCGCCACGCTGATCACCTACGGCCCCTCGCTGCCGGTCTGCCTGGAGGCCGCCGAGGCCGCGCGGGCGGAGGGCTGGGACCTGGAGGTCCTCGACCTGCGCTCCCTGGTGCCGTTCGACGACGAGACGGTCTGCGCGGCCGTCCGGCGCACCGGGCGCGCGGTCGTCGTCCACGAGGCCACCGGGTTCGGCGGGCCGGGCGGCGAGATCGCGGCCCGGATCACCGAGCGCTGCTTCCACCACCTGGAGGCACCGGTGCTGCGCGTCGCGGGCTTCGACATCCCGTACCCGCCGCCCATGCTGGAGCGGCACCACCTGCCCGGCGTCGACCGCATCCTGGACGTCGTGGCCCGGCTGCAGTGGGAGGCCGAGGGCTGATGGCTCAGGTGCTGGAGTTCAGACTGCCCGACCTCGGCGAGGGACTGACCGAGGCGGAGATCGTCCGCTGGCTGGTCCAGGTCGGCGACGTGGTCACCGTCGACCAGCCGGTGGTCGAGGTCGAGACGGCCAAGGCGATGGTCGAGGTGCCCTGCCCCTACGGCGGCGTGATCACCGCCCGCTTCGGCGAGGAGGGGACCGAGCTGCCCGTCGGCGCCCCGCTCCTGACGGTCGCGGTGGGGGAGTCCGCCGCGGAGCCGGAGGGCTCGGGCAACGTCCTCGTGGGCTACGGCACCCAGGCCCCGGCGGCCCGCCGGCGCCGGGTCCGGGCGGGCACCGTCCCCGCCGACGGGCACGCCCAGGCGCCGGGGACCGTCCCGATGCCGCCCCACACGAACGGCGCGGCACCCGCGGCCGGTCAGCCATCCGCGGCGCCTCAGCCATCCGCGGCGCCTCAGCCATCCGCGGCGCCTCAGCCATCCGCGGCGCCTCAGCCATCCGCGGCGCCTCAGGCGTCCACGGCCGCGCGGGCGCTCGCCGAGCCGCCCTCGGCCGTGCCCGCCGCCGTGCCGGGCGACGGGCCGGTTCCGGTGATCTCCCCACTCGTCCGCAGGCTGGCCCGGGACAACGGCGTCGACCTGCGGCGGCTGGCCGGCTCCGGTCCGCAGGGGCTCATCCTGCGCGCGGACGTCGAGGCCGCCCTGCGCACCGCCGCCGCGCCCCTCGGCACGGACGGCCGGGAGCCCGCACCCGCCCCCGCCCCGGCGCACGGGGCGCCCGCGCGTGCCGGTGGCGGCGTCCGCGTCCCGCTCAAGGGCGTCCGCGGTGCCGTCGCCGACAAGCTCTCCCGCAGCCGCCGGGAGATCCCCGACGCGACCTGCTGGGTCGACGCCGACGCGACCGAGCTCCTGCGCGCCCGGACCGCGATGAACGCGACGGGCGGCCCGAAGATCTCCCTCCTCGCGCTGCTCGCCCGCGTCTGCACGGCCGCCCTGGCCCGGTTCCCCGAGCTGAACTCCTACGTCGACACCGAGGCCCGCGAGGTCGTCCAGCTCGACCGGGTCCACCTCGGCTTCGCCGCCCAGACCGAACGCGGACTGGTGGTGCCGGTCGTCCGGGACGCCCACGGCCGCGACGCCGAGTCCCTGACCGCCGAGTTCACCCGGCTCACCGAGGCCGCCCGCACGGGCACGCTCACCCCCGGCGACCTCACCGGCGGGACGTTCACGCTGAACAACTACGGCGTCTTCGGCGTCGACGGCTCCACTCCGATCGTCAACCACCCGGAGGCGGCCATGCTCGGCGTCGGCCGGATCGTCCCCAAGCCGTGGGTGCACGAGGGCGAACTCGCCGTCCGGCAGGTCGTGCAGCTCTCGCTCACCTTCGACCACCGGGTGTGCGACGGCGGCACGGCGGGCGGCTTCCTGCGGTACGTGGCGGACTGCGTGGAGCAACCGGCGGTGCTGCTGCGCACCTTGTGACCCGGGGCGGGTCCGGACGGCCGGGCGGACGGGCCATACTCGGGGGGTGACCGACTCCGCACCCGCCACCTCCGGGGCGCCCGCGCCGTACGACGCCGTCGTGCTCGCCGGGGGCGCCGCCCGGCGGCTCGGCGGGGCCGACAAGCCCGGCGTCCGGGTCGGGGGCCGGGCCCTGCTCGACCGGGTGCTCGCGGCCTGCGCGGACGCCCGGACGACCATGGTCGTGGCCGCACCCCGGCCCACCGCACGGCCGGTGCGCTGGACGCACGAGGAGCCGCCGGGCGGCGGGCCGGTCGCCGCGCTGGAGGCCGGCCTGCGGTGCACCACCGCCGGGCACACCCTCGTGCTCTCCGCCGACCTGCCCTTCCTGGCCCGGCCGACCGTCGAGCGGCTGCTGATTACCCTTCAGGACACCGGCGCCGACGGCGCGCTGCTCACCGACGCCGACGGCCGCGACCAGCCACTGGTGGCCGCCTACCGCACCGCGGCGCTGCGCCGCGAGCTGGCCGCCCTCGCCGCCGCGCACGACGGCCTCGCCGGGCTGCCCCTGCGCGGGCTGACCGCCGCCCTCCGTCTCGCCCGTGTCCCCGACCCGCTCGCCTCCTTCGACTGCGACACCTGGGACGACATCGCCGACGCCAGGGCGCGCATCAGGGAGCATGGGTGTGTGTTGAATGAATGGATCTCCGCAGTCAAGGACGAACTGGGCATCGACCTGGACGTCGACACCGGCGTCCTGCTCGACCTGGCCCGGGACGCCGCACACGGCGTGGCCCGCCCCGCGGCGCCGCTGACCACCTTCCTCGTCGGCTACGCGGCGGCGAAGGGCGAGGGCGGCCCGGAGGCCGTGGCCGAGGCCGCCCGCCGGGCCGCCGCGCTGGCCCTGCGGTGGGAAGAGGAGAACGACGGGGGCGGCGGCGACGGGGGCCCGAGCGCCCCGGACGCCGGATGACCGCCCCCGGCACCCGGGCCGGGTCGCCCGCCGCCGAAACCGACGACCTCGATGTCGAGGAGGCCCTGGCGCTGGTGAGGGAAGGCCACCGGGAGACCCGGGACGACGGCGCGGACGACGGTGCCGGGCGGCTGCCCGGCACCTCCCCGCGGTCCGCGGCGGAGCACTCCGGCGAGGGACACCGGGCCACCCCCTGGCCCCGGGCCCGCGAGATCGCGGCCCGCGCCGCGCGCGCCCACGGCGCCAAGGGCGCGCCGGGCGCCGGTGCGCGCCGCGCCCCGGTCGCCGTCCCGCTGGACGACGCGCTCGGGCTGGTCCTGGCCGCTCCCCTCGACGCGCTCGCCGACCTGCCCTCCTTCGACACCTCCGCGATGGACGGCTGGGCGGTCGCCGGGCCCGGCCCCTGGCGGGTGCGGGAGGAGGGCGCGCTCGCCGGGCACGCGCAGCCCGAGCCGCTCACCGACGGCGAGGCCGTCCGCATCGCCACCGGCGCCCGCATCCCCGCCGACACCACCGCCGTCCTGCGCACCGAACACGGCCGGACCGACAGCCAGGGCCGGCTGCACACGACCCGTGAGATGTTCCACGGCCAGGACATCCGGCCCCGCGGCCAGGAGTGCCGCGGCGGCGACCAGTTGCTGCCCGTGGGCACCCTGGTCACCCCCGCCGTCCTGGGCCTCGCCGCGGCGGCCGGCTACGACACGGTCACCGTCGTGCCCCGCCCCCGGGTCGACGTCCTCGTCCTCGGCGACGAGCTGCTGACCGAGGGCCTGCCGCACGACGGACTCATCAGGGACGCGCTCGGCCCCATGCTGCCGCCCTGGCTGCGCGCGCTCGGCGCCGACGTCGCCGCCGTCCGCCGGATCGGCGACGACGCCCAGGCGCTCCGCAGGGCGGTCACCGGGTCCAGGGCCGACCTGATCGTCACCACGGGCGGCACCGCCGCCGGGCCCGTCGACCACGTCCACCCCGTGCTGGAGCGGATCGGCGCCGAACTGCTCGTCGACGGGGTCAAGGTGCGTCCCGGCCACCCCATGCTGCTGGCGCGCACCAAGGACCACCAGCACCTCGTCGGTCTGCCCGGCAACCCGCTGGCGGCCGTCTCCGGCCTGCTCACGCTGGCCGAACCCGTGCTGCGGACCCTCGCCGCCCGCCCCGCCCCGGAGCCGTACTCCCTGCCGCTCGGGGAGGCCGTGCAGGGGCACCCGTACGACACCCGGCTGATCCCCGTGGTGCTCCGGGGCGACCACGCCGTGCCGCTGCGCTACAACGGCCCGGCCATGCTGCGCGGTGTCGCGGCCGCCGACGCGCTGGCCGTCGTACCGCCGGGCGGGGCCCGCCAGGACGAGGCGGCCGAACTGCTGGACCTGCCATGGGCGACCGCCGGAATCGGGGTGTGTTTCACGTGAAACTTCCGGGTCATGACGCCATCGCCCGCCAGGCGGGCGAGCACCTGGTGACCCATCGGGTGAAGCTGCCGAGGAAGGTGGTGGAGCGCCCGATCCGCCAGGTCGTCAAGCGGCTGGTCATGGCCCTGGTGGTCCTGGTCGCCACCGCGTTCGTCGTGTACGCCGACCGCGCCGGCTACCGGGACAGCTCCGACGGGCCCGTCGACCTGCTCGACGCGTTCTACTACGCGACCGTGACCCTCTCCACCACGGGGTACGGCGACGTCACCCCGGTCAGTGACAGTGCCCGGCTCACCAACATCCTCGTCATCACGCCCCTGCGCGTGCTGTTCCTGATCATCCTGGTCGGCACCACGCTGGAGGTCCTCACCGAACGCACCCGGGAGGAATGGCGCCTGAACCGCTGGAGGTCCACCTTGCGCGACCACACCGTCGTCATCGGCTTCGGCACCAAGGGGCGGTCGGCCATCCAGACCGTCTGCACGACCGGGCTGAAGAGGGAACAGGTCGTCGTGGTCGACCCCAGCTCAAAGGCGATCGAAGCGGCGACCGCCGAGGGCTTCGCCGGTGTCATAGGCGACGCCACCCGCAGTGACGTGCTCAAGCGGGCCGAGCTGCACAAGGCCCGGCAGATCATCGTGGCCCCGCAGCGGGACGACACCTCGGTCCTGGTCACCCTGACCGCCCGCCAGCTCAACCGCAGCGCCAAGATCGTGGCCGCCGTCCGCGAGGAGGAGAACGCTCCGCTGCTCAAGCAGTCCGGCGCCGACGCCGTCATCACCAGTTCCGGAGCGGCCGGACGGCTGCTCGGCCTGTCCGTGCTCAGCCCCGCGGCCGGCATGGTGATGGAGGACCTCATCCAGCAGGGCAGCGGGCTGGACATGATCGAGCGCCCCGTCGTCCGCCGTGAGGTGGGCAAGAAGCCGCGCGAGACGGACGACCTCGTGGTGAGCGTCCTGCGCGGGCACCGGGTCCTCGGCTACGACGACCCGGCCGTCGGCACCCTCCAGCTCACCGACCGGCTCATCACCATCGTCCGGGCCTCCCCGGCCACGCGGGTCACCCCGGACACCCGCCCCCTGCCACACGGATGACGGGACCGGTCAGGAGTAGCGTCACCGGCATGCATGCGATCACGATTCCCGAACCTGGTGGTCCCGAGGCGCTGGTGTGGGACGAGGTCCCCGACCCGGTGCCCGGCGAGGGCGAGGTGCTGGTCGAGGTGGTGGCCAGCGCCGTCAACCGCGCCGACATCCTGCAGCGCCAGGGCTTCTACAACCCACCGCCCGGCGCCTCCGCGTACCCCGGCCTGGAGTGCTCCGGCAGGATCGCCGCGCTCGGCCCCGGCGTCTCCGGCTGGGCCGTCGGCGACGAGGTGTGCGCGCTGCTCGCGGGCGGTGGCTACGCCGAGAAGGTCGCCGTACCGGCCGGGCAGCTCCTGCCCGTCCCCGAGGGCGTCGACCTCACCCGGGCGGCGGCACTGCCCGAGGTGGTCTGCACGGTCTGGTCCAACGTGTTCATGGTCGCCCACCTGCGTCCCGGCGAGACGCTGCTGGTGCACGGCGGCTCCAGCGGCATCGGCACGATGGCCGTCCAGCTCGCCAAGGCGGCCGGTGCCAGGGTCGCGGTGACCGCCGGCACGAAGGAGAAGCTGGACTACTGCGCCGAGCTGGGCGCGGACACGCTCGTCAACTACCGCGAGCAGGACTTCGTCGCCGAGATCAAGCGGGCCACGGACGGCGCGGGGGCCGACGTCATCCTGGACAACATGGGCGCCAAGTACCTGGACCGCAACGTCGAGGCCCTCGCCGTCAACGGGCGCCTGGCGATCATCGGCATGCAGGGCGGGGCGAAGGGCGAGCTGAACATCGGCGCTCTGCTGAACAAGCGGGCCGCGATCAGCGCGACCTCGCTGCGCGCCCGGCCGCTGGGCGAGAAGGCGGCCATCGTCGCCGCCGTGCGCGAGCACGTGTGGCCCCTGCTCGCCGAGGGGCGGGTCCGCCCGATCGTGGACCGCGAGCTGCCGATGCGCGAGGCGGCCGAGGGGCACCGGCTGGTGGAGGCGAGCGGGCACATCGGCAAGGTGCTGCTGGTGGCGGAGTAGCGGCGCGGCCGGTGCCGGGCGGTGGCCGGTCCGGCGGTCAGCTCCGGCGCAGCCGCAGGCCGAGCATCGCCAGCCCCAGCCCCAGTCCGATGAGGACCAGGCCGCTGCCCAGCGGGAGGATCCGCAGGGCGGGCTCCGCGGCCTCGTCCTGCCGGGCCGCCTGCCGGGCCGTGCGGGACGGGGTCGGAGCCGGGGTGGCGGGGTCGGTGGGCAGGTCCGTCGTCTCCGGTTCCGCCGGCCGCGCGGCGGGGGCGGCGGCCTCGTCGTCGCCCTCCACCCCGGACGCGTATCCCTCCGCCCGGCCCGGCCGCATCCGTCCCTCACCGGCCTGACTGCCCGCCCGGGAGGGCGACGGGGAGGCGAGCGAGCGGGAGGGGCGGATCGACGCCGAGGCGGAGTCGGAGGGCACCGGGACGAGGGCCGCGGAGTCCTCGCTCGGCAGGCCGGCGGAGGCCGACGGCACCGGGCTCGGCCCGTCGTGCTCCGGGTGCTCCCGATCCGGGTGCCCGCGGCCCGGGGCCGGGTGCCGCGGCGCCTCGTGCGGTGGGTCCCGGTGTTGCGGGGACGCGGGCCGCGTGGGCTCCCACCAATCGTCCCCGTGTCCCGGGCCGGGCGCGCGGACCGGGTCCGGCCCGGCGGTGTAGGCGGCCGTCGCGCCGTACGCGAGGGCGGTGCCGTCCACCGGCAGGGCCGCCGCCGTCAGGACGGTCAGCAGCCCCAGCCGGCGGAGCGTGTGTCGCAGGCGTGGAGTCACGTCGGTGACCTCCCGGAGCCCAGATGTCGTGACCTGCGGATGACGGACGGGAACAAGCCTCACATTCCGCGTGGCGCCGGGCATTCCGGATTACGCCGTCGGGTCTAACCGGCGGACCGGCTCTATGAGGGGGCACCACGGTGGCGGGGACCGGCGTGCGAGACAATGACGGCATGGAGATGCCGAGGAACGAACGGTCGCCCGAGAATCCCCAGATCCTCGTCGTGGGTCAGGACGGGATGGCGCTCGGCGGGGGCGGGGAGGAGGACTCCCGTGAGATTCCGGTGACGGAGCAGGTGGAACAGCCGGCCAAGGTCATGCGGATCGGCAGCATGATCAAGCAGCTTCTGGAGGAGGTGCGTGCGGCTCCTCTCGACGAGGCCAGCCGGGTGCGGCTGAAGGAGATCCACGCCAGCTCCGTGAAGGAGCTGGAGGACGGCCTGGCGCCGGAACTGGTCGGGGAACTGGAGCGGCTGTCCCTGCCGTTCACCGACGAGGGCACGCCGAGCGACGCGGAGCTGAGGATCGCGCAGGCGCAGCTCGTGGGCTGGCTGGAGGGTCTCTTCCACGGGATCCAGACGACGCTGTTCGCCCAGCAGATGGCGGCGCGGGCCCAGCTCGAGCAGATGCGCCGGGCGCTGCCGCCGGGCGTCGCCGGCCCCGACGGCGGGGACGACCACCAGACGGGCGGCCGCTCGGGCGGCCCGTACCTGTAGGCGGCCCGCCGCGGTACCCGGGGGCGGCCCGCCCGGCCGCCCCGGCCGCGGCTCCGCACCCGGACAGATTCCCACAGACCACGACACACGAGAGGGCCCGGCGGGATACCGCCGGGCCCCGGCCGTACCCGCCTCTCGGGCGGAGAGCCGTACCCGCCTCTCGGGCGGAGAGCCGTACCCGCCCCTCGGGCGGAGAGCCGTACCCGATCCCCGGGTGGAGGGACGCGCCGGTCCCCTGCCGGAGAGCCGCGACCGCCGGGCGGGGGCTACGGCGTGGGCACGCGGGCGCGTCTCACTCGGGGTTGCCCGTCGACACGCTGAGCTGGATGCTGCCCGGGTCGTCGGGGTCGATGTCGGTGCCCTGGGCGGGGAACTGGTTCAGGACGGTCCCGTCCCCCCAGGTGTTGTCGGCCTGGCGCTTGATGTCCCACTTCCAGCCCGCGGCCTGGAGGCACTGCTTGACCGAGTCGATGTCCTTGTACCGCAGGTCGGGCATCTCCGCCTTCTCCGGGTCCTTCCACGACTCCTGCGGATCGGTGCACTTCTCCTTGTCGATCCGCCGGGTGTGGTCCGGCCCGCGGTAGCCCGACTGCGGGGTCGTGGACGACGAGGCGCTGGTGCCGCCGCCACCGGCCTCGGTGCCGCCGCCGGTGTTCTTGAGGGCCAGCGCGACGACGATCCCGGCGACCACGATGGCCGCGACCGCCACCGAGCCGATGACCGCCGGCTTCCTGCCGCCGCCGCCCTGGGCGCGCCCGGCCTGCTGCGGGGCGATCGTGTACGGCGGCGGGGTGCCGGGCGCGGTCTGCGGGCCGTACCCGGCGGGAGGCGTCTGGTAGCCGCCCTGCTGCGGGTAGCCGTAGGCCGGGGCGGGCGTCGGGACGCCGTACGGGCTCGGTGCGGGGGTCGGCTGGTACGGCGTCCGCACCTGCCCCTGCGGGTGCTGGGGTGCCTGGCCGACCGGCGGGAACACCGCGGAGCCGACCCCCGAGCCGCTCTGCTGCGGTCCGGCGCCCGGCACGATGCTCGGCGCCCCCGCCTGGAGGGAGGCCGCGACGCGCAGGCACTCGGTGCGCATGGCCTCGGCGGTCGGGAAGCGCTCGTTCGGGTTCTTCTTCAGCGCGCGGGCGACCAGCGCGTCCACGGCGGGCGGCAGCGCGCGGTTCACGGAGGAGGGCGCGACCGCCTCCTCCTGCACGTGGGCGTACGCGATCGCCAGCGGGGAGTCGGCGTCGAACGGCAGCCGCCCGGTGACGAGCTGGAACAGCATGATGCCGACCGAGTACAGGTCGGAGCGGGCGTCCACACCGCGGCCGAGGGCCTGCTCGGGCGAGAGGTACTGCGGGGTGCCGACGACCATGCCGGTCTGGGTCATGGAGGTGACGCCGGACTGCATGGCGCGGGCGATGCCGAAGTCCATGACCTTGACCACGCCGCGCTTGGTCGTCATCACGTTGCCCGGCTTGATGTCGCGGTGGACCAGCCCCATCTCGTGGCTGATCTCCAGGGCCGCGAGCACGTCGGCGGTGACCTTCAGGGCCTTGTCGGCGGGCATCGCGCCGTACTGCCGGATGTCCTGCTCCAGGACCGAGCCCAGCGGCCGGCCCTCGACGTACTCCATGACGATGTACGGCGTCGCCATGCCGTTCAGCTCGTCCTCGCCGCTGTCGAAGACGGAGACGATGTTGGTGTGCGTGAGCTTGGCCACGGCCTGCGCCTCACGCCGGAAGCGCTCCCGGAAGGCCGGCTCCCGGCCGAGCTCGGTGTGCAGGGTCTTGATCGCGACCTGACGGTCCAGCACCGCGTCGTACGCCAGGTGCACCGAGGCCATGCCGCCCTCGCCCAGCAAGTCGCGAAGCTGGTAGCGGCCACCGGCCAGCGCCTGCCCCGCGTACCGGCCGTGTGCGCCGTCCTGGCTCATCTCCCGCGTCCCCCACTGACCGTCAGGCGCCGTCATCCCGCGAAACAGGCCTTGATCGAATGTGTCATTACCGGCCAAGTCTGCCCGAGGGCACCGACACGTCAAGCTCGGTGCCCGTTCCGTGACCGTACGCGCAAGAAGCGTCGCGCAAGCGTTACCGGGTGCGTACGACCAGCACACGGAATTTGCACGACAGCGCGTGCTGCGGGTTTCATGGCCGGTCCGTCCCGGGGGCCGTTCCGAACCGGCGGCGCCCACGGAGGCTGTAGCGTGGCCGACGGAGACCGTGACAACACCGCGCGCACCGCGGGCTTAAACGACGGCGAGGACTGATGGCACAGACGCAGCGCTCTCAGGGCCCGTCCGACCCCGAGGCGACTGGCGGCGGCATGTCAGACGGGCCGGAACTGTGGGGCAACGGCGGGCTCGTCGGCGACGGCCGGTACCGGCTCACGCACCGGCTGGGCCGCGGCGGCATGGCCGAGGTGTTCGCGGCCGAGGACGTCCGCCTGGGCCGCACGGTCGCGGTCAAGCTGCTCCGCGCCGACCTGGCGGAGGACCCGGTCTCCAAGGCGCGCTTCACCCGCGAGGCACAGTCCGTCGCGGGCCTCAACCACCATGCCATCGTCGCCGTGTACGACTCCGGCGAGGACACGGTGGGCGGCCAGGCCGTGCCGTACATCGTCATGGAGCTGGTCGAGGGCCGCACCATCCGCGACCTGCTGCTGAACGCCGAGGCGCCGGGCCCCGAGCAGGCCCTGATCATCGTCTCCGGTGTGCTGGAGGCGCTCGCCTACTCGCACCAGCACGGCATCGTGCACCGCGACATCAAGCCGGCGAACGTGATCATCACCGACAGCGGCGCCGTCAAGGTGATGGACTTCGGCATCGCCCGCGCCCTGCACGGCGCGTCCACGACCATGACCCAGACCGGCATGGTCATGGGCACCCCGCAGTACCTCTCCCCCGAGCAGGCGCTCGGCAAGGCCGTCGACCACCGCTCCGACCTGTACGCGACCGGCTGCCTGCTGTACGAACTCCTCGCGCTGCGGCCCCCCTTCACCGGCGAGACCCCGCTGTCGGTGGTCTACCAGCACGTCCAGGACATGCCGGTGCCGCCGTCGCAGGTGGTCGACGGGACCTGCCCGCCGGAGCTGGACGGCCTGGTGATGCGGTCCCTCGCCAAGGAGCCCGACGACCGGTTCCAGACGGCCGAGGAGATGCGCGGCCTGGTCCAGTACGGCCTGCAGATGCTGTACGAGCAGGGCGGCCACAGCGGCACCTGGAACACCGGCCCGGTGCAGGCGCACGACGGCCGGCACACCCCGGCCGGCGGCTTCGCCGGGACGACCGTCATGCCGCACCCCATGGACGCGGGCGGCACCGCGCAGATCCCGCAGCCGATCCTGCCCGCGGGCTACGGCGGCGGCGACGACGGCGGCTTCGAGGGGCACGGCAACAAGGGCAGCGGGCGCGGCAAGCTCTGGATCCTCGCCGTCCTCGCGGTCGTCGCGATCGCGGGCGGTGTGGCGCTGGCGATGAACGGCTCGGGCGGCGGCGGTGGCGACGGCACCGACACCAAGCCGACGACGACGCACTCCAGGAGCACGAAGCCCGAGTCGCCCTCCAGCAGCCCGTCCACCGAGGACACCAAGCAGCCCACCGACACCGGGCAGCACACCGGCAGCTCCGACACCGGCACCGGCTCCGGCTCCGACTGGCCCCCGGCGACCCAGCCCTCGTACACCCAGTCGCAGACGGCCCCGTCGACGCCGACCGACGAGCCGACGGACCCGCAGCCCACGCAGTCCCAGCCCACGGACCCGACGGACGGCGGCACCGCCACCGGCGGTGACACCACCACGTCCGGGGGCGGCGGCACGACCACCACCGGGGGCGGTGGCACCACCACGACCGGGGGCGGCGGCACCACCACGACCGGGAGCGGCAACACCGCGGAGGGCGGCACCACCACCGACGGGACCACGACCGACGGCACCACGGGCGAGACCACCGGCGGTTGAAGCGCACCGGCGGACGCCGGGACGACGGCGGGGGCCGACCCGGACTGACCCGGCCCGGCGGCCGGGCCGTCCCGGCTCACCGCGCGAACGCGGCGCACACCGCGTCGTACTCGCGCGTCCACCACACCGCGAGCGCCGACGCGGCCGGGAACTGCGGGTCCGCGCGCGTGTCGCCGCGTTCGTAGTGCCAGCGCAGCATCCAGAAGTCGTTCAGCCGCTCCCACCACACCCGGTGCACGGCCGCCGCCAGCTCCGAGGGCGCGGCGCCCGCCGCGCGCCGGTACGCGCGCGCGTAGGCGCGCACCTTCGGCAGGTCCAGCGTTCCTCCGGGCCGTACGAAGAAGATCGCGGCCGCGCGTACGGCCTCCTCCGCGCGCGGCTGCACGCCGAGCCGGTCCCAGTCGACGATGGCGGCGGGGGCGTCGTCCTTGTAGAGCAGGTTGAACGGGTGGAAGTCGCCGTGCACCCAGCCCACCGACCCGCCGCGCGGCGGGCGCCGGTCCGCGTGCTGCTCCAGGAGGGCGCGGCGCTCCAGCAGCCGGTGCCGGGCCAGCTCGTCGAAGGCGTCGGCGGGGCGGTGCCGGCGCACGTGCGCGAGCAGGTCGCCGATGAGGGCGAAGGTGCCGGCCGGGTCGGCGCTCTCCACGGGGTGCGGGCTCGTCGCCGGGCGGGTGCGCCCCTTGGGCGGCATGACGCGCTCCAGGCAGGCGTGCACGGCGCCCAGGAGCGCCCCCAGCCGCGCGCTCTGCGGCCGGGTGAGCTGACCGCCGTGGCGGTGTCTGCCGTCGACCCAGGGGTGCAGGGCGTAGGCGCTGCCGCCGACGACCGCGACCGTGCGGCCCTCGCGGTGCGCGAGCGGCACGGCGACCGGGACGCCGAGGTCGGCGAGGCGCTGGGTGGCCCGGTGCCGGCGCTCGATGGCCGCCGGGTCGGCGGTGTCCGGGTCGAAATGGTGCTTGAGGAAATACCGGCCGCGGGTGGTGCGCAGCCGGTAGCCGCGGTTGAGCAGGCCCTGGCCGACCGGTTCACAGGCGAGGGCGGTACCCGCCGCGTACAGGCGGAGCAGGGCGCCCAGAGGGGGCGCGTGGGGCACTAAAAGGGGTACACATGAGCGCGGCACGCGCCAGATGGTAGGGCACGCGCGGCTGACGCGAGCTGGGCCTTGTCACAGGCAGTCGCCGACGGTCGCTTTCGGTCAGGGTGCGCGCTTCTCCGCCTGGACGCCGGCGACCTGGATGCGGGCGACGAAGGCGGCCGCCTGGGAACGCCGCTGCATTCCGAGTTTGGCGAGCAGGCCGGAGACATAATTCTTGATCGTCTTTTCCGCGAGGTGCAGCCGGTCGCCGATCTGGCGATTGGTCAGCCCCTCGCCGATCAGGTCGAGGATCCTGCGTTCCCGATCGGTGAGGCGGGCCAGCCGCTCGTCCGGGTGCACGGTGCCGACGGTGCGCGGCCGCTCCGGTACGCGCGCGGTGGAGACCGGGTCCAGCAGCGACTTCCCGGCGGCGACGGCGCGCACCGCCCGGAGCAGCTCCTCGCCCCGGACCGCCTTCAGGACGTACCCGGAGGCACCCGCCATGATCGCGTCGAACAGCACCTCGTCGTCCGCGAACGAGGTCAGCATCAGGCAGCGCACCGACCGGTCGGCGGAGCGGATCTCCCGGCACACCTCGACCCCGCTGCCGTCCGGCAGGCGCACGTCCAGCACCGCGACGTCCGGGCGGACGGCCGGGACGCGTGCCCGGGCCTCCGCCGCCGTGCCGGCCTCGCCGACCACCTCGATGTCGGGCTCGGCGGAGAGCATCTCGCGGACGCCGCGGCGCACGACCTCATGGTCGTCGAGTAGAAAAACCCTAATTTTTCCGCCTTCGCGCACGAGGTCAGTCTCACATGAAACTCTTCCCGTGACCTGGGTGGGCGGGATAACGTGCGGTTGCTCCGGACTGCCGCAAGGCTGTGACCAGCATGCTTTCCCTTCATCTCGATTTACTTGGAAATCCAAGCAAAAACGCAGGTCAGATGGGGTTTCACAGAAATGTGAAGCACTGGGTAACGTAATGGTCGCAGGGCGCTCGCCGGGGCACCTGTCACGCCTGTTCCCGGCCGAGTGGCACCCACCCCGTGCCCGGTGGTCGAGACAGGTGAGCCGCACTGGCCTACCGGCAACCCCGGGGGCCGGAACGACGGAGGAGCACACGTGACCGTGGAGAGCAGTGCCGCGCGCAAGCCGCGACGCAGCGCCGCAGGCAAGGCCGGCACCACCGGCACCAAAACCGGGGCCACCGGCACCAAGCGCACCACCCGCAGTACCGCCAGGAAGAGCACCGAGCCCGAGCTCGTGCAGCTCCTGAACCCCGAGGGCGAACGGGTGGAGAACGCCGAGTACGACGCCTACGTCGCCGGCATCACCCCCGAGGAGCTGCGCGGCCTGTACCGCGACATGGTGCTCACCCGTCGCTTCGACGCCGAGGCCACCGCCCTCCAGCGCCAGGGCGAGCTGGGCCTGTGGGCCTCCCTGCTGGGCCAGGAGGCCGCCCAGATCGGCTCCGGCCGGGCCACCCGCGAGGACGACTACGTCTTCCCGACCTACCGCGAGCACGGCGTCGCCTGGTGCCGCGGGGTCGACCCGGCCAACCTGCTCGGCATGTTCCGCGGCGTGAACAACGGCGGCTGGGACCCGAACAGCAACAACTTCCACCTCTACACGATCGTCATCGGCTCCCAGACCCTGCACGCCACCGGCTACGCGATGGGCGTGGCCAAGGACGGCGCGGACTCGGCGGTCATCGCCTACTTCGGCGACGGCGCCTCCAGCCAGGGCGACGTGGCCGAGTCGTTCACCTTCTCCGCGGTCTACAACGCCCCGGTGGTGTTCTTCTGCCAGAACAACCAGTGGGCGATCTCGGAGCCCACCGAGAAGCAGACCCGGGTGCCGCTGTACCAGCGCGCCCAGGGCTACGGCTTCCCGGGCGTCCGGGTCGACGGCAACGACGTGCTCGCCTGCCTCGCGGTCACCAAGTGGGCCCTGGAGCGCGCCCGCAACGGCGAGGGCCCCACGCTGGTGGAGGCGTTCACCTACCGCATGGGCGCCCACACCACCTCCGACGACCCCACCCGCTACCGGGGCGACGAGGAGCGGCAGGCATGGGAGGCGAAGGACCCGATCCTGCGGCTGCGGCGGCATCTGGAGGCCTCGGGCCACGCGGACGAGGCGTTCTTCGCGGAGCTGGAGACCGAGTCCGAGGCGTTGGGCAGGCGGGTGCGCGAAGCGGTCCGCACCATGCCCGACCCGGACCACTTCGCCATCTTCGAGAACGTGTACGCGGACGGGCACGCGCTCGTCGACGAGGAGCGCGCCCAGTTCGCCGCCTACCAGGCGTCGTTCGCCGATGAAGGGGGTCACTGAGATGGCCGAGAAGATGGCGATGGCCAAGGCCATCAACGAGTCGCTGCGCCGTGCCCTGGACGCCGACCCGAAGGTGCTCGTCATGGGCGAGGACGTCGGCAAGCTCGGCGGTGTCTTCCGGGTGACGGACGGTCTCCAGAAGGACTTCGGCGACAGCCGGGTCATCGACACCCCGCTCGCCGAGTCCGGCATCGTCGGCACCGCGATCGGCCTGGCGCTGCGCGGCTACCGCCCGGTGGTGGAGATCCAGTTCGACGGCTTCGTCTTCCCGGCCTACGACCAGATCGTCACCCAGCTCGCCAAGATGCACGCCCGCTCGCTGGGCAAGGTCAAGATGCCGGTCGTCGTCCGCATCCCCTACGGCGGCGGCATCGGCGCGGTCGAGCACCACTCCGAGTCCCCCGAGGCGCTGTTCGCGCACGTGGCCGGACTGAAGATCGTCAGCCCGTCCGACGCCTCCGACGCCTACTGGATGATGCAGCAGGCCATCCAGAGCGACGACCCGGTGATCTACTTCGAGCCCAAGCGGCGGTACTGGGACAAGGGCGAGGTCGACTTCGACGCGATCCCGGCCCCGCTGCACAAGGCGCGCGTGGTCCGGGAGGGCACCGACCTGACCCTGGTGGCCTACGGCCCGATGGTGAAGCTCTGCCAGGAGGCCGCCGCCGCCGCGGCCGAGGAGGGCAAGTCGCTGGAGGTGCTGGACCTGCGCTCGGTCAGCCCGCTGGACTTCGACGCCGTCCAGGCCTCGGTGGAGAAGACCCGCCGCCTGGTCGTGGTGCACGAGGCGCCGGTGTTCTTCGGCTCCGGCGCGGAGATCGCCGCCCGCATCACCGAGCGCTGCTTCTACCACCTGGAGGCACCCGTCCTGCGGGTCGGCGGCTACCACGCCCCGTACCCGCCGGCCCGCCTGGAGGAGGAGTACCTGCCCGACCTGGACCGCGTGCTCGACGCCGTCGACCGTTCGCTGGCGTACTGAGGAGAGGTTCGTGACGACGATGACGGAAGCGTCCGTACGCGAGTTCAAGATGCCCGACGTGGGCGAGGGGCTCACCGAGGCCGAGATCCTCAAGTGGTACGTCCAGCCGGGCGACACGGTCACCGACGGCCAGATCGTCTGTGAGGTGGAGACCGCCAAGGCGGCGGTGGAACTGCCCATCCCCTACGACGGCGTGGTCCGGGAACTGCGCTTCCCCGAGGGCACCACGGTGGACGTCGGCACGGCCATCATCGCGGTGGCCGTGGGCGGCGGCGCCGCGTCCGAGGCGCCGGCGGAGCAGCCCGAGGCGGCTTCCGCGCAGCCGGTGGAGCCCGCGCCGGAGCCGGAGCCGGAGGGCCGCAAGCCGGTCCTCGTCGGCTACGGCGTGGCCACCTCCTCCACCAGGCGCCGCCCCCGCAAGGGCCCCGAGGCCGCCGTCCAGGCGGCGGCGCAGGCGGTCCAGGCGGAGCTGAACGGGCACACCGGCGCGGCGGCGGAGAAGTCCCGCCCGCTGGCCAAGCCGCCGGTGCGCAAGCTGGCCAAGGACCTGGGCGTCGACCTGGCCCTGATCACCCCGTCCGGCCCGGACGGCGTCATCACGCGCGAGGACGTCCACGCGGCGGCCGCGCCCCCGGCCGCCGAGCCGGCGGCGCCCGCCGCCGCCCCGGCCACCGCTCCCGCGGTCGCGGCGCCCGTGGGGTCGTACGACACCGCGCGCGAGACCCGCGTCCCGGTCAAGGGCGTCCGCAAGGCCACCGCCCAGGCGATGGTCGGCTCGGCCTTCACCGCGCCGCACGTCACCGAGTTCGTGACGGTGGACGTGACCCGCACGATGAAGCTGGTCGAGGAGCTGAAGCAGGACAAGGAGATGCAGGGCCTGCGGGTCAACCCGCTCCTGCTGATCGCCAAGGCCCTGCTGGTCGCCATCAAGCGCAACCCGGACGTCAACGCCTCCTGGGACGAGGCGAACCAGGAGATCGTGCGCAAGCACTACGTCAACCTGGGCATCGCGGCGGCCACCCCCCGCGGGCTGATCGTCCCGAACATCAAGGACGCGCACGACAAGACGCTCCCGCAACTGGCGGAGGCGCTGGGCGAACTGGTGGGGACGGCCCGCGAGGGCCGGACCTCGCCCGCCGCCATGCAGGGCGGCACGGTGACCATCACCAACGTCGGCGTCTTCGGCGTCGACACCGGCACCCCGATCCTGAATCCGGGCGAGTCGGCGATCCTCGCGGTCGGCGCGATCAAGCTCCAGCCGTGGGTCCACAAGGGCAAGGTGAAGCCGCGTCAGGTGACCACCCTGGCCCTCAGCTTCGACCACCGCCTGGTCGACGGCGAACTGGGCTCGAAGGTGTTGGCCGACGTGGCGGCGATCCTGGAGCAGCCGAAGCGGCTGATCACTTGGGCGTGAGGCCCGCGGGCGGGTAACGTCCACCGGGAGGAGACGGCCGCAACCTCGCATTGCGACCGTCTCCTCTCCCTTTTCCTCAGCCCCGCCCGAGCACGTACACCGGAGCCCCGTCCTCGGCTCCACCCCCCGAGCGGATACAGGCGTGGCCGCGGAGCAGCCGGAGGCACTCGTCGACCCTGTGCACCGAGAGACCGGTACGAGCCGCGATCGACTCCAGCGGCTCGCGCAGCTCGCCCTTCTCGACGAGGAGCGGGGCGATCACCACGGCGACCGTCCAGACGTCCGCCGTGACGGACAGCCGCCGCCGCCAGTCGGCCAGCACCGCCTCGGCGGTGGGCGCCACCGCGGCTGGGCCGCCGGGGGCCACGCGGGTGAGGACGAGGGCGTCGAGCCGGTCCGCTATGCGCTCCATCGCCCGGACCATGGCCTGCTGCACGGCGAGCGTGGCCTTCTGCGTGGCCAGCGTCTCCCTCTGGAGGGTGAGGGCCTCCCGGTGGACGGTCAGCGTCTCCTGCTGGACGGCGAGCGTCTCCTTCTGCACCTCGATCGACCGGCGCTGGCCGTCCGCCAGCTCCTCGTCGAGCCGGAGGTTGTGCGTCTCCAGCCGGACGATGGCCTCCGCGACCTGTTCGGGCATGGCGTAGGCGATGGGAGCGCCGGGTCCGGCCGGTTGCACCTCGGCCTCTTCGAGGGTGTAGGAACCCTCCCGCTGCACGGTCTCGATGACGTCGGCGACCCACAGTTTGAAAGGTGCGCAGGAGGGCTTGGTGCAGGCTTGCACGAGGAGCACGAGACCTTGCAGAGAGATGATGTTCAAGTCTCGGCGCCACTCCCGACCTGCGGGAATGCTGAGACCGTAAGCTCCGGTTACGGTCTCGAGAATCTCTCGGTGCCCGTCGGGGACATGGTCGGCGAGCGCTTGGCGAGAGTTGCTGTGACCAAGCTCCCTGCACACGTCCACCGCCGGGAACCAGTGGCTTCCGTCCGGCATCGTCAGCCGGCGCACCCGGGCTCCGGTGGCCGCGTACACGAAGTCGCTGACGTCGATGGCCTCCCGCTGTGCCGCGGGGTCGTACCGCTTCTTCGGCTCGTTCATGTGAACACCTCCGTCACGGAACCTAGGACGGAGGAAAGGGAATATGCCAACGGAAAGCGAGATGTTCACGATTGCGGGTGAAAATCGGGTAATTACCCTATCCTGTAGGACTGTTGGGTGATTGTGCTCAGTCCGTTCGTCGGGTGCGGAGGGCGTTCAGGAGGGCTGCGCCTCGTTCCGCGTCGTCCACGCTGACCGCGAAGTCGGTGCGCCGGCCGCGGGGGCGTACGACCAGGCAGTCGCCGGCGCGGAGCATGACCGTCGTGCCGAGGCCGCTGACGCGGTAGCCCCAGCCGCCGACCTGGGACGGCAGCCGTCGCTCGGCGCGGGCGCTCTCGATGGCGGCCGGGGCCCAGCGGCGGGCGGGCCAGCCGAGCGGGCCGAACGACACCTCGAGGCCCGCCTCCGACACCTTCGCCTGCACCGAGGAGAAGACGCCGCCGGCGAGCGCCGTGACCGCGCCGACCACGCACACGGGCCACAGCGGGGCGGGGTCGGCCAGACCGGCGGCCAGGACCACCAGCGCGCCGACGGCCAGCAGACCCGCCACCGCCGCCAGCAGCCGCAGCCAGGGGTTGGCCGTCCGGGAGAACCAGGCCAGCCGCTCCCCCGCGGGCAGGTCAAGCGGGGGCGTGCCGGCGGCCGGCGCGGCGGGGGACCGGGCGGTCAGCCACCAGGCGGCCAGAGCGGCGAGCGCGGCCAGGGCCACGAGCAGCACCACGCCGAGGACCGGCTGGCGGGCCTCGTGCCAGTCCGTATGGCCGGCGTTCGCGCGGACGACGGACACCTGCGCACCGACCAGCAGGGTGCCCGTCGGGGCCAGCGCCGGCGCCCGCCAGGGGCGCGCGGCGGGCCAGGAGCGGCGCCACCGGACGCCCACCGCGAGGGCGACCAGCAGCCAGACGGCCGCCGGGACCGCGGACGCAGCCCACAGGGGCATCGAGCCGTCGGGGGCGCCGGTGCCGCTCCAGTGGGTGGCCAGCCGGTCCGGGAGCCGGCCCCGCGCGGCCCAGGGCAGGCCGGCGGTCACGGCGGTGACGGCCACCGTCGCCCCGATGGACCACCCGCGGGACGCACGGCCGTGGGGCCCGCGCTCGCCGTCCGTCTTCCCCGTCATACCGACTCCCGGATCATGTCGATGAGGTCCGTCCGGCTGTAGCCCAGCCGGGACGCCTCCGCCACCAGTTCCCGCACCCTGATCCGCATCCGGGAGCGCCGGGCCGCGCCCTCGGCGACGGTGATGCCCCGGCCCCGGCGGAACTCCAGCAGCCCCTCGTCCCGCAGTTCGCGCAGACCGCGCAGGACGGTGTTGACGTTGATGTCCAGGGCCGTGGAGAGGTCGCGGGCCGAGGGCAGCCGGTCGCCCGCGCGGCACTCGCCCTCGGCGACGGCCCGGCGGACCGCCGCGGCGACCTGCTCGTGCAGCGGGCGGGTGTCGGTCTTGTCCAGACGCAGCAACATGGTGCCAATGAAACTATCACCATGTGTTTCATATGCGTTCCATCGCGGATGGGCGCAGCACGAAGGGCCCGCCGCTGTGCGACGGGCCCTTCGGCAGGGAGCGGGGATCAGCCGAGCCGGGCGAAGCCGTAGGTCAGCATCTTCTTCGCGTCCGCCTCGCGCTGCGGGGTGGAGGAGGAGGCGAGGACGGTGCCGATGAGCGTCTTGCCGTTCCGGGTCGCGGCGAAGACCAGGCAGTACTTGGCCTCGGGGCCGGAGCCGGTCTTCACGCCGATGGTGCCGCTGTAGCTGCTGAGCAGCCCGTTGGTGTTCTTCCACGTCGTCATCGTGCGGGTGCCGCCCGTCTTCGTCACCGTCTTGGCGGTGTACGCCTTCGTCTTCACGATCGCGCGGAAGTTGGCGTTCTTCATCGCGCTGCTGGCGATCTTCGTCAGGTCGCGCGGCGTCGAGTAGTTGTTGCCGTTGCCGATGCCGTCGAAGGAGTCGAAGTGGGTGTTCTTCAGGCCCAGCGACTTGGCGGCGGTGTTCATCTTGCCGACGAAGTTCTTGACGCGCGCGTCACGGGTGGAGCCGGTGCCGTACTTGTCGGCGAGCGCGTAGGCGGCGTCGCAGCCCGACGGGAGCATCAGGCCGTACAGGAGCTGGCGCACGGTGACCTTGTCACCGACGATCAGGTGGGCCTGGGAGGCGTTGTTCCTGACGACGTAGTCGCTGTACGCCTTCTGGATCACCACCGTGGAGTTCAGGTTCAGGTTCGACTGTGCGAGCACGACCTTGGCCGTCATGATCTTGGTGGTGGAGCCGGTGGACAGCCGGGTGTCCATCTTCTTGTTGTAGAGCGTCGCGCCGTTGGCGTTGTTCATGAGGTACCCGCCCTTGGCCACGATCGTGGGCGCGGTGACGGCCTGGGCGGGCGCTGCGGTGAGGGCACCGGTCGTCAGCAGGGCGCCGGAGGTGACGGCGACGGCGACTGCTTTGCGGAGACGGGTGCCCGGGATGCCGGTAATCAATGTGATGTACCTCGAATGTATGTGAATGCCCCTGAAGTGCGGCCGAGTTGTGACCGGAGCAAAGGGGGGCCGCACGAGTGTGACACGTAAGTAGCACAGAAGGTTGTGCGGTTGCCGCGAAAGGTTCTCGTCACGCGCCCCCGGGTCCGCATGATGGACGGTTCCACCGCTTGCGTACGTGTTGTATCTATCCTGTGGGCATGAACACGGCCGTCGAGCAGTCCGCACCGCAGTCCCTCAAGCCGCCCCCCGCGGCCGACCGGGTGTATTCCCACGTCAAGCAGGGGGTGCTCGACCGTCGCTACGAGGGCGGCACCCTGCTCACCGAGGGCGAGCTGGCCGAGGCCGTCGGGGTCTCCCGCACGCCCGTCCGGGAGGCGCTGCTGCGGCTGGAGGCCGAGGGCCTGATCCGGCTCTACCCGAAGAAGGGCGCCCTGGTCCTGCCGGTCTCCGCGCAGGAGATCGCCGACGTGGTGGAGACGCGGCTGCTGGTGGAGGAGCACGCGGCCCGCAAGGCCGTACCCGCCCCGCCGGGCCTGCTGGAGCGGCTGACCGAACTGCTGGAGCGGCAGAAGGCGCAGGCCGCGGCGGGCGACCTGGCCGCCGCCGCGATCACCGACCGCTGCTTCCACGCCGAGATCGTGCGCAGCGGCGGCAACGAGATCCTCTCGCGCCTCTACGACCAGTTGCGCGACCGCCAGTTGCGGATGGGCGTCGCCGTCATGCACTCCCACCCCGACCGGATCGCCAAGACGCTCGCCGAGCACGAGGAGATCCTGGACGCGCTGCGCGCCGGGGACGCGGAGGCGGCCGTCGGCGTCGTGCACCGGCACGTGGGCTGGTTCTCGCACCTCGCCCGGGGTGAGGTCCGATGAGCGCCCCCGCGCGCGGCGCCACCCTCCCGGGTGACCCGCCGGGCGGACGCCGGGCCGTCGCGGTGTGGTGCGTAGGCGTGGCCGTCTACTTCGTCGCCGTCATCTTCCGCACCTCGCTGGGCGTGGCCGGCCTGGACGCGGCCGACCGCTTCCACGTCAACGCCTCGGCCCTGTCGACGTTCTCGATCCTCCAGCTGCTGGTCTACGCGGGCATGCAGATACCCGTCGGCCTCCTGGTCGACCGCCTCGGCACCAAGAAGGTGCTGAGCACCGGGGCGGTGCTGTTCACCGCGGGGCAGCTCGGCTTCGCCTTCTCCCCCTCGTACGGCACCGCGCTCGCCTCCCGGGCGCTGCTGGGCTGCGGCGACGCGATGACGTTCATCAGCGTGCTGCGGCTGGGCACCCGGTGGTTCCCGGCCCGGCGCGGGCCGCTGGTCGCACAGCTCGCGGGGCTGGTCGGCATGGCCGGCAACCTGGTCTCCACCCTGGTCCTGGCCCGGCTGCTGCACAGCATCGGCTGGACCCAGGCGTTCGCGGGCAGCGCGCTGGCGGGCGCCGTCGTCCTGGTGCTGACCCTGCTGTTCCTGAAGGACCACCCCGAGGGGCAGGAGCCGGAGCCGTCCCCGCACCGGGGCGCGGCCTACGTCCGCCGGCAGATCGCCGCGTCCTGGCGTGAGCCGGGCACCCGGCTGGGGATGTGGGTGCACTTCACCACCCAGTTCCCGGCGATGGTCTTCCTGCTGCTGTGGGGCCTGCCGTTCCTGGTGGAGGCGCAGGGCCTCAGCCGTGCCACGGCCGGCGAACTGCTCACCCTCGTCGTCCTGTCCAACATGGTGATCGGCCTGGTCTACGGCCAGATCGTCGCCCGGCACCACGCGGCGCGGCTGCCGCTGGCGCTGGGCACGGTGGCGGCCACCGCGCTGCTGTGGGCGGCGACGCTGGCCTACCCCGGGGAACGGGCGCCTATGTGGCTGCTGCTGGTGCTGTGCGCCGTGCTCGGCGCGTGCGGTCCGGCCTCGATGCTCGGCTTCGACTTCGCGCGGCCGGCGAACCCACCCGAGCGGCAGGGCACCGCGTCCGGCATCACCAACATGGGCGGCTTCATCGCCTCCATGACCACGCTGTTCGCCATCGGCGTGCTGCTGGACGCCACCGGCGACGACTACACGGTGGCCTTCTCGGCGGTGTTCGTCCTCCAGGCGCTCGGTGTCGGCCAGATCCTGCGGTTGCGGGGACGGGCGGCGCGGCGGGAGCGGGAGCGGCTGGTCGCGAGCCGGGTGGAGACGGTGCACGTGCCCGCGGTGTGAGCCGGGTCCCCGGTCGCCCGCGCACCAGCCGTCCCCGGCGGACCGGTGGGCCGTAGGGGCAGGGGGGCGCACCCGCCGGCGGCCGCGCCGCGCGGGCCCGGGGCGGCCGTGCGCCGGGGCCGGCCGTGCGTCCGTGGCGCCGCGCGGTCCGGTGGGGTCGCGTGGTCCGTTGGCTGCCGGTCGCCGGTGGCGGTGGCGTTACGGCGTCACCGCGAAGTTGGCGAGGATCGCCGCCGCCAGGTCCTGGTCGCCCTCCGTCTTCACCCGGTCCGCGACCGCCTCCGGACTCACCCGGCCGCAGGCCAGGCGGACGTAGGTCTCCCAGTCCAGGGCGAGGCTGGCGGCGGGGCCGAGGGCGGGGGCGGTCTCCACCGTGCCGCGGCCCTGGATGTCGACGCGGACGGTGCGCAGGAACTCGACCGGCCCGTGCACGTCGAAGACGACCGCGGAGCTGCGCGGTGCGTCCGCGTCCCGCGCCACGACCTCGGGCAGCGCGTCCAGCAGCACGTCCCGCGCGACGTGGGCGCCCGGCGAGTCCAGGTTGCCGGGGCGGCCGAGGGCCGTGCGCAGGTCCTGCTCGTGCACCCAGACGTCGAAGGCCCGGGCCCGGTAGGCCTGTTCCAGGGTGATCTCGGTGCTCAGCGGTCCGCGCACCAGCGTGGCGGGGTCCCGGGACTCGTTGCGGAGCTGGCGGTTGCGCCGGATGACCGTGTACTCCAGCTCGGCCGTCATCTCCGGCGCCGTGTGGTGGCGGCGGACGTCGACCTGCATCTCCATGTACCGCTGGTGGTCGGTGGCGACGTGGAACAGGTCGCGCGGCAGGGCGTGGATCGGCCGCGGGTCGCCGAGTATCTCGCAGTCCAGGCCGATGACGTGGGACACGATGTCCCTGACCGACCAGCCGGGGCAGGGGGTCCGCCGGTTCCACTCGCGCTCGGGAAGCGACTGCACCAGCTCGGATATCGCGTCGACGGAGTGCGTCCAGGCGTCGGCGTAGGGCTGGAGGGTGGGATGCAGACTCACGGAACGGGACCCCTCGGCGGTCGGTACACGGGCAGGTGGTGGCGGCATTGCCAGCGGGCGGCGGCTGCACTTCGGCGGGTGTCTTGAGAGGCTAAGTTACGCTGCTGAAAGGCACCCCGGCAGTGCTTTCGTGTGACGAT
This sequence comes from Streptomyces sp. NPDC025833, assembly GCF_055558055.1. Classification (NCBI taxonomy): domain Bacteria; kingdom Bacillati; phylum Actinomycetota; class Actinomycetes; order Kitasatosporales; family Streptomycetaceae; genus Streptomyces; species Streptomyces sp. NPDC025833. The sequence continues at coordinate 307,741 of NZ_JBVHNF010000008.1, forward strand.
CGTAGGCCCGTGTGGACGGCTCGAATGCCAGGACGGTGGTAGTGTGCGCGCCTCGCTGATCCAGATCGACGTGGACGAGGGGGAGCCGGCCGACTCCCGGCGGCGGCGCGCGGCCGCCCTGGTGCGGGAGCAGAGCGGGGCCGACCTCGTCGTCCTGCCCGAGCTGTGGACCACCGGAGCCTTCGCCTACGAGGAGTTCGACCGCGAGGCGGAGCCGCTGCGCGGACCGACGTACGAGGCGATGGCCGAGGCGGCGCGCGACGCGGGCGTGTGGCTGCACGCCGGGTCGATCCCCGAGCGGGCGCCGTCCGGTAGCGGTGCCGGGGCGGGCGACGCAACCCTCTACAACACCTCCCTCGTCTTCTCACCCTCCGGTGAACTGGCCGCGTCCTACCGCAAGATCCACCGCTTCGGCTTCGACGAGGGCGAGGCCGTGCTGATGGGCGCGGGCCGGGACCTGGTGACGGTCCGGCTGCCGGACACCACGCTGGGCGTGGCCACCTGCTACGACCTCCGTTTCCCCGAGCTGTTCCGCGGACTGGTCGACGCCGGTGCCGAGACGCTGGTGGTCCCGGCGGGCTGGCCCGAACGGCGGCGCGCGCACTGGACGCTGCTGGCGCGGGCGCGTGCGGTGGAGAACCAGGCGTTCGTGCTCGCCTGCGGAACGGCCGGGACCCACGCCGGAGTTCCGCAGGCCGGTCACTCGATCGTGGTGGACCCGTGGGGCGAGGTGCTCGCGGAGGCCGGCTCCGGCGAGGAGGTCCTCACGGTCGACATCGACCCGGCGAGGCCGGCCGCGACCCGCGAGCAGTTCCCGGCGCTGAAGGACCGGGTCCTGGGCCTGGAAGCCCCGCGGCGCCAGGGCTAGCAGGTCTGCGAGGACCGGGCTCGCGGAGCCGGTTCCGTGACGGTCAGTCCTCCTCGCCCTCCTTCTCGGCCAGGTGGATCACGCACACCGCCACGGCGATCACCAGTGCCGGGTCGGCGTCCTCCCGTACGACGTCCACGCCGTACGTGTCACGGACGCTCAGCCAGCGGCGCGAGATCACCGCGAGGAGTTCGCCGTCGTACTCGATGGCGAACTCGCGGTCGAGGATCTTGCCGCTGACGTCCAGTTCGGTGCCGTCCACCAGCGTGACCCGGTAGTGGTTGCGCAGCAGGGACAGCCGCTTGCGCTTGATCCGGGCCAGGGCCTCGCCATCCCGTTCGATCACCATCGTGTCGCGCAGGGCGAACATCTTCTGGTGGATGTCGATCAGGACCCGCCCCTGGGCGTCCTTCAGCTCGAAGGTGTCCCGCAGGCGCATCGCCTTGCCGTCGACGAGGAACACCTTCCGGCCCTGCTCGTCCTCGATCCACCAGTCGTCGCCGATGCCGAGGATGCGGTCGCGCACGAGGAATCTCATACGGAGCATGCTTCCCCGGCGCCGTCCGATCGTCACGGAACCACCGCGGCCGGGCCCGCCGGCGTGCCGCCCCGGCCCTCGGCGCGCCCGGCCACGGGCCACGCCCGCCGCCGACCGGGCGCCGGACTCCGGCGGTACGTCAGGTGAGCGGCGGGTGAACTTCGCCGTTCGTACGGGCGGCAGGCCAACCGCGGGGGCGGGTCCGCGGTCGAACGGTGCGGAAGCCGGAACACCCACCGCCCGTTCCTCCCGGAGGTCCACCATGACCGTTCGCTCCCCGCGCCGCCGGCCGGCGCGCGTCCTCGCCCTGACCGTCGGCACGGCCGCCCTCGCGCTGCCCCTCGCCCTGGCCGGCAGCGCGCACGCCGCCGCGCCGTCGGCCCGTGCCGAGGTCAACCAGTACGACTGGCAGCTCACCTACCAGGCCGCCGCCGGCCAGGCCAACAAGGCGACGGTCACCGCGACCCGCACCGTCGACCGGTCCGGCGCCACCTTCGTGATCGACGACGTCGTCACGATCACCGCCGGCCAGGGCTGCGCCTACCCGGACCGCGCCGACCGCACCAAGGTCACCTGCACGGTCACCTCCGTGGACAGCCAGGACCCCTACCCCGCCCTCGTGCTGGACCTGGGCGACCGCGACGACACGCTCGCCTACCGCAACGACACCGACCAGGTGTACTCCTACGCCGAGATCTCGCTGGGCGCAGGCAACGACCGGGCGGCCGACTCCGGCCGCCTCGACGGCGCGTACGTCTCGGGTGACGCGGGCGACGACACCATCACCGTGGGCAGGCTGGGCCTGGCCTGGGGCGGGGACGGCGCCGACAGCATCACCGCGAGCGGCGGGGACAACATCGTCAAGGGCGGTAGGGGCGACGACGTCCTGCGCGGCGGCGCCGCGGGCCAGGACCTCGCCGGTGACGACGGCAACGACACGATCTACGGCGGGGCCGGCGCCGACACCCTGTACGGGGGCAAGGGCAACGACACGCTGTACGGCAACGCCGGCGACGACAGGCTCTACGGCAACAGCGGGAACGACAGGCTGTACGGCGGCCCGGGCCGGGACGTCCTCTCCGGCGGCCCCGGCCGGAACGTGGTCCACCAGGACTGACCCTCCCCCCGGCCGCGGGGCGAGCCGGGGAGACCGCCGGCGCCGGTGGCACCCTGGAGCCATGACCGACTCCGCACCCCGGCGCCGCGCCCGCGTCCGCGCCCCCGAACTCACCGGCAGGGGCGGCTGGCTGAACACCGGCGGCCGGCCGCACACCCTGGCCGGCCTGCGCGGGCGCATCGTCGTCCTGGACTTCTGGACCTTCTGCTGCGTCAACTGCCTGCACGTCCTGGACGAACTGCGCGAGCTGGAGGAGAAGCACCGGGACACGCTCGTGGTGATCGGCGTGCACTCGCCGAAGTTCGCGCACGAGGCCGAGCACGGCGCCGTGGTGGACGCCGTGGAGCGCTACGGCGTGGCGCACCCCGTCCTGGACGACCCGGAGCTGGCCACCTGGAAGCAGTACGCGGTCCGCGCCTGGCCGACCCTGGTGGTGATCGACCCCGAGGGGTACGTCGTCGCGCAGCACGCCGGCGAGGGCCATGTGCACGCCATCGAGCGCCTGGTCACGGAGCTGGAGACGGAGCACGCGGCGAAGGGCACCCTGCGCCGCGGCGACGGCCCCTACGTACCCCCGGAGCCCGCGGCGACGGCCCTGCGCTTCCCCGGCAAGGCGCTGCTGCTGCCGTCCGGGAACTTCCTGGTCAGCGACTCCACCCGGCACCGGCTGGTGGAGCTGGCCGAGGACGCCGAGACCGTCGTGCGGCGCTTCGGCTCCGGTGCCCGCGGCTTCGCCGACGGGGGCGCCGGGACGGCCGCCTTCAGCGAGCCGCAGGGCCTCGCCCTCCTCGACGACGGCTCGGTGGTGGTCGCCGACACCGTCAACCACGCCCTGCGCCGCCTGGATCCCGGCACCGGCGAGGTGACCACCCTGGCCGGCACCGGACGGCAGTGGTGGCGGGGGTCGGCGACGTCCGGGCCGGCCCGTGCGGTCGACCTGTCGTCACCCTGGGACGTGGCGGTGTTCGGCGGGAAGGTGTGGATCGCCATGGCGGGCGTCCACCAGCTGTGGACGTACGACCCGGCCGGCCGGACCGTCGCCGTGGCGGCCGGCACCGGCAACGAGGGGCTGGTGGACGGTCCCGCCGCCGAGGCGTGGTTCGCGCAGCCCTCGGGCCTGGCCGCCACCGCCGACCGGCTCTGGCTGGCCGACTCCGAGACGAGCGCCCTGCGCTGGGTGGACCCGGACGGGCACGTGCACACGGCCGTGGGCAGCGGCCTGTTCGACTTCGGGCACCGGGACGGCGCCGCGGAGCAGGCGCTGCTCCAGCACCCGCTGGGCGTGACCGCCCTGCCGGACGGCTCCGTCGCCGTCGCGGACACCTACAACCACGCCCTGCGCCGCTACGACCCCGCCACCGGTGAGGTCACCACGCTCGCCACCGATCTGCGCGAGCCCAGCGACGCCGTGCTCGTCGGCGGGGACGTCGTGGTGGTGGAGTCGGCCCGGCACCGGCTGACCCGGCTGCGGCTGCCCGAGGACGCCGTGCGCGTGGCTCCGGTCGCCCACCGCCCACGGCGGGCGGCCACGGAGGTCGCGGCCGGGCGCCTGCGTCTCGATGTGGTCTTCCAGGCCCCGGCGGGCCAGAAGCCGGACGTCCGGTACGGCCCCGCGACCCGGTTGCTGGTCTCCTCCACCCCGCCCGAGCTGCTGCTCCAGGGCGGGGGAGCGGACACGGACCTCTGCCGCGAGCTGGTGCTGAACCCGGCCGTCCCGGAGGGTGTCCTGCACGTCTCCGCGATGGCCGCGAGCTGCGACGACGATCCCGCCGTCCCCTATCCCGCCTGCCACGTCCACCAGCAGGACTGGGGTGTGCCGGTCCGCCTCGCCGAGGGCGGGGCGGACCGCCTGCCGCTCGTCCTGGCGGGCCTGGACGAGCAGGAGGCGGTGACTCAGACGCCGTAGCCGTCGCTGTAGCCGTCGACGCGGCGGGTGTGGTGGTGGTGCGGTTCCTCCTCCACCACAGGCGCCGCCGACGGGACCACGACCCGCCGCCGGCGTGCGATGCCGGCGAACGTCGCGACGCCGATCAGGCCCACGGCCATGAGGATCACGCCGACGACGGTGAGGTTCACACCGTGCATGTGCCAGTCGGTCGCGAACGTCAGGATGGCCCCTACGGCGATGAGGATGATGCATCCGCCGAGACCCATGAGACCTCGCCTCCCCTTCCGGTTCCGGAGTTTCCGGTGCCGTCCGGATACCCGGCGAGGCCCCGACTAGCCCTCCAGAAAGGCCGTCAGGGCGTTCGCCAGGAGGAACGGGTCGTCGGCGCCGCACAGTTCGCGGACGCTGTGCATGGAGAGGATCGCGACGCCGATGTCCACCGTGCGGATGCCGTGCCGGGCCGCGGTGATCGGTCCGATGGTGGTGCCGCACGGCATGGAGTTGTTCGAGACGAAGCTCTGGAACGGGACGTTCGCCTTCTCGCAGGCCGCGGCGAACACCGCGCGGCCCGAACCGTCCGTGGCGTAGCGGTTGTTGACGTTGACCTTGAGGATCGGGCCGCCGTTGACCCGCGGGTGGTGCGTCGGGTCGTGCCGCTCGGCGTAGTTGGGGTGCACGGCGTGGCCCGTGTCGGAGGACAGGCAGACCGTGCCGGCGAAGGCGCGGGCCCGGTCCTCCAGGGAGCCGCCGCGCGCGAGGACCGAGCGCTCCAGGACCGTGCCGAGCAGCGGGCCGTCGGCGCCGGTGTCCGACTGGGAGCCGTTCTCCTCGTGGTCGAAGGCGGCCAGCACGGGGATGCGGGTGAGCGGGGCGCCGGAGGCGGCCACGGCGGCGAGGGCGGCGGCACCCGCGTGCACGGACAGCAGGTTGTCCATGCGGGGGCCGGCGACCAGCTCCCGGTCCCGGCCGAGGTAGGCCGGCGGCTCCACCGGGTACAGCATCAGGTCCCAGCCGGTCACCGAGCCCGCCGCCAGCGCGGCCTCCTGCTCCAGGAAGGCGATGAGGTCGCCGTCCGACACGTCGTTGCCGAGGCCCCAGACCGGCTGGAGGTGGCGCTGCTTGTCGAGCTTGAGCCCCTCGGCGCCGACCGAGCGGTCCAGGTGGATGGCGAGCTGCGGCACCCGCAGCAGCGGCCGGTCCACGTCGACCAGGACGGAGGAGCCGTCGCGCAGGGTGAGCCGGCCGGCCAGGCCCAGGTCCCGGTCCAGCCAGGAGTTGAGCAGCGGGCCGCCGTAGATCTCGACCGCGACCTGGCGCCAGCCGTGCGCCCCGCTGTCCGGGCGGGGCTTGACCCGCAGGCTCGGCGAGTCGGTGTGCGCGCCGACGATGTGGAACGGCGTGTGCGGTTCGGCGCCCTCGGGGACGTACCAGGCCACGATCGCGCCACCGCGCAGCACGTACTTGCCGCCGCTCGTCCCGTCCCACGCGTCCGTCTCGGCGACCTGACGGAAGCCCGCCTTCTCCAGCCGCTCGGCGGTGTTCGCCACGGCGTGGTACGGCGACGGGCACGCCGCCAGGAAGGACATCAGGTCGTCGGTGTGGCCGCGGTCGAAGCGGACTGGTGCGCTCATGGGTTTCACCTTAACGACGTGCACGGGCCCGCTCCCGGAAAGGATGCGGGCCCGTACGCGGAATCGGCGGGGGCGTCCGGAAGGTCCGGAGCTGTCAGAAGGCGGCCTCGTCCAGCTCCATGAGGTCCAGCTCGACGCCGGAGGAGAGCTTGCGGGCGAGCGTGACGCCGGGCAGGACGTTGGCCGCGAAGAACTTCGCGGCGGCGATCTTGCCGGTGTAGAACGCCTTGTCCTTCGCGGAGGCCGTGGCCAGCTTCTCGGCGGCGACGGCGGCGCCCTTGAGGAGCAGGTAGCCGACGACCACGTCACCGGAGGCCAGCAGCAGGCGGGTGGTGTTCAGGCCCACCTTGTAGATGTTCTTGGTGTCCTGCTCGGTGGCGGCGAGGTCGGTCAGCATCACGCCGACGATCGCCTCCAGCTCCACGGCCGCCTTGGCCAGGTGCTCGCGGGCGGTGGCCAGCTCGTCGCCGCCGGTGGCGAGCGCCAGGAACTTCTTGATGTCCTCGGCGAGGGAGTTCAGCGCGGCGCCCTGGTTGCGGACGATCTTCCGGAAGAAGAAGTCCTGGCCCTGGATGGCCGTGGTGCCCTCGTACAGGGTGTCGATCTTGGAGTCCCGGATGTACTGCTCGATCGGGTACTCCTGGAGGAAGCCGGAGCCGCCGAAGGTCTGGAGCGACTGGGCGAGCTGCTCGTAGCCCTTCTCGGAGCCGTAGCCCTTGACGATGGGCAGCAGCAGGTCGTTCAGCGCGTGGTCGGCGGAGGCGTCCTCGCCGTTCGCCTCCTTGACCTGGATCGCGTCCTGGACCGATGCGGTGTACAGCACCAGGGCGCGCATGCCCTCCGCGTACGCCTTCTGCGTCATCAGCGAGCGGCGCACGTCGGGGTGGTGGGTGACGGTGACCTTGGGCGCGGTCTTGTCCATGAAGTTCGCCAGGTCCGGGCCCTGGACGCGCTCCTTGGCGTACTCCAGCGCGTTCAGGTAGCCGGTGGAGAGCGTGGAGATCGCCTTCGTGCCGACCATCATGCGGGCGAACTCGATGATGCGGAACATCTGGCGGATGCCCTCGTGCTTGTCGCCGATCAGCCAGCCCTTGGCGGGGTGCCGGTCGCCGAAGGTCATCTCGCACGTGTTGGAGGCCTTCAGGCCCATCTTGTGCTCGACGTTGGTGGCGTAGACGCCGTTGCGCTCGCCCAGCTCGCCGGACTCGAAGTCGAAGAGGTACTTCGGGACGAGGAAGAGGGACAGGCCCTTGGTGCCGGGGCCGGCGCCCTCGGGGCGCGCGAGCACGTAGTGGAGGATGTTCTCCGACATGTCGTGCTCACCCGAGGTGATGAAGCGCTTCACGCCCTCGATGTGCCAGGAGCCGTCCTCCTGCTGGACCGCCTTGGTGCGGCCGGCGCCCACGTCCGAGCCCGCGTCGGGCTCGGTGAGCACCATCGTGGAGCCCCACTGCCGCTCGGTGGCGATCTTCGCGATGTGCTTCTGGACCTCGTTGCCCTCCTCGAAGAGGATGCCGGCGAACGCGGGGCCGGAGGAGTACATCCACACGGCCGGGTTGGCGCCCAGGATCAGCTCGGCGTAGGCCCAGATCAGGGAGCGCGGCGAGGTGGTGCCGCCGATCTCCTCGGGCAGGCCGAGCCGCCAGTACTCGGAGTCCATGAAGGCCTGGTAGCTCTTCTTGAAGGACGCGGGGACCGGAGCGGTGCTGGTCTCCGGGTCGAAGACCGGCGGGTTGCGGTCGGCGTCGGCGAAGGACTCGGCCAGCTCGTTCTCGGAGAGGCGGGTCAGCTCCTCCAGGACGCTCTTGGCGGTCTCGACGTCCATCTCCTCGAACGGGCCGGTGCCGTACACCTTGTCGCGCCCGAGTACTTCGAAGAGGTTGAACTCGATGTCGCGGAGATTCGACTTGTAGTGCCCCATGGTGACGGCTCCGGCTCCGTAGAAGGATCGGCGAGGCACTGACTCCTCGCATCTGTTTCACGTACCAACAAGTAGCTACGATGATGCTACCCGTCGGTAATAAGGCGCAACCCCGCCGGTCCAAGTGTGAGAAGGGTCTACTCCTCCGCGCCGGTCAGCAGGGTCGCCCACCGGTCGGGCTGCTCGGCGAACGGAAGGTGACCGCCCGGTATCTCCACCAGCCGGGCGCCCGGGATCCCCGCCGCCACCGCCCGGTGCAGCCGGGGCGGCACCAGGGCGTCGTCGGTGGGCGAGACGACCAGCGTCGGCGCGGTGATCCGGGCGAGGTCGGCGCTCACGTCCAGCCGCTCCACCAGCTCCACCTGCTCCGGCGTGCCCCGCGGCGCGTCCGCCCCCGTCTCCCGCGCGACCGCCTCCAGCTCCGTGGGGGCCATCGCGTCCAGGGCGGCCGGGCTCAGGGCGTGGGCGAGCAGGAACCGCCCGAGCGTCTCCCGGTCGCCGGCCTCGCTCAGCGCGCGCCACACCCGCGCCGTCAGCCGCAGCCCGGCGTCGGCGCGGGCGAAGGGGGCGGTCAGGACGAGCGAGGTGACCCGCTCCGGGTGCCGGGCGGCCAGCCGGACCGCCACCGCCGCGCCCAGTGAGTACCCGGAGACGGTGAACCGCCGCGCCCCGGCCGCGTCGGCTGCGGCGAGCAGCCGCCCGGCCGGCGCGTCCAGCTCCAGCGGCCCGGCTGCGCGCGGGGTGCCGCCGGCGCCCGGCCAGTCGGTGCCCGCCACCGCGTACCTGCTGGTCAACCGGCTCATGACCGGGCCGTAGTTGGCCGCGATCGAGCCGCCCGCGCCGTGTGCGAGGAGCAGGAGGGGGCGGGGGTCCGCGCCGGGGCGGGACACGGTCATGGGGCACCTCCGGGCCGTGCGGGAGCGGCCGCCATCTGTAGCGGCCGATACAGAAAACCGTACCCCAATTCCCTAACGCTCGCTACATAAATTTCCCGGACGCCCGCGCCGGCACCGCTCTCGGTACGCTTGCGCCCATGTACGGATACGGCCAGCCCATGGACGGCGGGGCTGCTCAGCAGCAGCAGTACGCCCCGCCGCAGCAGCAGATGCCGGGCGGTGTCGGCGGGTACGGCCAGCAGCCGCCGCTCTACCCGGAGCCGTCCCCGCCCTCGCTCGCCGACGCGGTGCGCGCCTTCACCACGGGCCAGATGGCCGCCGAGGACTTCCAGCAGATCTTCGCCACCTCGAAGGTGTACTGCCCGCGCGGCGACACCCCCGGCTTCCTCGCCCTGCACAACACCCAGCAGCCGGTGATCCCCATGTTCACCTCGCTGAAGGAGCTGCGCCGGTACGCGGGCAAGGAGTCCAAGTACTTCGTCATCACCGGCGCCGAGGTGATCGACCTGCTGCCGACCGGCTACGGCTTCGTCCTGGACATGGAGGGCGAGCACCGCATGGTCTTCGACGCGAAGGCGGTCGAGCAGATGGTCGACTTCGCGATGCGCCGGATGTACGGCTAGCCGGCCCGGCGTGCGCGGGCGGATCGCCGGGCGCCCGCACGGCTCCCGGCGTGTCCGTGCCCGCAGGTGCGCGGGGCGCACGCTCCCCGCTCGACCCGGACGGTGGCCCGGAGGGAATTCCCTCCGGGCCTTCTCCGTTATGGGTGGCAGAAAGTTCAACGCTCAACTAAAGTGGGCGTACCAAGGAGGTACCCACCATGCCTGCAGTGACCGTCGAGAACCCGTTGACGCTGCCCCGCGTGACCGCTCCCGCCGACGCCGTGGCACGCCCCGTGCTCACCGTCACGACCGCCCCGAGCGGGTTCGAGGGCGAGGGCTTCCCGGTGCGCCGCGCGTTCGCCGGGATCAACTACCGCCACCTCGACCCGTTCATCATGATGGACCAGATGGGCGAGGTGGAGTACGCGCCCGGTGAGCCCAAGGGCACGCCCTGGCACCCCCACCGCGGCTTCGAGACCGTCACCTACATCATCGACGGTGTCTTCGACCACCAGGACTCGCACGGGGGCGGCGGCACCATCACCAACGGCGACACCCAGTGGATGACCGCCGGTTCGGGCCTGCTGCACATCGAGGCCCCGCCGGAGTCCCTCGTCGTGTCCGGCGGCCTCTTCCACGGCGTCCAGCTCTGGGTGAACCTCCCGGCCGAGGACAAGATGATGGCCCCGCGCTACCAGGACATCCGCGGCGGCCAGGTCCAGCTCCTCACCTCCCCCGACGGCGGCGCGCTCCTGCGGGTCATCGCCGGTGAGCTGGACGGCCACGAGGGCCCCGGCATCACGCACACGCCGATCACGATGATCCACGCGACGCTCGCCCCGGGCGCGGAGATCACCCTGCCGTGGCGTCAGGACTTCAACGGCCTGGCGTACGTCCTCGCCGGCCGCGGCAGCGTCGGCGCGGAGCGCCGCCCGGTCCGCTCGGGCCAGACGGCCGTCTTCGGCTCCGGCTCCTCGCTGACCGTCCGCGCGGACGAGAGGCAGGACTCCCACACCCCGGACCTGGAGGTCGTCCTCCTCGGCGGGCAGCCCATCCGGGAGCCCATGGCCCACTACGGCCCGTTCGTCATGAACACCCAGGACGAGCTGGTGCAGGCCTTCGAGGACTTCAAGAAGGGCCGGCTCGGCAGCGTCCCGGCGGTGCACGGGATGACGCAGGACGGCATCTGATCCTCTTCCGGGCCCGGCCGGTCAGCGCACCGGCCGGGCCATGAAGAGCGCCCGCTCGCCCGCCGACTCCGTGCCGTCGTAGAGCGAGGTGTCCAGCCCGCAGAAGGCGAAGCCCATGCGGAGGTAGGCGCGGACGGCGGGCGCGTTGACGCTGCTGACCTCCAGCCACACGTGCACCGCCCCGCACTCCCGGGCGAAGCCGACGGCGTGCTCCATCAGGGCCCGCCCCACGCCCCTGCCCCGCCAGGCCGGCGCGACCTCGATGTCCCGGACGGTCAGGCGCGCGTTCCACGGCTCGAAGGCGGCCGTCACGAACCCGCACAGCTCGTCGCCGCGCACGGCGACCACCGTCCGGACCGGGCCGGGCCCGCCGTCCTCCTCCCCGTCGCCCGGGCCGCCGTCCTCGTCGGGGAAGACCTTGTGCAGCGGGGGCCGGACCGGTACCTCGCGGATCGCGAACCCGCCGCCGGACGCGGTGACCTCGAACACCGAGTCGGTCGTGAAGGAGCCGTCGAGCGCGGCGATGGCACCGGCGTCCCCGGGGCGCGCCGGCCGGTAGACGACGGCCGCGGTCGCGCCGGGAGCCGCCGGTTCGGGTGCAGTCCTCTCCATGCCCCGACCGTACGGGCCCGGCCGCCTCACCCGCCCGGCCGCGCGCCGCGGGACAGCGGCCCGCGCGCGTGGTCGGCTGGGCTCGTGCGCCTGTTGCCCGATCACGTCCGCCGGCTCGCCGCCTGGTGCGCCGTGCTGCTCCTCGTCGCGGGCGTGGGCTGGGTGGGGGTGCGGCTGTGCGCGGAACTCCGTACGGCCGTGACACCGGTGCTGCTCGCCCTGCTCGGCACCGCGCTGCTCGGTCCGCTGCACCGGTGGCTGGTGCGGGCGGGGGTGCAGCCGTCGGTGGCGGCCGGGCTCACCTGCGCCGCCGTGCTGGCCGTCGTCGGCGGCGCCGTCTACATCGTCGCCGCCGCGCTCGTCGACAACGGCGGGCAGATCGTCGCCTCGCTGCGGAACGCCGCCAGGGCCGTCGCGCGGCACTTCGGAGCGTCCGGCACCGGGCTGGACGACCTGGCCGGCAACGCGCGCGAGCTGCTGGGCAAGTTCGGCGGGACGGCCGCGTCCAACGTCGTCAGCGGGGTCGGCGTCGTCGCCGAGAGCATCGCCATGGCGGTGCTGGCGCTGCTGCTCGTCTTCTTCTTCCTGCGCGACGGGCACCGGGCCGTGGCGGCCCTGCGCTCCCTGGCGCCCGGCGGCACCGCCGACACCCTGGAGGCCATGTCCCGGCGGGCGTTCGCCGCGATGGAGGGGTTCATGCGCGGGACGACCCTCATCGCCCTCATCGACGCCCTGTGCATCACCGTCGGCCTGCTGGTGCTGCGGGTGCCCGGCGCGGTGGGGCTGGGCGCGCTCGTCTTCGTCGGCGCCTACATCCCGTACCTCGGCGCCTTCCTGTCGGGCGCGGTGGCCGTGCTGGTGGCCCTCGCCGACCGGGGTCTCGTGACCGCCCTGTGGACGGTCGGGGTGGTGCTCGCGGTGCAGGTGCTGGAGGGGCATGTGCTCCAGCCGGTCATCCAGAGCCGCACCGTGCAGATGCACCCGGCCGTCGTGATGGTCACGATCACCGCGGGCGCCTCCGTGGCGGGCATCCTCGGCATGCTCCTCGCGGTCCCGCTGACCGCGGCGGCCTTCGGTGTCGGGGCCGAGCTGCGGGAGCGGTACGGGGAACGGCCCGACGGACCCGCCACCACCGGGCCGTAGCGCCCCTTCCCGGGGCGGCGGCGGGCCGCGCGTCACCGGCGCGAGGTCACGCGTCCTCCGCGGGTCCCGCCGGTTCGCACAGCTCGAACCAGATGCTCTTGCCCTCGCCGCGCGGGTCCACCCCCCAGGCGTCCGCGAGGAGTTCGATCAGCATCAGACCGCGGCCGGAGGAGGCCAGTTCGCCGGGGTGGCGCCGGTGCGGCAGGTCGTCCCCGGTGTCGAAGACCTCCACCCGCAGCCGCCGCGCGGCCGGCTCGCCGGTGATCTCGGCGAGCAGCAGCGCGTCCGCGTCGGTGTGCACCAGCACGTTGGTGACCATCTCGGAGACCAGCAGCACCGCCGAGTCCACCTGGTCGGCCGAGGCCCAGTCGTGCAGCAGCTCGCGCAGGTGCTGGCGGGCCTCGGCGATCCGGTCCGGTTCGTCCTGCGCCACCGACAGCAGGGTGCGCCGCGCCGGGATCCGGACCGCGGTCGTGCCGCCGCAGCCGCAGCCGTCCCCCGGCCGGCACAGCAGCAGGAGCGCGATGTCGTCCTCGCGGCGGTCGGCCAGCGGGCCGGTGGTGTGGTGCGAGAACGGCCCGTGCACCGCCCGCACCAGTTCGTCGGCCAGGGACTCCAGGTCGCCCTCGTGGTCCTCCAGGGTCGCGCGCAGCCGCCGCCAGCCGCTCTCCATGTCGTGCCCGCCGGTCTCGATCAGGCCGTCGGTGCACAGCATCAGCGTCTCGTCGGGTTCGAGGGTGAACCGGGTCCTCGGGTAGTCGGCGTCCGGGTCGATGCCCAGCGGCAGCCCGCCCGTCGTGGGCCGCAGCATCACCGTGCCGTCCGCCATCCGGATCACCGGGTCCGGGTGGCCGGCGCGGGCGATCTCCAGCATGCCGGTCACCGGGTCGGCCTCGACGTACAGGCAGGTCGCGAAGCGCGGGTCGGCCAGCGGGTCGTCGGCGGAGGAGTGGGTGACGCCGTGCAGGAAGCGGGAGGCGCGGGAGAGGACGGCGTCCGGGCGGTGCCCCTCGGCCGCGTAGGCGCGCAGCGCGATCCGCAGCTGGCCCATGAGCCCGGCCGCGCGGACGTCGTGGCCCTGCACGTCCCCGATGACCAGCGCGAAGCGGCCGGACGGCAGCGGGATCACGTCGTACCAGTCGCCGCCGACCTGGAGACCGCCGCCGGTCGGGATGTACCGGGCCGCCACCCGTATCCCCGGGACCTCGGGGCCCAGCGACGGCAGCATGGAGCGCTGGAGGCCCTCCGACAGCTCCCGCTCGGACTCGGCGGCGCCGGCCCGGGACAGCGCCTGGGCGAGCATCCGGGCGACCGTGGTCAGGACGGCGCGCTCGTCGGGTGTGAACGCCACGGTGTGGGTGAAGGCGGCCATCCAGGCGCCCATCGTGCGCCCTGCGGCCGTCAGCGGCAGGAACGCCCACGAGCGGCGGCCGAAGACCCGGGCGAGCGGCCAGGTGGCGGGGTAGCGCTCCTTGTACTCCTCCGGGGACGACAGGTAGACGGCCCGTCCGGTGCGGACCACCTCGGCCGCCGGGTAGTCGGTGTCCAGCGGCATGTCGGAGAAGGGGTTCATGGCATCGGGCTGGTGGCCGTGCTGGCCGGTGATGGAGAGCCGGTCGCCCTTCACCCCGAACACCACGAGCCCGTCCGGTGAGAAGCCCGGCATGGACAGGCCGCCCGCCACCCGGAGCACCTCGGCCGTGGACCGGGCCTCCGCCAGCGCGCGTCCCGCGTCCAGGAGGAACGCCTCCCGGGAGCGCCGCCAGTCCCCGGTGACCGCGCTGCGGGCGGCCGCCGTGCCCGGGGTGGGCTCGGTCACCTCCTGGAGGGTGCCGATCAGCTCGTACGTCTGCCGTTCGGGGTCGTAGGACGGCTTCGACCGGCTGCGGACGACCCGCAGGACGCTGCCGTCCACGTCCATGACCCGGATGCGCACCTCGGCGAGGGTGTTCTCGGCGACCGCCAGCCGCACCACGCCGGTGATCTCGTTCCAGTCGACCGGGTGCAGCCGGGCCCGGGTCTGCGCCTCCGTGAGGGTGGCCGGCTCCGCGGGCAGGCCGAGCAGCCTCGCCGCCTCCGCGTCCACGGTGACCAGCCCGGCGGCCGTGTCCCAGTGCCACAGCCCGGTCGCGAGGGCGGCGAGGACGTCCCCGACGGACGGAAGAGGCTCGCCAGTGCGCATTGCCCCACTTTAGGAAGATGTGACGGGAGCGTGCCACCTTGGTGCGGGCGGATGACAAGGGGGAGGAGCCGATCTGGCGTGCCCGGTACCCTTGATGGGTCCGGGCCCGTGCCCGTTCCCGCCGGTCCGCAGAGCCGGCGGGAGAGAACCCACCACGAAGGACGATGAACGACGATGCATCGGTACAGGTCCCACACCTGCGGCCAGCTCCGCGCCTCTGACGTCGGCACCGACGTCCGGCTGAGTGGCTGGCTGCACAATCGGCGCGACCTGGGCGGCATCCTCTTCATCGATCTGCGCGACCATTACGGCATCACGCAGCTCGTCGCCCGCCCCGGCACCCCCGCGTACGAGGCCCTGGACAAGATCTCCAAGGAGTCCACGGTCCGCGTCGACGGCCGCGTTGTTTCACGTGGAACCGAGAACGTGAACCCCGAGCTGCCCACCGGTGAGATCGAGGTCGAGGTCGCCGACGTCGAGCTGCTCGGCGCGGCGCAGCCCCTGCCCTTCACCATCAACGCCGAGGACGGGGTCAACGAGGAGCGGCGCCTGGAGTACCGCTTCCTGGACCTGCGCCGCGAGCGCATGCACCGCAACATCATGCTGCGCACGGCGGTCATCTCGGCGATCCGGCACAAGATGACGGCGCTGGGCTTCAACGAGATGGCGACCCCGATCCTGTCGGCGACCTCCCCCGAGGGCGCGCGCGACTTCGTGGTCCCCTCGCGCCTCAACCCGGGCAAGTTCTACGCCCTGCCGCAGGCCCCGCAGCAGTTCAAGCAGCTGCTGATGATCTCCGGCTTCGACCGCTACTTCCAGATCGCGCCCTGCTTCCGCGACGAGGACGCCCGCGCCGACCGCTCGCCGGGCGAGTTCTACCAGCTCGACGTCGAGATGAGCTTCGTCGAGCAGGAGGACGTCTTCCAGCCGATCGAGCAGCTCATGACCGAGCTGTTCGAGGAGTTCGGCAACGGCCGCCACGTCACGTCCCCGTTCCCGCGGATCCCGTTCCGCGAGGCGATGCTCAAGTACGGCTCCGACAAGCCGGACCTGCGCGCCAAGCTGGAGCTGGTGGACATCACCGACGTCTTCGAGGGCTCGGAGTTCAAGGCGTTCGCCGGCAAGCACGTGCGCGCGCTGCCCGTCCCGGACGTCTCCGCCCAGCCGCGCAAGTTCTTCGACCAGCTCGGCGACTTCGCCGTGTCGCTGGGTGCGAAGGGCCTGGCCTGGGTCCGCGTCGGCGAGGACGGCACGCTGTCCGGTCCCATCGCGAAGTTCCTCACCGAGGAGAACGTCGCCGAGCTGACCAAGCGCCTCTCGCTGGCCCCCGGCCACGCGATCTTCTTCGGCGCGGGCGAGTTCGACGAGGTCTCCAAGATCATGGGCGCGGTCCGCGTCGAGGCCGCCAAGCGGGCCGGCCAGTTCGAGGAGAACGTCTTCCGCTTCTGCTGGATCGTCGACTTCCCGATGTACGAGAAGGACGAGGAGACCGGCGCGATCGACTTCTCGCACAACCCCTTCTCCATGCCGCAGGGCGGCCTGGAGGCCCTGGAGACCCAGGACCCGCTGGACATCCTGGGCTGGCAGTACGACATCGTCTGCAACGGCGTCGAGCTGTCCTCCGGCGCGATCCGGAACCACGAGCCGGACATCATGCTCAAGGCGTTCGAGATCGCGGGCTACGACCGTGAGACCGTCGAGGACAAGTTCGCCGGCATGCTGCGCGCCTTCCGCTTCGGCGCCCCGCCGCACGGCGGCATCGCCCCGGGTGTGGACCGTATCGTCATGCTCCTCGCGGACGAGCCCAACATCCGCGAGACGATCTCCTTCCCGCTCAACGGCAACGCCCAGGACCTGATGATGGGCGCCCCGACCGAGCTTGAGGAGTCCCGCCTGCGCGAGCTGCACCTGAGCGTCAGGAAGCCGCAGCCGAAGTAACACCGGGCCCCCTGTGCGCGCCGGTCCGTCCTGACCTGTTCTCGACGGCCGGCGCGCACAGTCGTCTCACCGGATGCGTGGGGGCGGCTTCCTCCGCGCCGAAGGCGTACTCCCACTCCGGCAGTGTGCTCATTCGGTCTCGCTGGTGTCGGT
The DNA here is from genome assembly GCF_055558055.1 of Streptomyces sp. NPDC025833. Classification (NCBI taxonomy): domain Bacteria; kingdom Bacillati; phylum Actinomycetota; class Actinomycetes; order Kitasatosporales; family Streptomycetaceae; genus Streptomyces; species Streptomyces sp. NPDC025833. The sequence goes on from NZ_JBVHNF010000008.1 coordinate 324,420, forward strand.
GCGGCAGTCGCGGCAGCGGCCGGGGGCCGGTGCCCGGAAGACGCGTTCGCAGCCGTCGCAGGTCTGCCAGGGGTGACGGGGCTCCAGGGCCGGTGAGGCCGGAGGCCGGAACGGCGGCGTGGGCGGGAGCTGGGCGGTCAGCCGGTGGGCGAGGAAGGCGGCCGGGCGGATCAGGGGCTCGTTCGGCAGGTTCGCCGTCAGCGCGGAGCGTACGGCGGCGGGGGTGAGGTCGCGCTCCAGCCAGGCGGCGACACCGGGGGCGAGGTGTTCGGCGTCGGTGGCGGACAGGAGCAGGCGGGGGTCCGTGCGGCGCAGGCCGGCGAGGACCTCGGTGGCCGTCCGGAGCAGCCCGGGGGAGGCGTACGCGGGCTTCGGCACGGCCGGGAGGGCGCGGCGGCGTGCGGGTTCCCGCTGCGGGGCGGGGGCCGTCCGGCGGGGCGCCGCCTCGGGGGCGTCGCGGGTGCGGTGGCGGTCGGGCTGGTTGCAGGAGACGGTGCGGGTGACGACCCGGCCGGCCGGGGTGCGCTCGCGGGTGCGGCGCAGGTAACCGTGGGTCTCCAGTTCGCGCAGGGCGGCGGCGATCCGGGTCGTGCCCTCGGGGAAGCGGGCGGCGAGGGTCTTGATGTCCACGGGGGCGCCGGTGGGGACCGACTGGATGTACACCGCCAGCCCGATGGCGAGCCCGGACAACTCCGAGTGCTGGGCGAGGTGGTTGCCGATCACCGTGAACCGGGCGGTGTGCCGGGTGTTGTCGTGGACGACACCGCCGGCGTGGGCCATCGCGTGTGTGTTCCGAGGCTGCCGGTGCGGGTGGTTTTTACCGCTGTTACGGGACCCGGCGGGCGGGGGCGCGCTACTGTTTTCGGTATCCATCGGGAAGGTACTGCTTCCTTGGTGGTCAGGCCCTCGCAGTGGGATGCCCGTCCCGGCGAGGGCCGTTTCGTATGTCTGGGGTCGTGTCGTGCCGCGTGGTGCTGCGCCGAGCGTAGGGCAGACAACCGGGGGCGAATCCAGCCCAGTTGGTGATGTTCACCCACGGGAGTGATCGTGCGCCGCGGGTGGGAGGGGCGGGGCTTGGTGGGTTCCTTTCCCCCTCGTGGTCCTAAGGAAGACCGCCGCGGGCACCGGAGCCCACGTTCCCGTGCTCCGGTGCGCGTGCCGTTTCCGCCGGGACCGGGTGGATTTTTCGCTGTTCAGCTACAGCAGCAGCGGTGACGGCAACGACTGCGTCGAGATCGCCGCCACCCCCGGCTCGGTGCACGTCCGCGACTCCAAGAACATAGATGGCCCGCGGCTCGCGCTCACGCGCGGTGCCTGGGCCGACTTCGTGCCGTACGCGGCCGGGCGCTGACACGCGCGTGCTCGCCCGCGGCGGGGCCGGCGGGCGAGCACGTCAGGGAGCGGAGGGGTGTCAGCCCTCCTCGCCGCCGAAGCGGTCCTTGTACGTCGCCAGGTCCTCGTCGGTCAGCTTGGCGAACAGGACCGGCGGGACCGTGAACGGGGTGCCGGCCGGGACGGAGGCCAGGGCCTTCGCCTCCTCGGCGCCGACCCAGGCCGCGGTGTCCTGCGGCAGGGCGAACGCCTCGCGCATGACCTTGGCCGTCGCCGGGATGAACGGCTCGGAGACCACCGCGTACAGGTGGATGAGGTTCATCGCCGTACGCAGGGTGAGGGCCGCGCCCTCCTTGTTCGTCTTGATCTCCAGCCAGGGGGCCTTCTCCTCCAGGTAGGAGTTGCCGGCCGACCACAGGGCGCGCAGGGCGGCCGCGGCCTTGCGGAACTGGAGGGCCTCCATGTGCGACTCGTACTCCGCGAGGAGCGACGCGATCTCCTCGCCGAGCCTCGCCTCCGCCTCACCGGGCTCGCCGCCGGCCGGGACCTCCTCGCCGAAGCGCTTCTTGCTGAAGGACAGCACGCGGTTGACGAAGTTGCCGAGGGTGTCGGCCAGGTCCTTGTTCACCGTGGCGGTGAAGTGCTCCCAGGTGAAGGACGAGTCGTCCGACTCCGGGGCGTTGGCGATCAGGAAGTACCGCCAGTAGTCGGCGGGCAGGATGGCCAGGGCCTGGTCGGTGAAGACGCCCCGCTTCTGCGAGGTGGAGAACTTGCCGCCGTAGTACGTCAGCCAGTTGAACGCCTTGACGTAGTCGACCTTCTTCCACGGCTCGCGCACGCCCAGCTCGGTCGCCGGGAACATCACGGTGTGGAAGGGGACGTTGTCCTTGGCCATGAACTCGGTGTAGCGGACGGTGTCGTCCGCCTCGTACCACCAGGACTTCCAGTCGCGGTTCTCCGGGTCCTGGTCGGCCCACTCCTTCGTCGCGCCGATGTACTCGATCGGGGCGTCGAACCAGACGTAGAAGACCTTGCCCTCGGCCGCCAGCTCCGGCCAGGTGTCCGCAGGCACCGGGACGCCCCAGTCCAGGTCACGGGTGATCGCCCGGTCGTGCAGGCCCTCGGTCAGCCACTTGCGGGCGATGGAGGAGGCGAGCTGCGGCCAGTCGTCCTCGTGCCGGGCCACCCAGGCCTCGACCTCGTGCTGGAGCTTGGACTGGAGCAGGAACAGGTGCTTGGTCTCGCGGACCTCCAGGTCCGTGGAGCCGGAGATCGCCGAGCGCGGGTTGATCAGGTCGGTCGGGTCCAGCACGCGGGTGCAGTTCTCGCACTGGTCGCCGCGGGCCTTGTCGTAGCCGCAGTGCGGGCAGGTGCCCTCGACGTAGCGGTCCGGCAGGAAGCGGCCGTCGGCCGGACTGTAGACCTGGCGGATCGCCCGCTCCTCGATGAAGCCGTTCTCGTTCAGCTTCCGGGCGAAGTGCTGGGTGATCTCGCGGTTCTCCGGGCTGGAGCTGCGGCCGAAGTAGTCGAAGGCGAGCGCGAAGCCGTCGTAGACCGCCTTCTGGGCGTCGTGCGCCTGCGCGCAGAACTCGGCCACGGGCAGGCCCTGCTCCTTGGCGGCCAGCTCGGCGGGGGTGCCGTGCTCGTCCGTCGCGCAGATGTAGAGGACGTCGTGACCGCGCTGGCGGAGGTACCGGGAGTACACGTCCGCCGGGAGCATGGACCCCACCATGTTGCCCAGGTGCTTGATCCCGTTGATGTACGGAAGGGCGCTGGTGATGAGGTGTCGAGCCATCGTGGCTGCTCCCAGGTCGCTGCTTTTCTGCGGTTTCGAACCTTGAAATCGTAGCCGACACGGGTGGGCCGCCCGCTTCCCGTTTTGCAGGGCGGGAAGGGGCGGCCACGGTGGCTACGCTCCGTCACGGGCGGTCGGCTGTCAGGGCCGCCAGGTCGCGAGGACGCCTTCGTACAGCTCGGTGTCCGTCAGCTCGCGGGGGGTGGGACCCGCGTGGAAGAAGGACGCGTTGCCGGTCTTCAGCTTGCGGAGGTAGTCGAAGGCCTTGTTGTCCGGCTCGCCGAAGGCGACGAAGGAGAAGAACACGGCGGGGTGGGAGTCGGCCGCCGAGGTCAGGGCCTGGGTCGCGGGGGTCTTCGCGTCCGGGGCGCCGTCGGTCTGGAAGACGACGAGGGCGGGGGTGCCGGGGGCCTCGTTCTTCTCGTAGTGGGCGAGTACGGCCTCCACGGCGGCGTGGTAGCTGGTACGGCCCATGCGGCCGAGGCCCGCGTGCGCGTCGTCGACCTTGGTCTCGTGGTCGGCGGTGAGGGTGAGGTCGGTGGTGCCGTCGACCTCCGTGGAGAAGAAGACGACGTGGACCGTGGCCTCGGGGTCGACGTGGGCGGCGAGCGCGAGGGTCTGGTCGGCGAGGGCCTGCGCGGAGCCGTCCTTGTAGTACGGGCGCATGCTCGCGGAGCGGTCCAGCACGAGGTAGAGCTTGGCCCGGGTGCCGGTGAGGTCTTTCTTCTTCAGGGCGGTGGTGGCGGCCTTGTAGGCGGTGGCCAGGGCGGGGGTGCGGGACCGGACCCTGGTCAGGGGGATGGCGGGGGTGGGCTTGGGGGGTTCGGGGGTGGTGGTCGGCTCGGGGGCTGCGGGCGTCTCGGCTTCGCCTTCGGCGGTTGTGTTCCCATCCGCATCACCCGTGCGGGTGGCGTCGTCGGCCGCGGGTGTCTCCTGCGGGGCGGGCTCGCCGTCGGCGGCTGCGGGGGCCGTGGTCGTCTCAGCCGCTTCCGGCTCCGCCGTCGCTTCCGGCTCCGCCGTCGTCTCGGCTGCCGCCGGTTCCGGCTCGGACGTCTCCGTGGTGGTCGGCTCGGGGGCTGCGGGCGTCTCGGCTTCGCCTTCGGCGGTTGTGTTCCCATCCGCATCACCCGTGCGGGTGGCGTCGTCGGACGCGGGTGTTTCCTGCGGGGCGGGTTCGCCGTCGGCGGCTGCGGGGGCCGTGGTCGTCTCAGCCGCTTCCGGCTCCGCCGTCGTCTCGGCTGCCGGTTCCGGTTCCGGTGCCGCGGTCGCCTCGGGCTCGGGGGCCTCGGCCGACTCCTCCGACTGCGTCGTGGCCGGTTCCTCGGTATTGACCTCGGCCTCGGCCGGCGTCTCGGCCTCGGCCTCGGCCGGCTCCTCCGCCTTGGGCTCGGGCTCGGCCGGCGGCTCGGGCTCGGTCGGGTCCTCCGTCTTGGTCTCGTTCTCGATCGGGTCCCCGGTCGTCACCACCGTCAGGGCCAGGACCAGTTCCTCGACCGGTTCCTCCGGTGTCGCCGGGAGGCCCGTCGGTTCGGTCGGGGGCGCTGTCTGCTGGTGAGGGACCTTGATGTTGTCGAAGGCCGCTGCCACCAGGTCGTGTTCCTCGGCGGCGGACCGGGGCTCGGGCACGGACGGGGCCGTCGGCTCCGGTGCGGGCGGGGCCTGCTCGGCGGGCCGGTCCGCGGCTTCCGCTTCCGCCGCCGCCTCCGGTGCGGGCGGGGCCTGCGGGGCGGAGGGGGCCGTACCCTCCGCCTCCGGCTCCGGCTCCGCCGCGGGCGGGGTCTGCGCGGGGACCTGGTCCGCACCCTCCGCCTCGGTGGCTCGTGACTTGCGTGAGCGGCCGAATGCGTTTCGCAGGAGAGTGAGAATGCCCATGTGCGCAACCCTTCGCGTGAGGTTGTAATCCGTCAATCGCTGGCCAGGACGGACACGTAAGGTTAGCGGCCCCGAGTAGCGGGACCGTGTCAGCGCGGGGACGTGATGGCTCGGGCCGCGGCCACCTCCTGGCGCAGGGGCTCCAGCACGCTGCCCGCCGGCCCGGTGAGGTCGGTGCGGACCGCGATCAGGGTCCGCGCCCGCCGCACGCCCTCGGACAGTTCCCGCAGTTGCAGCGCGACCTGGGCGATCTCGCCGGTGGACGGCGGCGCCGCGCCGTGCCGGACGCGGACGCGGGCGGCCGTCGTGGCGTCCACGATGCGTTCCACGGCGACGACCAGCGGCCACCACGCCGCGGCGCGCCGGCCGGTCGGCGGCGGCTCGGACAGCGCGCGCTGGAACTCGGTGCGGACGACGGACAGATCGCGGTAGAGGCGGCGGCGCATGCGGGCGCGGGCGGACGGGTCGGTGCCGTCGCCGAACGCGGCCTCGACGTAGGCCGCGGTGTCGGCCACAGCGTCGGCCAGCCGGTCGCCCACCCGGGTGTGCCAGCTCTCGGGCCACAGCAGGTACCCGGCGACCAGCACGATCGCGCAGCCCAGCAGCGAGTCGTTCAGCCGCGGCAGCAGCAGGGCCGTGCCCTGGTGGTTGAGGATGTCGGAGAGCAGCAGGATCACCGGGGTGATGGCCGCCGTCTGGAAGCCGTAGCCGCGCGGGGTGAGGGCCGGGATGAGCGGTGCCAGCAGGAAGAGCGCCGGGACGTCCCACCAGCCGAGGGGGACCTCGGCCAGCACCACGGCCGCCACCACCAGCCCGGCCACCGTGCCGAGGCCGCGCAGCAGGGCGCGGGAGAAGACCGAGCCGAAGTCCGGCTTGAGGATGAAGGTGACGGTCAGCGCGACCCAGTAGGAGCGGGGGACGGCCACGAGGGAGACCAGGGCCTGCGCGATGCCGATGCAGACGGCCAGGCGTACGCCGTAGCGCCAGGAGTTGGCGGACAGTACGACGGTGCGCGCGGCGCGGGCCGTGCGGATGCCGGCCGCGGCCGGGCGGCCCAGCCGGTCGTCGATGCCCCGGGGGTCCACGTCGGGCGCGGTGACCACCTCGGCCGCGTGCCGCACCGCGTGGTCCACGGCCCGGCCCGTCTCCGTGGTGGGCAGGGGCAGGTCGAGGGGCGGAGGGGGCGCGTCGTCCGCCTCCACGGCCCGGGCCAGGACGCGGAGCGCGCCGGGGATCTCGGGCGGCAGCGGGCGGGCCGCCAGGTGGGCCGCGGGGGCCGCCTCGATCACCGGGGTGATGGCGTTCAACCGGGCCAGCATGCGGGTCAGTTCGGGGCTGCGGCCGTGGTGGCGGGTGCGCCGGGCCAGGACCAGGTCGTACGACTGGTTCAGGGACCGGGTGACGGTGCGGCGGGCCTCCTCGTACTCCTCGGTGCGGTCCGTGCCGGCGGCGGCGAGCAGGTCGGCGGCCGTGCGGTAGGTGGCCGCGACGGCCGCGCGCTCCGGGACGCCCGCGCGCAGCGGCCAGGACAGCAGGGCCAGCAGCAGGACCAGGAGGCCGCCGCCGGTCATCAGGACGGGGGCCAGCCACCAGGGGGACGGCAGCGGAAGGCCCGCGCCCACCACGCAGTTGAGCAGCAGGAGCAGGCCGGACACCGAGGCGACGGCGCCGATCGTGGAGATCATGCCGGAGACCAGGGCGACGCCGGTGACCGCGGCCACCGCGTACCAGCCGTGGCCGTACGCCAGCGTGCCCAGGGCCACGCCGATCGCGCCGAACAACTGCGGGACGGCGATGTTGAGGATGCGCATGCGGTAGGCGTCGGCGGTGTCGCCGATGACGCCGGACAGGGCGCCCATGGAGGCGAGGGCGCCGTAGGCGGGGCGGCCGGCGGCCAGCCCGATCGCCAGGGGGAGGGCCATGGCGAGGGCGGCGCGGGCCATGGCGGGCCGGTTGACGGGGGCCTGCTCGGGTCTGAGGTTCCGGATCAGCCAGTCGGGAGGGGTGAGGCCGATGGGGAACTCTCGGAACATGTGTCCAGTATGACCGGTTCGACTCCGGTGGGCGGGGGCGGGGAGCGTGCGTGTGCCGCCGGGCTCGTCGCGGGTGCCGGTCCGCTGACCCGCCGTCACGCACCGCCGTGCAGGGTGAGGTCGGTCAGGAGGGCGCGGTGGTCGGTGCCGGGGACGTCGAGGAAGCGGGCGCCGGCCACCGCGAAGTGCGGGGAGACCAGCACGTGGTCGATCTGCACGCCGATGACGGAGGCCGTACGGGACGGCCAGCTCGGGGTGCGGTCGTGGCCGGCGAGGCGGGCCGCGTCGGTCAGGCCGGCGTCGAGGACGCGGCGGAAGGCCGCGTGGTCCTGAGAGGCGTTGAAGTCGCCGGCCAGGACGGTCGGGGTGGTGCGGTCGGCGGCGGCGAAGGCGCGGAGCCGGCCGAGTTCGCGGCGCCACGGGACGACCTGGTCCGGCAGCGGCGGCACGGGGTGGGCGAGCTGGAGGCGTACGGCGTGGCCGCGCACGTCGGCCACGGCCCCGGGCATGCCCAGGGTGCCGGGCACGCCCGGGGCCGGCGTCAGCGGGAAGCGGCTGAGGACGAGGGAGCCCTCGGAACCGTCCGCCGCGACGGCCCGGCGGTACGGGTAGGCGTCCCCGGTCCCGCGTTCCAGCAGGGCCCGGCACTCGGGCCCGCACTCCTGCACGAAGACCACGTCCGGCCGCCGGTCCCGGACCACCCGGACCAGCGCGGGGGTGCCGTGGCCGAGCTCGACGTTCGCCGTCAGCACCCGCAGCGCGGCGAGCGGAGGTCCGGCCGGTTCGGCGGTCCTGCCGTACGGGTCCAGATACCAGGCGAGCAGGCCGAGGACGGCGACCGCCCAGACCAGCCCCGTCCACCAGCGGGCGAACAGCGCGCACAGCAGCGCGCAGGCGGCCGGTACGAGCAGCCAGGGGAGGAAGGCGAGGAGCTGGGGCACCGGGGTGAAGCCGTCGGTGTCGGCGGCGCGGCAGCCCACCACCACGCTCACCCCGGCGAGCAGCAGACCCGCGCACCATGCGCCGATCCCGCGTCCGCCGTGCCTGGTCACGGGACCGAGCCTACGATCACCCGTCCAGCCGCGCCAGGAAGTCGCCCAGCGCCCGGTTGAACTCCCGGGGGCGTTCCAGGTTGGGCAGGTGGGCCGCGCCCTCGACGACGTGCAGGGTGGAGTCGGGGAGGGCGGCGTGCATCGCCTCGGCGTCGGCCACGGGGGTGTAGGTGTCGTCGGCGCCGACCACGACCAGGGCGGGCACGGCGAGCCGCGTCAGCAGGTCCCGGTAGTCGGGGCGGTCGGCCCGGCCGCGCAGCGCCGCCGCGGCGCCCCGCGGCGGGGTGCCCGTCATCATGCGGTGCACGTGGGCCTTGACCTCGGGGGCGGCGTACGGGGCGACCATCCTGTCCAGCACCTCGTCGGCGTAGCCCCGCATGCCCTCGGCGAGCAGCCGGTCGGCCAGGGCGCGGCGGCCCTGGGCGCCCTCGGGGGTCTCGGCGGCGGGGAAGGTGTCGGCGAGGACGAGGCCCCGGATCCGGTCGCCGAGCCGGGCGGCGCACTCCATGACGATCTGGCCGCCCATGGAGAGGCCGGCGAGGACGAAGGCGTCCACGCCCAGGTGGTCCAGGAGGGCGGCGATGTCCCCGGCGTGGCGGGAGAGCGGGACCGTGCCGGGCGTCACCGGTGAGGCGCCGTAGCCGCGCAGGTCGGGGGCGATCACCCGGCGGGCGGCGGCGAACTCCGTGAGCTGCGGCTGCCACATCGTGTGGTCGAAGGGGTGGCCGTGGACGAGGACGAGGGGGACCCGGGGGGTGTCCGCGGGGCCTCGGTCCGCATACGCGAGGAGGTCCGAGGGAGGGGGAAGGGGCATGCGACGACCGTAGGCGCGCCCCACCGCTCGGTGCAATAAAATCTTTGCCCTCGGTGCAATGCAACGGACCGCAGAGCAGGGGGAGTTGTGGACGACTACCGGCGCATCGCCGACCGGATCGCGGCCGACATCGACAGCGGGCGGCTGGGTCCCGGCCAACGGCTGCCGCCGCAGCGGGCGTTCGCCCGCCGGCACGGCATCGCGCCCTCGACCGCGGGCCGGGTCTACGCCGAACTGGTCCGCCGGGGGCTGGTGGTGGGCGAGGTCGGACGCGGCACGTTCGTACGGGCCACCGCGCCGGACGGCCAGCCGGGGCGCGCCCTGGCCGAGGCGGCCGGCGCCCCGGCCGTGAACCTGGAGCTGAACTACCCGAGCGCCCCCGGTCAGTCGGAGCTGCTGGCCCCCGCCCTGGCGACGCTGCTGCGGCCGGACGCGCTCGGCCGGGCGCTGCGCCCGGCCGCCGCCGCGGGCACCCCGGCGGCCCGGGAGGCGGTGGCCGCCCTGCTCGCCCGGAGCGGGCTGCGGGCCGGTCCCGAGCGGATCCTGTTCACCGGCAACGCCCGCCAGGCGATCGCCGCCACCCTCGCCGCCCTGGTCCGCCCCGGCGGCCGGATCGGCGTGGAGCCCCTGACGTATCCGCTGGTCAAGGAGATCGCGGCCCGCCTCGGCCTGGTCCTCGTCCCGCTCGCCACGGACGCCGAGGGGCCGGTGCCGGGGTCCGTCGCCGCCGCCCACCGCGGCGCACCGCTGTCCGCCCTCTACCTCCAGCCGGCCCTGCACAACCCCACCTCGCGGACGATCACCCCGGGGCGCCTGCGGGAGCTGGCCGACTGCGTCCGCGGCCTGGGGACACCGGTCGTCGAGGACCGGATCTGGTCCTTCCTGCACCCGGGCGGCACGCCCCCGCTCGCCGCGCTCGCCCCGGGACTGACGTACCTGGTCGACGGACTGTCCAAGCGGGTCGCGCCCGGCCTCACGGTCGGTTTCGCCGTCGTGCCGGAGGGCCGCGCCGAGACGGTGGCGCGGGCCGTGCGCTCCGGCGGGTGGAGCGCGGGCTCCTTCGCGCTGGAGGCCGCCGTGCGCTGGCTCGGCGACGGCACCGTGGACCGGCTGGTGGCCGCCAAACGGCAGGACGCGCGGCGGCGGCAGCGGCTGGTCGCCGAGAAGCTCGCCGGGTTCGCCGTACGTTCCGATCCGGCCGCCTACTTCGCCTGGTGGGAGCTGCCCCCGCCGTGGCGGGCCGACACCTTCACGGCCGCCGCCCGGGCGCACGGGATCGCCGTCACACCGGGTACGGCCTTCGGCGTCGGCCCGGGGCGGACGCCGGACGCGGTCAGGCTCGGGCTCGCTTCGGCGCCGGAGCCGGCTCTGGCGCGGGCGCTGGGGATCCTCGCCGCCGTCGCGCGGGACGGGGCAGCCGCAGGTACCGGGTGAGCCACACGGTGAGGGTCACCGCGAGCCCGAGGCCGGACAGCAGCCAGGCGGTCGTGCGCAGGGTGCCGGTGAGGGCGTCGTAGACCGCGGCCGAGGCCGGGTGGGACACCCCGGCGGGCAGGCGGGCCAGGGTCAGGGTGCGGCCGAGGGCGAGGGCGAGGGCGAGCAGGGCGCCGCCCAGGGCCGTGCCCAGGGCGGTGGCGACGACGGCCCGGCGCCGGCGCACGGCGAGCGCGATCCCCCCGGCGGCGAAGGCGACGGACGCCACGGGCAGCCAGAACCCGGCGACTTCGAGCACGTGGAACCCCTTCCGGAGCGCGGTCAGCCGGCCCGCCGGGAGCACGGCGACCGCGGTGTGCTCCACCGGGATGCGCGCGGCGAGCGGCACGTGGTCGTGGGTGAGCTGGCGTTTGACCTGCGCGGTGACGGGGGCCAGGTCCACCGTGACGGCGCGCTCGTCCGCGCCGCGCAGGGCGCGCAGGACGGCGTCGTGGGTGACCCGGTTGCCGGTGTCCCAGGCCACCCGGAAGGCCCGCGTCCGGGTGAAGGAGCGCACCGCGTCGTGGACGAACGGGCCGACCGAGCCGCGGACCGGGCGCACGTCCAGGTGCTGGTCCACGGCGCGCAGGAGGTCGTCGCCGACCGTGTCCACGACGGCCTCCCGCACGGCCGGGTCGGCGGCGAGCGGCGCCATGGCGGTGACGTAGCGGCCCGTGTCGGCCAGCCCGTACGCCGCCCAGGCCGCCAGCGCGCCGAACGGCACGAGGAGGCAGGACAGGACGGTCAGCACGGCCGACAGGGCGCTCCTGAGACGTCGTGGGGGCACGCTCCAAGGCAAGGACCGCGCACGCCCGCGCGCGAGCGGGGGAGGGCGTTCGGGTGGCGGGGGGACCCGGACGGCGGAACGAGTGCTTCCGCCCTCCGGTGGAGGGATCACCCCGACGGGTGTTTCCTGGTGCTGGGCGGTCCGGCTTCCCCGGGTCGTGGAGCCGGGCCGTTCCCGCGGCACCGCTCAGGGCGGGATGAGGGGCGCACAGGCGCACGCTTGGGGCCCGGCCGGGCCCCAAGCGTGCGCGCCGTCGGCCCCGCTCAGTGGATCCGGCGCCCGAAGGCGTCCTCCCGCGTGTAGTAGCGGTAGAAGAACACGACGAAGGTGGCCGCCGCGATCAGCAGCGACAGCAGGACGGTCCGCGCCACCGACGCGCTGGGCGACTGGATGTAGATGAATCCGAAGGCGCAGCCGGTGAACACCGTCCACCCCAGCGCGTGCAGTTCCCTGGGCATCCGGGGCGCCAGCGCCAGCAGCACCATCGCGAGCACGGCGAACACCACCCCGCTGACGATGCCGAGCAGCAGGTTCCAGCCGGTGATCGGACCGCCGTACCGGTTGGTGGCCGCGACCCAGTACCCGTACACCACCCCCAGCACGACCGGTATGAGGACCCGCGCCACGGCGTGGGTGCGGGCGTCGAAGACGTCGGGCGGACGGGTGCGCCGCCGGTCAGGCCGGCCCTCCACCGCCGCCGTCGTGCGGCCGGGCCGGAAGATCCCGCCGGGCGTGGGTGCCGACTGAGCCATGGGGCACTCCTCTCTCCTCGCCCCCCGCACTGCCTCCCGGTACCAGCGCACACCGGGGGGCGCGGCCCGGCAAGTCGGCCGGACGGGGGACGGGCGCCCGGATGCGTACGGTTCTCCCGCGTGCTTCGCTGAGAGACATGGAGGGCGGCCGGCCGTGACGGAGATGGAGTACGGGCGGCGGAAGTCGCTGTTGTGGGTCCGCGGGCGGAGTGTCGCGTGGCTGCCGCCCGGGCTGCTGCTCGCCGGTGTCCTCGTGCTGGACTACAGCACCGGGGAGCGGCTGCGGATCATCTCCTGGATCGTCCTGGTCCCCGGCATCGCCGCCGCCGTCTGCGGCGTGTGGACGACGGCCGCCTACGGCCTGGTGGCCGTGGTGACCTACGTCCTCGTGGACAGCGCCTGGCCCGAGCAGTACAAGGCCGGCCTCGGCGACTTCCTGCTGGTCGCCCTCGGCGGCCTCCTGGCCACCCTCGCCGCCGCCGTCCGGGTCCGCCAGGAACGGCGGGTGCTGCACATGCGGGACATCGCCGAGACCACCCGGCGCACCGTGCTGCGCCCGCTGCCGCCGCGCTGGGCCGGACTGGAGCACGCGGGGGTGTACCTGGCCGCCGACACCGAGGCCCGGGTCGGCGGCGACTTCTACGACATCCAGCCCGGCCCGCACGGCACCCGGGTCCTCGTCGGGGACGTGCAGGGCAAGGGGCTCGGCGCGGTGGAGACCGCCGCCGCGCTGCTCGGCACCTTCCGCGAGGCCGGCTACCACGAGCCGGACCTCGCGACCGTCGCCGAACGCCTGGAGATCAGGATGCTGCGGCACCGGCGGCACCGGGCCGCGCTCGGCCGGTACGACGGCGACCGCTTCGCCACCGCCGTCCTCATCGCCTTCCCCGACGACGCCCCGGGACGGATCGACCTGGTGAACTTCGGCCACGAACCGCCGCTGGCCGTCGGCCCGCACGGGGTCCGCGAACTGCCCAGCGGCGATTGGGTGCCGCTCGGCCTCGGCGACCTCGCGGGCGGTGGCATTCCGCCCGTGCACCGGGTGCCGCTGGCCGCCGACGAGACGCTTCTGCTGGTCACCGACGGGGTGACCGAGGCCCGGGACGCCGCCGGCGAGTTCTACCCGCTGGCCGAGGAGGTCGCCCGCGCCGTCCGCGCCGATCCGCGCCGGACCCAGCCGCGGCGCCTGGTCCGCCGGGTCCGTGACGGCGTACGGCGCCACACCGGGGGCCGGTTGCAGGACGACACCACGGTCTTCGCGCTGCGGCGGGCCGCGGACGCCGGGAACCCGCCGGGCGAAGACCCCGAACAGGGACGTTTGCGGTCTTGAGCCGCCGGTTCGCGGCGGCAGCGGCTACGGTGCTGGCTGGAGACCGGATCTACGGGGCCCTCGCGACCGGAGGGTTCCCGGGGTCCCCAGGGTGACAGGGGGAAGCGCGATGCCCGGAACCGTGCTGCTGCTCGCGGCCTCGCCACTGGGCCGGGGGCGGCTGGTGGACGCGGCCGCCGTCCTGCCGGTACTGGCCGCCGTCGCCCCCGCCGTGCTGGCCGGCACCGACACCGCGAACATCGTCGAACTCGCCGAGCCGCTGGAACCGCAGGCCGTCCTCACCCGGCTGCGGGCCGCCGCGGCAGCGCCCGGACCGCTCACCGTGTACCTCACCGGGCAGCTCCACCTGGACCGCCGCCAGCACCGGCTGCACCTGGCCCTGGCCCGCACCTCCCCCGCCACCGTCCGCTACACCGCGCTGCCCTGGCACTGGATCCGCGAGGAGCTGCGCCTGCGCTCCGCCGCGGACACCGCGCTCCTGCTGGACCTGCACGCGGACCAGGAGACCTGGCGGCACCTCGCCGAGCACGGTCTCGACTGCGGCCCGCACACCGCCGTGTACGGCCGCGTCGCCCCGCCCGCCGGGCGCCGGGGCCCGGCCGAGCCGGTGTACATGAAGACGGTGGCGACCCTGCTGCGGAGCGGGCACCGGCCGCCCCTGGACGTCCTGCACCAGCAGGCGCTGTCCCGCGTCGCGCGGGAGACGGCGGGCAATCTGCTCCTGGCCCACGCCGGCGGGCACGCCCCCGGCTTCCCGCTCCCGGGACCGGTGCCCGGACCGGCCCCACAGGCCCCGCCCGCCCCCGCCCCCGTGCCCGGCGCGGCGCCCGCCCCCGGAGCCGCCGGTGCCGTACCCCGCTCGCGTGCCGGTGACGTCGGTGTACCGCCGCCCGGCACCGGACCCGCCCCCGCGGCCGCCCCGCCGGACGGCGAACCGCACGCCGCGATCAGCGACGCCGTGCGGGACGGACGGCACGGGGAGGCCGACGCGATCGCCGCCCGGTACGAGGAGGAGGCCGTACGGGCGCACGGCGCCGGTTCCGAGCAGGCGCTGCACTGGAGCGAGGTGCGGGCCGACCTGGCGATGTTCGCGGGCGACCCGGGCGGGAGCTGCCGGGCCTGGCTGGCGGTGGCCGAGGCGCGGCTGGCCGCCGGGCAGGCGGTGGACGCGCCCGCCGTGGAGGCGGCCGTGGACCGCGCCCACCACCAGTGGGCCCGCATCGACGATCCGGCGCGGGCCCGCGAGCTCGGCCCCGGGCTGGCCCGGCTCAGGCTCCGGGTGCCCGGGCGCCGGAGCGGCGCGCTGGAGAACGTCCAGCGCGAGCTGGGCCGCCTCCAGGCCGCCCGGTAGCCCGGGCCGGGCCTCACGCGGTGAAGGTGAAGTACTTCCAGGCCCCGTACGTCGTGGAGTTCACCCGGTCACCGGAGGCGCCGTCGATGTACGACGAGCGGACCCGGAACCGCCAGCCGACGTCCTCGGCGTGCTTGCCGGTGATCGACACCTGGGAGACGCCGCCGCGGCCGAGCTTGAAGTACGCGGGGTCGCCCGGGTACCAGCGGCCCTGGTAGTACACCTGGTACTCGAACTTCTGCGCCCGGTCCCAGTAGTACGACATCCGCGTCGTGATCAGCGGGTTCCTGGACTTGTGGAAGAAGTAGTACGTCCGGCCCCACGCGGACCGCGCCCGGTAGTGGCCGGAGACCGAGCTGGAGATGGCGACCTTGGCGCCGACCGTGCTGGTGGCGGAGGCCGGCAGGAAGCGGGAGTCGCCCGCGAACTTCGCGGTGACCTTGGTGTCCCGGGTCAGGTCCAGGACGACCGACAGGTCGCCGCGGGAGTCGACCCGGCCGGTCTTCACCCGCTTGTTCGGCTTGTCGCCGCCGAACGGGTCGGCCCAGATCTCCACGGTGCGGTTCTTGTACGTCGTGCCGAGGCGCGCGGTGAACCTGACGTCCCTGCCGTACGCGTACACCTTGCGGTTGTTGGTGAGCGTCAGCGCCGGCCTGGTGCGGGAGACGGCGACGGAGCCGGTGGCCCGGCCTGGGAGGTGCGCGGTGTCGCCCGCGTACGCCACCGTGTAGGTGACCTTGCCGCCGGACGACGGCGTGTCGGTGAAACCGAACGTGCCGCCGCCGCCGAGGAGCGTGGTGCCCAGGGACCTGCCGCGCGGCGACTCCGCGTCGGTGCGGGTCACCGCCAGCGGGGTGCCGGCGGGCAGCGCCAGCCCGGTGGTGAGCCTGCCGGTGACCTTGAGGGATTTGGCGCGGACCGCCGTCGCCGGGGCGTTCACCGTCAGGGTCGTCTGGTATCTGCGGGGCTCGTCGATCCGGTGGAGCCGGGTGTACGACCCCGGGTCCGTCTGCACGAACAGCCGCGTGCCGTCCGCCGACCAGCTGATCGCGTGCGCGCCCCACGGCATCCAGCTGTGGGAGAGGTTGCGGACGCTGGGTTTGGCGGGACCGTTGGTGAAGACGTACGTGTCGCCGATGTCGCCGGTGTCCAGGACGGTGGCCGCGACGGTGCCGTCCGGGGCGATGTCGACCGTCTCCGGCTGGTCCTTCACCGGGTAGGTGCGCACCTGGGCCAGGTCGGAGAGGCGGTACTCGGTCAGGGCGCGGTTGCCGGGTCCGGCGACCACGACGTTCAGGCCGTCCGGGGTGAGGGCGGCGTCCTTGTAGAAGCCGCCCTTGTCCGCGGTGACGCGGACGGCCGGCGTGCCGGAGGAGATGTCGTACACGACGATCGGGCCGGAGCTGATGCCCGCGTCCAGGGCGAGCAGCGTGCCGGGGTTGTCCGGGTCGGCGTACAGCTTGGGCGGGCTGGCGAAGTCGTGCTCGGTGCCCAGGCCGAGGGTGACCGTGGGCGCCTCGGCGGTCAGGTCGACCATGCCGAGGCCGGAGTCCCACTGGTCGCCGTAACCGAACCAGAGCCGGCCGTCGGCGTAGGTGACGCTGGACGGGGTGGTGCCCGGTCCGGTCGGGTATTCGGCGGTCTGCCGCAGCTCCTGCGTGTCGATCGCGACGATCTTGTCGGCGCCGTACACGGCCGCGTACAGCGTCTTGCCGTCCGGGTGGAGCTGGAGGTCCCGGACCTGCGGGAGGCCGGTGATGTCGCCGGTCACCTTGCCGGTTTCGTCGGTGACGACGATCCGGCCCGTGGACCGGTCGGCGAGGAAGACGCGGTGGTGGACGCCGTCCACCACGGTGTCGCCGGCGTCCGTGAGCGGGATCGGCCGGTCGGTGTCGGCGTACGAGGGCGCGGCGAGGGCCATCGAGCCGATGAGGGCTGCCAGGGTGGCGGCAGCGGTGAGGGAGTGCTTGCGCACGCGGATTCGAACCCCCCGGAACGAATGATGTCGGTGAGCCACGCGGACACGGCGCTGTCCGCATCCCCTGGGTGCGCGCCGTGTGTGCCTCGGGTGGCGAGTACACGAAGACTAGGTCATGTCTCCGACAAAAGCGCGGGCGTCCCGGGGCCGGGGCGCGGGCGCGGGGGTGGACGGGCCGGACGTCAGCGGTCCGCCTGGCTGAGTACGGACGGTGCCGGTGGGGTGTCGGCCGGGCGGGCCGGGCCGGCGTTGGCCGCGAGGAGCAGGGCGGTGGTGGCGACGACGGCCGCGACGACGCCCCGGGTCGCGGAGGCCCGGGCGGCCGGGCGGGCGGGGGAGTGCGGGAGGGCGGTGGGGGGTGCGGATGTACGTCCGGGCACGGCGACCTCGCAACACGACAGCACTGTGTCAAGCATGCTGATCCGCCCTTCAAGCTAGGGCTTGGAGGTGCCCAACGGCAAGAGGCAGCAAGGGAGTTGGCGGAACAGTGCGTGCCGGAGCGGGTCGGCGCGGGGGCCGTCGGCGGGCCCCGGGTCACACCTGGGCGAGGCCCTGCCTGCGGATGTCGGCCAGGCGGAGCGCGGCGACCTGGACGGCGGCCTGGGTGGCGTCGTTCGGCACGTCGCCGAGACCGCCGTTGGTGAGGGCGAACGCGTCCTCGCCGACCCGGACGGCGGCCACGTCCAGGGTGAGCAGGAAGTCCTGCCCGTCGGAGGCCGTACCGGCGAAGCTGATCCGCAGGCCCTGCCGCTTGTCCCCGACCTCGGGCAGCGGGGCGTTCCCGACCTGGACGTCCTCCACGAGCCCGAGGTCCGTGGTGGCCGTGAACCGCGCGCACCGCGCCGGCATCTCCGCCAGCCAGGACAGCGCGGCGTCGACGTCGGACGGGCGGCGCGCGCCGATCTGGAACCGGATCTGCGCGTCGGTGTCGGCGTCGTCCAGGCCGACGGCGACGCGGGCCGGGGCGCCGAGGAGCTCGTCGCGGTAGAGGGCGTCCAGCAGCCGCTGGCACTCCCCGGCCGTGGTACGCGACTTCAGCAGGCCGTCCCGCCAGGTGGCCGCGCCGCGCGTGGCGGTCCAGGGGGCGCCGAGGTCGGTCTGGGTGATCAGCGCGGCCTGCGCCTGCTCGTCGGTGAGCGTGGAACCGTCGGCCCGCGCGGACGTCCTGGAGGTCGGTGACGGGCGGTCGATCGTGGGCAGGGGGTGCGGCGCGCTCTCCGGGTGCTCCAGGCCGAGGGCGGCGCAGCCGCCGGCGACGAGGAGCCCGGTGCCGAGGCAGGGGAGGAGGACGGCACGGGGTATCCGGTGGCGTATCGCGTCGAACATCGGCGTCTCCTGGGCTGCGTGCGGCCGACGGGGTGCTGGTCTCACGGCACCACCGGCCCGGCCCGCCCACCAGCGCGCCGGTCCGTACGGGTGAGCCACCGCAGGACGACGGCGCGCGGGGCCGCGGGGCGGTGCGGGGGGAGGGCCGTGGGACGCGGTGTACGGCGGAGGGCCGTGGGGCGCGGTGTACGGCGGAGGGCCGTGGGGCGGCGCACGGTGGAGGATCGCGGGGCGGCGCAGAGGGGAAGGGCCGCGGGGCAGGCGCGGACGGCGGCGCCCGGCACCGCGTACCGCGACGGGCACTCGGCACCGCGACCGGCGCCCGGCACCGCGACCGTCTGGCCCCGGATCGGTCCGAGGGTGAGGGACACCTCGACCGGCAGCCGCCGGGTGGTGATGCCCTGCGGGTCGGTGCCCGGCCCCGCGACCGGCACCGGGCACCGCGCGCTGTGACCAGCGCCCGGCACCCCGCGCCGCGATCGGCGCACCCGGCACCGCGACCGGCGCCCGGCACCGCGCCTGCGCACCCGGCCCCGCGCCTGCCCGCCCGGCCCCACGCTCCGTCACGGCACCCGGTGCCACCCGCGGGGCCTGATCTAAGGTCGGCACGACGGAAGGAGTCCGCCGTGACCGGTCAGCCCATTCCCGTGATCATCGACTGCGACACCGGGGTCGACGACGCCCTGGCCCTGCTGTTCGCCGTACGCCACCCGGGACTCGACCTCCGGGCGGTGACCTGCGTGGCCGGGAACACCGACGTGGACGGCGTGGTCCGCAACACTCTCACCGTGCTGGAGCGGGCGGGCGCCCCCGGCATCCCGGTGGGGCGGGGCGCCGAGCGCCCGCTGCTGGAGCCGGCCCGCTCGGCCCGCCACGTGCACGGCTCGGACGGCATGGGCGACCTGGGCCTGCCCGCGCCCACCCGGACCGCCGCGGACGTCGACGCCGTCGCCCTGCTGCGCCGGGAGATCCTCGCCTCCCCCCGCCCGGTCACCCTGATCCCGACCGCCCCGCTGACCAACATCGCCCTGCTGCTGCGCACCCACCCGGAGGTGACCGCGAACATCGAGCGGATCGTGTTCATGGGCGGGGCCGTGACCACCGGCAACGCCACGCCGGTCGCGGAGTTCAACGTGTGGCACGACCCGGAGGCGGCGGCCATCCTGCTCACCGCCGGGGTGCCGATCACGATGTACGGGCTGGACGTGTTCACGCGGGTCGTCGTCCCCTCCGCCGAGGTGCACCGGCTGCGCGCGAGCGACGAGCCCGGCACCCGCCTGGCCGGGGAACTCCTCGCGCACCGGCCGGTCACCCAGGGCGAGGAGCCGGAGGCGGAGGAGGCGGGCGGCCTCGGGGACGCGGGCGCGGTGTGCGCGGTCGCCGACCCGCAGGGCATCACCACCCGGCGGCTGCCGGTCGAGGTGTCCCTCGCCCCCGGACCGGCCCGGGGCCAGACGGTCGTGGACCGCCGCCCCCGGTCCGGCGAGTCCGAGATCCACGAGGGCGGACGCGAACGGGCCCTGATCGACGTGGCGTTGGAGGTCGACGTCGAACGGTACGTGCAGCTGTACCTGAAAACGGTCGAACGCTGAATCCTGTTCTTTTTCCGGGCAAGGTGGACAGAGTCCCTGCAGACGACCGAACGGCACGGCCACCGCCGTCCCGCCCGAACGGAGCCCGTATGGCAGACCTCGCGCCCGACCTCTCGTCCCGGAACCCCGACTGGTGGCGGCAGGCCGTCGTCTACCAGGTCTATCCGCGCAGCTTCGCCGACGCCGACGGGGACGGCCTCGGCGACCTGCGGGGCCTCACCGAACGGCTGCACCACCTGGCCGCGCTCGGCGTGGACGCCCTGTGGCTGAGCCCCTTCTACCCCTCCGAACTCGCCGACGGCGGCTATGACGTCATCGACCCGCGCGGCGTCGACGAGCGCCTCGGCACCCTGGACGACTTCGACGCCCTGACCGCCGAGGCGCACCGGTTCGGCCTCAAAGTCGTCGTGGACGTCGTCCCCAACCACACCTCCCACCTGCACCCCTGGTTCCAGGAGGCGCTGCGGGCCGGCCCCGGCGCACCCGCCCGGGACCGCTACGTCTTCCGGCCGGGCCGCGGCGCGCACGGCGAACTCCCGCCGACCGACTGGCAGTCGGTGTTCGGCGGCAGCGCCTGGCGGCGGGTGCCCGACGGCGAGTGGTACCTGCACCTCTTCGCGCCCGAACAGCCCGACCTCGACTGGGGCGACGACGACGTCCGCGCCGACTTCCGGACCACCCTGCGCTTCTGGTCCGACCGCGGCGTCGACGGCTTCCGCGTCGACGTGGCCCACGGTCTGGCCAAGGACCTCACCGAGCCGCTGCGCGACGTCGGTGACATCGGCGCGACCGGCGAGGAGGCCCTGCTGCGGGTGGCGCCGGGCAGCCACCCGTACTGGGACCGCGACGAGGTCCACGAGATCTACCGCGACTGGCGCAAGATCTTCGACGCCTACAGCCCGCCGCGCACCGCCGTCGCCGAGGCCTGGGTGCCGGGCGCCCGCCGTGCCCTGTACGCCCGCCCCGACGAACTCGGCCAGGCGTTCAACTTCGAGTACCTGGAGGCCCCGTGGGACGCGGCCGGGCTGCGCGAGGCCATCACCGGCGCGCTGGCCACGGCGCACGCCGCCGGGTCCCCGGCGACCTGGGTGCTGTCCAACCACGACGTCGTCCGGCACGCCTCCCGGCTCATGCTGCCGCCCGGCACCGATCCGGCCGCCTGGCTGCTGTCCGGCGGCGCGGCGCCCGCGATCGACCCGGCGGCCGGGCTGCGCCGGGCCCGGGCGGCGACCCTGCTGATGCTGGCGCTGCCCGGCTCGGCCTACCTCTACCAGGGTGAGGAACTCGGCCTGCCCGAGGTCGCCGACCTGCCCGCGGAGGTGCTCCAGGACCCGATCTGGGAGCAGACCGGACACGTCCGCAAGGGACGCGACGGCTGCCGGGTGCCGCTGCCCTGGACGGCGACCGGACCGTCGTACGGCTTCGGTCCCGGAGCCGGCTGGCTGCCGCAGCCGTCGTCCTTCGGGGCGTACTCCGTCGAGGCGCAGACCGGCACGGAGGGCTCCACGCTGGAGCTGTACCGCACGGCCCTGCGGCTGCGCCGCAAGCTGCTGGAGGGCGAGACGCTGGACTGGACACCGGCCGCGCCCGCGGACGTGCTGGACTTCGCCCGTACGGAGGTCTGGCGCAACGCCACCAACCTGGGCACCCGTCCGGTGCCGCTCCCGCCCGGCGAGATCCTGCTGAGCAGCTCCCCCCTGCCGGACGCCACGACCCTGCCCCCGGACACCACGGTCTGGCTCACCTGACCCGTCGGGAGACGCGGCCGGCGCGGTACGGACGGTGGGCATGGGCAGCGTCGGGGGGGCCCGGGCCCGGCGCCGGCGCCCCCCCCCCCCCCGGGGGGGGGCGGGGGGGGGGGCGGCCCGGCGCCCCCCCCCCCCCCCCCCGGCGGTTCGGCCGGGAGGGCTGCGCGGCCGGTCTCGCCGCCCGGGACCCATGTGGACCGGCGCCGGGACCGTCACCCTGCGGGGAGTGCCTTTGTGGGTGAACATATGGATGTTGGCCGCATCGCTCTCTGCAGAGGGGGCCTCCATGGCTGTGGAAATCCCTGCGCTCGTCAAGACGTCCCGGCTCAGGAGCCGGGGCGGGCTGCTGGGCGAGTGCCTGGCGGAGTTCCTCGGAACGTTCGTCCTCATCTCCTTCGGCTGCGGTGTGGTCGCGATGGCGGTGGCCGCGCTGCCCGGCTCGGGCCGGGCAGCCACCCCCACCACGATCTTCCTCGCGGCGGGCGACTGGCTGCTCATCGGCTGGGGCTGGGCCTTCGCCGTCGTGTTCGGCGTCTACGTCGCCGGCGGCGTCAGCGGCGCCCACATCAACCCGGCGGTGACCCTGGCGATGGCCCTGCGCCGCGGCTTCTCCTGGGCCAAGGTGCTGCCGTACTGGTTCGCGCAGGTCGCCGGCGCACTGACCGGGGCCGCGCTGGTCTACCTCGTCTACCACGACGCGATCGACGCCTACGACAGCGTCGCGCCGGGACCCAAGGTGAACGGGCACACGAACGCCACGTTCTCGATCTTCGCCACCTTCCCGGCCGCGTACTTCCACGGCGGGATCTGGGGGCCGCTGATCGACCAGATCGTCGGCACGGCCTTCCTGCTGATGCTGATCGCCGCCGTCATCGACCTGCGCAACCAGGCCGTGAAGGCCAACCTCGGGCCGCTGGTCATCGGCCTCTCCGTCGCCGCCATCGGCATGTCGTTCGGCGCCAACGCGGGCTACGCCATCAACCCGGCCCGCGACTTCGGCCCACGCCTGCTCACCTACGCGGAGGGCTGGGGCAGCCTGGCGCTCCCGGGGAGCCTGGCCGGCTCCTTCAGCGGCTACTGGTGGATCCCGATCGTCGGGCCGCTGATCGGTGGCGTGATCGGCATCCTGGTCTACGACCTCTTCATCGGCGACGTCCTCGCCGTCCGCTCCGAGCTGGCCGAACCGGCCCCGCCGGGACGGTCGGCCCCGGCGCGCACCGACGACGAGGAGTGAGCCCGCCTCACAGCACCAGCAGCAGCGTGGCCAGGGTGGTGAAACCGGCGCACACCGCGAGCACCACGCCCACGCAGCGCCGCCGCAGCAGCTCGTAGCGCTGCTCGTACTCGGCCCGCAGCGACACGCACCGGGCGGCGACGCGCTCCAGATCGGCCCGGGCCCGGCGCAGGCTGTCGGCCACGTACCGCCGCTCGATCTCCTCGCGCTGCCCGGTCGTCAGCCAGTCCAGCGCGCCGGTGAACTCCTGGGCGCGCTGCTCCGCCTCGGCGACCCGGGCCCGCCACAGCAGGTAGCCCTCCACCTCGTTGCCGAGGTCGCCGCCCACGCCGGTGCCCTGCCGGGGCGGACCGTTCATCCGATCTCCCGGTCGCTCGGGGCGGGCTCCAGGTGGGCCTCGTGCTCGCGCGCGGCGATGTCCGGGTGATGCAGGTCGAACGCCGGGGACTCGCTGCGGATCCGCGGCAGCGTGACGAAGTTGTGCCGGGGCGGCGGGCAGGACGTCGCCCACTCCAGCGAGCGGCCGTAGCCCCACGGGTCGTCGAGGGTCACCGGCGTGCCGAACTTGGCCGTCTTCCACACGTTGTACAGGAACGGCAGCATCGACAGGCCGAGCAGGAAGGAGCTGATCGAGGAGACGGTGTTCAGCGCGGTGAAGCCGTCGGCCGCCAGGTAGTCGGCGTAGCGGCGCGGCATGCCCTCGGCGCCCAGCCAGTGCTGCACCAGGAACGTGCCGTGGAAGCCGACGAACAGCGTCCAGAAGGTCATCTTGCCCAGGCGCTCGTCCAGCATCTTGCCGGTGAACTTGGGCCACCAGAAGTGGAATCCGGCGAACATCGCGAAGACGACCGTGCCGAAGACGACGTAGTGGAAGTGGGCCACCACGAAGTAGCTGTCGGAGACGTGGAAGTCCATGGGGGGCGAGGCCAGGATGACGCCGGTCAGCCCGCCGAAGAGGAACGTCACGAGGAAGCCGGTCACCCACAGCATCGGCGTCTCGAAGGAGATGCTGCCCTTCCACATCGTGCCGATCCAGTTGAAGAACTTCACCCCCGTCGGCACCGCGATCAGGAACGACATGAAGGAGAAGAACGGCAGCAGCACGGCCCCGGTGACGAACATGTGGTGCGCCCACACCGTGATGGACAGGCCGGTGATCGCGATGGTCGCGGCGACCAGGCCCATGTAGCCGAAGATCGGCTTGCGGGAGAAGACCGGGATCACCTCGGTCACGATGCCGAAGAACGGCAGCGCGATGATGTAGACCTCGGGATGGCCGAAGAACCAGAAGAGGTGCTGCCACAGGATCGCCCCGCCGTTGGCCGGGTCGTACACGTGGGCGCCGAAGATGCGGTCCGCCGCCAGCGCGAAGAGGGCCGCCGCCAGTACCGGGAAGGCGAACAGCACCAGCACACTGGTCAGGAACACGTTCCAGGTGAAGATCGGCAGCCGGAACATGGTCATGCCGGGGGCGCGCATGCAGACGACCGTGGTGATGAAGTTGACGGCGCCGAGGATCGTGCCGAAACCGGAGAAGCCCAGGCCGAGGATCCACATGTTCGCGCCGGCCCCGGGCGTGCGGATCACGTCCGACAGCGGCGTGTACGCGAACCAGCCGAAGTCGGCCGCGCCCTGCGGGGTGAGGAAGCCGGCGACCGCGATGAGCGAGCCGAACAGGTACAGCCAGTAGGCCAGCATGTTCAGCCGCGGGAACGCCACGTCGGGCGCGCCGATCTGGAGCGGCATGATCCAGTTGGTGAAACCGGCGAACAGCGGGGTGGCGAACATCAGCAGCATCACGGTGCCGTGCATCGTGAAGAGCTGGTTGTACTGCTCCTTCGAGACGACCTGGATGCCCGGCCGGGCCAGCTCGGCCCGGATGATCAGCGCCAGCAGGCCGCCGAACAGGAAGAACATGAACGACGTCGTCAGGTACAGGGTGCCGATCGTCTTGTGGTCGGTGGTCGTCAGCCACTTCACCACGACGTTGCCGGGCTGCCTGCGCCGCACCGGCAGCTCGTCCGCGTACGCGTCCTCGGCCGCCTCGGAGCCGTCCTGGGGTTCGTTGAGAATGCTCACCAGTCGTCCGTCTCCCGAAGTTCGCCGCCGGCCCGTGCCATGACGTCAGTCATCCGCCATCCTGTTCCGCGCGCGGGCGGAAGAGGGTGTCCGGACGGCCCGTGCGCGTCCGTTCGGCTGACGGATGCACTCGGATGGAGCAGCGGGGCGGCATCCTCTCTGTGCGGGGCTTTTCTTGCTCTTTGCAATAGTTGCGTTCGGCAGGTGGATGTGCGGGGACCGTCGTGGTCAGCTCGTCACCGCCGCGCATAGGCTTCGGCCACCGGTCCGGATCTCCCGCTCGTCGGCCTCGTCGACGTACGGGCCACGGACCGGCGAGCGGCACGGCGGCGGAACGAGGAACGCATGACGCAGCAGGGCGACGGCCTGGTCGAGGCTCCGGCCGGTCCCCGCGACGCGGACGAGGTGCGGGACCGGGAGGCGGAGGAGGTCACCCTGGCGGTCATGGCCGCCTCGCGGCTCGTCGTGGCGCTCTCCGCCCGCGCCCTGGCCTCGGTCGACGTGCCCCTCACCCTGCCCCAGCTCCGCTCCCTGGTCGCCCTGCACGGCTGCGGGCCGATCAAGCTCGTCACCATGGCCGCCACGCTGGGGGTCACCTCCTCCACGGCCCTGCGGATGGCCGAACGCCTGGAGTCCCTCGACCTGGTCGACCGGCGCGTGAACCCGGACAACCGCCGCGAGGTCGTCCTGCGGCTGACCGCGGCCGGGAAGGAACTGGTCGGGACGGTCCTCGGCCACCGGCGTGCGGCGATCCGCACGCTGGTCGAGCGCCTGCCCGCACCGGAGCGCGCCGCGCTCGTCCCCGCGCTCGCCGCCCTGACCGCCGCCGCGGCCGGACTCGGCCTCGGCACGGACCCGGTCGGCGAGGCGGTCCGGGTCGCCGGAGTGACCGACGACCCCCTCAACCCGGCACCGTAGCCGCGAACGTCGACGAGACGCCGGGCCCTGGGCGTTCGCAGCCGACCTGGCCCAGGGCCCCGAAGGCTGGACCGTAGGCCCGGGAAAGCCCCGGGTCCCGTGCCGCGGGCTGCCGGGCCGCTCCGCGGCGCCGGGAAAAAACATCGGCGCCGGGCCGTAACGCGCGGGGGCCCCCACCGCGTGTGAAGGGTGACGTCGGCCACGAGAGGACACACGGTGGGGGAAGCACCCGCGGACTACCTGGAGTTCGCAGCCGCCCGCAGCGGGCGGCTGTTCCGCACGGCCTGCCTGCTCACGGGCGACTGGCACCTCGCCGAGGACCTCGTGCAGGAGACCCTGGCCAAGATGTACCGCTCCTGGCGGCGGATCGACCGGGCCGGTTCGCCGGTGGCCTACGCCGACACCGTGCTGGTGCGCACGTACATCTCCCAGCGCCGCCGCCGCAGTTCCACCGAGCGTCCCAGCGACCGGCTGCCCGAGACGGCCGGCCCGGCGCCGGACCCGGAGCTGCGCATGGCGCTGCTGGACGGCCTCGCGCAGCTCACCGCCAAGGACCGTGCCGTCCTGGTGCTGCGCTACTGGGAGGACCGCTCGGTGGAGGAGACCGCCCACGTCCTGAAGCTCTCCGCGGGCGCCGTCCGCACCCGGAGCCTGCGCGCCCTGCAACGGCTGCGCGCCGTGCTCGGCGCCGAACTGGCCGACCTGACCGCATGAGGAGCACGGCCCGCAGGCGCCCGGCGCCGCGGCCGGCCCCCGCAGAACGGAGACCCGCCATGTCCCGCGACGAAGAGTTCGAGACCCGGGTGGCCCGGGCCATGAGCCGCGCCACCACGCAGTTCCCGCCCCACTCGGCCGACCTGGTCCGGCGTTCCGTCGCCCGGGGCCGCCGGATGCGGCTGTTCGCCGCCCTGCGGGTCACCGCGGCGGCCGCCGCGGTCGTCACCGCCGGCGGCGGGCTGCTGGCCTCGGGCGTGCTCGGCGGCCCGGACGGGACCGGACCCGCACCGCTGGGCACCGCCGCCCAGGGCCACCGCACCGCGCGGCCGGCCTCCCCCGCGCCCTCGCCGGTCACCGGTGAGGAGATGGTCACCACCCTCAAGAGCCTGCTGCCGCCCGGCGGCACCGTCTCCGCGGCCTCGGGCACGGGCACCGACGACACGGGTTCGGGCACCCCGGGCCGCGGACCCGGCGCCCTTCCGTCGGCCGCGCTCACCTACACCACCGCGCAGGGCACGTCCCGCGTCGACGTCACCGTCACCCGGCTGCGCCCCGACATCCCCTACGACCAGCAGGGCCAGGGCGGCTGCCTGCCGGTCCAGGTGCGCCCCTACGACACCTGCACCACCGTCCGGCTCCCGGGCGGGGCGGTGCTGGACACCACCAGGTCGTTCACCTACCCCAACGCCGACACCGGGCAGAAGCGCTGGTACGCCGTGCTCACCACCGCAGGCGGCGCCCAGGTCTCCGTGCAGGAGTTCGGCGGGGGCGGCGAGAAGGCGACCGCCGACGGCGCCGACCCGCTGCTCTCCCTCGACGAGCTGACGTCGATCGTGCGCAGTCCGGCCTGGCGCCGGGTGATCGCCGCGCTGCCCGCCCCGCGGAAGTCCCCCGGCACCCCGTCCACCGGCTCGCCGGGTGGGCGGCAGCAGGCGCCCGGCGCCCGGCTGACGCGGGTGCTGAAGTCCCACCTGCCCTCCGGAGGGACCGTCTCCGACCTGAACGCCACCGAGGGACTGGTCCAGCTCGTCTACGACGACGGCCGCGGCAAGAACATGATCGAGGCCGACGTCCAGTTCGGGATGACCGACGCCCTGGCCGGGCACATGGGCTGCGCCGGGGTCACCGGGCACTGCGAGGCGTCGACGCTGGCCGACGGCACCCTGGTCAAGAAGGTCCGGGGCACCTCGGAGAAGGGCGGCTCGGCCCAGGTGTGGCTGGTCGACGTCCTGTACCCGGACGGCCGGCGGGTGGCGGCCCGCGAGATCAACTCCTACGCCGAGGCCGGCCCGGTGACGCGGCCGGAACCCGCGCTGGGCCTGGACCGGCTGTCGGACATCGCGCTGGACAAGCGGTTCTTCAAGGACTGAGCGGGCCCGGGCGGCGCACGGGCCGTACGGGAACCGGGCCGGCCGGTACGGGGGGCCGGCCGGCCCGAACTCCTCGCGGTCGCAGCTCCGTTGACTCCGGCCGAACGGCCGTGCGACGGTGAGGAAGCGCCCGTCTCGGGACCCACGGGGAAACTGGAGGCAAACCGCTGTGTCCTTCGGAAACGACGACTCCCGCCCGGCCGTGGACCGCGGTCTGACCCCGGACCTGCTGGAGGCGCTCGAGAAGGACTTCGCCGCCCGCCCGGCGAACCGGCTGATGCAGAACGCGGTCACCCGGACCTCCGTGGACGACGTGGCGCTCGACCGGCGGATCCTCACCGGCACCGACCACTCGGTCTCCCACCACCTGGACGACTGGAAGGTCACCAACCAGCGGCAGAGCGGCCGCTGCTGGCTGTTCGCCGGGCTCAACCTGCTCCGGGTCGGCGCCGCGCGCGAACTGGGCGTGAAGGACTTCGAGTTCTCGCAGAACCACCTGCTCTGGTGGGACAAGTTCGAGCGGGCGAACCACTTCCTCGAAGCGATCGTCGACACCTCGGACCGGGACGTCGACGACCGCACCGTCGCGCACCTGCTGACGGAACCGATCGGGGACGGCGGCCAGTGGAACATGTTCGTGGCGCTGGTCGCCAGGCACGGCCTGGTACCGAAGTCGGCGATGCCGGAGACCGACAGCTCCTCGGCGACCCGGGCGATGAACCGGTCCCTGAGCACCCTGCTCCGCCAGGGCGCCCGCGATCTGCGCGCCCTGGCCGCCCAGGGAGCCGCCGCCCAGCGCGCCCGCAAGCGCGAGGTGCTGGCCGCCGTGCACCGCGTGCTGAGCATCCACCTCGGCACGCCCCCGCGGCGCTTCCTGTGGCAGTGGGAGGACAAGGACAAGGAGTTCCACCGGGACGGCTGGCTCACCCCGCAGGAGTTCGCCGCGTCGTACGCGCGGCTCCCGCTGGACGAGTACGTCTGCCTGGTGCACGACCCGCGCCGGTCCAGCCCGGTCGGCCGCACCTTCACCGTGGAGTACCTGGGCAACGTCGTGGACGCCCCGCCGGTCGTCTACCTGAACGTGCCGATGGAGCTGCTGAAGCGGCTGACCATGGAGACCGTCGTCGGCGGTGAGCCGGTCTGGTTCGGCTGCGACGTCGGCAAGATGATGCACGCGGACGCCGGGGTGTGGGACGCCGCCCTCTTCGACTACGCCGCCGTCTACGACGCCCCCTTCACCCTGGACAAGGCCGACCGGCTGCTGCACCGCGACACCCAGATGACCCACGCGATGCTGTTCACCGGCGTCGACGTGGTGGACGGCGGCCCGCGCCGCTGGCGGGTGGAGAACAGCTGGGGCGACACCAAGGCCGACAAGGGCTTCTGGACCATGAACGACTCGTGGTTCGGCGAGCACGTCTTCGAGATCGCGGTCCGCCGCTCCGCCCTGCCCCCGGACCTGGCCGCGGCCCTCGACCTGCCCCCGATCGTCCTCCCCGCCTGGGACCCGATGGGCGCCCTCGCCCGCTGACCCCGCCGCCGGCCCCGTCCTCCCGGGCCCTGCGGCCCACGAGCCCGGACGGACCCCCGTACCGGCCGCCGCGCGACCTGAGCCCACCACGCGGGCGCCCCTGACGGGGACGTCCGCCGATCGCGCACGCGCGCCCACCCGCCCAGCTCGGTGACAGGACCGACAGGGCGTTCCCGTACACCCGGGAGAGGGGGCCCGGAGGGTTTCCGGAGAAATCCTCGAGGCGGGGACGAGAGGGTGGGCGGGGGCGCCCGGTGCGGTCGCCACCGAGGGGAGGCGGCGCGGTGAGGAGTGTGTGGGCCGGCGCCGGCCGGGTGGTGGTGAAGGTGCTGACCCGGTCGGGGCTCCAGGCGCTGGGGTTCTGCTTCGGCGCGGCCGTGCCCTGGCCGCTGCCGTACGACGCCTGGGAGGAGCCGGTGCGGGGGACGCCCGGGACACCGGACGGCCGCCCCCGGACCCAGCCGCCGCCCCTGCACCCCGAGCGGCTCCGCGCCGACCTGCCCCTGACGGAACTGGAGTCGCGGCTCGCCCGGGAACTCGGCACGCCGGTCCGCGGGTGGCCCGCGCCTTAGGCGGCCCGGCACCGGGTGGGGGCGGGAGGACCGGCGCGGGCGCGGTCCGGCACCCGGTGGTGTGCGCCCCGACCGCCGGCGCGGATCACGCGTCCGCGCGGCGGAACGCCCCCACCACGTCCAGCGCGACCCTGGCCACCCGCTCCGCGGCCGCGGTCTGCCGGGCCTGCTTGTCCACGGCCATCTCCTCGTCGCCGAGGTCGCTGACACACTTGATCATCGCCCCGCCCACGAAGTCCTTCGCCTTGAACGCCTCCCAGATCGCGTGCAGCACCCCGTGCGCCTCGGTCTCCACCCCGCCGATGTCGGCGGACAGGGAGAGCAGGTGGGAGCGCAGGGCGGAGTCCCGCCAGGCGATCACCTTCTCGCCGCTGGCGAAGTCCTTCACGAGCAGCCGGCCGCCGCCCAGCGACGCGTCCAGCCGGCCCCTGTTGTCGAGACTGCTGACGAGCCGCGGCACCTGTACGTCCGTCCGGTACACCTGCGGCCGCCCACCGCCGCCCTCCGGCCGCACCTTCTCCGGGCCGTAGTCGAACACCTCCCGCGCCACCAGCACGTCGCCCTGCGCCACGCCGTGCTCGGCGAAGCCGCCGCACACCCCGGTCAGGAGCACCAGGCCCGGCCGGAACGCGGACAGCAGGTCGTGCGTCACCGCCGCCGCCGACTGGCCGCCCTGGTCGGTGGCCTGCGTGGTGACGACCCGGACCGGGGGGAGCTGCGCGGAGGCCAGCTCGAAGACCTCGTAGTACCGCCCGTCGCGCTGCACGGTGACCGTGCCGACACCGCGTTCGTCCAGTACGCGGAAGAGCGCCTTGGTCTCCACCGGAATGGCCGTGAGCAGGGCGACGTGGTACTCGTCACCGGTCCTGGGCGCGCTCACTTCGAACCTCGACCTCCGTTGTTCGCGGAACCCGGCGAGCACCGCCTCCGGTTTGCTGGTGAACGACTCCACGTCGGCCCGCACCCGCCCCCGCTCGGCCAGGGCCTCCCGCTCGACGGCCAACGCCGGTGCCAGGTACGGGTTTCCCGGCACCGTGTCGCCCACCAGCTCCACGATGCGGGCGAAGACACGTTCCGCCACGGACAGGGGGAGCAGACGCAGCCGGGTGAGCGCGGGGGTGACCGTCGCCCAGTGCGTGTCCTCCTGGACGAGCAGGTGGACGACGCTCGGGAGCAGGGACTCGGTGTAGTCCGGCCGGCCGGCGGCGGCGCGCACGACGGCCGCCGCCGCGACGCCCAGGACGCCCGTGTCGGTGTCCCGGGCCCGGCCGTCCGGCCGCGGACTCTCGGGCGCGATGATGAACTTGACCAGGTCCGCGTCCGCCAGCCCGGCCCGGGCCAGCCCTTCGAGAGCCGTCGTGCGGTTCAGCGGGTCCGCGTCCCGCCGGATCACGTCGACCAGCCAGTCCCGCGTCGCCGGCGTGACCTCCCGGCGGGCCACCAGGTCGACGATGGCCCCGCGCAGGGCGCGGGCCTGCTGGTCGCGGCCGGCGTACCTGAGCCGGTCGGCGATCTCGGTGATCCACGCCTCGTCCCCCGCGTCCAGCCGGCTGAGGGAGGTCACGGCGGCACGCCGGGTCAGGTACGTCTGCCCGGGGTCCCCGATGGCGGTCCGCAGGACATCGGCCGCGGTCGCGTCCCCGACGTGCCCGAGCGCCTCGGCCGCGGACCCCCTGACCTGGCTGTCCCGGTCGCCGGTGAGGGCGGCGACCAGCGCGGGGACCGCCTGGGGGTCGCCGATGCGGCCGAGCGCGTTGGCGGCCGAGCCGCGGACGTTGTCCCCGGTGTCCCGGGTGAGGATGTCGATGAGCGCGGGGGCCGCCCGGGGGTCGCCGATGCGGCCGAGGGCGTTGGCGGCCGAGCCGCGGACGACCGGGTCGTCGTCGGTGAGCACCGCCAGGAGGGCGGGGATCGCCCGCGGGTCGCCGATCCGCCCGAGCGCCTCCGCCGTCGAACCCCTGACGTGGCTGTCCGTGGTCCCGGTGAGGGTGGTGATGAGCGAGGGGACCGCCTGCGGGTGGCCGATGTGGCTCAGCGCGTTGGCGGCCGAGCCGCGGACGTTGTCCCCGAGGTCCTGGGTGAGGATGCCGATGAGGGCGGGGGCCGCCCGGAGGTCCCCGATGCGGCCGAGCGCGTTGGCGGCCGAGCCGCGGACGTTGTCCTCGGTCTCCTGGGTGAGGATGCCGACGAGCACCGGGGCCGCCCGGGGGTCGCCGATGCGGCCGAGGGCGTGGGCGGCCGAGCCGCGGACGACGGGGTCGCGGTCGCGCACGGCGGTCTCCAGCAGGGCGGGGACGGCCCGGAGCGATCCGATGCGCCCCACCGCGGTGGCGGAGGCGCCGCGGACCGCCGAGTCCGGGTCGTCGCGCATCGCCGCCAGCAGGGTGTCGACGTCCTGCTCGGCACCGTTGGTGCCCAGCCAGTTGGCGCTGCGCCGGCGCCGGTCCGGATCGGCCTCCGCACGCAGCCACGTCCGCCGCTTGGCGACCTCGGCCTCGTCGCGTTCGGCACCCTTCGCCGCCGAACCCTTCCTGATCCGCTGGTGGGACCGGCGCAGCCGCTGGAGCGACTGGGCGTCCAGCGACCCGTTCCACAGCGCCGCCAGGACGTCGTCCGCGAGCTTCGGGTCCTTGGCGTTCAGCGTCCGCAGCAGACCGTGCTGGAGTCCGTCGCGCAGCACGTCACGCGGTACGCCGGCCAGCGCGACGGCCAGGCGGTCGCGCGTCTGGCGTCCCCTGACGAAGCAGAGGCCGAGCTGCCGCCACAGCATCCCGCGCACCTCGTCGCCCAGCACGCCCCGGTTGGCCAGGATGACGTCCACCATCAGCTCGGGCGGCAGCGGCCTGGCCTCGGGGTCGATCAGGCCGAGCACGGCACGGTCCGGGTCGGACTGCAGGCCGACCCAGTCGCCCAGGCACTGGTCGAGGTGCAGGGGGTCCAGGACGACGGGGGGCGGGGTGGTGGCCTGCCACGCGAGGGCCAGCCCGAAGTCCACGAAGGCCGGGTGGATGAGGCTGTACAGGCCGCCGCCGACCGGCTCCACCATCTGGGTGTCCAGGAACGTCTGCACCGTACGGGC
This sequence comes from Streptomyces sp. NPDC025833, assembly GCF_055558055.1. NCBI lineage: Bacteria > Bacillati > Actinomycetota > Actinomycetes > Kitasatosporales > Streptomycetaceae > Streptomyces > Streptomyces sp. NPDC025833. The sequence continues at coordinate 357,155 of NZ_JBVHNF010000008.1, forward strand.
TGTCTCGCCCTTGTCGTCCCACACCCGGCCGAGCAGTTCCTCCACGTCCCTGGCGAGGAAGTCCGCGTTGCCGCTGCCCGAGGTGATCGAGGCCAGTGCCGCCGCGCACAGCGCCGCCTCCATGCCGAGCCCGCTGCGCTCCGCGGCCTCCCGCTCCGCCTTGCCGAACTTGCCCTCGACGCCGGGCCGGACCACGGTCGCCCGCAGCAGGTCGGCGCGGCTGCGCGGGATCTTCCGGTCCTGGACGGACCGTGTGCCGAGCAGCCAGTCCGTCAGCAGCGACAGCATGAACGGGTTCGACGCCAGGCCCAGCATGTTGCCCGACCTGATCTCGTCGAGGGCGCCGGACGCCGACCCGTCGCGCATCCCCAGGTAGTCCTCGATGCCCTGCTCGTCGAGCGGTTCGATGGACACGATCTCGACCTCGCGCAGCATGGTCCGGTGCAGGTCCTCGGCCTCACTCCGGGACGTCGCCAGCACCGTGAAGTCGTGGGAGCCGCCCACCAGTTGCCCGATGAACGACCATTCGGGAGCGTCGCCGAACTCCCGCTGCAACTCGTTGAGCGCGTCGACCAGGAAGATGACGCGGCTCTTCTTGACGTGCGCCTTCCACAGCTTCTCGTCGAAGCCGGGCGGACGTAAGCGCCGGGCGAACTCCTTGACGGACAGCCCCTGCACGCCCAGGCCCCTCAGGGCGCGGTTGTCGACGACGACGCACGGTGTCTCGCGGTCCAGGAGCGCGATCGCGTACTGGAGGACGGCGGTGCTCTTGCCGCTACCCGCGCCGCCGGTCACCAGCCAGGTCTTGGGCCCCGGCTCGGGCGTGGACCGGTGGGTCGGCAACTGGTCCAGCAACTGGTCGAACCGGAGGCGTTCGCCGTAGTCGTCGATCGAGTCGACGACACGGAACGTGGGGGGTACGTAGTGCTCGACGGTCAGGCTCATCAGCACGCGGCGCCTGGCACCGTACGGCGAACCGCTCATCCGCCCCTCGCGTCCGCTCTGCGCCACCCCGACGAATGTGACCCAAGTTACCACGCGTCCCGGAGGCCGGAACGATCACTCGGGCGGGCAACCCCGCCCCGCGGCGGCACGGCGGACGGCCCCGGCCGATCGAGGCCGAGCACGGCCGATCGCCGGGGCCACCGCCCGCCGTGGCGGCGGACCGCCCGGAGCCGGACCGCCCGTGGGCGGGTGGTCCGTGGGTGGGCCGTCTAGAGGTGGGCCGCGCCCGCGCCCGACGCGCTCTCGTGCGCGTCGTCGAAGGACCAGGCCTCCTCGTCCCCGAAGTCGGGGGCCTGGAAGGGGTTGGTGGCCGGCGGCGGCGATGCCGCGGCGCCGGAGTGGTGGGGCTGCGCTTCCGGGGCGGAGAACAGCGAGGTCAGATCGATGGGAGGACTCTCTTTCGCTACAGGTCCCGGACGGGACCTGGTGTGCCGTGACCGGGCACGACGGTCTTACAGCTTGGTCATCTTGGCGTACGGGCTGAGGATCCGCATCCGCGCCGAGCCGAAGTCCACGAGCGCCGCGACTCCGTCCTCGATGCCGATCACCCGGCCGAGTCCGTACATGTCGTGGGAGACCTGGTCCCCCACGGCGAAGTGCTTGGGAACCGGTGCGACCGGGGCCTTGAAGGGGCTGGTGGGCAGATGACGCTTCGACGCAGCAGGCTTCTTCATGACTCAGTATGCGCCCACGCGCCACCCGTTTGCTGTGGCCGTCGGCACAGATCATTTCGCGCGGTAGCCGTCCCGCGCCGCTGACCTGCGACTTCTCTCCACAGTACGGCCGGAACGGGCATCCGGAATTCTTTCCCCGGCGGTGGTGGTCCCGGCCGCCCACGCCCCCGGCCGCCGGGTTCCCTGTGACATCTGAGCCCTCTGGTGCGCTTGGTGCAGCAGACAACCTGTGTGACGCCTGTGTCCGGCACGACCCGGCACGGAACGATGAACTGGGGGACGGGACGAGAAGGGCTGCGCGTACGGTACGGCACCGGCGTTCGGTGAGACGGCGCTTCCTCGCCGGGGCATCCGTCGCCGCGGCGGCCGGGACCGTGGTCACCGCGACGACGGCCGTGAACGACGCGGGCCGGGGCCGGTCCGGGCGGTGCCCGGCGGGCCGGGCCGGGGCGGTGGCCGTGGGACCGGTGACCGCGCCCGGCCGCTAGGGTCGTCCGCATGGGTGCCACGACTGCCGCCATGGTCACCGCCGTCGTCGGAGTGCTCGGCACGCTCCTGGCGCCCGTGATCACGACGTGGACGACGAAACGCCAGCGGTCGGAGGAGCGGCGGGTGGCGGACGAGCGGCGCGCCTTCGAGGAACGGCGGGCCGCGTACAGCGCCATGAACCGCGCGTCCCGCCACTTCCACACCATGCTGAAGGACGCCCTGCACCGCATGCGGGACGGCGTCTACACCGATGACGACCGCGCCGAGGTCGAGGAGGCGCGGCGCGACTACCGGGACCGCTACGCCGAGGCGCAGATGATCGTCCCCGAGACGGTGCTCAGGGCGTCCCGCGACCTGAACACCGTCCTGGCCGCGATCGACGCCGTGGCCAAGCGCATCGACCGCGGCCTGGCCCGGGAAGGGGAGAGCCCGGACCGGGCGCTCACCGACCTGAAGGCGGCGGAACCCGCCCTGACCGCCATGCGCCGCATCATGCGCACGGACCTGGGCGTGCCCGACTGAACCCGCCGGACTGACCCCGCCCCACGGCGAGCACGACTCGGCGACGGGGCCACTCCCGCGCCACGGAACCGCGAACCGACGCGCCCGCACGCCCCTCACAGGTGCCGCTTGGCCGCCCGGACCAGCAGACTGATGCCGTCACGGGTCCGCACCCTGGCCGCGTCGAGCTCCGCCCTGCCGTCGGTCTTGGACAGCGCCGTCACGTCCGCCAGCACGCCCTCCGCCGCCCGGCTCAGCGCCTCGTCGTCGGTGAGCATCTGGACCCGGAACAGCGCCTCTTGAGCACCGGAGCGCAGGTCGTAGGCGCGGGTCCGCACCGCGTCGGGGGCCTCCGGCGGCGGCTGCTCGTGCTCGCAGAACCACAAGTGGACCAGGCAGCGCCGGTAGTTGACCAACGCGCCGGCGTACGCGGAGTAGGCGTCGAGGCGTTCCTGCCGAAGCTTCTCGCGGCGGGTGAACTGGTGGCTCCGATCGGTGGTGCGCTGCTGGTAGGCCAGGGTGATCCCCGAACCGAGCAGCGTCCCGAGGACGGCTATACCGCTGGCGATGATGGTCTCCACCCCCCAACCCCACCACGCCCCACCGCGCTCCACGGCCGCTGCCGGACGGCAAGGCGGTGACAGGGAGTTGCTGATCCCGGCGCACGCCGACCACCGCGTCCCACCAGCCCCCGGTCGGCCCGCCGAGGCGACTTTGTGATCAGGCAGGTGCAGAAGGCCGCGGTGGCCGCGGTGATCGTGGCGGCGGTCCTCGCCCTGTCCGGGTGCGGCGGCGCGGTGGCGGGGGAGCCGGGGTCGTCCCCGACGCCGGTGCCGTCGTCGGCCGCCGGAGCCGGTGACGGAGACCGCATGAGCGGTGCGGGCCCTCGCGGCGCTCACGGGTGTGCCGCCCGCACGGCGTGGAGGATCCAAGTCCCGGCGGCCGCACCGAGGTTCGGGGGAGACCCCTTCAGGCCAAGATCGCCCGTCAACTAACCTCGAGGTGATCGAAGGCCGAGCCGGGGTCCGTACGGGGGAGGTTTCACGTGGCGTGGGACGAATGGGAACAGTTGAAGGCGGACGCGCAAAAGCGGTCCGGGACCCACATGGAGCTGAACCAGGCCGCGGCACCAGGGGGCGGCGGCAGCGGCGGCCCCGGCGGGGACCTGGTCGTGACGCAGCAGGACCTGAAGGCCGTCGGGGACGCCGCCCACTCGCTGTACAAGGATTTCGACCAGTGCAACGACCTCGCGCGCGTCTCGTCGATGAAGGCCGCCGGAGGGCTGACCGACCAGGGCTACCTCCTCGGTGAGGCCCTCGACCACGTGGCGACGCGGTGGGTGGACCAGGTGCAGTCCCTGCTCGACGCGTGCGTGCACATCTACACGCACCTGGACGTCACGAAGGCGGTCCACGAGGGCGATGACGAGCGGGTTTACGCCACGCTCAGCAGCATCTCCACCCTGGACAAGGGCTTCGACGAGCACCGGGGGTACTGATGGACCTGAACGCGCTGCTGCACGGCGACTTCGAGGGGCTCGGACAGTCGATCACCGACTGGGAGTCCCTGGTCAAACGGCTGGAGACCCTCGAACGGGACGCGCGGGACAACCTCAAGGCCAAGGCCGACAAGGCGAACTGGAAGGGCGTCAACGCCACGGTGACCCGGGAGTTCGTGGCGAAGACCGCGGACGAGTTCGGCGACGCGCACACGCAGGCGCAGAGCATCGCGAACATCCTGCGCGACACCCGCCAGGAACTGATCTCCTACCGCGGCCACCTCCAGGACACGATCGAGAACGCGCGGAAGAAGAACCTGACCGTCGTGGACGACGGCTGCGGGATGTTCCACGTCCAGATGATCGTGCACCCCGACCGCGCGGCCAAGGGCACGACCGTGCCCGAGCACAGCGAGACGGACCTGGAACTGGTCCGCGACGACGTGCAGAGGATCCTCACCAAGGCGACGGAGAGCGACAGCACCGCGGCGCGCGCGCTCAAGTCCCTCGTGGACAGCGTCAAGGAGGGCTTCGCGGACTCCGCGTACGGGGACCGCGACGCGGCCGTCGACGCCGAGAAGAAGGCCGTACAGGACAAGAAGGACGCCAAGGAAGCCGCCCTGCTCTACTCCCGGCTCGACGGCCTCAGCGACGCGGAGATGAAGCGGCTGATCCAGCTCACCGAGAACGGGAAGAAGTCCCCGGTCTTCGCGAGCGAGCTGATGACGGACCTGAACTTCCGCGGCAGGGACGGGCAGGAGGGGCTGCTGCTCCTCGCCCAGAACCTGGAGGGCGGCGGCCGGGACGGCGCGATGTCGGACAACGAGCGCCGGCTGCGCGACAACCTGTCGGCCAACCTGGCCACGGCCACGCGTCAGGGCTCCCCCCTCGGGCCCAGCGGCGGCACCCCCTCGGAGTGGACCGAGAAGCTCCTGAAGACGGCGCGGGAGGGCAACGACCTGCCCCGGCAGGCCCCCGGCAACCTGAGCGGCGGAGCCACCGGACTGGGGATCCTGACCAAGCTCATGGGCTCCGGGAACGCCGTGTACGACGGCAGCCTGCTGTCCGCCACCGGCGACGAGATCCGTGACTACGAGACCCACACGAAGGATCCCTACCCGGGCATCGCCGAGAACTGGAAGGGCACCCAGGAAGACCCCATGGGCGGCCTGATGAAGGCGATGAGCCGCAACCCGGAGGCGGCCGAGTCCTACCTCGACCCGAACCGCAACGACAACCTCGACTACTTCCTCGAGAAGCGCGAGTGGCCCGGGGCCGGCGTCGAGTCGGAGATGCCCGAGGACCTGGTCAAGACCTCGGCCCGGGCGAGCTTCGGCGAGGCACTGGAGGCCGCGGCGACCGGACGCCTGCCCGGGACCCCCCTGCACGCGGACATCCCCGCGGTGCACACCGCCGCACAGGCGGACATCTTCGAGCGGACCGTAAACTACTACGGCGAGCAGTCCAAGGGGCAGCAGGACGCGATGCCCGCCGCACTGCGGGCCCCCATGGGCCACATGGTCGGCGACTACGCCTCGGACGTGCACCAGATCCTGGGCAAGGACCTCAACGGCTCCACGGAGTTCAACCACCTCGACATCAGCCGGGAGTCGCTGACGCGCGTCATGCGCGGCGCCGCGGAGGACCCCGGCGCGTTCGCGAGCATGCACCAGTCCCAGAGCACGGTGATCGCCCACGGCCTGGACCAGTTCGGGAAGGCCTCCTTCGAGCACGAGGACCCCGAACTGCGGTCCTGGGTCAAGCAGTCGTCCTCGGTCCTGGGATACCTGGACGGCGTCCGAGGCGATGTGATCTACGACATGGGGCAGGCCGAGAAGGACACCAACGGCTGGAACAAGATGATGAACTACCACGTGATCGGTGCGCCGCTCACGGGTATCCCGCTGGTCGGCGACACCGTGCAGCGCCTGGTGGACGTCGGCACCGCCGAGTACATGAACGGCCTCAACGCCGAGGTCGACAAGGAGACGCGGCAGGACATGGCCGACCACTTCTCCAACGGCAGGCGCCAGATGGACAAGATGCTGGAGCAGCACGCCCTCGACGCCGGCATGAGCCGATCCGATCTCGACCGCTCCCCCGGGGAGTACGAGGACAACCTCCAGGCCCTGGAGGAGTCCTGGTACAACCACGGAATCAAGGGAGCCGACCAGGCCATGGGAGAGCGGTACTGAAGCCATGACATCACCGGTCACCCCCTCGTCGCCCGCCCCCGGTGCCCCGGCGCCCCGGCCGAAGAGGGCGCGAAGCGCCCTGGCCGTCGGCGCGGCACTCCTCGTCGCCGTCGGCGTGCTCGCCGGCGTCAAGTGGTGGCCCCGGGACGCGGCCGCCGGACCCGAGGCCCTCTGCTGGGGCGCACTGTCCCCGGCCCGGGCCGAGCCGCTGCTCGCGGACGCGAAGCCCGCCACCGCCACGGAGACGCCCGCCGCCGCACGCGAGGCCACCTGCCAGGTCAGGACCGGCGACGACGACCGGGACGTCCAGTTCGTCCTGACGTTGCGCGACGGCCTCCAGGGCAGCGTGAACCCCCCCACCGGGGTCCAGCGCCTGCCGGGCTCCCGGACGGGCTGGGCCACCCAGGCCGAAGGCCGCGTCCGCCTCTCCGACCGCTGCGCCGACGCGCTCGACCGCGACGGTACGGGCCAGGTCGACCTGATCCTCACCACCACACCCCGGCTGCGCGAGCACAACGGCTGGAAGTCCGACACCCTCGTCCCCCGCGTCCGCCAGGTCCTGACGGCCGCGGCGGAGGGAATCGAACGACACCACAAGTGCTGAAGCCCTGAGCCACACGACACCACACCCGGCCGCCCGGCCAACCCGGGCCGCCGGGTCTGGAGTGGCAACAACGACGAGTCGTTCATCCTTGGCCACGGTAAATGCCGGGAGATCTTCGACAAGACGCCCCAACGCACCGGCGGCTCTTTCGCCGGATACCGCGACGGCACCTTCCGGATGTCGGACATACCGCGCAGTGCCGTCGAGCTCGGCTTCAGCAAGCCCACGACGGGCACGGGCCGGCTGTCCGGGCGGGGCAAGCGGGGATTGAAGGGCGACACTCGGCGCAGCGACGGCATCGATGCGGTCACGCAGGAAGAGATCGACGCGCGCTTCTTCGCCATCGCCACCGACCTGATCGGCACGCCCACCGAACTCATCGACGAGCACGGTCACATCGCCTGGCACAGCCGCACCACGCTGTGGGGTATCACCACGTGGAACGCGACGGCGACCGCGTACACACCCCTGCGTTTCCCCGGCCAGTACTTCGACCCCGAGACGGGCCTCCATTACAACCACCACCGCTACTACGACCCCCACACCGCCCGCTACGTCACCCCCGACCCACTCGGGCTGGCGCCGGCCCCCGACCCGGCCGGTTACGTACACAACCCGCATACGACCAGCGACCCGCTCGGTCTCGTGCCGTACGAGAACAATGGTGGCCTCGGCGGTCTCGTCAAGGTCAACAAACCCGATCCCGCTGCCGATGCTCTCGCCGAGCGGCTCGCCGGAGAGTCCCGTGTGAAGTTCGAGCATGATCCGAAGGGGAGGGAGATCGATGCGATCAGCGATGACTACGTGGCGCAGTCAAAGCCCGGTGGAATGCAGATGGGAAGCGCTCTCAGAAACCAGGCAAAAGCTACATTCGAGTATGCGATCCAATCCGGCCGCACTCCTTACTTCCACTTCGACGGCGAGCCGGGCCCCGGGGTGATCGCCAAGCTCCAGGAGTACGGCAGGCGGTACGGTATCCAGCCGGTGATCGACACGAAGCCGCTGTGAGAGGCATATGTACGAGTTCCATGGTTGGTTCGGTATTGCCGAGTCCCCCGAAGAGGCGGATACGGGATCGCTTGAGGAGGGCGTGGCTGAACTGAGGGCAGCCATTGATCGCATCGAGTGGGCAACCGGCGAGGTGGCGCTGAAGGTCCACAACGGGGAGTACTTCGTACGGACCGACGGTCTGGTCAACCGGCGCCGTGACGAGGCCGAGGAACTGGACGCTCTTGTCCGCTTCATCGCGCGCCGCTTCCCCGGTTCCTGGGGGCTGCTCTACGAGCGCTCCGCGGACATGGACCACCCGCCGGGTCCGGGAGCCTTTCGGGTTCGCGTCATGGCCAGGGGGGAGGTACAGGACCGGCTTGATCCGTTCCTGTCACCGTGCCGTCCGGTCATCGAGGACTGACAGGCTCCCGCCTCGAGACCTGACCTGGGCTGGGCTTGAGGAGTGGCTGTTGGCCTGGGAAATCCCTGAGGCCCTGGTCGGTCCGAGGGTCTGGTAGCACTGTTGGTGACCGCCGTTGCCCACCCACGAGCGGGGACCGGACCGAGCCTCCTTGCACCGGTAGAGAAAGTTGTGAGGCACGCTGCCCGATGAGCAAGAGCACCGGCCGGATCAACCAGGTGATCCGGCTACCGGCATGCGTCACCGACACCGTGCACGCCTCCGCCCGCAACCGGGCGCGTCTCGTGGCGATGCGGTTCTCACGCAGTCGCTCCCCTGCCTGGTCGGAAGCGTCCGTGTTCAGCGCGGGTGAGATCGTGCGCAGCCCCGCCGGCCGAAGGCGGGTGGCGGCGCGGACGGCTTCCGGTGGGAGGAGGCCCTGGATCTGCCGGAGCCTCGGCTCCGCACCCGGCCGCCGGTCAGCCGGTGAACCCGGCCACGTCGTCGGCGGCCTGCCGGGCGCACTTCTGGCACGTGGCCACTGATCCCCCCCCGGCACGACAAGCAGGCCCCGGTCGTTGACCTGGGCCTTGATCGCGGAAGGGACGACGAGGATCGAACGCGCGCCTGAAGCTTGGGAAGCGACGGCGCTTGGGCGGCGGCATGGCCTCTGAGCTGTGCGTTCGTACTCCGGCATGGTGCCTGGGGGCGCAGGATCACTCCGCTGTCGACCGTGGTTGTCCGCCCTTGAGGGCTGTGGGCACGGTGTCGAAGGACGTCCTTCGGTCAGACGGCGTTCCGGTTGCGACCCGGGCCCACGTGTTCAGCCGGAGCCGGCACTGCCCGCCGATTCGCTGGCGGCACGGCGGTACTCGGCGTTGATGCGCTGAGCTTCCTCGAGCTGGTCCTCCAGGATGACGATGCGGCACGCCGCCTCGATCGGAGTCCCCTTGTCGACGAGTTCGCGGGCGCGCGCGGCGATCCGCAGTTGGTAGCGGGAGTACCGGCGATGTCCTCCCTCCGAGCGGAGCGGGGTGATCAGACGGGCCTCACCGATGGCCCGGAGGAAGGCCGGGGTGGCGCCGAGCAACTCGGCCGCCCGGCCCATCGTGTATGCGGGGTAGTCGTCGTCGTCCAGACGATCATTCAGGGGGTTGTCCGATGTCATGTCACCTCGCTGTGCAACGCGTCGAGGGGCCCTGGTGCCGTACGGCACCAGGGCCCCGAAGGAATTCAACACCATCTGTCGGCCCTACTGCTGTGCCGACCTTCTGTTTCCGCTACCCGGCCCGGCAGAGGCGGGTGCGGGGGGATCGTAGCTGCTTGACCGGGGACCACCATCCATTCCGGGGTCTTGCGGTACCCGGACCGAGGTCTTCTCGGACCGGGTGATCCTGATGGCGTCTGCTCCTCCGTCCCTCTCCGGACCAACCACTGAGTGAGCTGGTACTGCCCTCGGCAGCTCCTCGACGTGCGAGCCGCCCAGTGCGGCTCTCCGCCCCGTCACCGTTCTGGTAACACTCTGGCTTCGAGGCTCAAGAGCCGCACTGACCTGCATGTTTGGCGCTCAACCACCCGCCAGTTCGTGTCTGGCGGGTCCCATCGACCATGTCTACGAGAAGAACCATACCCATGCCGGGAGCGAAAATCTACTCGTACAAAAGTAGATTCAGTCTCCTGGTGGAAGGAGGAGTCCGCCCGCGATCGGGCCTCGCCGGATGGCGGGAGCCGCCTTCCGCCGAGCGCCCGACCGCTTCACCCACGGGCGGTTGCCGGTCCGAGTGGTGGGCCGCATAAGCTCTGCTGTCATGTCGAACCCTGATGAGCTGCTCGTCGCCATCTCCGCCGCAGTGGAGTCCGAGCGAAGCAATCAGATGTCGTTGACCGTGGTCGTAGGTGGTGCCGTCATCACCGGCCGGCTCGCTCCCGAGGCTGTGTGGAGGGAGCGGGTGGCGGAGGTCCTGAAGGACTCGGACCGTCTCGGCCCGTTCTCGGACGTCTTCGTCCGCGCTCCGCGAGGGAACCGTCCCGGTCGCGGTGAGGCGCCCACGCACCTGCACTTCCATCTCGCCCGGATCCTGCAGGGCAGCCTCGGGATCCCGGAGACGGGCGGTATGTACCGAGTCGCGATCAAGGACGTCAGCGCATGGACCGTAGGAGACCTCATCCACTTCGACCGGTGAGACGCGGTCTCCGCCCCGTTGCCCGGCAGGCGGGTTCCGAGCGCACGGCGCGGACGGCGACACGGCGGTGGGGGGGCGGGCGCCCCCCCGGGGGGGGGGGCCCCCCCCGGCGGGGGCCGCCCCCCGGGGGGGGGGGGCCCCCCCCCCCGCGGGCCGCCCGCCCCCCCACCGGGATCCTGGGGGCGGTTTCCCGCCCGTGCTCACACGGCCACGGGCCCGGTGCCGCCGAGCAGTGCGGACGCGGTTTGCAGGGCAGTGGGTCCATCCACGCCCGTGGGCACGCCCGCGGGCACGCCCACGGGCACGCCCTCGGGGCGGTCGTGGCAGGTGAAGCCGAGACGCGTCATGGCCCGCACGACTTCACCGGCGGTGAAGTCACGGGGGTCCTGTCGTGTGATGACCTGGCCCACCTGCTTGACCGGGTAGCGGCGGCGGCCGATGGTCACGGACGCACCCGTGACGAGCCCGGGCCTGACGCCCTTCATGGAGGCCAGCACCCCTGTCCTGGTCAGGTCGAACGGGTACCGGGCGATGACACAGCGCATGGTGCCTCACAGGAGAGAATTCGCGGGGAGAAGGAGAACGAGCCGGCCGGGGCGAGACGGATTCAGTACGAGAGGGCGGGTGCGCCCGGCATCCGACCGTACTCGCCGATGACGGGCGAGGACAGTGGTCCGTCGCGGACGTCCCGCAGACGGATCCGGTCCGTGTACGCCGAACTGTCGCGGACAACGGCGAGTCCGGTCCGGGTGACCAGACCCGTGCTCTCGTCGTCCCCGTCGCACACGGTCAGGTACTCGACCCGGGCGCCCGCCATGATGGCCAGAGCCACCTCGACGGTCATGTCGTCACACACCCGAGGGCCGTGCCTCTCGGTGTCCTCTACCGCGGTCACGGGAGCGGGACCGGGCGCACGGTGCTGCGTCGGCGATGGCCTCAAGGGTGTCTCCTTCGGTAGGGGATGGTCGGCTGGGCGGCCCGTGCGGTCCCGGGAGACCAGGGCGGCTCTCGGGCAGGCCGAAGGGCTCCGGGGACCGCGCCGATCAGGCAGCCGCATCTTTCCCGGACAGCCGCTGTCCCCGTCGGCGCGCCCCCGCGCCGGCGGGTCGGCCCCGGCCGGTGCGGCCCCGGGAGGATGCGGAAGCGCGGCGGGTGCGTTCCACGACGGGCGCGGTGATGACCACGGGAACCCCCGAAGGTGCCTGGGCGCCTGTGATCCGGCTCAGTTCCGCCTCGCCCGAGCGGACCGGGGTGACGCGCGCGGTGATGCCGGCCGATGCCATCAGCCGGGTCATGTCGCGGCGCTGGCCGGGGGTCACCAGGGTGACGACGCTGCCGGATTCCCCGGCGCGGGCCGTACGGCCGCCACGGTGCAGGTAGTCCTTGTGGTCGCTGGGGGGATCGACGTTGACGACCAGGTCGAGGTTGTCGACGTGGATGCCGCGAGCCGCGACGTTGGTGGCCACCAGGACGGTGACGTCACCGTTCTTGAACTGCGCCAGGGTCCGGGTGCGCTGCGGCTGGGACCGGCCGCCGTGCAGGGCCGCGGCGCGGACACCGCTGTTCAGCAGGTGCTTGGTCAGCCGGTCCACGGCGTTCTTGGTGTCCAGGAACATGATGACCCGGCCGTCCCGGGCCGCGATCTCGGTGGTCGTGCGGTGCTTGTCGGCGTCGTGCACGTGGAGTACGTGGTGCTCCATCGTGGTGACGGCACCGGCCGACGGGTCGACGGAGTGCACCACCGGGTCGGTCAGGTAGCGGCGGACCAGCAGGTCGACGTTGCGGTCCAGGGTGGCCGAGAACAGCATCCGCTGGCCCTCGGGGCGCACCTGGTCGAGCAGGGCGGTGACCTGGGGCATGAAGCCCATGTCGGTCATCTGGTCGGCCTCGTCGAGCACCGTGATGCCGACGTCGTCGAGCCGGCAGTCGCCCCGGTCGATGAGGTCCTTGAGCCGACCGGGCGTCGCTACGACCACCTCCGCACCGGCGCGCAGCGCGCCGGCCTGCCTGCCGATGGACATTCCGCCGACGACGGTGGCGAGCCGCAGGCTCACGGAGCGGGCGTAGGGAGCGAGGGCGTCGGTGACCTGCTGGGCCAGCTCACGGGTGGGGACGAGGACCAGCGCCAGTGGCCGGCGCGGCTCGGCGCGCCGGCCCGCCGTACGGGCCAGTGCCGCGAGGCCGAAGGCGAGGGTCTTGCCCGACCCGGTGCGGCCGCGACCGAGCACGTCGCGGCCGGCCAGGGAGTTCGGCAGGGTGGCCGCCTGGATGGGGAACGGTACGGTCACGCCTTCGTGGCCGAGCGTGGTCAGCAACGGCGCCGGCATGGCGAGATCGGCGAATGCCTCGACGGCGGGCAACGCGGGCGTGACCGTCTTCGGCGGCGCGAACTCGCCCCCCGCGGGCGGTCGGTTTCCGTGACCGGTGGAGCGGCGCGGAACGCCGGAGCGGCCCGCGGCGGCGCTTCCTCCGAAGCGGTCGTACGTGCGATTGCCGCGTGCGCGAGTGGTACGTGTGCGGTTCATGCGGAACCTTCCTCGATGCGGGCGCGTATCAAGGAATTTCCGCAGCAGAATGAGCGGCGCAGAGAATCACGAGAACGGGCCGAAAAACGACAGGGGAGAATCACCCTGGGAGTGAAGCGAGCTGGGGCCCGCACCCCAAGGTGCGGGCCCCAGCTGCGAAGTATGCGGCCGTGCCGGTGTGTCAGGCGGGAACGATGTTCTCGGCCGTCGGGCCCTTCTGGCCCTGCGCGATGTCGAACGACACCTTCTGGCCCTCCAGCAGTTCGCGGAAGCCCTGGGTGGCGATGTTCGAGTAGTGGGCGAAGACGTCGGCGCCGCCGCCGTCCTGCTCGATGAAGCCGAAGCCCTTTTCCGCGTTGAACCACTTCACGGTGCCAGTAGCCATGTTTTTTCTCCTTCGGAGGCGGTATCGGGAATACGCCCTGTGCGCATTCCGTGTCGCCGTGATGATCAGCCGTCGGAAAAACCTTCTGGCAACCACACCTGCAACTGATGACGACAGTAGCACGGTGCGATCGGTCCTGCACGGTCGATAATTCCCCTCCGTCGGGCGGTCGAGGAATACTCGTCATACCCCAGACCTATTTCTCATTTCACGGATACAGATATTGCCCTCCGGCAGCAGACGGACTCGACCGAACACCCAGGCCGATTCGCTTGGGGCGTCACAGAAAACAAAAGAACCCCCGGGTCTCTGACCTGGGGGTTTCTCGTGGAGCGGGTGACGAGAATCGAACTCGCGCTCTCAGCTTGGGAAGCTGATGTTCTACCATTAAACTACACCCGCGTATGTACGGACATGGCCTCGGTGGACCCCCGTCCGAACGCTCGCTCACTGTACATCATCCCAGACCCCGGGTGCTCGGAAGCCGATGGGTTTGAGTCCGGCCCGGGGTGGCATCCGGCTGCGGGAGGCCTGAGTCGGGGCGTACCGTGGGGGCGCCGTGAGAGGCTGGAGTGCCGCCTGCAGAGTCGTCTCTTTGATCCCGTAATGTGGCTTTTGGCGTTCGGGTAGAACCGCCGGACGCGGCTCCTGGGGAAGGGACTTGAGGGACTTGATGGAACGCACCGTCGTCCGCTGCGCGGACGGGCACGTCTTCAGCACCGCTTCGTTCCCGATGCAGAAGGCCGGGCGGCTCGGCCCCGGCCGGCTCGTGCGGTGCCCGCGGTGCGCCCGGCTCCGCAGCGCGGTGCCCGTGGTCATGGAGAAGCGGTAGCGGCGGCAAGGGCGGTACCGAGGGATCCGGGCGGTGAACGGGGAGGTCAGGGACCGGCTGTAGTCGGAGTGTGACAGCGGGCGCGCGGAGCCGTCGTGATTGCGATGGCCCCGCGCGCCTTGCGTATCCTCGCTACGTGCTTCTCTCAGACAAGGACATCCGGGCCGAGATCGACGCCGGGCGGGTGCGGATCGATCCCTACGACGAATCCATGGTGCAGCCGTCCAGCATCGACGTACGACTGGACCGGTACTTCCGGGTGTTCGAGAATCACCGGTACCCCCACATCGACCCTTCCGTCGAGCAGGCCGACCTGACGCGGCTGGTCGAGCCCGAGGGCGATGAGCCGTTCATCCTGCACCCCGGCGAGTTCGTGCTGGCCTCCACCTACGAGGTCATCACGCTCCCCGACGACCTGGCCTCGCGGCTGGAGGGGAAGAGCTCGCTCGGGCGGCTCGGGCTGGTCACGCACTCCACCGCCGGGTTCATCGACCCCGGGTTCAGCGGGCATGTCACCCTCGAACTCTCCAACCTCGCCACGCTCCCCATCAAGCTGTGGCCGGGGATGAAGATCGGGCAGCTGTGCATGTTCCGGCTGTCCTCGCCCGCCGAGTCGCCGTACGGCAGCGAGCGCCACGGCTCCCGGTACCAGGGGCAGCGCGGGCCGACCGCCTCGCGGTCCTATCTCAATTTCCATCGGACCCAGGTGTGAGGGCTACGACGACATGACCGACGCAGACGTGCGGGAGAACCTGACCTACGACCGGTTCGGGGTCGCCATCCGCGAGCTGGCGCAGACCATCGCCGACGACGGGTACGTGCCCGACATCGTGCTGAGCATCGCGCGCGGCGGGGTGTTCGTGGCGGGCGGGCTGGCGTACGCCCTCGACTGCAAGAACATCCACCTGGTGAACGTGGAGTTCTACACCGGTGTGGGCACCACGCTGGAGATGCCGGTCATGCTCGCGCCCGTGCCGAACGTGATCGACTTCTCCGACAAGAAGGTGCTGATCACCGACGACGTCGCGGACACCGGCAAGACCCTGAAGCTGGTGCGGGACTTCTGCCTCGACACCGTCGCCGAGGTGCGCTCCGCGGTGGTCTACGAGAAGTCGCACTCCCTCGTGAAGTGCGAGTACGTATGGAAGCGGACCGATGACTGGATCAACTTCCCGTGGAGTGTCCTGCCTCCCGTCGTGCGGCGTGCGGGGCAGGTTCTCGACGCCTAGGCGGACATGGGAAGGGCCCCCGGCGGTCGTCCGCCGGGGGCCCTTCCGTGTGTCGTGAGGCTAGAACGTGCCCAGCTTCACGATCGACAGCAGGGCGATCAGCTGGATCGCCGACGCGCCCAGGGCCTTCGGCCAGGGCAGGTCGTGGGAGCGGGAGACCATCAGGGTGAGCAGGGCGCCCGCGCCGATCCAGGTGGCCCAGCCGAGGATCTGCACGAAGCCGGCGTCGCCGCCGAGGAACATGGCGAAGACCAGGCGGGGCGTGTCCGTGAGGGCGCTGATCAGCATGGACAGGCCCACCGTGGGCTGCCAGGCGCCGTCACCGCCGAGCTGGCGGGCCAGGCTGTGGGTCACCACGCCCAGGACGAACAGGCCCAGCACCATCACGACGCCCGTCACCAGCACGATCGGCACCGCGTTGGACAGCGTCGCGCTGATCGCGTCCTCGCGGGCGCCGTCGAAGCCGAAGACGGCGAGCAGGCCGTACAGGAAGGTCACGACGAGGGCGGGGATCCACATCGTGTAGTCCCGCATGCGCAGGAAGGTCTGGTCGGGGGAGAGGACGACCCCCTTGAGCAGTTCCTTCCAGTGCAGGGGCGGGCCCACGGGGCCGGCGGGCGCGGCGGCCGAGCCGGCGTGGTAGGTCGCGCCCTGGGTGTAGCCGGCGGCCTCGTCGATCGAGAACGCCTGGGTGTGGCCCGGCTGGTCGGCCGCGTACGGGTCCGGCGTGCCGTGCCCGGGGTGGCCGCCGTCGCCGAAGTACTCCGGCCCGTCGTCGGCGGGCCCGGGGTAGCCGTACTGCGGCCCGCCCTGCTGCGGGTACGGCGGCTGCGGCGCCGAGGGGTAGCCGTACGAGGGGCCCGCCGGGCCCGTGCCCCCGTACGGCGGCTGACCGTACGACGGCCCCCCGGGCTGAGCGGGTCCGTGCCCGCGCCCGTACGACGGTCCCTGGGGCGCCTGCTGTCCTTGGGGGGTGCGGTCGTCCCGGCCCCCGCGTCCGATCCTGAATCCAGCCACGTCATCGAACGTACCCGGTCCTGACGGCCGGTGGGCCGGGCCCGGCGTTCCGGGCCGGGCATTGCGGCCGACCTGTGACATCCCCTAAGGGGCCGTCAGCGGCGGCTCCGGGGGTTCCTCGGGGTGTCCCCGGGGTTTGGTCCGCGGGGCGGCGCGGCCGGTCACTGGTCCTCTCGGTGGACGGCGGCCCGCCCGGCTGCCGGGAACGGCGCCGGCGTGGGTCAGGATGGGTCCATGAGCGTAGTGAAGATCAACGTGCTGACCGTGCCCGCCGAACAGCGGGAGGTGCTGGAGAAGCGGTTCGCCTCGCGGGCCCACGCGGTGGAGAACTCCGACGGCTTCGAGTGGTTCGAGCTGCTGCGGCCGGTGGAGGGCACCGACCAGTACCTCGTGTACACGCGCTGGCGGGACGAGGAGTCGTTCCAGGCGTGGATGGAGGGTCCGATGAAGTCCGCGCACCAGGGCGGCGGCGAGGGCGGCGAGCGCCCGAAGCCGGCGGCGTCCGGCTCCACCCTGTGGTCCTTCGAGGTGGTGCAGCAGGCCGCGCCGAAGAACGTGTAGGCGGCGCGGGCGCACACGACGGCGCCCCCTGCCTGTGCGGGTCAGGGGGCGCCGTCGGGTCCGCCGCGCGGCCGGTCACGTCACCGGGGCCGGCCGCGCGTCACCGTTCTCACTTCACCGGTTCCGGCTCCGGTGCGCTCTCGTCCGCGGCCTCGCCCGCCGGGTCGGCCGGCGTCCGGACCGAGTCCAGCAGGAGCTGGGCGACGTCCACGACCTGGACGGACTCCTTGGCCTTGCCGTCGTTCTTCTTGCCGTTGACCGAGTCGGTCAGCATGACCAGGCAGAACGGGCAGGCGGTGGAGACGATGTCGGGGTTGAGGGAGAGGGCCTCGTCGACGCGCTCGTTGTTGATGCGCTTGCCGATCCGCTCCTCCATCCACATCCGCGCGCCGCCGGCGCCGCAGCAGAAGCCGCGCTCCTTGTGGCGGTGCATCTCCTCGTTGCGCAGGCCCGGGACCTTGCCGATGATCTCGCGCGGGGGCGTGTAGATCTTGTTGTGGCGGCCCAGGTAGCAGGGGTCGTGGTAGGTGATGATGCCCTCGACGGGCGTCACCGGGATCAGCTTGCCCTCGTCCACCAGGTGCTGGAGGAGCTGGGTGTGGTGGATGACCTCGTAGTCGCCGCCGAGCTGCGGGTACTCGTTGCCGAGCGTGTTGAGGCAGTGCGGGCAGGTGGCGACGATCTTCTTGGCCGACTTGGGCTTCTTCGTCGACTCGTCCTCGTCGTCCTCGCCGAAGGCCATGTTCAGCGCGGCGACGTTCTCCATGCCGAGTTCCTGGAACAGCGGCTCGTTGCCGAGGCGGCGGGCGGAGTCACCGGTGCACTTCTCGTCGCCGCCCATGATGGCGAACTTCACGCCCGCGATGTGCAGCAGCTCGGCGAAGGCCTTCGTGGTCTTCTTCGCCCGGTCCTCCAGGGCGCCGGCGCAGCCGACCCAGTACAGGTACTCGACCTCGGAGAGGTCCTCGATGTCCTTGCCGACGACCGGGACCTCGAAGTCGACCTCCTTGGTCCACTCCAGGCGCTGCTTCTTCGCCAGGCCCCAGGGGTTGCCCTTCTTCTCCAGGTTCTTGAGCATCGTGCCCGCCTCGGACGGGAACGCCGACTCGATCATCACCTGGTAGCGGCGCATGTCGACGATGTGGTCGACGTGCTCGATGTCCACCGGGCACTGCTCGACGCAGGCGCCGCAGGTGGTGCAGGACCACAGGACGTCCGGGTCGATGACGCCGTTCTCCTCGGCGGTGCCGATCAGCGGGCGCTCGGCCTCGGCCAGCGCGGCCGCGGGCACGTCCTTGAGCTGCTCCTCGCTCGCCTTCTCCTCGCCCTCCATCGACTTGCCGCCGCCGGCCAGCAGGTAGGGCGCCTTGGCGTGCGCGTGGTCCCGCAGCGACATGATCAGCAGCTTGGGGGAGAGCGGCTTGCCGGTGTTCCAGGCGGGGCACTGCGACTGGCAGCGGCCGCACTCGGTGCAGGTGGAGAAGTCCAGCAGGCCCTTCCAGGAGAACTGCTCGACCTGGGAGACGCCGAAGACGTCGTCGTCGCCGGGGTCGGTGAAGTCGATCGGCTTGCCGCCGGACGTCATCGGCAGCAGGGCGCCCAGGGCGGTGCCGCCGCGGGCGTCGCGCTTGAACCAGATGTTCGGGAAGGCGAGGAAGCGGTGCCAGGCCACGCCCATGTCGGTCTTCAGGGCGACCGTGATCATCCAGATGAAGGAGGTCGCGATCTTCAGGCCGGCGAAGAGGTAGGTGAGGTTCTGCAGCGTGGAGGTGTCCATGCCGCGCAGCCAGGCGACGACCGGGTACGAGATGAAGAACGACGCCTCGTAGCCGTCGACGTGGTGCTGGGCGCCTTCGAGGGCGTGCAGCATGAAGATGCAGACGCCGACGATGAGGATGACGGCCTCGACGAAGTACGCCTGGCCGAAGTTGGAGCCGGCGAAGCGGGACTTGCGGCCCGGCTTGTTCGGCTTGCTGAGCTGGCGGATGACGATCAGCACGAGGATGCCGAGCGTCGTCATCGTGCCGAGGAACTCGACGAAGACGTTGTACGGTGCCCAGTCGCCGATGACCGGCAGGATCCAGTCCGCCTCGAAGAGCTGCCCGATGGCGTTGACGATCGTCAGCAGCAGGGAGAAGAAGCCCACCGCCACGAACCAGTGCGCCACGCCGACGACGCCCCAGCGGTTCATCCGGGTGTGGCCGAGGAACTCCCGGGCCACGGTGAGGGTGCGCTGCGCGGGATCGTCGGTCCGGGTGCCGGCCGGCACGGGCTGGCCCAGCCGGTGGAAGTTGTAGATCTGCAGGAGGGCGCGGCCGAACAGTGCCACGCCGACCACGATCAGGACCAGCGACACGATGATCGCGGCGAGTTGCATTGGGGCTCCTGAGGCGGCCTCGGTCTGAACACGAGCTGTCTTGAGCTGACGGACATTACTAAGCGGTAACTTATGCAGTCCGTCTGAGACTACCCCTATCTTCCTTCGGGATGCAGCAGGTCGCGGGGTGATATGGGTCGCCGCCGGACAACCAGATCGTGTTATTCATACCGATTCGCCCCATTCACGCCTACCTTGGAGGCGTGCTCTACGGGATCACCGCCGCCACCGCCGCCCTGCTCCTCGCCGCCGTGCTCGCGGCGGTGCTCCGGGTGCCCGCCCTCCGGGCGGGGGTCCTCGACCGGCGCCGGCAGCGGCCCCTGCCCCTCCTCGGCGGACTCGCCGTCGTGGTCGTCACCTGCCTGGTCGCCGGGGTGGGCCAGTGGAGCCGGGTGGCGCCGCTGGGGGACGGGGTCGGGCGGCTCCTCACGGTCGCCGCCGCGGTCGCCGGGCTGGGACTGGTGGCCGACGTGTGGCGGCTGCGCACGCGCGTGCTCGTCGCCGGGACGGTCGTGGCGGCGGCGTTCGTGGTGCCGTACGACGAGACGGGCGTGCCCGGCGGGCTGCTGGCCGTGGGCTGGATCGCTCTCGCCTCCCTCGCCTTCAAGGGGCTCGACCACGCCGACGGGCTGGCCGGGACGGTCGGGGTGGTCACCGCCTTCGGCGTGGGCGCCTGTGCCGCCGCCGAGGTGATGGACGGGCTGGCCGTGCTGCTCAGCGTGGTCGCCGCCGCCCTCACCGGGTTCCTGATGCACAACTGGCACCCCGCGCGCATCGGCCTGGGCGCGTGCGGCTCGCTGTTCACGGGGTTCCTGCTCTCCTCCGCCGTCGTCTTCACGCGCGCGGGGTACCCACTGGGGCCCAGCGCGGCGGTGGCCTTCTGCCTGGGCGCCGTGGCCGTCGCGGACACCCTGCTCGTGGTCGTCGCCCGGGGGGTGGCGAGGCGCCCGCTGCTCAGGCGGGGGCCGGACCACCTCGCGCACCGGCTGCGGCGGTTCGGGCCGACCCCGCCGGGGGCGGTGGTGCTGCTCGGGGCCGCGTCCTTTTCGTCGGTGCTCGTGGGGGTACTGGTGCACACGGGATGGACCGGGAGCGGGACCGCGTGGTGGGTGGCCGGTGGTGTGGCCCTCACCGTTCTGGTGCTCGTCCTCCTCCGGCACCCGGTCCAGCCGCCCCGGCCGACGGCATCCACGCAGGTCAGCGGCCACTTGCGCGTAAGGAGCGGATAAGACTTGAGCCGATCCGGCTCAGGTCTCTTGACCCCGGGAATCTCCTCAGGCACACTTGAGCCTGTTCCACTCAAGTCAGCTGGAGGAATCAACCATGGCACGTGCGGTCGGCATCGACCTGGGCACGACTAACTCCGTCGTCAGCGTTCTGGAGGGCGGCGAGCCCACCGTCATCACCAACGCCGAGGGCGCCAGGACCACGCCGTCCGTCGTCGCCTTCGCCAAGAACGGCGAGGTGCTCGTCGGCGAGGTGGCCAAGCGCCAGGCGGTCACGAACGTGGACCGGACCATCCGCTCGGTCAAGCGCCACATGGGCACCGACTGGAAGATCGAGCTGGACGGGAAGCCCTTCAACCCGCAGCAGATCTCCGCGTTCATCCTGCAGAAGCTGAAGCGGGACGCCGAGGCGTACCTGGGCGAGAAGGTGACCGACGCGGTCATCACCGTCCCGGCCTACTTCAACGACTCCGAGCGCCAGGCCACCAAGGAGGCCGGTGAGATCGCGGGTCTGAACGTCCTGCGCATCGTCAACGAGCCGACCGCCGCCGCGCTGGCGTACGGCCTCGACAAGGACGACCAGACGATCCTCGTCTTCGACCTCGGTGGCGGCACCTTCGACGTGTCCCTCCTGGAGATCGGCGACGGCGTCGTCGAGGTGAAGGCCACCAACGGCGACAACCACCTCGGCGGTGACGACTGGGACCAGCGCGTCGTCGACTACCTGGTCAAGCAGTTCCAGTCCGGTCACGGCGTGGACCTGTCCAAGGACAAGATGGCCCTGCAGCGGCTGCGCGAGGCCGCGGAGAAGGCGAAGATCGAGCTGTCCTCCTCCACGGAGACCTCGATCAACCTGCCTTACATCACCGCGTCCGCCGAGGGCCCGCTGCACCTGGACGAGAAGCTCACCCGCGCCCAGTTCCAGCAGCTCACCTCGGACCTGCTGGACCGCTGCAAGACGCCGTTCCACAACGTCATCAAGGACGCCGGCATCTCGATCAACGAGATCGACCACGTCGTCCTCGTCGGCGGCTCCACCCGCATGCCCGCCGTCGCCGAGCTCGTCAAGGAGCTGACCGGCGGCAAGGAGGCCAACAAGGGCGTGAACCCGGACGAGGTCGTCGCCATCGGCGCCTCGCTCCAGGCCGGTGTCCTCAAGGGTGAGGTCAAGGACGTCCTGCTGCTCGACGTCACCCCGCTGTCCCTCGGCATCGAGACCAAGGGCGGCATCATGACCAAGCTGATCGAGCGCAACACCACGATCCCGACCAAGCGCTCCGAGATCTTCACCACGGCCGAGGACAACCAGCCGTCCGTGCAGATCCAGGTCTACCAGGGCGAGCGCGAGATCGCGGCCTACAACAAGAAGCTCGGCATGTTCGAGCTGACCGGTCTGCCGCCGGCGCCGCGCGGCGTCCCGCAGATCGAGGTCTCCTTCGACATCGACGCCAACGGCATCATGCACGTGACCGCGAAGGACCTGGGCACGGGCAAGGAGCAGAAGATGACCGTCACCGGCGGCTCCTCGCTGCCGAAGGACGAGGTCGACCGCATGCGCGAGGAGGCCGAGCGCTACGCGGAGGAGGACCACAAGCGCCGCGAGGCCGCCGAGGTCCGCAACCAGGGCGAGCAGCTCGTCTACCAGACCGAGAAGTTCCTCAAGGACAACGAGGACAAGGTCCCCGGCGAGGTCAAGACCGAGGTCGAGAGCGCCGTCGGCGAGCTGAAGGAAGCCCTCAAGGGCGAGGACACCGCCGGCATCCGCACCGCCACCGAGAAGGTCGCGGCCGTCTCGCAGAAGCTGGGCCAGGCCATGTACGCCGACGCCCAGGGCGCGCAGGCCGCGGGCGGAGCCGGTGACGCCGGGGCCGGCCAGGCCAAGGCGGACGACGACGTCGTGGACGCCGAGATCGTGGACGACGAGCGCAAGGACGGTGCCGCGTGACGGAGGAGACCCCGGGCTTCGAGGAGAAGCCCGACGTCCCCTCCGGCGCCACCTCCGACGACGCCGAGCCGAAGGCCGCCTCCGAGGAGGAGGCGGCCCCGGCCGGGGACGCGAACGACAACGCCGGTCTGGTCGCGCAGTTGGACCAGGTGCGCACGGCGCTGGGTGAACGCACCGCGGACCTCCAGCGACTCCAGGCCGAGTACCAGAACTACCGCCGCCGCGTCGACCGCGACCGGGTCGCGGTCCGGGAGGTCGCCATCGCGAACCTCCTGACCGAGCTGCTGCCGGTGCTCGACGACATCGGCCGCGCACGGGAACACGGCGAACTGGTCGGCGGCTTCAAGTCGGTGGCCGAGTCGCTGGAGACCGTCGCGGCAAAGCTGGGCCTCCAGCAGTTCGGCAAGGAGGGCGAGCCCTTCGACCCGACCATCCACGAGGCCCTGATGCACAGCTACGCGCCGGACGTCACCGAGACGACCTGCGTGGCGATCCTGCAGCCCGGGTACCGCATCGGCGAGCGCATCATCCGCCCCGCGCGGGTGGCCGTCGCCGAACCGCAGCCCGGCGCGCAGACCGTCAAGGCCGAGGGTGCCGACGAGGACGACGCGGCCGACGACAAGGAGAACGGTGGCCCGGAGGAGGGCTGACGTCGACGACGGACGGAAGGAGGGACGTCGGGGATGAGCACCAAGGACTTCATCGAGAAGGACTACTACAAGGTCCTCGGCGTCCCCAAGGACGCCACCGAGGCCGAGATCAAGAAGGCGTACCGGAAGCTCGCCCGCGAGTTCCACCCGGACGCCAACAAGGGCAACGTCAAGGCCGAGGAGCGCTTCAAGGAGATCTCCGAGGCGAACGACATCCTCGGCGACCCCAAGAAGCGCAAGGAGTACGACGAGGCGCGCGCGCTGTTCGGCAACGGGGGCTTCCGCCCCGGGCCGGGCGCGGCCGGCGGCTCCTTCAACTTCGACCTGGGTGACCTCTTCGGGGGCAACGCCCAGGGCGGAGGCTTCGGCGGCGGCATCGGTGACGTCTTCGGGGGCCTGTTCAACCGCGGCGGCACCGCGGGCCCGCGTACCCAGCCCCGGCGGGGCCAGGACATCGAGTCCGAGGTCACGCTGAGCTTCACGGAGGCCATCGAGGGCGCCACGGTGCCCCTGCGGATGTCCTCCCAGGCGCCCTGCAAGGCGTGTTCGGGCACCGGCGACAAGAACGGCACGCCGCGGGTGTGCCCGACCTGCGTCGGCACCGGGCAGGTCGCGCGGGGCTCCGGGGGCGGTTTCTCGCTCACGGACCCCTGCCCCGACTGCAAGGGCCGGGGCCTGATCGCCGAGCACCCCTGCGCGGACTGCAAGGGCAGCGGGCGCGCCAAGTCGTCGCGGACCATGCAGGTCCGCATCCCCGCGGGGGTGACCGACGGCCAGCGCATCCGGCTGCGCGGCAAGGGCGCGCCCGGCGAGCGGGGCGGCCCGTCGGGCGACCTGTACGTGGTCGTGCACGTCGGGGAGCACCCGGTGTTCGGGCGCAAGGACGACAACCTCACCGTCACCGTGCCGGTGACGTTCGCCGAGGCGGCGCTCGGCGGCGAGGTGCGGGTGCCCACCCTCGGTGGCCCGGCCGTCACCTTGAAGCTGCCGCCCGGCACGCCGAACGGACGGACCATGCGGGCGCGCGGCAAGGGCGCGGTCCGCAAGGACGGCACCCGCGGCGATCTGCTGGTCACCGTGGAGGTGCGTGTGCCGACGGACCTGTCGGGGAAGGCTCGTGACGCGCTGGAGGCGTATCGCGAGGTGACCGCGGGCGAGGATCCGCGGGCGGAGCTGTTCGAGGCCGCGAAGGGAGCCTGAGAGAATGGACGGCCGTCGGCGTAATCCGTATGAACTGACCCAGGAGACCCCGGTCTACGTCATCTCGGTGGCGGCCCAGCTCTCCGGTCTGCACCCGCAGACGCTGCGCCAGTACGACCGCCTGGGCCTGGTCTCCCCGGACCGCACCGCGGGCCGGGGCCGCCGGTACTCGGCCCGTGACATCGAACTGCTCCGCCAGGTGCAGCAGTTGTCGCAGGACGAGGGCATCAACCTGGCCGGCATCAAGCGCATCATCGAGCTGGAGAACCAGGTCGTCGCGCTCCAGTCCCGCATCGCGGAGCTGGAGGCGGCCCTGGACGGCGCGGCGGCGGCCATGCAGCAGCGCGAGGCCGCCGTGCACGCCTCCTACCGGCGCGACCTGGTGCCGTACCAGGAGGTCCAGCAGACCAGCGCGCTGGTGGTGTGGCGGCCGAAGCGGCAGCAGCAGCACGACTGACGCGCGCGGACGCGCACGCGAGGAGGGGCCCGGATTCCGGGCCCCTCTCGTCATGTCCCGCCCGTCATGTCCCGGCGGCCCGGTTCCGCTGGTGCCGGCCGGCGCGGGCCGGGGACGAGGGCCCGTCCGGCTCCGGGGTGCCCGCCTCGGTGGCGACGACCACGTCGGCCTCGCCGGTCGTCCGGTAGCGGGAGTTGCCTCACGTGTCGTACGCGTCCACGAAGAAGCAGCGCTCCTCGCCGTTCGCGACGGTGTCGTAGCGGTGGGAGGTGGTGCCGGGCGGCAGCCAGGCGGCCTCGTACGCGGAGCAGACGCGGCGAGCGCGACGGCCGTGGCGGTCGCGCGTCTGGCTGGGATCATTCGCACCTCTGATCGAGTCGGAAGGGGGGCGCGGGAGCGCCTCCGTCCCCGACTCGTGGCGGAACATCCGGTTTATACGGATCTTTGCCGGCCCGTGAACTTCCTTTACGTGGACGGGTCGTAAAGAGTTGTTGCAGGTGGTTTCGCGCAACCTCCACATATGCCCCCCGGCGTGGCGTTGCGCACTCGTTAAGCGCTTCTCCTTGACGCCGAGTGCGGCCGCCGCGTTGTCTTTTCAGACACCTGGGCCGTACCGCAGCGCCCGGGTCCGCAACGCACCTGAAGTGAGCCCCCGAATGCGTCGTATCGCCCTGTCCGTGGCCGCCTCCACGATGACCCTCTCGCTCGCCGGCTGCGGCGCGCTGAACGCGACGGGGGACAGCGCGAGCGTGAGCCCGACCAAGGGCGACGACATCACGGTGGGCCTGCTGCTGCCGGAGAAGGCGAACTCCCGCTACGGCAAGTTCGACTTCCCCATCATCAAGAGCAAGGTCGCCGAACTCACCAGCAAGCGGGGCAAGGTCGAGTACGCCAACGCCGACGCGAGCGCCGCCCGGCAGGCCGAGCAGCTCCAGAACATGATCGACAGCAAGGTCGACGTCATCCTGCTCGACGCGGTGGACGCGCACGCCGTCGCCGACGGGGTGCGCAAGGCCAAGGACGCGGGCATCCCGGTCATCGCCTACGACCGCCTCGCCGAGGGCCCGATCGACGCCTACATCTCCTTCGACAACGAGCTGGTCGGCGAGGTGCAGGGCCGCTCCCTGCTGGAGGCGCTCGGGCCGGACGCCGGCAAGTCCGACAAGATCGTCATGATGAACGGCTCGCCCACCGACCCGAACTCCAGGCAGTTCAAGGAGGGCGCCCTCTCCCAGCTCAACGGCAAGGTGACGATCGCCGCGAGCTTCGACACCGCGGACTGGAAGCCGGAGAACGCCGAGGCCGACATGGCCAAGGCGATCCAGGAGATCGGCAAGGACGGCATCGCCGGTATCTACTCCGCCAACGACGGCATGGCCGGCGGCGTCATCAAGGCGCTGAAGGCGGCCGGCGTCGCCACGCTGCCCCCGATCACCGGCCAGGACGCGGAACTGGACGCGGTGCAGCGGATCGTGGCCGGCGAGCAGTACATGAGCGTCTACAAGTCCTACCCGGACGAGGCCGAGGCCGCCGCGCAGATCGCCCTCACCAAGGTCCAGGGCAAGGACATCCAGTTCGACGCCCTCACCCAGGACCGGGCCGACAGCCCCACCCTCAAGGACATCCCGTCCAGGCTGGTCCAGGTCCGCGCGCTGACCCGGCACAACGTCAAGGACACGGTCGTCGCCGACGGCATCTACTCGGTGGACGAGATCTGCACCGCCAGGTACAAGGACGCCTGCGCCGCGCTCGGCCTCGGGTAGCCCCCGCGGACACCGCCCGCCCGCCACCCCGTCCCGGCGCGGAGCGCGGGCCGGAGCCCCGGTGAACCGGGGCGCGGCGGCATCTCCCGGGCGCCCGCGGGGAAGGAGCCGTGTTGCGGACCCGGTCGGTGCCGCGCATAGTTGCGCTGCGGAAGTGGCGGCACACCGGGGGTGGAATGGGCGATGGCCGGGCGTGGGGCGGATGAGCATCCTCACGGCGCCGACCGGCTGTGCGGCGCCGGCGACCGGTTGTACACCCGTGCCGTGCGCGGGGGGCGGGTGTCGCGCACGGACGCCGAGCACGTCCCCTGCCTGCTGGAGCTGGCGTTGCTGCACCCCGACCCCGACGACATGGACTGGCTGGTGCCGACGTCCCCGCAGGAGGTCATGACCCGGCTGCTGCGCGGGGTCCACGACGAGGTCAGCGAGAGCCAGCGGCGGGTGGGCTCGGCGGTGGCCGCCTTCGAGCGGTACGCGGGCCTGGGCCGGCAGCTCAACGCGCCGGCGGCACCCGCCGAGGGCAGCTCGATCCGGGTCCTGGACGGGCTCTCCCGGATCCAGGCCGCGATGGACGAGGCGACCGAGGCGTGCACCACCGAGGTGCTCACCGTGCAGCCCGGCGGCATCCGGCGCGAGGCGGAACTCACCGAGGGACTGCACCGGGCGCTCGCCCTGCGCGGCCGGGGCGTGCGCATGCGCGACCTCTACACGCACGTGGCCCGGCACGGGCAGGGGCTGCTGAACTACCTCGAACTGATGGGGGACACGGTGGAGGCCCGCACCCTCGACGAGGTCATCGACCGGCTCATCCTCTTCGACCGCACGGTGGCCTTCGTCCCCGCCAACGCCGACCGCACGATGGCCCTGGAACTGCGCCACCCGGCCCTGGTCGGCTACCTGGTGACGGTCTTCGAGCGGCTGTGGCGGCTGGCGATCCCGCTCACCGCCGCGCTCCCCGACACCGGCATCGAGGGCATCTCGCACCGGGAGCAGTCCATCGCGGCGCTGCTCGCCGAGGGGCACCAGGACGCGGTGATCGCCGAGCGGCTCGGCATCAGCGTGCGCACCTGCCGGGCCCACATCGCCCGCCTGTCGGAGACGCTCGGCGCGGCCAGCCGCACCCAGCTCGGCGTCCGCATCGCCCAGGTCGGCCTGGACGGCCACCGCCCGCCCCTGCCGGGCGCCGCGCTCACCGCGCGGGACCTGGAGCCCCCGCCCGCCCGCTGAGGCGCCCGGGCCGCGGCGCGGCCCGCACCGCCGGCGCGCGCACGCCGGGCGGGCACCGGTCCGCCCGGCGTGTCACTGGTCCGCCCGGCGTGTCACTGGTCCCGGTCCAGGATGCCGGACTGGGCGATCAGGTAGCCGAGCTGGGCGCGGCTGCCGCTGCCGAGGGCGGTGGCCAGCTTGGCGATGTGGGCGCGGCAGGTGCGGACGTTCATGCCGAGGCGGCGGGCGATGGCCTCGTCCACGAGGCCCTCGACGAGGAGCTTGGCGATGGAGTGCTGGATCTCGGTGATGCCGTCGGGCGCGGTCTCGTAGGGGGCGCCGGTGCTCAGCGGCACCGCGCGGGCCCACATGAACTCGAACACCTTGATCAGGTAGCGCACGAGTCCGGGGTGCCGGAGCTCCAGCGCGACCTGGCGGTCGTCGCGGACGGGTATGAAGGCGACGGTCTCGTCGCAGATGATGAGCCGTTCCACCAGTTCGTCGATGGTGCGGTACTCCACCTTGCCGACGGAGAACTGGGCGACGTACCCCAGGGTCTCGGGGCTGTAGCGGGCCGTGTGCTGGTACAGGGTCTTGATGCGCACCCCGCGTTCGAGGAGCGGCCGGTCGCGCTCCAGGCCCTGGAGCAGGGTGTGCTCCAGGCGGCGGCTGGTGGGCTGCACGGTGAGCACCTCGGACCGGCACGCGGCCGTGGCGACGTCGAGCGCCGCGTTGATGCGGTCCAGGCCCTCCAGCACGGATATGGCGTGGGTGCTCGCCGTGTCCTGGGCGCTGAGCGTCATGAACGGCTCGAAGGCCGCGGCCAGTTCGACCGACAGCCGCCTGCGCTCGGAGATCTCGCGTTCGATCGGGTTGAGCCGCTGGGCGAGGGCAACCGAGGGAGGGGTGGGGCGCAGCCAGCCCGCGTCGTCGGGATCCGGCTGGAGCAGGGCGAACTCCATGAGGCAGGGGGCCGCCTCCGCGTCGGAGCGGGCGATCCGTCCCATGCGCAGCGCCCTGGCGTAGAGGCCGCTACCCTCCTCGCAGAGTTCGGTCATCGCATGGGGATGGGCCACTTTGGCCTGATTCGTCGTCAAATCTCCACCCCCCAGGGTCCTGAACATGCAGGAACATGATGCACCGATCGTGTGGCCATGACGTGCCCAAATGAGACATCGTCTTGTTCGACGGGGGAAGAGGGGACCTTCAAGTGAGGACGAAGCCGAAAATGCGCAACAGATTGCTTCGGTCGATGCTTGCCGTCGCCTTCTCCACCGTTGTGGCCATTGGCGCGCTGAGTGGCCTCTCCGGTGCAGAGCGTGACGCTGCGGCCGATACCACCTGGGGCATTGCTCCGCGGGTGGTCGCTGTGGGTGTCCACGACACCGGGGCGGCTCATCCCGATGGTGCGGATGACACCACTTGGGGCTGACTGATGACTACTCCACCCGACGACCGCTCCTTCCGCCGTGAGATGGCCACCGCCTACCGGTCCGGCTGGCACTTCATCGACCTGGTCACCGCCATCCCCCACAGCGGTGACTCCCTGATGGTGACCGTGTTCGGCGAGCCGGTCGTCGTCACCCGGGACGAGGACGGTGACGTACGGGCCTTCCGGTGCCTGCGCAAGCCGCGTGGCGCGCCGCAGCCGGTGCGATGTGCCGTCCGGTACGGAATGATCTTTGTGAACCTGGACCAGCGGGACCACCGGCTCTACGAGCCGGCGGAGTCCGACCTGAGCACCATCTCGGCCACCCCCCGCAGTGCCTGACGCGATTCCCCCGTCGTAACAGATCGCTCAGGCGCTTCCCCCCGCAGCGGCGTCACCGTGACCTGAACACGGTGACGCCGCTGCAGTTTTACGGGGACATCTCCCGCTATGGGCGCGCTTCCATGGTGGCTGAAAATATTCACCCGTGGCCCAGTGCGCGCTCCACCTCGATCTCGATCACCACGCGTGCCGGATTCTGGCGGGGCGTGCGCGTGTAGCGCTCGGTGTAGCGCCGCTCCGCCTCCGCCACCCGCTCCGGCTCCGTGCGGACGCGCGCCCGCCCCTCCAGCGTCGCCCAGCGCCGGCCGTCCACCTGGCACACCGCCACCCGGGCGCCCGCCGCCCCGGCCGCCCGCACGTACCGGGCCTTCGCGCTGGTGCCGCTGGTGATCACCCGGGCCAGCCGCGCCCCGGCGTCGTACGTCACCCCCACCGGCACCACGTGCGGGCTGCCGTCGGGCCGCAGGGTCGTCAGGGTGCACAGGTGCCGTTCCCGCCAGAAGGCGAGATACGGCTCGTCGGGGGAAACCGGGTCCACGGAGTGCCTCGTCATGGGCGCAACCTAACCCCGGCGCGCTCCCGCCCGAACCTTGAGCGGAATAGACTCAACTTTGTGTACGCTGGTTAAGTCAGCAGTGCGAGGGGCAGTGCGAAGTGCCGGGAAGACCGGAAAAAGCGGCCGAGGAGGAGAACGGACAACGTGGACGCCGAGCTGACCAACAGGAGCCGGGACGCGATCAACGCGGCGAGCAGTCGTGCCGTGACCGAGGGGCACCCGGACCTCACCCCCGCCCACCTGCTGCTGGCTCTGCTCCAGGGGCAGGACAACGAGAACATCACCGACCTGCTCGCCGCCGTCGACGCCGACCAGGCCGCCGTGCGCGCGGGCGCCGAGCGGATCCTGGCCGCGCTGCCCAGCGTGACCGGCTCCACCGTGGCGCCCCCGCAGCCCAGCCGTGAGCTGCTGGCCGTGATCGCGGACGCCGGTGAGCGCGCGAAGGACCTCGGCGACGAGTACCTGTCGACCGAGCACCTGCTGATCGGCGTCGCCGCGAAGGGCGGCGAGGCCGGCGAGGTGCTCTCCGGGCAGGGCGCCGGGGCGAAGAAGCTGCTGGAGGCCTTCAAGAAGGCCAGGGGAGGACGCCGCGTGACCACCGCCGACCCCGAGGGCCAGTACAAGGCCCTGGAGAAGTTCGGCACCGACTTCACCGCCGCCGCCCGCGAGGGGCGGCTGGACCCGGTCATCGGACGGGACCAGGAGATCCGGCGGGTCGTGCAGGTGCTGAGCCGCCGTACGAAGAACAACCCCGTGCTCATCGGCGAGCCCGGCGTCGGCAAGACCGCCGTCGTGGAGGGGCTCGCCCAGCGGATCGTCAAGGGGGACGTGCCCGAGTCGCTGAAGGACAAGCGGCTGGTCGCGCTGGACCTCGGCGCGATGGTGGCCGGCGCCAAGTACCGCGGCGAGTTCGAGGAGCGGCTCAAGGCCGTCCTCGCCGAGATCAAGGAATCCGACGGCCAGGTCATCACCTTCATCGACGAGCTGCACACGGTCGTGGGCGCGGGCGCCGGCGGCGACTCCGCCATGGACGCGGGCAACATGCTCAAGCCGATGCTGGCCCGCGGCGAGCTGCGCATGGTCGGCGCGACCACGCTCGACGAGTACCGCGAGCGGATCGAGAAGGACCCGGCGCTGGAGCGGCGCTTCCAGCAGGTGCTGGTCGCCGAGCCGACCGTCGAGGACACCGTCGCGATCCTGCGCGGTCTGAAGGGCCGGTACGAGGCCCACCACAAGGTGCAGATCGCCGACAGCGCGCTGGTCGCCGCCGCCACCCTCTCCGACCGGTACATCACCTCCCGCTTCCTGCCGGACAAGGCCATCGACCTGGTCGACGAGGCCGCCTCCCGGCTGCGCATGGAGATCGACTCCTCGCCGGTCGAGATCGACGAGCTCCAGCGCGCCGTCGACCGGCTGAAGATGGAGGAGCTGGCGATCGGCAAGGAGACCGACCCGGCCTCGCTCGCCCGCCTGGAGAAGCTGCGCCGCGACCTCGCCGACAAGGAGGAGGAGCTGCGCGGCCTCACCGCCCGCTGGGAGAAGGAGAAGCAGTCCCTCAACCGGGTCGGCGAGCTGAAGGAGCGGCTGGACGACCTGCGTGGCCAGGCCGAACGCGCCCAGCGCGACGGCGACTTCGACACCGCGGCCAAGCTGCTCTACGGCGAGATCCCGCAGCTCGAGAAGGAGCTGGAGGCCGCCTCGCAGGCCGAGGAGCAGGCCGCCACGGACACGATGGTCAAGGAGGAGGTCGGCTCCGACGACATCGCCGACGTGGTGGCCGCCTGGACCGGCATCCCGGCCGGCCGCCTGATGGAGGGCGAGACGCAGAAGCTGCTGCGCATGGAGGACGAGCTGGGCAAGCGGCTGATCGGCCAGGGCGAGGCCGTGCGCGCGGTCAGCGACGCCGTACGGCGCTCCCGGGCCGGCGTCGCCGACCCCGACCGGCCCACCGGGTCCTTCCTCTTCCTCGGCCCGACCGGTGTCGGCAAGACCGAACTCGCCAAGGCGCTCGCGGACTTCCTCTTCGACGACGAGCGGGCGATGGTCCGCATCGACATGTCGGAGTACGGCGAGAAGCACAGCGTGGCCCGGCTCGTCGGCGCGCCCCCCGGCTACGTCGGCTACGAGGAGGGCGGCCAGCTCACCGAGGCGGTGCGGCGGCGCCCGTACAGCGTCGTGCTGCTGGACGAGGTGGAGAAGGCCCACCCCGAGGTCTTCGACATCCTGCTCCAGGTGCTGGACGACGGCCGCCTGACCGACGGCCAGGGCCGCACGGTCGACTTCCGCAACACCATCCTGGTGCTCACCTCCAACCTGGGCAGCCAGTTCCTGGTCGACCCGATCAGCAGCGAGGCGGAGAAGCGGGAGCAGGTGCTGGAGGTGGTCCGCGCCTCCTTCAAGCCGGAGTTCCTCAACCGCCTCGACGACCTGGTCGTCTTCTCGGCGCTGACCAAGCCCGAGCTGGAGCGGATCGCGGAGCTCCAGATCGGCCGCCTCGGCCGGCGCCTGGCCGAGCGCCGGCTCAGCCTGGAGATCACCCCCGAGGCGCTGGCCTGGCTGGCGGAGGAGGGCCTGGACCCGGCCTACGGCGCCCGGCCGCTGCGCCGCCTCGTCCAGAGCGCCATCGGCGACCGGCTCGCCAGGGAGATCCTGTCCGGTGAGATCAAGGACGGCGACACGGTCCGCGTCGACCGCTCCGGCGAGGGCCTGCTGGTCGGACCGGCGACCGGCAAGACGCTGTGACACCCGGGCGGTGAACGGCGCGGGGCCGGGGGGGGGGGGCGGGCGGGGGGCCCCCCCCCCCCCCCCCCCGGCGCCCCCCCCCCCCCCCCCCCCCCCCCCCCCCCCCCCACACCCACCCCACCCCCACACCCCCCCCCCCCCCAAGAAAA
>NZ_JBVHNF010000009.1:0-365427 GCF_055558055.1 Streptomyces sp. NPDC025833
GTCCACGATGAGCACGGTGTCCTTGCGGAACCGTCGTCGGGGCTGGAGGGCGAGAGCCGGTCCGAGGTGGTCGACGATCCGGTCGGCCGCCGACTCGGAGACGCCGAACAGCGGGGCGAGTTGGCGCAGGGTGAGGTTGGTGCGCCAGTACGCGGCCACCAGCAGCACCCGGTCCTCCA
The DNA here is from genome assembly GCF_055558055.1 of Streptomyces sp. NPDC025833. Lineage (NCBI taxonomy): Bacteria > Bacillati > Actinomycetota > Actinomycetes > Kitasatosporales > Streptomycetaceae > Streptomyces > Streptomyces sp. NPDC025833. The sequence goes on from NZ_JBVHNF010000009.1 coordinate 180, forward strand.
ACGGCAGCGACCACGGCCGGCCCTTGCGGACCGGATCGGCTCCCTCGCGCCGCAGCGCGGTGATCAGCTTGTTGAACTGCCGCGGGCTCAGCCCGGTGAACGGGCCTATCCAGGAGGGCTCCAACGCCGTGATCACACCAGCCACGGCAAGATCATCTCACCTCTGACCGGCAGTTACGGGACAACCTCTAGACCCGTCGAGCTCTGCTGCGATCCGAGCCGTGCACAGTGTCAGTGACCCACGCCAGCACGCGAATCACGTGGACAATCCGCCCCGTGCTCTTCCTGCCACTCATGCACCGACAAGGCGCCGAACTCCCAGCCTGCGCACAGACCTTCAAGCCCCACCCGGCAGGATGAGTTACAACCTTCTCTACAGGTTCAAGCACCCGTCGTCGCTTCACTCCTCCGGGCGGGCGCGGGCGGCCGGCGGCGCCCGCGCTCATGTCTCCGCCCCGCTCGGCACCGCCGGCCGCCCGTGCCCGCTCAAGAGGCAGGCACACAGTGCATGAGGTCAGAACACGTCGTGGCTGGGGCGGTCGGCTCCGCGACTTTAGCCAGCCACTTTGGCGCGAGCCTCGAAGATCATGGCCCCAACGTCGTGCTTTACCGGGCAGGTCCACAGACTGCCCGACGCGCCGGAAGCTTACGGGGCCATGATCACTCGCGCCAAAGCAGCTCCCGGCCAAAGTCGCTCCGCCGGCCGCGTTGTTGACGTACGGAACCCAACTACACGACAACCAACCACACGAAGATCCTTGGCGTGGCAACCTACCTCCATGCAAGAACACTGGGATCTTTCAGGACGTGACGTTGTACCGGAGCTGCGGGCCGCGGCACGGCCTGCCGACGTAGGTGCAGCTGCCCTTCACGCGATGCTCAGCTCTACTGGAACGCAGTGGGCGCCACCATACGAAGGAGTACGCAGAGCTCTACAAATCCGGAGCAAGCAGGTCGCACCTGAACTTCAGGACCAAGCTGATCAGCGCTTCAGGACATACATGGCACTGTTTCGCGGAATCGGTTTGCTGTACGAGGAAAATGGCCGCTTGCAGTCCACCGAACTCGGCGAGAGCCTGCTACTGCTGCTGAACGAGCAGTATCAGCGCATCGATGACTTCGGCCAACAGGTCTATCTCACCTATCGCACTCAACTCGCCCGGATGGTGGCTCCCGCGCTGGCCCGATATCAGCTCGCCAACCCCCTCACCCGAGACGCATACCCACCTGGAACTGACGTCAGGCCACTACTGGCAATTTGGCGCATTATGAGAAAGCTGGATAATAAACTCCACTGGGAGGAGCTGGGACGATGCGTAACGACATGCCTGAGGGAGTCCGAAATTGAACCAGCCATAGAAAAGATCGCTCAAGCACGCACACAGGCCGGTTACAACCCAAATAACCCGGATGTTATGGAGCAGATTCTCGGCCCGCGTCGCCCCGACAAAGGAAGTAATCAATCGGACAGGCTAGACACGTGGTTCTCCCGAGCCGCCTTTAAGAACCTATTCCTAGAGTATCGAGATCGACAGGACGGCTATCGCTACCTCGAATCGGAGTTTATTCCACTACTTGACGAGATAATCGAGACCTCCCCGACGCCCGAGCATTTCACGGATCGCGGGGAGTACGTACGCTGGCTCGGCGAAACACCGGAGAAACCATCACCCATTCAGGCAAACTCGGACGACCAGCTTAGAAACCTCATAGTCGCCAAATGCCGCCGTTATGGAGGGCGTCAAATCGTTGCGCTTGTCGGCCCGGCAGGAACCGGTAAGACAAGGGTAGCTCAGAACGTCGCCATGACCCTTGCAGAAGGGGACGCCACACGGATTCTAACAGTTCAATTCCATGCAGCATTCACGTATGAAGAGTTCGTCGGCGGGCTTGCCCCCAGGAACGGAGGCTTCGAGCCTTCACCCGGAGCACTTGTACAGATAAACGATGCGGCACTTGCGTCTCCCGACAAGACGCACGTACTAATCGTCGACGAGCTCAGCAGAGCTGACGTAGCCAATGTACTCGGCGAGCTCCTCACCTATATCGAGTACAGAAACCGGCCTTTCCTCGTTCCGGGGCTGGACAAACGGGTCTCCATTGCACCCAACTTGATCATCATCGCCACGATGAACCCCACTGACCGAAGCGTTGTCAATATGGATGATGCCTTGGTTAGAAGGTTGCGCCAAATCGAGATTCCTCGCAGTCGGGACGCCCTCGATGTGATACTGAGTGAGGCTGGTATGATAAACGATCTCAGGAGGCACGTCGTCCAGTGGTTCGACAGCCTGCCAGAAAACGCCCCCTTCGGGCACGGTCTATTCGTTGGCATGCGCGACGAACGCGACTTGCATGATCTCTGGCATGAATCACTTAGATACTTCTTGCGTCGAGGCGGTATCACCACCTACCCCAACCCAGAGAAGATCGAGAATGGATACATCTGGAGACACGCGAAGTATGCCTCGGCCCTCCCAGCCACCGAGGAAGAGGAGTGAGAACGACAACGTATGGACGCCTTCAGCTCACTCACCAGGAAGTTGGGTTTTCGCTGGAAGAGCTGTCGAATCTCTCCTGGGTCCAGTCGAGGGTGGCTTCCGTTCGTCCAAGTCGCTTCGGATTCGACCTTGAAGTCGGGCCATACGCCGGCACCCTCGTCGTACATAAGAATCTCGTCATCACAATCGATGAAATGGTTTCGGGAACTGTCGAAGCGTGCCTCAACCTCTCATCCAGCGGGCGACGGCAATCCGTCCAGGCAGCCGAACCCGGCACTACCCTACCGCCACTCGCAGCGATTGCTCGAACATTCTCCACGATGATCGAAAGAGAATTGGCGTCAGGGCCACAGAAGGAATATATAGCTACCTCTGCGCACAGTAGCCGTGTCAGAGGAAAGATCCATATCGGTGAAACAGTACGGACCCTTTGGAGTCGCGGTCGGCATGACCTCTTGGCGATCCGGTACCGCAATCTATCCGAAGACACAGAGGTCAATAGGTACCTACTGGCCGCTTGTAATCGCGCTGAACACCTCCTGCACGATCACCATGAAGCGAAAGTGCTAGTACAGCGATGCATGCAAATGCTTTCCGGGGCGCAAATGCTGCAGCAGCCGACCTTCCCATCGCTTCCTCCCGGTTCTCGGGCGGATCTCAGTGGTCTTCTCCGCATGGCAGAAGCCATCATTCGTGGCGTGCCGTTCAACTTTCGAAGTGCAGGCAAATCGCCATTCAGCGCTTGGGTCAATATCGATCGAATATTCGAAGAGGCCGTGCGTACCCTGTGCCGAGATACGGCTCCATCGAATTTCGCAGTGACGGAGGGGAGATCTCAGAAGGTTCCGCTATTTCACGCACTTGAAGGGGAAGCAGAGCCGATGACTAAAAGAGCAGACCCAGATATCGTGATTCATGGAAACGGTAGAATCGGCCTACTTGACGCTAAATACAGGAAGTCGGGTGAAAAGGTTACCGAAGACGAGATATACCAGTTGATCGCTCATGCAGGGGCTTTCTCTGCCGATGCCGCTGCGCTTGTGACACCGGCTCTGCACGGCCCACCCGGCATCCGGCGCCTGGGCCGAGTCAGCACAGGGTGCCCCGTAGACGTCATCGCAGTCGACCCCACGCAAGCGGACGGCATGAGTGACCTGATCGGGCACTGGACGGCGAGACTGGCGCAGTGATTTGACTCACACAGGGATGATCGGTGAGGCATGCTGTGTTCACAACACATCGTCATGTCCCCATGGCTGTAACGGCGCACGACCGCAAGGCTGATCGTCTTGGATGGTGCACTGAAGACCACGCTGTCAGTCCGAGCTTCTAGGATCTATCGCATGGACAAGGGTGAGCCCGGTTGGGCGTACGCTGATCTCTTCAGCGGTTGTGGCGGCATGTCGGCCGGCCTGGCAGCCACAGGTCAGTACGAGGCGGTCTACGCCGCCGACAACGACGTGTGGGCCAACGCCACTTACGCTGCCAACCTCGGGCACGCACCGGATGAGTTGGACCTGCTGACACTGCAAGACGCAGCCGCTCGGCAATCCTGGGCTTCCCGAATCCGTGAAGCGGTCGGGACACGTCAGTTCCTTCTTACAGGGGGACCGCCGTGCCAGGGCTTCTCTTCGCACGTCAAGACCCGCGGTGACCGCAAAGGCCGTAACCAGCTCTTCAGCGTATTCGGTGATCTGGCGGTCACACTCAAGCCAGATGTCGTTATGGTCGAGAACGTCGGAGACCTGGTGTCGGCTCGCTCGTGGGACTTGTTCGACGAGTTTCGCTCCAAGTTGCAGGACTCTGGCTACAACGTTCGCGCCCGGATCATGAATATGGCGCAGCTGGGCGTGCCACAAGAGCGCTTCCGTACCGTGGTTCTGGCGTCCTTGCATCAGATGCCCACGTTCCCCGCCGTACGCAATACGCCAGAGACTTTTGCCACCGTCAAAGAGTGGATCGGCCAACTTCCACCTATTGCCAGCGGCGAATCGAACACAGACGATCCAATGCACGTAACGTCGCGTCATCGACCTTCGACGATCGAAATCTTGAAGCAAGTGCCCCATGACGGTGGCTCGCGTCCGCCTGGGGTTGGCCCGGAGTGCTTGGACCGCACGCGTGGTTCGCACGGCGGCTATACAGATGTGTATGGGCGGCTGCCGTGGTCCGGTCCAGCCCCGACCATCACTGCTCGCTGCCGGACGCCTAGCTGCGGACGCTTTGCGCATCCTGAGCAAGACCGTGGTTTGACCGCGAGGGAAGCCGGACTTTTGCAGACTTTCCCTGCAACATGGCAGTTCAAGGGGCCATTCGATGACCGTTACAAGCAGATCGGTAATGCAGTGCCTCCGCTAGCCGCTCAAGCTTTCGGTGAGCACATTGCAGCTGGCATGCCCCCCGTGGAATCCGAAGTCGGACTCTTCGAGGTAGCTGACAAGCCTGTTGGAAGCAGCTTTTCGGTGCTGATTCCTGGAATCCGCAGGCGCGGAGGGTTGCTGGTCCCGTGACGCTCACTGCAATTGACGCGTTCGCAGGCGCCGGCGGACTGAGCCTGGGTCTCGCCCGGGCTGGGTACTCTGTCAAACTGGCCTTCGACAACAGCCAAGTTGCCGTAGATACGCATCGGAAGAATCTCTCGTGCCGTGCAGAGGTGCTTGATGCTGCCACCACGAGTGGGGACCAGCTCCTAAATCTTGCTGGGCTCAAGCGTGGCGAGGTCGACTTGCTCGCCGGCGGCCCCCCATGCCAAGGGTTTTCACTTCAGCGAAGAGGGGCACGAGAAGACTCAAGGAATCTCCTTGTTCTTCGGTATCTTGATTGGCTCGAAGAGATGCGACCTCGCGCATTCCTTATGGAAAACGTGGCCGCCATTCAAAGTGTGCGCGGGAAGCATCTTCTACGAGCCGTGGAGGAGGCAGCTCAAGATCTAGGTTTCCAGGTTCACGCAGCTATTCTTGATGCGGCCAACTATGGTGTCCCGCAAAGGCGTCGACGAGCATTCCTCGTGGGGCTTCCTGCTGGCACACATTTTTCCTGGCCATCGGCAACTGTTGAGCGCCAACGGACGGTGGGAGACGCTATTCGTGATTTGCCGTCGCCACCCGAGGATGGGTCTATCCATCCGTCTCTCGCGAACCATTACAGGGAAGCTAGATTGAGCAAGCTCAACATTGAGCGAATCAAGCATGTCCCTCAAGGGGGTGGCCGTGAATACCTTCCTAAGCACCTCCAGCTCGCATGCCATCAGGGAAACCATCGTCATCTAGACACGTATGGCCGACTCTCGTGGGATGAGCCAGCTGTGACTATTACGGCAAGGTTTGATAGTTTCACCCGAGGCAAGTTCGGCCATCCGGAGGAACATCGAACCATCACCCTTCGGGAGGGCGCACGCCTTCAGTCATTCCCGGATGATTTTGTTTTTCTCGGGAATCGGGAAGAAGGTGCCAGGCTAATCGGAAACGCGGTTCCTCCCCTGCTCGCGCAAGCGATTGGGCAAAGTATCAAGTCCGCACTCTCTGGAGCAGGCGCAACAGACAGCTCCGAACCGGTACAGATGTCTCTATGGGGAGCTGGCACTGCCGCTGTCTGAATGGGCTCGCACTCGATAGTGCCACGGCAGCCCGTCCAAACTGCAGACGACCGACGCTGGCGCCGAGGCACAGTGACCGATGCAGCGAGGTCGGTGTACCGAGGCAGGGATCACGTCACGGCAACGTCCTCAATAGCACTGTCCGCGTCTTGCTTTGCCAATAGCGCGGCATAATTCCTCAGTGTCAGCTGGGCTGCTTCCGGCAGGCCATCGAAGGGGCCTTCCCCTCGGGCAGCGGCGATGACTACGCCGATGTTGGTGCTCAGGGCGTATATGGTCACGTACTCCGTTTCTCGTGACGGCAACTGAGCCGGCTGGTGGAGGAGGCCCTGCGATCTGAACCAGGCAGCAATGGCGTCCGCTCGGGGGCGACTGAGCTTGTCCCAGCTGGGGTTGTACCGATTGCGCACCCAGGCCATGGTGACTCGGGCGAGCCCATGTTCGGCCTTGAGGTGGTCAAGGATCTCCGTCCGGCGTTCAGTTGTCACTGCTTCCCCTCCCCGGTAGGCGTTCAGCATCGCAGGAAGAGGGCGATAGGTGGAACGTGTCGTCGCGATCTACCTGAGTGGGCTGCGGACCATCTGTGGACGGCGCATCGCCCGAAGATGCCAATTGGGCCTGTGACCTGCGATGATTGTGAGCAAACAAAAGCCCTCCGGAGCCGTGTGCGCCGGTTCTGCTGAGGTGTATCGCATGCCGCTGCGGCAGGTTGAGAGGGGCTAGGCCGTCCTCATCCTGCCGCCCAGGCGGCAGCAGATCTCAGGTTCAGCCCCTCCCGTAGGTCACAGGTGCTCCTCCGGGGTCGTGCGGCCCGGCGTTTTCATAGAGATGCGGTCGACTTGGGATGAGGGCTGGGCCGGGGACGGGCCCGTTGTGCGCATGCGGGCGTAGGCGTAGACGCAGCCTGCCAGGGCCAGGTCGGACAGGAGCATGAAGCCGATGGAGTAGGAGGACTTGGCGCTGTAGACCGCGCCCATCACCAGGGGTGGGACGAAGCCGCCGAGGCCGCCCATCGCGCCGACGATGCCCGTGACGCTGCCGACCTGGGCCTGCGGGGTGACCCGGGAGACCAGGGCGAAGACCGAGCCGCTGGCCGTGCCGAGGCCCGCCGCCATCAGCAGGAGGCAGACCGTGGCCGTCGGGGCGAGGGACGGGTCGAAGGACTGGATGATCGCCAGCAGGGCGACCTCGCCCAGGGCCCACGCCGTGACGGTGGCCGGGTGGATGCGGTCGGCGAGCCAGCCGCCGACCGGGCGGAGGAGCACCGTGACCAGGGCGAAGCCGGCGGCCCTCGTGCCGGCGTCGGTCGGTGTGAGGCCGTACCAGGCCCGCAGGTAGGTGGGGAGGTAGACGCCGAAGGCGACGATGCCGCCGAAGCCGATCGCGTAGAGCGCGGACAGTTCCCACGTCACGCGCAGGCGTGCGGCCTGGGTGAGGCGGGAGGCGAGGGGCGTCTCGGGGACGGCCCGGCCGGGGCGGTCGTTGATCAGGAACGCGGCCAGGACGGCGTAGGCCGCGAGGGCGATCGCGATGACCACGAAGGGCAGGTTCTCGCCCCGGTGGTACATGCGCGGGGTGAAGAAGCCGGACAGGGCCACGCCGCCCATGCCCATGCCGAAGATGCCGAGGGCGGCGCCGCGGTGGGCCGGCGGGAACCAGGAGTTGACCAGGGGCACGCCGATCGCGAACGTCGTGCCGCCCAGGCCCAGGAAGAAGCCGACCACGAGCAGGAACGGGTACGACGCCTTCGCGGGAATCAGGAGCAGGACCGGGATGATCGTCAGGGCGCTGGTCAGCGGGAACATCAGGCGGGCGCCGTAGCGGTCGGTGAGCGCGCCGACCGGCACCCGGCCGAGCGAGCCGACCAGCACCGGTACGGCCACCAGGAGCGACTGGGCCGAGGCGCCCATGTGCAGCCGGTCGTCGAAGTCGGCCGCGAGTGGGGCGATCAGGTTCCACGCCCAGAAGGTCAGGCCGAAGCCGACGGTGGCCAGCAGCAGGTTGCGCCAAGCCGCCGCGGACGGCCTTTCACCGGTCATCGCATACTCCCAGGAGAGTCCGTCCCCACCCCCCTCGCAACGACTCCCATGATCGGGGATCGGTCAGCCCTCCGCATCCGGGGAGGTTCCCGCAGCTCTTCGGCAGCCCGCCCTCCGGTGTCCCTCCCGCGTTCCTCCGGTTTCCCTCCCGCATCCCTCCGCGAAGGCCCCGGGGAGATTCCGGGGCGCTCGGGGGCGGGGAGGGTTCCGGGGCGCTTAGGAGTCAGTCGCCGTCCGGTGAGATCGAGGCCGCAGCAGGAGCGCCGTTTCGCGCCTGCGGCCCGGTACCGGTACCCCTCAAGCCGTCCGCTTGCGTGCCGTCGGCTTCTTCGGCGTCGCCTTCTTTCCCTCGGCCGATTTTCCTGCGGTCGACTTGCCCGCAGCCGACTTCCCCGCCGTGGCTTTCGTCTCGGCCGGCTTTGCCGTCGTCGCCTTGGCCGCCTTCGTCTTTCCGCCGGTCGACGAGTCGGCGCGCTTCGTCGTCGCCGGCTTCCTGGTGGCCTCCTCTGCCTTGGTGTTCTCCCCCGCCTTGCTGGTCGACTTGTGTGCGGCGGTCTTCTTCTCCGCGGGCGGCTTCCTCGTCGACGCCGACGTGGACTTCTTGCCGCCCGTCTCCTTCGGCGTGCTCCGTCCCCGGCGCAACTGTCTGACCTCGGCCTCCTCGCCGGGGGCCGTGCGGGACTCGCGGGCCGCGCGCACGCTGTTCTCCAGGGCGGCCATCAGGTCGAGCACCTTGCCGCCGGTCTCCGGGGCCGGGGCCTCGGGCAGGGCCTCGCCGGACGCCTTCGCCGCGATGACCTCCTCCAGCGCCTCCCGGTACTCGTCGTGCAGGTCCTCCAGGTCGACCTCGCCGAGGGTGTCCATCAGGGCGTCCGCCAGGTCGAGTTCCTTGTCGCGGATGGTGACGTCGGTGTCGGGGGCGACGTCCTCGGGGGCCCGGACCTCGTCCGGCCAGAGCAGTCCGTGCAGGGCGATGGCGTCGCCGACCACGCGGAGCATGCCGAGGCGCTCCCGGCCGCGCAGCGCGAACTTCGCGACGGCGACCTTGTTGCTGCGTTTGAGGGCCTCGCGCAGCAGCGTGTACGGCTTGGCGGCGGGGGCCCCGCCGACCGCGAGGTAGTAGGCCGCGCCCATCTGGAGGGGGTCGATCCGCTCGGCCGGCACGAACGCCACGATCTCGATGGTGCGGGCGGTCGGCAGGGGCAGGTGGGAGAGGTCCTCGTCGGTGATCGGGATGATCGTGCCGTCGGCGTCCTCGTACCCCTTGCCGATCTCGGCCCCCTCGACCTCGCGGTCGTCCAGTTCGCAGACCTTGCGGTAGCGGATGCGGCCGTTGTCCTCGGTGTGGATCTGGCGGAAGGAGATCGCGTGGTTCTCCGTGGCGTTCACCAGCTTGATCGGGATGCTGACCAGGCCGAAGGAGATCGCGCCGTTCCAAATCGATCGCACGAGCCGCACCCTTCCTCTGCCGGTTCCGCTGTTTCACCGGTTTGTCTGGGATTGTCATCGTATGACGCCTATCACAGAGGTGGAGGGGCGCCGGGTCGCGCTCACCAACCTGGAGAAGGTGCTGTATCCGGAAAGCGGCTTCACCAAGGCGGAGCTGCTGCACTACTACGCGACCGCCGCCGCGGCCCTGCTGCCGCACCTGCGCGACCGGGCGGTGTCCTTCCTGCGCTATCCGGACGGCCCGGACGGGCAGCTCTTCTTCACCAAGAACGTTCCGCCGGGTACGCCCGACTGGGTCATGACCGCCGAGGTGCCGCGGTCCTCGGCGGACGCCCCGGCGCGGATGGTGGTGGTGCAGGACCTGCCGAGCCTGGTGTGGGCGGCGAACCTGGTCGCCGAGTTCCACACCCACCAGTGGCGGGTCGACAGCCCCGAGGAGGCGGACCGGCTGGTCCTCGACCTCGATCCGGGGCCGCCCGCGGACGTCGTGCACTGCTGCGAGGTCGCCCTGTGGCTGCGTGAGCGGCTCGCCGCGGACGGTGTCGAGGCGTACCCGAAGACCGCCGGCTCCAAGGGGCTGCACCTGCTGGCGGCGGTGCGCGGGAGTTCTCCCGAGCGGACGTCCGAGTACGCGAAGGAGCTGGCGGTGGCGGCCGAGCGGGCGATGCCCCGGCTGGTGGTGCACCGGATGGCCAGGAACCTGCGGCCGGGGAAGGTGTTCGTCGACTGGAGCCAGAACGCGGCCCGCAAGACCACGGCCGCCCCGTACACGGTCCGTGCGCGCCGGACCCCGCTGGTGTCCGCGCCGGTGACCTGGGACGAGGTCGCCGCCTGCCGGGACCCGGCGGAGCTGGAGTTCCGGCCCGACGACGTGGCGGCCCGCCTGCGGGACCTCGGGGACCTGATGGCCCCCCTGCTGGACCCGGCCTCGGCCGCGGCCCTGCCCTAGCGGGTCCCCGCCGCGATCGGGCCCGACAGGCGTCGACGGTGCTCGTGGTCGATGCGGCTAGAGCCGGTGCCAGGTGGTCCGGTCCCGGGCCATCCCGTGCAGGGCCTCCACGTCCGCCGGTTTGAGCACCCCGCCCAGCCGGGCCAGGTCCGCCAGCTCGCCGTCCCGCAGGATCCGTACGCCCCGCGGCTCCGCCGTCACGGTCACACCGGACGGCTCCACCGGGGCGAGCAGCGGGCGGACCTCCGCGGTCAGGGCGTAGGAGGCGCGGTCGGCGGCGGAGCGCAGCCGGCGCAGCAGCGGCTCGGCCTCGTGGCGGCCGACGGTGACCATCGGGTCGGCGACCAGGACCCGGGCCTTGCGGGCGTACAGCGCGTGGACGGCGAACAGGCCGCCGGGCCCGATCACCAGGTGGTGGATGCGGTCGCCGCCCGGCAGCGGGACGGAGTGCAGGGTGTGCCAGCCGGCGCCCTCCAGGCCGTCCAGCGCCTGGCCGACGGTCTGCTCGGCGGTGAGGGAGTGCCGGCGCGGGTCGGGGCGCAGCCGCCGGGCGGGGGCGCGGTCGAGGGCGACGAGCAGGGCCTCGCCGGGGCGGTTGGGGGCGAGGTCGTCGTCCGGGGGCAGGGTCAGCCGGGCGAGTTCCGCCGGGGTGGGGACCGGGGGCGGGCCCACGGTCACCGGGCCGGCGAGGAAGGGTTTCAGGGCGTGCAGCACGCCGTCGCGGCCGTCCGGGTCGAGCACGAGGAGGTTGACCCGGCCCGTGTCGCGGTCGTACCAGGCGACGTTGCTCCCGTCCTCGCGGCAGACGTACAGCCTCTCCCGTCCGTGCCGGAAGGCCGGCACCACGCGCAGTCCGCTCATGCGCCATCACCCCTCGACCATGGGAACAGGCGGGGCGCTGCGGGGGCAAGAGCGGTTACCGTGGATGACGGCCCGGTGCGGGGGAGTTGGGAGGCGCCGTTGCGGACCCGCGGTACGCAGCCCGACGTGCCGGTTCCGGAGAAGCCGTGGAGCGAGATCGTGCCCGGTCTGTGGATGGGCGGGCACGAGTTCCTGGGGCGTTCCGGGTGGCCGGAGCCCGCCGTCGTGCGGGACGAGTTCGATCTGGTGCAGTCCCTGCTGCGGCTGCCGGGGTGCGGGCCCGATCCGGGCGTGGAGCACCACGTGTGGCCGATCCCGGACGGGCCGCTGGACGGGACGCAGCTCGCCGGGGTGATCCGGCTGGCGCGCGCGGCGAACGAGGCGCTGGACGCCGGCCGCCGGGTGCTCGTGCGCTGCCGGCACGGCTACAACCGCTCGGGGCTGGTCGTCGGGCACGCCCTGGTCCAGCGGGGGGACACCGCGGACCAGGCGATCCAGCTCATCCGGGCCCGGCGCTCGGCGTGGGCGCTGCACAACCGGTTGTTCGTGGAGTACCTGCGAGCGGGTCTGGCGACCGTACGGCTGCTGGAGGAGCTGGCCGAGTAGCCTCTCCCCCAGGTCCGTCCCCCCGGTACGCGACGCACACGAACCCCGGTACACGAACCGCGCAAAACAGACTTCCGTCGGAATCTGAGAATATCTCCCTACGAACCCGCCATTAAGGTGTACGGGGCCCCACCGACACCAACGCCCAGGAGCACCGTGCCAGCCCGTCGTCCCGCGCGCACCGCCTTCGCCGCGGCCGCCGTCGCCCTGCTGGCGGCGACGGCCACGGCGTGCGGGGACACGGGCGGGCTGCGCGCCGCCGGGCCGACCCCGGACGCCGTGAGCCCGGCCAGGCTCTGGCCGGACCTGCGGCCGGCGGCCAGCCCGGCCTACCCGTACGACGTGGCGACGCGGGAGGTGGTCAAGGGCGTCACGGTCCCCGGTGACGACATCCGGAAGGTGGATCCGGTGGACGTCGTGGAGGCGGAGATGCGGGCGCACGCCGACGACTACGGGCCCAAGGGTGCGTACCACGGGACCGAGGTACGGATGGCGCAGTGCCGGCCCGGCGGCGACGCGGCCCGGTGCCCGCTGCTGAAGCCGTACCACCGGGACCTCACCGGGGACGGCCGGGCCGACCTGACGCTCGGCTTCCGGCTCTTCCCCACCAACCAGACGGCGGTGCGGGTCTACACGGTCGAGGGGCACCGGCTGGTGCAGGTGCTGGCCGACAACGACGCGATCATCGGGGTCGAGCTGGCCGGGCGGGCGCTGATCGAGCGCTCCCCCGCCGACACCTCCGGCTACGAGTACCGCACGACGTGGGTGTGGGACCCGGGGCAGCGGGCGATGGCCTTCTCCCGGGACGAGTACCTGCACGTCGGCGACGGCCGGTCCGGCACGTCACCGCCCCCCGGGGACCCGCCCGCCGCGGCGCCGCCGCCCGCACCGCCCGCCACGGCACCGCCCACCGCCCCCTCCGCCGCCCTCTCGCCGGGCGCCCGATGAGACTGGCGCTGCCCCCCTGGGCCGGGGCGCTCGCCGTCAAGGCCGCCGCGTTCATCACGGTGATGTGCTGCGCGCTGGCCGCGCTGCTCGGTGTCCTGGTGCACGTGTCGGTGACCGACCAGACCGTCGGGCAGGCCCGTGACCTGGCGCTGTCCCGGCTCGCGGACGCCACGGAGGCGTACGAGGCGGGGGACACGCTGCTGCCGGGTGCCGCGGTGGAACCGCCGGGGCTGCCGGACTCGCTGCGGTCGCTGGCGGCGCACGGGCAGCGCGGGACGATGGTCGCGTCGTACCGGGGGCGGCCGACCATGTGGGCGGCGGGGCCGGTGTCCGGGCACCGGGCGCTCGGGGTGGAGGTCGACTACTCGCAGCAGTCCCGCACCATAGACGGTCTCGACCAGTCGATCCTGTGGTCGTCGGTGCTGGCGATCGGCGCGACCGTGGTGGTCGGCGTGCTCGCGGTGACCCGGGTGACGCGGCGGCTGCACGGCACGGCGCGGGTGGCCCGCAGGATCACCGCCGGCGACCTGGACGCCCGGGTGGACGACCCGCGGACGAGGGATCCGGGCCGCCCGCAGGACGAGGTAGCCGTGGTGGCCGCCGCGCTGGACTCGATGGCCTCCTCGCTGCAGGGCAAGCTGCTGAGCGAGCAGCGGTTCACCGCGGACGTGGCGCACGAGCTGCGCACCCCGCTCACCGGGCTGCACGCGGCGGCGGAGCTGCTGCCGCCGGGCCGGCCGACGGAGCTGGTGCGGGACCGGGTGGCCGCGCTGCGCACGCTCACCGAGGACCTGCTGGAGATCTCCCGGCTGGACACCGGGCGGGAGCGGCTGGAGGCCGACTCGGAGGAGCTGGGCGCGCTGGCCCGGCGGGTGGTGCGGGCGTCGGGCACGGAGACGGACGTGCGGATCGTCCGGGACGCGCGGGTGGAGACCGACCGGCGGCGGCTGGAGCGGGTGCTGGGCAACCTGGTCGCCAACGCGCACAAGCACGGGGCGCCTCCGGTGGTGCTGACGGTGGACGGCCCGGTGGTGACGGTGCGGGACCACGGGGGCGGGTATCCGGAGTACCTGGTGGCGCACGGGCCGCAGCGCTTCCGCACGGAGGGCGGGGCCAAGGGGCACGGGCTGGGGCTGACCATCGCGCTGGGCCAGGCGGAGGTGCTCGGGGCGCGACTGTCGTTCGCCAACGCGCCGGACGGCGGTGCGGTCGCCCGGCTGTCGCTGCCTGCGGCCGAGTAGGCCGATCGGGCCGGGCAGGGCGGGGCGGGGAGGCCGAGCAGGGCCGGCGGCCCGCCCCTGCGCACCGTAGGTCGCGCCCGCCCCCACGCCCGGCGAGCGCCGGCCGGGCCCCGCGCACACCCGGGGGCCGCGGGCGGGGGCCCTTTCGGGGCGCCGTCTCCGGGCGGCGCCGCGCGCGAGACGTCCCCTTTGGGTAGGTTCCGGGCATGACGAGAGCCGGAACGACCGTGGCGGCGACCCCTGCTCCCGTGCGCGCCGCGCGTCTCCCCCGGCGCCGGGGCGTCGAGCTGTCCCTGCTCGTCCTGGCGGTCCTGCTGCCGGTGTACGGCTACTGCGCGGTGGGGCTGGCCCGGACCGGTACCGTGCCGCCCGGCGCCGTCGGCTACGGGGCCGGGCTCGGGGTCCTCGCCCTGTTCGCCCACGTCGTGGTGCGGATCCGGGCGCCCTACGCCGATCCGCTGCCGCTGCCCATCGGCGTGCTGCTCAACGGGCTGGGGCTGGTCCTGATCTACCGGCTGGACCTGGAGACGCCGGGCGACCGCGGGGCCCCCGCCCAGCTCGTGTGGTCCACGCTCGGGGTGGGCCTGTTCATCGGTGTCGTGCTGGTGCTGCGCGACCACCGGGTGCTCCAGCGGTACTCCTACGTCTGCGTGGTGGCGGCCCTCGTCCTGCTGGTGCTGCCGATCCTGTTCCCCGCGGTCAACGGCGCCCGGATCTGGATCCGGGCCGCCGGGTTCTCCTTCCAGCCCGGCGAGTTCGCGAAGGTGCTGCTCGCGGTGTTCTTCGCGGCCTACCTGGCCGCCAACCGCAACGCGCTCGCGTACACCGGCCGCCGGCTGTGGCGGCTGCAGTTCCCGACCGGGCGGGTGCTCGGGCCGATCCTGACGATCTGGCTGGTGAGCGTGGGCGTGCTCGTGCTGGAGCGGGACCTCGGGACCTCGCTGCTGTTCTTCGGGCTGTTCGTGGTGCTGCTGTACGTGGCCACCGGGCGCACGGGCTGGATCGCGGTCGGGCTGCTGCTCGCCGTGCTCGGCGCGGTCGCCGTCGGGCGGCTCGAACCGCACGTGGGCGCGCGGATCGAGGACTGGCTGCACCCGTTCGCCACCATCGAGGCCGGGCGGGGCCCCAACCAGCTCTCCCAGTCCCTGTTCGCCTTCGCGGGCGGCGGGGTCCTCGGCACCGGGCTCGGGCTGGGGCACTCCATCCTGATCGGCTTCGCCACCAAGTCGGACTTCATCCTGGCGACGGCCGGGGAGGAGCTGGGGCTCGCGGGGCTGGCGGCGATCGTGCTGCTGTACGCGCTGCTGGTGGAGCGCGGCTACCGGGCGGGTCTCGCGCTGCGCGAGCCGTTCGGCCGGCTCCTCGCGGTCGGGCTCGCCTCGATCGTGGCGCTCCAGGTGTTCGTGATCGCGGGCGGGGTCACCGGGCTGATCCCGCTGACCGGCATGGCGATGCCGTTCCTCGCCCAGGGCGGTTCCTCGGTCGTCACCAACTGGGCGATCGTGGCGCTGCTGGTCCGGGTGAGCGACTCCGCGCGCAGCCAGTACGACGGCCGGGAGGCGCCATGACCGAGTACGGCGGGTTCCCCGAGGGCGGCCGGCCGATGGGGAGGTACATCCGGCACGCCTGTGCCTTCTGCGCGCTGCTGCTGGCGGCGCTGCTGGCCAACGCCGCCCGGGTGCAGGTGGTGCAGTCCGGTGAGTACGGCGCCAACCCGGCCAACCGCCGTGCCGTGATCGCCCGTTACCAGCAGCCGCGCGGGAACATCCTGGTGGACGGCCGGGCGGTGACCGGGTCGGTGGACACCGGCGAGCAGCTCCGGTACGAACGCTCGTACCTGGACGGGCCGTTGTACGCGCCGGTCACCGGGTACGCCTCGCAGACGTACGGCACCGCGTTCCTGGAGCACACCGAGGACGGGGTGCTGGCCGGCACCGATCCGCTGCTCGCGCCGCTGCCGCTGTGGAGCGACGTGACGCGTGGGCGCAGCCCCGGCGGTGACGTGGTGACGACGCTGAACGGGCGGGCGCAGGAGGCCGCCTACCGGGGGCTCGCCGGGCGGAAGGGGGCGGTGGCGGCGGTCGAGCCGGCCACGGGACGGGTGCTGGCGCTGGTGACGAGTCCGTCGTACGACCCCGCGGAGCTGTCGGGCAACAACGAGGCGGTGGCGTCGGCGTGGTCCCGGCTCAACCACGACCCGGAGAAGCCGATGCTCAACCGGGCGGTGCGCCAGACCTATCCGCCGGGGTCGACGTTCAAGGTGGTCACCGCGGCGGCGGCGCTGGACGCGGGTGTGGTCACCGACCTGGACGCGCGGACCGACTCCCCGGACCCCTACCGGCTGCCCGGCACCACCACCCGGCTGACCAACGAGGGCGACGGCTGTGCGGACGCCTCGGTGTGGGACGCCTTCGTGTGGTCCTGCAACACGGTCTTCGCCAAGTTGGGCGTGGACGTGGGGGTGCGGGACATGGCGGCCACGGCCCAGGCGCTCGGGTTCAACGACAGGGGGGTGCGGATCCCCTTCCCGGTGGCGCAGAGCACCTTCGACACCCATGTGGACCGGGCGCAGCTCGCGCTGTCCTCGATCGGGCAGTACAACACGCGGGCCACCCCGTTGCAGATGGCGATGGTGGCGGCGGCGGTCGCGGACGGCGGCCTGCTGCGGCCGCCGTACCTGGTGGAGGGGGCCACCCGGCACGGCGGCGAGACGGTCTCGGGCAGCGGGGCCCGGCCGGGGCGGCAGGTGATGCGGCCCGCCACCGCGGCCCGGCTGATGGAGCTGATGGCCGGGGTGGTCGAGGAGGGCACCGGCACCAACGCGGCGATCGCGGGCGCGCTGGTCGGCGGCAAGACCGGCACGGCCCAGCACGGGCTGGGCAACTCCGGTGTGCCGTACGCCTGGTTCGTCTCCTGGGCGCGGTCCGAGGGGACCCCCGAGCCGCAGGTGGCGGTCGCGGTGGTGGTGGAGGACGCCTCGGCCGACCGGGGGGAGATCAGCGGCGGCGGGGACGCGGCCCCGATCGCCCGGGAGGTGATGCGGGCGGTGCTGCGCAAGTGAGGCCGGGGCGCGCGCCGGTGGCGGTCAGCCGATCGGCCGGACCGTCTCGGAGCGGATCTGGCGGGTGAGCCTCGCGTAGAAGCGGAGGTCCACCTCGGCGGGGTCCTGCTTGGCCGTGTCGGTCGTCATCGACGCGATCGCGGCGCCCGTGTTGCCGTCGGTCCAGGCGCACACGGGGTAGGTCATCTCGATGCCCGCGCTCTTCTGGGTGAGCACCTCGCAGCTCACCGTGGGCTGGCCGGCCTCGGTGAAGTCCTGGCGGGGCGCGGCCAGGGTGACGCCGTCCGCCTCGGCGGCGCCCTTGAGCATGTTGCGCCGGGCCTCGTCGGTGTTCTTGAACCGTCCGTACATGCCCGAGAAGACCAGGACGCCCTTGGTGTTGTCTCCCCCGACGGCGTACTGGCCGACGACGCCCACCACGTCCTTGGCGTTCCAGGCGCCCTCGGCCTCGTCCTCGATCTTCCGGCCCTGTGCCGAGGACAGGTCCTGGGCGAGCTGGAAGCGGCCGTCGACCAGCTTGGGGGGAAGGGTGAGCTTGTTCTCGGCCTCGGGGAAGCCGCTCTCGGCCACCATGCCGATCACGACGAGCAGGACGACGACGGCGGCGACGACACCGCCCGTGATGCCGAGCACCAGTCCGACCCGCCGCTTCTTCGGCGGGGGTCCCGCGGGCGGCACGCCCCAGCCGGGGTAGGGCTGCTGCTGGGGCGGGTAGGGCTGCGCGGGGTACGGCTGCTGGGGCGGGCCGTAGGGCCCCGGGGCCTGCGGTGGCTGCGCGCCGTACGGGGAGGGCTGACCGTAGGGGGCCTGCTGGTCGTACGGGGACGGCTGACCGTACGGGGGCTGCGGCTGGCCGGGGTGCGGCGGTGGAGGCATGGACACGCCAGCACGCTACTGCACCCGGGTGAACGGGGCGGCACCGCACCGGCCGGTCAGGGCTCCGCGGGACCGGACTCCACCGCCCCGGACTCGATCGCCGTCTCCACCTCGGCCACCCGGGCGCGTTCCTCGACGGCGAAGCGCTCGGCGTCCAGCCGGTCGGCTAGCTCCTCGTCCTGTGCCATCAGCCGGTCCAGGTCGGAGTCGCCCAGCTCGAAGACGCCCATGTCCGCGTAGGCCCGCCGGAGGCGGGTGCCCCACAGGCCGATGTCCTTGACACAGGGCACGATGCGGCTGAACAGCAGCCTGCGGAAGAGCTGGAGGAACTCGGAGCGTTCGCTGAGCGTCTCCGCCTCGGCCTTCGGGATGCCGAAGTTCTCCAGCACCTCCACCCCGCGCAGCCGGTCGCGCATGAGGTGGCAGCCCTCGATGACGAACTCCTCGCGCTCGCGCAGTTCGGCGTCCGTGAGCTGCTTGTAGTGGTCGCGCAGCGCCATCCGGCCGAAGGCCACGTGCCGGGCCTCGTCCTGCATGACGTACGTGAGGATCTGCCGGGGCAGGGGCTTGTCCGTGGTGTCCCGGATCATGCCGAAGGCGGCCAGCGCCAGGCCCTCGATGAGGACCTGCATGCCCAGGTAGGGCATGTCCCAGCGGCTGTCGCGCAGGGTGTCGTCGAGCAGGGACCGGAGGTTGTCGTTGATCGGGTAGAGCATCCCGATCTTCTCGTGCAGGAACCGGCCGTAGATCTCGGCGTGCCGGGCCTCGTCCATGGTCTGGGTCGCGGAGTAGAACTTGGCGTCCAGGTCGGGCACGGACTCCACGATGCGTGCCGCGCAGACCATGGCGCCCTGCTCGCCGTGCAGGAACTGGCTGAACTGCCAGGAGGCGAAGTGCCGCCGCAGTTCGCCCCTGTCGGCGGCGGTGAGCCGGTCCCAGTACGGGGTGCCGTACAGGACCATCGCCTCGTCGGGCGTGCCGAGGGGGTCGTACGGATCGACCTCCAGGTCCCAGTCGATGCGGGTCCGGCCGTCCCACTGCTTGTCCTTGCCCTTCTGGTACAGGGCCAGCAGGCGGTCGCGCCCGTCGTCGTACTCCCAGCTGAAGCGGGCCGCGCCGGCGGCGGGCACCTGCCACGGGGAGCTTCCCGGATCACCGGCGTACAGCTCGTGGGTCGCCATACTTCGCAGGCTCACACGCGGACCCCGGGTCAACAAGTCCTGCGCGGGGGATTGACGGTCTTGCTGACAAGCAGTCTCATAAGAGTCAGGACGACTACCCCCGGGTAACGAGGTGAGGGAGCCATGACGACCCTGACGGACGCGGACGCGCTGGACGGACTGCGCGACGCGCTGGGCCTGCTCAAGGACCGGGAACAGGTGGCCGAACGGCTGCTCGTCTCCTCCGCCAAGCACTCCTTCGACCCCGACAAGGAGCTGGACTGGGACGCGCCCTTCGAGGAGGGCAAGTGGTTCTGGCCGCCGGAGCTGGTCTCGCTGTACGACACCCCGATGTGGAAGCGGATGAGCGAGGAACAGCGCATCCTGCTCTCCCAGCACGAGGCCGCCGCCCTGGCCTCGCTCGGCATCTGGTTCGAGATCATCCTGATGCAGCTCCTCGTCCGGCACGTCTACGACAAGGCGGCGACGAGCGCGCACGTGCGGTACGCGCTCACCGAGATCGAGGACGAGTGCCGGCACTCG
Source organism: Streptomyces sp. NPDC025833 (assembly GCF_055558055.1). Lineage (NCBI taxonomy): Bacteria > Bacillati > Actinomycetota > Actinomycetes > Kitasatosporales > Streptomycetaceae > Streptomyces > Streptomyces sp. NPDC025833. The sequence continues at coordinate 20,009 of NZ_JBVHNF010000009.1, forward strand.
AAGATGTTCGCCCGGCTGATCTCGCGCGGCGGCACGCCCTGGTACCCGGTGAGCCGCGCCCACCAGAACCTGGGCCGGCTGTTCAAGACGATCTCCACCACCCCGGGCTCCTTCACCGCCACGCTGCTCGGCGAGGAGGTCCTGGACTGGATGCAGCGGCTGACGTTCCCCGACGAGCGGGTTCAGCCGCTCGTCCGGGGCGTGACGCGGATCCACGTGGTGGAGGAGGCGCGGCACGTGCGGTACGCCCGCGAGGAGCTGCGCCGGCAGATGGTGACCGCGCCGAAGTGGTCCCAGGAGTTCACCCGGGTGACCTCGGGCGAGTTCGCCCGCGTGTTCTCGGTCGCCTTCGTCAACCCCGACGTCTACACCAACGTCGGCCTCGACAAGCGGGCGGCGATGGCCCAGGTGAAGGCCAGCGGACACCGCCGCGAGGTGATGCAGAACGGCGCCAGGAAGCTGACCGACTTCCTGGACGACATCGGCGTGCTGCGCGGCGCCGGGCGGCGGCTGTGGCGGTCGTCGGGGCTGCTGGCCTGACCCGGCGGCCCGGCCCGCGGGTCCGCCGCGGCCGCCGGGCGACCGCGCCGCGGACGGCGATTAGGCTGGCGGGCATGACCCCGGCCACGCCCGCCTACCGCCGGCTCGGTGTCGAGGAGCGGCGCAGCCAGCTCCTCGACGCCGCGCTGTCCCTCTTCGCACACCGCGCCCCCGAGGACGTCTCGCTGGACGACGTGGCGGAGGCGGCCGGGGTGTCGCGGCCCCTGGTGTACCGGTACTTCCCGGGCGGCAAGCAGCAGTTGTACGAGGCCGCGCTGCGGTCGGCCGCCGAGGAGCTGCGGCAGTGCTTCGCCGAACCACGCGAGGGCCCGCTGCTGCCCCGGCTGTCCCGCGCCCTGGACCGCTACCTGGCCTTCGTGGACGGGCACGACACCGGTTTCAGCGCCCTCCTCCAGGGCGGCAGCGTGGTGGAGACCTCCCGCACCACCGCCATCGTGGACGGGGTGCGCCGGTCCGCCGCCGAGCACATCTGCGCGCACCTCGGCGTCAGCGATCCCGGACCCCGGCTGCGCATGACCGTCCGGATGTGGATCACGGCCGTGGAGGCCGCCTCCCTGATCTGGCTCGACGAGGACAAGCAGCCCCCGGTCGAGGAGCTGCGCGACTGGCTGGTCGAGCAGTTCGTGGCCGTTCTCACGGTCACCGCGGGCCGCGACCCGCAGACCGCGGCCCTCGTCGGCACGCTCGCCGCGGATGGCCGAGACTGAACCCGTGAAGAGCCAGGACACCCCCTTCGAGGGCGGCCCGATGGACGGGCGCGTGCTGCCCGTGCTGCTCGGCCCCACCGGGCACCCCCCGAAGACGTACCGCATCCCCGTCCCGGACCCGGCCGGCGGGCCGCCCACCGTGCTGGTCTACCACCGGGTGCCGCGCGGGCACAGCCGGCGCCTCGGGCTGATCCAGGGGTGGAAGTACCGGTTCGACCCGGACGACCGGTCCGGGGGGAGGCTCCGGTGGCCCTGGTCGAAGCCACAGCCGGGGCCGGCCGGCAAGCCGGACGGCGCGAACGGGTGACAGAACTGCGCCGAAACGCGCAGGATGGCCGCCCTTTTCGTCCGAGCATGTCTGATTATCACGGTGCGCCGGGAGACGGAGAGCCCGCCCTCCCCGCGCCGGAGGTGACGACGTGTCCGGAGCGCTCCCGCGCCTGGCCTGCGCGGCCGCGGTGGCGGCCCAGGCCGTCCTCGCGCCCGCATCCGCCGCCGCCGCGCCCGGACCGGAGCCGTCCGCGACCGGGCCCGCGGCGCGGCCCGCGCAGCCGTCCGTGGCGCGGTTGCTGACGGACCTCCAGCGGCTGTACCGGCAGGCCGAACAGGCCACCGAGGCCTACGACGCCACGACGGCCGAGCTGGCACGGCAGCGCGCCGAGGTGACCCGGCTGGACGGCGAGCTGGCCCGCGCCCGCCTCGCCCTCCTGGCCGGGCGGACCGACGCCGGCCGGCTGGCCCGGCAGCAGTACCAGAGCAGCGGCGGCCTCGGCACCTACGTCCGGCTGCTGCTGGCCCGCGACCCGCAGCGCGCGCTGGACGAGGGCCATGTCATCGGCGAGCTGGCCCGGGCCCGGGCCCGCGCGGTGGCCCGGCTGACCGCCGCGGAGAAGCGCACGGACGGGCTGGCCCGCGCGGCCCGCAAGGCCCTCGACACCGAACTCGGCCTGTCCGCCCGGCAGAAGCGGCAGCGCGACGACGTCCGGCGCCGGCTCGCCGACGTGGAACGCCTGCTGGCCGGTCTCACCCCGGAGCAGCTCGCGGCCGTGGCCGGGCTGGAGCAGCGGGGTGTCGCGGACGCCCAGCGGAGCCTGACGACCTCGGGCTCCCTCCCGGCCGCCCGCACGGCCTCCGCACGGGGCGCGCGGGCCGTCGGCTACGCCATGGCGCAGCTCGGCAAGCCGTACCGGTGGGGTGCGCAGGGCCCGGACGCGTACGACTGCTCGGGCCTGACCTCCAAGGCGTGGTCCCACGCGGGGGCCCCGATCCCGCGCACCAGCCAGGAGCAGTGGCGCCGGCTGCCCCGGGTGCCGCTGAAGGAGCTGCGCCCCGGGGACCTGGTCGTCTACTTCCCCGATGCCACGCACGTGGCGATGTACGTGGGGGACGGGAAGGTCGTACAGGCACCGCGGCCTGGCGCGCGGGTGCGGGTGTCCCCGCTGGCCGCCAACCCGGTCCTCGGCGCCGTACGGCCCGACGGCTCCCCGCCTCAGGCCCCGGCCACCGAGGCCAGGTAGGCGGACGCCTTGTCCGGGTCGAAGAAGAAGTTCTCGAAGTCGGCCGGGTCGTCGAACCCGTTGGCGAATCGGTTCGCCACCGGCTGGAGCTGCCCCGCCGCACCGAGCAGGTTCAGCACGTGCTCCGGCGGGGGCGCCAGCATGGCGTTGGTCCACTTGGTGACGTGCCGGGCGGTGTCCCAGTAGCGGTCGAAGGTCTGCCGCATCCACTCCTCGTCGAACGGCTTCTCGCCGCGCTCCAGGATGGACGCGAGGTAGGCCGCCGCGCACTTGGCGGCCGAGTTGGAGCCCTGCCCGGTGACCGGGTCGTTGGCGACGACCACGTCCGCCACGCCCAGCACCAGGCCGCCGCCGGGCAGCCGGCCGACGGGGTTGCGGACGGTGGGGGCGTACCGGCCGGCCAGGGTGCCGCCGGCGTCGGTGAGTTCGGCCTTCGTGGCCCGGGCGTACTCCCAGGGGGTGAACCGCTCCATGAGTTCCAGGGTCAGGGAGAGGTGCTCCGCGGGGTCCTTGACGCCCTTGAAGACGTCGAGCGGGCCGCCGGGTATGCCCTCCCAGAACAGGATGTCGGCGCGGCCGGACGTGGTCAGGGTCGGCATGACGAACAGCTCGCCGACACCGGGGACCACGTTGCAGCGGACCGCGTCGAACTCCGGGTGCTCCGGACGCGGGCCGAGGCCGTGCACGTACGCCACCGCCAGCGCCCGCTGCGGCTCGCTGTACGGGGAGCGCTCCGGGTCGCGGGCGAACATCGACACCAGCTCGCCCTTGCCGGCCGCGACCAGGACGAGGTCGTAGGCGCGGGAGAAGTAGTCCAGGTCGCCGACGGCCGCGCCGTGGATGACCAGTTGGCCGCCGCGCTGGGCGAAGGTCTCCATCCAGCCGGCCATCTTCACCCGCTGGTCGACCGACTGCGCGTACCCGTCGAGCCGGCCCACCCAGTCGATCGCCCGCTGCGTGGGGCCCGGGTCGTGGGAGCCGGGTGCGGCGACGGAGACGCCGAGCCCCTCGATCTTCGGGGCCTGGGACTCCCAGAAGTTCAGTTCGAGGTCCCGCTCGTGCCCGAGTGCCGTGTCGAACATGCACTGCGTCGACATGACCCGGCCGGAGCGGATCTCGTCCGCGGTCCGGTTCGACATCAGGGTGACCTCGTAGCCGTGCGACTGGAGGCCGAGGGCGAGCTGGAGTCCGGACTGGCCGGCTCCGACGACGAGTATCTTCCGCATGCGGGTGCTGTCTCCTACGAGGTGAGGACGGCTGGGGGCAGGACTACCCGGGGGTTTCGTCCAGTGCGTGGGCCACCAGGGCGAGGAGGGTCTCGATGCCCGAGATCCGCCGCCGCGCGTCCATGATCATGACAGGGATGTGCGCCGGTATCGTCAGCGCCTCCCGTACGTCCTCGGGGTCGAACCGCTCGCTGTCGTCGAAGTGGTTGACCGCGACGACGTACGGCAGTCCGCAGCTCTCGAAGTAGTCCAGGGCCGGGAAGCAGTCCTTCAGGCGGCGGGTGTCGGCCATGACGACGGCGCCTATCGCGCCGCGCACCAGGTCGTCCCACATGAACCAGAACCGCTGCTGGCCCGGCGTGCCGAACAGGTAGAGCACCAGGTCGTCGTCGAGCGTGATGCGGCCGAAGTCCATGGCCACGGTGGTGGTCAGCTTGCCCGGGGTGGCGGAGAGGTCGTCGGTGCCCTCGCTGGCCTCGGTCATCAGCGCCTCGGTCTGCAGGGGCGTGATCTCCGAGACGGAGGTGACCAGGGTGGTCTTGCCGACGCCGAAACCGCCCGCCACCACGATCTTCGTCGCGACGGGGGCGCGCGTCCGGTCCTTCTGCCAGGACCTCAGGTCCTCGTCGGGCTCGGCGAAACCGGCGACGAGGGGCGTGACGCCGGTGGCGTCAGAGACGGCGGAGTCCACTCAGCACCCTTTCCAGCAGCGCGCGGTCCGGGCGGCCGGTGCCGTGACCGGTCCCGGTGCCGTACACACGGATCTTTCCCTGGTCCGCGAGATCGCTCAGGAGGACGCGGACCACGCCGAGCGGCATCTTCAGCAGCGCGGCGATCTCGGCCACCGTGCGCATGCGGCGGCAGAGTTCGACGATGGCCCGCATCTCCGGCATCACCCGGGTCGTGAGCGGGCCGTTCGCCAGTTCCTTGCGCTCCTGCGGGGCCTCCAGCGCCGCCACGAACGTCTCCACGAGGAGGACGTGGCCGAAGCGGGTACGGCCGCCGGTGAGCGAGTAGGGGCGGACGCGGGCGGGCTTGCGGTCGCCGCCGCGGACCGGGAGCTGCTGTTTCCTGGATGTTCCGCTCACCGGGCACCCCCGGTGCCCTCGGACTCCATGGACTTGCGCAGCTCGCTGCGGAGTTCGGGGGTCAGGACGTGTCCGGCCCGGCCCACGAACAGCGCCATGTGGTATGCCACGACGCTCATGTCGCACTCGGCGGAGCCGTGCACGCCGAGCAGCGATCCGTCGCTGATCGACATGACGAACAGGCTGCCCTCCTCCATCGCGACCATCGTGTGCTTGACCCCGTCGAACTCCAGCAGCTTGGCGGCGCCCACCGTGAGGCTGCCGATGCCGGAGACGATGGTGGCGAGGTCGGCGGAGGACCCCCGCGGGCCCTTCACCGGGCGGGCCGGGCGGGACTGCCCGGTGGGCCCGGGGTCGGACGAGAGCAGGAGCAGTCCGTCCGAGGACACCACGGCGACGGACTGGATGCCGGGTACTTCCTCGACCAGGTTGGTCAGCAGCCAGTGCAGGTTGCGGGCTTCGCTGCTCAGTCCGTAGGTAGTGGGCGCGGTCAACTGCTTGCCTCCTCGGCTGTGCCCCCCGTGGATTCTTCGGCGTGTGCGTAGCCGGCCGGCCGCTGGTGGCCGCCCGTCCGTTCGGCGATCTCCGTCTCCACCTCGCGGTAGCCGGCCTGGGCTCCGCTGCGGAAGCCGCCGAGCCTGCGGCGCAGGGCGTCGGCGTCGACGCCGCCGGCGCGCTGGCGGGGCGGGGCGGCGGGGGCGGTGATCCTGGGCGTGCGCTTGGGGAGGCCCTTGCTGGTGACCGGCTCCTCCGGCTCGGCCGGCCCGGGCTCGTGCCCGGGCGCGGCCCCGGCGGCGCGTTCGGCGGCCGGGTTCCCGTCCGGGTGCCCGTCCGGGTCGCCCGCGCGGGTGTCGTGCCGGGGCGCGGGTGACGCCTGTGCGGTGTCCTCGACGTCGGCGGGTGCCGGCTCCGGCGGGGGCTCCGGAAGCAGCAGTTCCATCGTCGTCTCGGCGTAGGTCTCCACCGGGGCCTTCGGGCGGGCCTCCGTGGACCGGCCGGGGCCGTCGGCCTGCTCGTGGTCCGGGCGGCCGGCCGGGGCCTGTGGTGCGGTGTCCCCGGCGGGGTCCGCGGGCGCGGCCTCCCGCGGGGGTGCCTCGGCGGCCGGGGTCCCGGTGCCGTCCTCCGGCTCCCCCGCCGTTTCCGGCTCCTCCTCCGTCTCCTCGCCCGGGTCGTCGGAGGCGTCCCGTACGGCCTGTTCCGCGAGGGCGACCAGGGGGTCCTTGGTGCGGGCGTGCAGGACGTTGGAGTTGGCCTCGGCGTCGGCGCCCGGAAGGGTCAGGGTGCCGGGGCCCGCGGGTGCCGTCCGCGGCGGCAGCGCCGTCGCCGGGGCCTCGCCGAGGAGGGACTCCGGCAGGACCACGACCGCGGCGGTGCCGCCCTGCTTCTGCTCGCGGAGCCGGACGCGGACGCCGTGCCGGTGGGCGAGGCGTGCGACGACGTACAGGCCGAGGCCGAGTCCCTCGTCGCCCTCCTGGTCGTAGAGCGAATCGGGGTCGAATTCGGTGAGGCGGGCGTTGAGGCGGCCGAGGCGCTCCTCCGCCACGCCGATGCCCTCGTCCTGGACGGAGAGCATGACCTCGCCGGATTCGAGCAGCCAGCCGGAGACCTCCACGGGCAGGTCGGGCGGGGAGAACGAGGTGGCGTTCTCCAGCAGTTCGGCCAGCAGGTGGGAGAGGTCGTCGGCGGCGAAGCCCGCGATGTGGGCGTGCGGGGGCAGCGCGGCGATGCGGACGCGCTCGTAGCGCTCGATCTCGCTGACCGCCGCCCGGACCACGTCGACGAGCGGCACCGGGCCGGGGTGCGGCTGGACGTGCTCGGTGCCGGCGAGGACCAGGAGGTTCTCGCTGTGCCGGCGCATGACGGTGGCGAAGTGGTCCAGCTTGAAGAGCGTGGCGAGGCGCTCGGGGTCCTGCTCCCGGTCCTCCAGGCCCTCGATGACCGCGAGCTGGCGCTCGACGAGGCCCAGGGTGCGCAGGGCCAGGTTGACGAAGGTGGTGCCGATGCTGGTGCGCAGCCGCTTGAGCTGGGCGGTGGCCTCGGCGAGTTCGGTGCGCAGCTCCTCGCGGGCGTCGGCCATCTTCTGGCGCTGGCCGACCAGGTGCTTGCGGTCGGCCTCCAGGGTGCCCACGCGTTCGTGCAGGGTGAGCGCGTGCGCGTGGAGGGCGTTGACGGAGCGGACCACCTGGGCGAACTCGTCGTTGCGCCCGGTGAAGGCGATCGGCTCCTGGGCCGCGGGGTCCTCCGCCTGCGCGAGGCGGGCCGAACCCCGGCGCAGGACGGACAGCGGCCTGGTCAGGGTGCGGGCCATGGCCGTGGCGATGCCGAGCGCGGTCAGCAGCAGCGCGCCGAGGACGGCGACGCGGATCTCCAGGGCGGTGACGTCGTCGTCCCGGAGCGCGGCGAGGTCCTTGGTGCGGCGGTCGTAGAGGGCGGACTCGGCGCCGCGCATCAGGTCGACGCGGGCGGACAGGGCCGCGTCCAGCTTCTTGGTACCGGTGGTCAGCTCGCCGTCGGAGAGGACCGGCTCGTCGGTGAGCGTGGCCAGGTACTTCTCCGCGGAGTTGACCTCGGCGCCGGTGACGGTGGAGTCGAAGGAGTCCACGGCCTTGCGCGGCGCGTTCTCGCGGAAGTCGGCGAGGGCGGCGTCGGCGCGCAGCCGGGCCTGCTGGGCGGCGGCGGTGAGCGCGTCGCGCCGCTTGCGGTCCTCCTCGCCGGTGGTGTCGACCGTGCCGGGCAGGCCGGTGACGGGGTCGTTCACCGTCTCGGTGCTGCCCGGGACGTTCAGCGCGGCCAGCAGCAGGCCGCGGGCGGCGGCGGACTGCTGGACGGCGGCGTCCAGTTCGGCGAGGGCGTAGGCGCCGGAGCCGGCCCGCGGTGGCGTCCGCTCGGCCAGTCGCCCGGCGAGCCGGTGCAGCTCGGTGATGGTCGCCGAGTACGCCTGGTGGGCTTGGAGGGCACTGGACTTGCCGGTGAGGGCGGCCCGCCGGACCGCGTCGATGCCGTCGAGGCCGGTCCGCAGGCCCGCCGGGGTGCCGGTGTCGGCGCGCAGCTCCTCGACCTGGCGGTCGACGCGGGTGCCGCGGTCCTCGGAGGGCGCCTTGGACTTGGGCCGGCCGGCCGCGATGTACGAGGTGACCTCGTCGCGCTCGTCGGCGAGCGAGTGGGCGAGGGTGAGCGCGTTCTGGGTGCGCTCGGCCAGCGTCACCAGCTCCTGGGAGTCGCTGACGTCCTGGGAGGCGGTGAGCAGCGCGGGGGCGCCGGCTCCCGCGACGGCGGCCGCCACCACCGCGACGGCGACGATCAGCCGGGTGCGCACATGCGTGGGCCGACCGGCGCCCACGGGGGTCTGGGGAACGGTCCCCGCGGGGGCCGTCTGCCTGCCTGTGCGCCGAGGCCGCTTCTTCTGCACCGGTGCTCGCATTCCTGAACTCGTGTACCCAGAACTCGTGTACCCAGGTGCCCGGGTGGCACCCCGTCATCTTGGTGCCAAGTGGTGCGTGCACCCGGTTCGTATGGTTCCCGACCCTCCCAGCGCCGGTGGGCGGTGGCCGCGCATCACCTGACCCGCCACCCGAAGGAGTGAACATCGGAGGGGAGTTGGCGGGCAAATTCCTCTGGCGTGTGCCGGGGCCTTGCGCGGTGGGCCGGTTGGACGCGCGCCACAGGCTTTGACAGGATTCGCCACCACGCCTTCCCGGAGCCACTCAATACTGCCCAAAACAGGCGCCTGACCTGCGGGGCAGCGGGAATTCACCGGGTGCTCACCGGCCTTTGGCGCATCCTGTGAAGGGCTCGTGCAGACTGGCTGGATGCGTACTGATCTCGTTTCGGAACCCGGCGACGCCGACCGCCCCAACGAGGACTTCGCCGGGGTCGGACTACCCGCCTCGGGACAGGGGGGTTGTGTGATCGTCCTGGACGGGGTGACGCCGCCCGCGGGCGGGACGGGCTGTCTGCATTCCGTCCCCTGGTTCACCGCGCGCCTGGGCGGCGCGCTGACCGAACTGACCCTTTCCGGACGAGATCTGACGCTCACGGAGATTCTCTCGCTGGCCATCCGCCGTACCGCCGAGGCCCATGCGGACTCCTGTGACCTTTCTCACTCGCGGACGCCTCAGGCAACCGTGGTGCTGACCCGCTGGTCCCCGGCCGCCGTCGAGTACCTGGTGCTGTCCGACTCGGCGCTGCTGGTGCGGGGGGCCGACGGGACCGTCACCCCGGTGCTGGACGACCGGCTCGACCGGCTCCCCCGCTCCGCGCTCGCCACGGCCGCCCTGGTCGACGCGGAGCTGCGCAACAAGGAGGGCGGCTTCTTCACGGCCGCCGCCGACCCGGCCGTGGCCGCCCGGGCGGTCACCGGCTCGCTGCCGCGGCACGAGGTGCGGGCGCTGGCCGCGCTCACCGACGGCGCGACCCGCTGGACGGAGAAGTTCCGGGAGGGCGACTGGACGGCCCTGTTCGACGTGGTCGCCAAGGAGGGCGCCCGGTCGCTGGTCGAGCGGGTGCGGGAGCTGGAGGACGCGGACCGGGAGCGGCGGGCGTTCCTGGGGCGCGGCAAGACGCACGACGACGCGACGGTGGTGTACGTGGAGCTGTGACCGCCGCCCGGCCGCGGCGCCGTCCGGCTACTTGGCGATGACGCCGTTCAGCTCGTGGAGCAGCCGGGCCAGCTCGGAGACCTCCCGGCGGTCCCAGTGGGCGAGCTGGCGGACGTAGCGGCCGCGGCGGGCCTCGCGGACGGTGCCGACGCGGCGGCTGCCCTCCTCGGTGAGGGTGACGAGCCAGGCGCGGCCGTCCGCGGGGTCGGGCTCGCGGGCGATCAGGCCCAGTTCCTCCAGGGCGCGCAGCTGGCGGGACATGGTGGCCTTGCCGACGCCGATGTAGGCGGCCAGCTCCGTGGCCCGCTGGCCGCCGAGCTCGTCCAGCCGGATGAGCAGGCCGTACGCCGAGGACTCCAGGTCGGGGTGGACCTCGCGGGCCATCTCGCCCTGATTGGCCCGGGCGCGCCGGAGCAGCACGGTCAGCTCGCGCTCCAGCGCGAGGAACTCCTGGTCTGCACCACTGGGTGTCACCTGGCCGGCGGCGTGGTGTCCGCCGCCGTTTCCGTCCTCGTGCACGTCAGCACCCCTGATCGGTTTCGCAGTACTGAAAGTTTCCGTCGAACGACGTCATCGCCGCAGCTCCGTCAGTATTTCGCAGGCGTAGACCAACGGCGTCCCCCGGACCCCCTTCCAGGCCGTCATCTACGTGCGTAGCTTCTTTATCACGCCCTTAATGGCATGCCCACGACCAGTGGGCCGGGCGGTCGGCACCACCCTCCCCCACGCACCTCCCCCACGCACCACCCCCACACCCCACTCCCCGGAGGCACGTCATGACCGTGCTCAGACCCGGTTCCACTCGCCCCCTCCGCCCACGCCCGCTCGCCGTGCTGGTCACGGCCCTGCTGGCGGCGCTCTCCCTCACCCTCCCCCTCACCTCCGCCCGGGCCGCGAGCACACCCGGCCGCGGCTCGGCGTACATGGGCATGGGCGTCCTCGCCCACGACGGCCGAAACGGCACCCCGAGCACGGGCGACGCCACCCAGACCGAGGGGGTCGACGTCGCCGGCTACCAGGGCAACGTCGCCTGGTCCACGCTGTGGGGCAGCGGGGTGCGCTGGGCGTACACGAAGGCCACCGAAGGCACGTACTACACCAACCCGTACTTCGCCCAGCAGTACAACGGCTCCTACAACGTGGGCATGATCCGCGGCTCGTACCACTTCGCCACCCCGGACACCACCAGCGGCGCCACCCAGGCCAACTACTTCGTCGACCACGGCGGCGGCTGGTCCCGGGACGGCAGGACGCTGCCCGGCGCGCTCGACATCGAGTGGAACCCGTACGGGGCAGCCTGCTACGGCAAGACCGCGAGCCAGATGGTCGGCTGGATCGCCGACTTCATCAACACGTACAAGGCGCGCACCAGCCGGTACCCCGTGATCTACACGGCCACGAGCTGGTGGACCCAGTGCACGGGCGACTACGGCGGCTTCGCCGTGAACAACCCGCTGTGGATCGCCCGCTACGCCGCCGACCCGGGGACGCTGCCGGCCGGGTGGTCGTTCTACACGATGTGGCAGTACACCTCCTCCGGCCCGACCGTCGGCGACCACGACAAGTTCAACGGCGCGCTGGACCGGGTGCAGGCCCTGGCCAACGGCTGACCCACCGGCCGACGCCTCCCCGGGCGGCGCGCGCGAGTCCGTACGGGGCGTGCCGGCACGGGCGAGCACGGGCGCGGCGGAGGCCCGGCCCCCTCGGGGGAGCCGGGCCTCCACTCGTCCCGCGGCGTCCGTCACGCCGCCACGGGCACCTCCGGCGCCGCGTCCCGGGCGGCGGGCGCGAGCGCCAGCTCCAGGACCTGGCGGACGTCGGTCACGGCGTGGACGTCGAGCTTGTCCAGCACCTCGGCCGGGACGTCGTCCAGGTCCGGCTCGTTGCGCTTGGGGATGATCACGGTGGTCACCCCGGCGCGGTGGGCGGCGAGCAGCTTCTGCTTCACGCCGCCGATGGGCAGCACCCGGCCGGTCAGCGAGACCTCGCCGGTCATGGCGACGTCCGTGCGGACCAGGCGGCCGGACAGCAGCGAGGCGAGGGCCGTGGTCATCGTGATGCCCGCGCTCGGGCCGTCCTTCGGCACCGCGCCCGCCGGGAAGTGGATGTGCACGCCCCGGTCCTTCAGGTCCGCCACCGGCAGCTCCAGTTCCGCGCCGTGGCTGCGCAGGAAGCTCAGCGCGATCTGCGCCGACTCCTTCATCACGTCCCCGAGCTGACCGGTCAGGGTCAGGCCCGCCGCGCCCGTCTCCGGGTCGGCGAGGGACGCCTCCACGAAGAGCACGTCACCACCGGCGCCGGTCACCGCGAGGCCGGTCGCCACACCGGGGACGGCCGTACGGCGCTGCGCCGGGTCCTGGGCGGACTCGGGGACGTGGTGCGGGCGTCCGATCAGAGCGCGCAGGTCCTCGTCCCGGACGGTGAACGGCAGTTCCCGCCGGCCCAGTTCGTGCTGTGCCGCGACCTTGCGCAGCAGCCGCGCGACGGACCGCTCCAGGGTGCGCACGCCCGCCTCGCGGGTGTACTCGCCGGCGAGCCTGCGCAGCGCACCCTCCTCGATCATGACCTCGTCCTCGCCCAGCCCGGCCCGCTCGAGCTGGCGCGGCAGCAGGTGGTCGCGGGCGATGACGACCTTCTCGTCCTCGGTGTAGCCGTCCAGCCGGACGATCTCCATGCGGTCGGCGAGCGCCTCCGGGATGGCCTCCAGCACGTTGGCGGTGGCCAGGAAGACCACGTCCGACAGGTCGAGTTCGACCTCCAGGTAGTGGTCCCGGAAGGTGTGGTTCTGCGCCGGGTCCAGCACTTCGAGCAGGGCCGCGGCCGGGTCGCCGCGGAAGTCGGAGCCCACCTTGTCGATCTCGTCCAGCAGGACCACCGGGTTCATGGACCCGGCCTCCTTGATCGCGCGCACGATCCGCCCGGGCAGGGCGCCGACGTAGGTCCGGCGGTGGCCGCGGATCTCGGCCTCGTCGCGGACGCCGCCGAGGGCGACCCGGACGAACTCGCGGCCCATCGCGTGCGCCACCGACTGGCCGAGCGAGGTCTTGCCGACTCCCGGCGGCCCCACCAGCGCGAGGACGGCACCGCCGCGCCGGCCGCCGATGACGCCCAGGCCCCGGTCGGCACGCCGCTTGCGCACCGCCAGGTACTCGGTGATGCGCTCCTTCACGTCCTGCAGGCCCGCGTGCTCGGCGTCGAGCACCTCCTGCGCGCCCCGGATGTCGTAGGCGTCCTCGGTCCGCGCGTTCCACGGCATCTCCAGGACGGTGTCCAGCCAGGTGCGGATCCACGAGCCCTCGGGCGACTGGTCGGAGGAGCGCTCCAGCTTGTCGACCTCCTTCAGGGCGGCCTCGCGGACCTTCTCCGGGAGGTCGGCGGCCTCCACCCGGGCGCGGTAGTCGTCGGACTCCTCGCCCTCCTGCTCGCCGTTCAGCTCGCGCAGCTCCTTGCGGACGGCCTCCAGCTGCCGGCGCAGCAGGAACTCGCGCTGCTGCTTGTCGACGCCCTCCTGGACGTCCTTGGCGATGGTCTCGGCCACGTCCTGCTCGGCGAGGTGGTCGCGGAGCTGCTGGGCGGCGAGCCTCAGCCGGGCCACCGGGTCGGCGGTCTCCAGCAGTTCGACCTTCTGCTCGGTGGTCAGGAACGGCGAGTAGCCGGAGTTGTCGGCCAGCGCCGCGACGTCGTCGATGGCCTGGACGCGGTCCACGACCTGCCAGGCGCCGCGCTTCTTCAGCCAGCTGGTGGCGAGCGCCTTGTACTCCTTGACCAGCTCCGCGACCTGACCCGGCAGCGGTTCCGGCACGTCCTCCGCGACCCGGGTGCCCTCGACCCAGAGCGCTGCGCCCGGACCGGTGGTGCCGGCGCCGATGCGCACCCGGCCGCGGCCGCGGACCAGGGCGCCGGGGTCGCCGTCGGCCAGCCGGCCGACCTGTTCGACCGTGCCCAGGACGCCCGTCTTCGCGTACGTGCCGTCGACGCGCGGCACGAGCAGCACCTTGGGCTTCCCGGTCGTCGAACGGGCGGCGGCCTGTGCGGCCTCCACCGCGGCCCGTACCTCGGCGTCACTCAGGTCCAGCGGAACCACCATGCCGGGCAGGACGACCTCGTCGTCGAGCGGCAGCACGGGCAGAACGAGCGTGAACGCCGTGGACTCAGCAGCCATGATCTCCCCTTAGGCAGTCAACTTGAGCTATGCCGACTCAATGTTCTGCAGGCGAGGATTGTTCCCCCAGCCGTGTTCGCTCTCAGCGATCACCGATCCGGCGGCGGAACGGCGGCGGAACCCCGGCGTCATCGGCGCGGATTGACGAGGGGCCGCGCGGTCCGCGGTCGGCGCGCGGCCCGGTGGCTCGCGGCACGACGGGGACAACGCGCGGACGCGTGCGGAACTTCCGGGCGGCCGGTGTCCCGGCGCCGGTTCAGGGCGCGGCCGGCGGCGTCCCCGGCGCCGTCGGCCGCCGGCGCCGCAGCAGCGGCCAGCCGGCGACGCCCAGGGCGAACGCGATCAGGTGGCCCCAGTCGGTCAGCGGGTCCGTGGACGCGACGAGGCCGCTCAGCAGCGAGCCGCCCGTCAGGACCAGCAGGGGCCGGCGCAGCCAGGGGGTGAGCAGGCCGGCCAGGGCGCCGGTGCTGGCGGCGACACCGAAGCTGATGCCGTAGTCCAGGCGGTGCAGCGAGGACGCCGGCAGGTGGCCGAACAGGACCGCCACCCCCACGGTGCCCTCGGTGGCGAGGGTGGCCAGGACGTGCCCGGCCAGGAAGACACCGGCGGCCCGCACCCCGCCCGCGCGCCGCTCCAGCGCGGTGAGCACCAGCAGGAACGCGACGCTGTACGGCGAGAGGAGCCCGCCCGCGATCCACAGCGCGCTCGCCACCAGCACCGGCACCGGCGCGCCCGCCAGGTGGGCCACGTCCGTGCTGGAGCCCTGCTGGAGGGCGTGCACCAGGCCGGCGTCGGCCCGAGCCGCGAACAGGGAGGTGACGGCCAGGACGGCCGCGTAGCCGAAGGTGAACGGCGTGCCGGCCGGGGTGGGCAGCAGCCGCCGCCACCGGCGGAGCGCCCCCCGCGCCGGAGCGGGCACGCGGCGCGGGGCGCGGGCGGTGTCCGGGGCGGGCGCGAGGGCGGTGCCGCGCTGGCGGGGCATCCCTTCCAGCAGGCCGGACGGCACCGGGACGGCGGCCGTACCGCCGGGCGGGGGCGGGGACGGCACGGGCGGGGACGCGTCCGTGCCGGGGCCCGGCGTGCTCCGTTCCACCGTGGGGCGCTCCTTCCGTCGCGCCCCACCCTTCGCGTTCGGCGGGCCGCTGTCCATGACCGACGCCACGCGGGAGCGGATCGGCGGCACCCCCGCCCCCGTTCGCGGTCGCCGCCGGCGCGCACCACTCGTCCGTGGACGTCATGCGTAATTCCCGTGCCCGCCAGGCGGTGTTCGAGCAGGATGGGGGCATGACTGCCGTGTACGACACTCCCGTGGTCCTGGATCGGCGCGACGGCCCGTACGGCGAGGTGGTCCTGCGCAGGCACGGGCCGCTGCTGCAGATCATCGCCAACGGCTGCTTCCTGATGGACACCTCCGACGGCCGCTCGGAGCGGCTGCTGGTCGACGCCGCCCGGGACGCGCTGGACGGGCGCCCTGCGCCGGAGGTGCTGATCGGCGGGCTGGGCGTGGGGTTCTCGCTCGCACACGCCGCGGCCGACCCCCGGTGGGGGCGGATCACCGTGGTGGAGCGGGAACCGGCCGTCATCGACTGGCACCGGGCCGGACCGCTGGCCGAGGTGTCCGCGGCCGCGCTCGCGGACCCGCGTACCGTGCTCGTCGAATCGGATCTCGTCGCGTACGTCAATGAGACGTCGGACACGTTCGACGCGCTGTGCCTCGACATCGACAACGGCCCCGACTGGACGGTCACGGCCGGCAACGACGGCCTGTACTCCGCGGCCGGACTCGCGGCCTGCACAAGGGTGTTGAGACCCGGCGGGGTGCTCGCGGTGTGGTCGGCGCGACCCTCCGCGGATTTCGAAGGAACCTTGCGGAATGCCGGGTTCGGACAGGTGCGTACCGAAGAGGTGCCCGTTGCCCGGGGCGTTCCCGATGCCGTCCACCTCGCCGTCCGACCTGGATAGCGACAGCGCGGTGAGTCCCCGTAATGTGCTGCCCTGACGCCGATCTTTCGTGCGTCGGACGCAGACATGGGATCACCCCACGGATTCCGGAAAGCAACAACAGGGGCGGGCGATGGAGCAGACACACACCTCCCAGAGCGGCGCGACCAGCACCCAGGGCGCCCAGCGCCGGGTGCTGGTCGTCGAGGACGATCCCACGATCGTCGACGCCATCGCGGCCCGGCTCCGCGCGGAGGGATTCCTGGTGCAAACCGCGGCCGACGGTCCGGCCGCGGTCGACACGGCCGAGGCGTGGCAGCCCGACCTGCTGATCCTCGACATCATGCTGCCCGGCTTCGACGGGCTGGAGGTCTGCCGGCGCGTGCAGGCCCAGCGGCCGGTGCCGGTGCTGATGCTGACGGCGCGGGACGACGAGACGGACATGCTGGTCGGGCTCGGGGTCGGCGCGGACGACTACATGACCAAGCCGTTCTCGATGCGGGAGCTGGCGGCCCGCGTGCACGTGCTGCTGCGCCGGGTGGAGCGGGCGGCGATCGCCGCCTCCACGCCCCGCTCGGGCATCCTGCGGCTCGGCGAGCTGGAGATCGACCACGCGCAGCGCCGGGTGCGGGTGAAGGCCGAGGACGTCCACCTGACGCCCACCGAGTTCGACCTGCTGGTGTGCCTGGCGAACACCCCGCGCGCGGTGCTCTCCCGCGAGCAGCTCCTCGCCGAGGTGTGGGACTGGGCCGACGCCTCCGGCACCCGCACGGTGGACAGCCACATCAAGGCGCTGCGCCGGAAGATCGGCGCCGAGCGGATCCGCACCGTGCACGGTGTGGGTTACGCGCTGGAGACGCCGACACCGTGAGCGACGGCGGGCGCCACACCGCACGGAGGAGCCCCGGGACCCCGGGCGGGGACCCCTGGGGCGGCGTACGCCCGTTCTCGATCAAGACCAAGCTGGGCGCTCTGGTCGTCATCGCGGTGCTGATCACGACCGGACTGTCCATCGTCGCGGTGCACACCAAGACGGAACTGCGCTTCATCACGGTCTTCTCGATGATCGCCACGCTGCTGATCACCCAGTTCGTGGCCCACTCGCTCACCATGCCGCTGGACGAGATGAACACGGTGGCCCGCTCCATCGCCCAGGGCGACTACACGCGCCGGGTGCGGGAGAACCGCCGGGACGAGCTCGGCGACCTGGCCCAGACGATCAACGTCATGGCCGACGAGCTGGAGGCGCAGGACATCCAGCGCAAGGAGCTGGTGGCGAACGTCTCGCACGAGTTGCGCACCCCGATCGCGGGGCTGCGCGCGGTGCTGGAGAACATCGTCGACGGGGTCACCGAGGCCGACCCGGAGACCATGCGGACGGCCCTGAAGCAGACCGAGCGGCTCGGCCGCCTGGTGGAGACGCTGCTGGACCTGTCCCGGCTGGACAACGGCGTGGTCCCGCTGAAGATGCGGCGTTTCGAGGTGTGGCCGTACCTGTCGGGCGTGCTGAAGGAGGCGAACATGGTCGCCACCGCGCGCGCCGGCATCGCCTCCGGCTCCGGCAGCCACACGCGCGCGGACGTCCACCTGCACCTCGACGTCTCGCCGCCGGAGCTGACCGCGCACGCGGACCCCGAGCGGATCCACCAGGTCGTCGCCAACCTGATCGACAACGCGGTCAAGCACAGCCCGCCGCACGGCCGGGTCACGGTGAAGGCGCGGCGCGGGCCGCGGCCGGAGTCGCTGGCGCTGGAGGTCCTGGACGAGGGGCCCGGCATCCCCCGGTCGGAGTGGCACCGGGTGTTCGAGCGGTTCAACCGCGGTGCGGTGACCCGTCCGCACGGCCCGGGCAGCGACGGCGGCACGGGCCTCGGACTGGCCATCGCCCGGTGGGCGGTGGACCTCCACGGCGGCCGGATCGGTGTGGCCGAATCCGAGCGGGGCTGTCGGATCATCATCACTCTCCCGGGTCTGCCTTCCGGTTCAAGTTGACGTAAAGTTCCGAGCGGAAGCGCAAGATCCACGACGGCCGCCGCCCTTCGGCGCAGCTCGACACGTGTGATCAGGGCTGGCCCGCGCCACGCGTCGGACGAGGACGCGCCGGGTCGGCGCCGGTGCTTCCTTCCACGTGCGGAACCACGCTTGTTTCCCGCCATTTCAAGCCCTGAAACAAGATTTTTGATGTGACTTGCGCGACGTTGAACGGACCCGACCTGACCTTCCCGGCCCCGGAGGCGTAGCCTTTATTCCCGCTGTCCATCACCTTGTGAAGCGGAAGAGGGCGGTTGCCGCCGTGTCGCCACAGTCCCCCAGTAACTCACCGAGCATCTCCACCGACGACCAAGCCGGGAAGAACCCCGCGGCCGCGTTCGGTGCGAACGAGTGGCTCGTCGACGAGATCTATCAGCAGTACCTCCAGGACCCGAATTCGGTAGACCGTGCCTGGTGGGACTTCTTCGCCGATTACAAGCCGGGGGCTCCTGCCACCCCCGCTCCGGCGGGTACTGCGGCCGCGGGGGCCGCAGACACCACCACCGCGGCCCCGCAGGCGCAGCCCGCGGCCCCGGCCCCCCAGGCCGCCGCCCCGGCCCCCGCGGCCCCGAAGCCCGCCGCCGCTGCGGCCACCCCGGCCCCGGCTCCGGCCCCCGCGGCGAAGGCCGCCCCCGCACCCGCCACGGCCAAGCCGGCGCAACCCGCACAGGCGCCCGCTCGGCCCAAGGCGGCGGCGAAGGCCGCTCCCGCCACGGAGGCCCCCGAAGGCCCCGAGTACGTGACGCTGCGCGGTCCGTCCGCGGCCGTCGCGAAGAACATGAACGCCTCGCTGGAGCTGCCGACCGCCACCTCGGTCCGCGCGGTCCCGGTGAAGCTGCTGTTCGACAACCGCATCGTCATCAACAACCACCTCAAGCGCGCCCGGGGCGGGAAGATCTCCTTCACGCACCTGATCGGCTTCGCGATGGTGCAGGCCATCAAGGCCATGCCGGCGATGAATCACGCGTTCGGCGAGAAGGACGGCAAGCCGACCCTGGTCAAGCCGCCGCACGTCAACCTCGGCCTGGCCATCGACCTGGTCAAGCCCAACGGTGACCGCCAGCTCGTCGTGGCCGCCATCAAGAAGGCCGAGACGCTGAACTTCTTCGAGTTCTGGCAGGCCTACGAGGACATCGTCCGCCGCGCCCGCGACGGCAAGCTGACGATGGACGACTTCACCGGCGTCACGGTCTCCCTGACCAACCCCGGCGGCCTCGGCACCGTCCACTCCGTGCCGCGCCTGATGCCCGGACAGTCCGTGATCATGGGCGTCGGCGCCATGGACTACCCGGCGGAGTTCCAGGGCACCAGCCAGGACACCCTGAACAAGCTCGGCATCTCGAAGGTCATGACGCTCACGTCGACCTACGACCACCGGGTGATCCAGGGCGCCGCCTCCGGCGAGTTCCTGCGCCAGGTCGCGAACCTGCTGCTCGGCGAGAACGGCTTCTACGACGACATCTTCGAGGCCCTGCGCATCCCCTACGAGCCGGTCCGCTGGCTGCGGGACATCGACGCCTCGCACGACGACGACGTCACCAAGGCCGCCCGCGTCTTCGAGCTGATCCACTCCTACCGGGTCCGCGGCCACGTCATGGCCGACACCGACCCGCTGGAGTACCGCCAGCGCAAGCACCCCGACCTGGACATCATCGAGCACGGCCTCACCCTGTGGGACCTGGAGCGCGAGTTCGCCGTCGGCGGCTTCGCCGGCAAGTCGATGATGAAGCTGCGCGACATCCTCGGCGTGCTGCGCGACTCGTACTGCCGCACCACCGGCATCGAGTTCATGCACATCCAGGACCCCAAGCAGCGCAAGTGGATCCAGGACCGCGTGGAGCGCCCGCACTCCAAGCCGGAGCGCGAGGAGCAGCTGCGCATCCTGCGCCGGCTGAACGCGGCGGAGGCCTTCGAGACCTTCCTGCAGACGAAGTACGTCGGCCAGAAGCGGTTCTCGCTGGAGGGCGGCGAGTCCGTCATCCCGCTGCTCGACGCGGTGATCGACTCCGCCGCGGAGTCCCGCCTGGACGAGGTCGTCATCGGCATGGCCCACCGCGGCCGCCTGAACGTCCTCGCCAACATCGTCGGCAAGTCGTACGCGCAGATCTTCCGCGAGTTCGAGGGCAACCTCGACCCGAAGTCGATGCACGGCTCCGGCGACGTGAAGTACCACCTGGGCGCCGAGGGCACCTTCACCGGCCTGGACGGCGAGCAGATCAAGGTCTCGCTGGTCGCCAACCCCTCGCACCTGGAGGCGGTCGACCCGGTCCTGGAGGGCGTCGCCCGCGCCAAGCAGGACATCATCAACAAGGGCGGCACGGACTTCACGGTCCTGCCGGTGGCGATCCACGGCGACGCGGCCTTCGCGGGCCAGGGCGTGGTGGCCGAGACCCTGAACATGTCGCAGCTGCGCGGCTACCGCACCGGCGGCACGGTCCACATCGTCATCAACAACCAGGTCGGCTTCACCGCGGCCCCCGAGTCCTCGCGCTCCTCCATGTACGCGACGGACGTGGCCCGCATGATCGAGGCCCCGATCTTCCACGTGAACGGCGACGACCCGGAGGCCGTCGTGCGCGTGGCGCGGCTCGCCTTCGAGTTCCGCCAGGCGTTCAACAAGGACGTGGTGATCGACCTCATCTGCTACCGCCGCCGCGGTCACAACGAGTCGGACAACCCGGCCTTCACCCAGCCGCTGATGTACGACCTGATCGACAAGAAGCGCTCGGTGCGCAAGCTCTACACCGAGTCCCTGATCGGTCGCGGCGACATCACCCTGGAAGAGGCCGAGCAGGCGCTCCAGGACTACCAGGGCCAGCTCGAGAAGGTCTTCACCGAGGTCCGCGAGGCCACCTCGCAGCCGGCCTCCGGTGACGTCCAGGCCCCGCAGGACGGCTTCCCGGTCGCGGTCCCGACCGCGATCCCCGCCGAGGTCGTCAAGCGGATCGCCGAGTCCCAGGTCACCGTGCCCGAGCACATCACCGTCCACCCGCGCCTGCAGCCGCAGCTCCAGCGCCGCGCGGCGATGGTCGAGGACGGCACGATCGACTGGGGCATGGGCGAGACCCTCGCCGTCGGCTCCCTGCTGCTGGAGGGCACCCCGGTCCGCCTGGCGGGCCAGGACTCCCAGCGCGGCACCTTCGGCCAGCGCCACGCGGTGCTGATCGACCGGGAGACCGGCGAGGAGTACACCCCGCTCCAGTACCTCTCCGAGGACCAGGCGCGGCTGACCGTCTACAACTCCCTGCTCTCCGAGTACGCGGCGATGGGCTTCGAGTACGGCTACTCGCTGGCCCGCCCGGACGCGCTCGTGATGTGGGAGGCGCAGTTCGGCGACTTCGTCAACGGCGCCCAGACGGTCGTGGACGAGTTCATCTCCTCGGCCGAGCAGAAGTGGGGCCAGACCTCCGGCGTCACGCTGCTGCTGCCGCACGGCTACGAGGGCCAGGGCCCGGACCACTCCTCGGCCCGCCCGGAGCGGTTCCTCCAGCTCTGCGCGCAGAACAACATGACGGTCGCGATGCCGACCTCGCCGTCGAACTACTTCCACCTCCTGCGGTGGCAGGTGCACAACCCGCACCACAAGCCGCTGGTCGTCTTCACGCCGAAGTCGATGCTGCGCCTGAAGGCCGCGGCGTCGAAGGCGGAGGAGTTCACGAGCGGCGAGTTCCGCCCGGTCATCGGCGACGGCTCGGTCGACCCGGCCGCGGTCCGCAGGGTCGTCTTCTGCGCCGGCAAGGTCTACTACGACCTGGAGGCCGAGCGGCAGAAGCGCGGCGCCACGGACACGGCGATCATCCGCATCGAGCGGCTGTACCCGCTGCCGGGTGACGAGCTCCAGGCGGAGGTCAACAAGTACCCGAACGCCGAGAAGTACCTGTGGGTGCAGGAGGAGCCGGCGAACCAGGGTGCCTGGCCGTTCATCGCGCTCAACCTGATCGACCACCTCGACCTGGCGGTCGGCGCGGACATCCCGGCCGGCGAGCGGCTGCGGCGCATCTCGCGCCCGCACGGCTCGTCCCCGGCGGTGGGCTCCGCCAAGCGCCACCAGGCCGAGCAGGAGCAGCTGGTGCGTGAGGTCTTCGAAGCGTAGACCCCGGGCGGTCCGCACGGACACCAGGGCCCGGTGCCGAGTTCCCACTCGGCACCGGGCCCTCCTGCTGTCCGCCCCCGGCGGCGGTGTCCTACTCGTCGTCCTCGTCGTCGAGTCGCGCGAGCCAGGTCGCGAGCCGTTCCACGGGCACCTCGAAGTCCGGGTTCAGGTCGACGAAGGTGCGCAACTGCTCGGCAAGCCACTCGAAGGTGACCTCTTCCTCGCCGCGCCGCTTCTCCAACTCCTCGATACCGCGGTCGGTGAAGTACATAAGGGTGCGTCTCCTGCGTTCCGTCCAGCCGGGCGATGACTCCCACCAGCCTATGCGCCCCGGAACCGCCCGGCGGCCGCGGGAACCACGGCTCCGCACACCCCGCGCCCCGGCCGCCGGCCTTGACTTCCCGCGACCGCGATATATCGTGTTTACGAGAGGACGCGATATGGCGTGTCGCGGCCGTGCCGAGGAGGTTCCATGTCCGAGTGGTCCGTCACCGCACCCCAGAAGCTGACCTTCGACGCGCCCGTGCACGACCTCCAGGTCCGCATCGTCAACGGCGCGGTGAACGTCGTGGGCACGGACGAGGAGTCCGCGCGGCTGGAGGTCTCGGAGCTCGACGGCCCTCCCCTGCGGGTCACCCGGCACGACGGCACGCTCGTCGTGGGGTACGAGGACCTGCCGTGGAAGGGCTTCCTGAAGTGGCTGGACCGCAAGGCCTGGCGGCGCAGCGCCGTGGTCTCCCTGGCGGTCCCCGCCGGCACCCGCGTGGAGGTGGGGGTGGTCGGCGCGGGCGCCGTCGTCTCGGGTCTGAGCGGTCCGGTGGAGATCCGGGGCGTGACCGGTGACACCACCCTGGTCGGCGTCTCGGGCCCGGTCCGCGCGGACACCGTCTCCGGGAGCCTGGAGGCCCAGGCGGTCACCGGCGACCTGACGTTCCACTCGGTGTCGGGCGACCTGACGGTGGTGGAGGGCTCAGGACCCGCCGTGCGCGCCGACACCGTCAGCGGCTCGATGATCGTCGACCTGGACCCGGACGGCCTCACGGACGTCGGCCTGACCAGCGTCTCCGGCGAGATCGCCGTCCGCCTGCCGCACCCGGCGGACGCCGAGGTGGAGGCGAACACCGCGAGCGGCACCGTCTCCAACGCCTTCGACGGACTGCGGGTGCACGGCCAGTGGGGCGCCCACAAGATCACCGGCCGGCTCGGCGCGGGCACCGGCAGGCTCCGGGCCACCACGGTCTCCGGCTCGCTCGCCCTGCTGCGGCGCCCGCCCCGGGAGGACGGGGAGGGCGAGCCCCCACGGGCCCCGGGAGCCGGTACCCCCGGAGCCGCTGCCTCCGGAGCCGGTGCCGGCGGGCCGGGCACCCCGCCGTCCGGAGCGACCCCGCCCGCGAGCGGCCCGACCGGCGCCGACGGCGCCCCGGCCGACGGCACGACCGACAAGAAGGTGCTCTGACATGGCTCCCGTCTTCGCCCACGGCCGTCTCCGGCTCTACCTGCTCAAGCTGCTCGACGAGGCCCCGCGCCACGGCTACGAGGTGATCAGGCTCCTGGAGGAGCGCTTCCAGGGGCTGTACGCCCCCTCGGCCGGCACGGTCTACCCCCGCCTGGCCAAGCTGGAGGCGGAGGGCCTGGTCCGGCACACCACCGAGGGCGGCCGCAAGGTGTACGCCATCACGGACGCGGGCCGCGCCGAACTGGCCGACCGCAGCGGCGAGCTGGCCGACCTGGAGCTGGAGATCCGCGAGTCGGTCGCGGAACTCGCCGCCGAGATAAGGGCGGACGTGCGCGGCGCGGCCGGCGACCTGCGCCGTGAGATGCGCGCGGCCGCGTCCGAGGCCCGCCGCGGCACGGGCGCCGCCGGGGGCGAGCCGCCCTTCGGGGACGGCGAGATGGACGACAAGGAGGCGTGGAAGGCCGCCAAGGAGGAGATGCGCCGGGCCAAGCAGGAGTGGAAGGAGCAGGCCCGGCGCGCCAAGGACGAGAGCCGGCGGGCGCGCGAGGAGGCCCAGCGGGCCCGGCGCCAGGCGCAGGAGGCGCAGGCGCGGGCGCGGGCCCAGGCCCAGGAGGAGGTGCAGCGCATCGCCCGCCGGGTGCAGGACCGCGTCCAGGACCACTTCACGCGTGGCGACTGGCCGACCGGCGTCCGCGAGGGCCTGACCGAGCTGGCCAAGGAGTTCGGCGACTTCGGGAAGGACTACGGCAAGGGACTCGGCCGGGAGTGGGGTTTCGGCCGCGGCGCGGAGGACCGGCCGGAGCCGGCCGCACAGCCGCAGCACACCGCCGCCCCGGAGGACTTCCCCGTCGGGTACGAGCCCTCCTGGGCGCACGAGGCCCCCACCGGTGACCCGGCCCGCGACCTGGACCGGCTCCTGGACCGCTTCCGGGACGACATCCGTGACGCGGCCCGCGACCACGGCGTCACCCCGGACCAGCTCGGCGAGGCCCGCCACCACCTGTCCACGGCGGCGTCCCGCATCGCGGCCCTCCTCCAGACCCGGCAGCCCTGACCCCGGCAGCCCCGGCCCCGGTCCCCCACCGCCCACGGCGGAGGAAGGCGGGCCCGGTGTCGGGGCCCGCCCCTCGGTCCGGCGGCCGGGAGAGACCCGGGCGGTCTCAGGCGCCGGTGAGCACGATCTTGCCGAAGTGCTCGCCGGACGCCAGCCGCTCGAAGCCCTCGCGGGCCCGGTCCAGCGGCAGCTCCTCGTCGATGACGGGCCGTACGCCGGTCGCGGCGCAGAAGGAGAGCAGGTCCTCCAGTTCGTCCTTGGTGCCCATCGTGGAGCCGACGACCTTCAGCTCCAGGAAGAAGATGCGGGTCAGCTCGGCGTGCGAGGGCCGGTCGCCGCTGGTGGCGCCGGAGATGACGAGCGTGCCGCCGGGCCGCAGGGACTTCACCGAGTGGGACCAGGTGGCGGCGCCCACGGTCTCGATGACGGCGTCGACCCGCTGCGGCAGCCGGGCCCCGGGCTCCACGGCCTCCACCGC
Source organism: Streptomyces sp. NPDC025833 (assembly GCF_055558055.1). Classification (NCBI taxonomy): domain Bacteria; kingdom Bacillati; phylum Actinomycetota; class Actinomycetes; order Kitasatosporales; family Streptomycetaceae; genus Streptomyces; species Streptomyces sp. NPDC025833. The sequence continues at coordinate 44,921 of NZ_JBVHNF010000009.1, forward strand.
ACCGAGCTCCACGGCCCGCTTCCGCTTGGCCTCGTCCCGGCTGGTGGCGAAGACCCGCAGCCCGGCCGCCCGGCCCAGCACGATCGCGGCCGTCGCGACACCGCCGCCCGCGCCCTGCACGAGGACCGAGTCGCCGGGCCGTACCCCGGCGTTGGTGAACAGCATCCGGTACGCCGTCAGCCAGGCGGTCGGCAGGCAGGCGGCCTCGGCGAAGGACAGCTCCTTCGGCTTCGGCAGGACGTTGAAGGCCGGGACCGCGACCTGCTCGGCGAGGGTGCCCTGGTAGCGCTCGGTGAGGATGGAGCGCGGCTCGTCGGGGCCGACGCCGTGGCCGGTCTGGCCGATGACGGAGTGCAGGACGACCTCGTTGCCGTCCGCGTCGATGCCGGCGGCGTCGCAGCCGAGGATCATCGGCAGCCGTTCCGGCGGCAGGCCGACGCCCCGCAGGGACCAGAGGTCGTGGTGGTTGAGGGAAGCGGCCCGCACGGTGACGGTGGTCCAGCCGGGACGGGCCTCGGGAGCCGGACGCTCCCCCAACTCGAGGCCGGTGAGCGGCTGGTCGCGGTCGATTCGGGCGGCGTAGACAGCGAACATGGAGCCGACGATAGGTGCGCGATGCGGCCGGCGGAACCAGTCCGCCCTGTGACACATGCCCTCTTGCGTGACGGCACCCGTGCGGCGCAGACCACCGCCGACGCCCCGGGAAGGGCCGCGCCGCGCCTCGGCCGGCGGGGGCGGACAGCACGACGGCCCCGCCCGGGTGGACGGGGCCGTGCGCGCTACGACGTCAGCGCCGGGCGACGCCCTCGGCGCGCGCGGCGGCCGCGACCGCCGCGGTGACCGCCGGGGCGACCCGCTCGTCGAACGGCGAGGGGATGACGTAGTCGGCGGCGAGGTCGTCGCCGACCACCGCGGCCAGCGCCTCCGCCGCGGCGATCTTCATGCCCTCGGTGATGCGCGTGGCCCGCACCTGGAGGGCGCCGGCGAAGATGCCGGGGAAGGCCAGCACGTTGTTGATCTGGTTCGGGAAGTCCGAGCGCCCGGTGGCGACGACGGCCGCGTACTTGTGCGCGACCTCCGGGTGCACCTCGGGGTTCGGGTTGGCCATGGCGAACACGAAGGCGCCCTCGGCCATGGAGGCGACGGCCTCCTCCGCGACCGTACCGCCGGAGACGCCGATGAAGACGTCGGCGCCCGCCAGGGCCTCCTCCAGCGAGCCGGTCAGGCCGGCCTTGTTCGTGAAACCGGCCAGCTCGCGCTTGACCGGGGTCAGGTCCTCCCGGCCGGCCGAGACGACGCCCTTGCGGTCCGCCACCGCCACGTCCCCGATGCCGGCCTCGACCAGCATCCTGGCGATGGCGACACCGGCCGCGCCGGCGCCCGAGATGACGGCCCGGAGCTGCCCGATCTCACGGCCGCTCAGCCGGGCCGCGTTGCGCAGCGCAGCGAGCGTCACGATGGCCGTGCCGTGCTGGTCGTCGTGGAAGACCGGGATGTCCAGGCTCTCCTGGAGCCGGCGCTCGATCTCGAAGCACCGGGGCGCCGAGATGTCCTCCAGGTTCACTCCGCCGAACGAGGGAGCCAGCCGGACGACGGTCTCGACGATCTCGTCCACGCCGGTGCAGTCGAGCGCGATCGGCACCGCGTCGACGCCGCCGAACTGCTTGAACAGGATCGCCTTGCCCTCCATCACGGGGAGGGAGGCCTGGGGACCGATGTCCCCGAGTCCGAGCACGGCCGTACCGTCGGTCACGACGGCGACCACCGACGACTTCCACGTGTAGTCGTTGACCAGCTCCGGCTGTTCCGCGATCGCGGTGCACACGCGCGCGACGCCGGGCGTGTACGCGAGGGAAAGGTCGTCCTTGTCGCGGACCGGCACGGTGGCCTGCACGGCCATCTTGCCGCCGCGGTGCAGCGCGAACACGGGATCGAAGGAATCGAGGGGCTCTGCCCCTTCCTGATCCGCTTTGCTGTCGCTGCGAGGATTGACGATCTCCGCTGCCACTTTGTCTTACCCCTTAGGTATGCATGGTTTGAGGGTCGACCACTCCTGGTGAGGGGTGGGCGGGCACCGCGTACGGCCTGACTGCTGATACGTGTGGGGCCGTACACGACGGGCGCGCCGCACACGCGCCCTGAGCCCCGGATGAGGGGTGTAAAGAACCTTCTTACCGGACGGACGGGGCCCGCGACGAGTCCAATAGGTCCAAGGTCACACCCCGGAACCGGCAGGCGACACCGCGGCGACGCGCGGTCGACGGTCCGGAATGGCGTGAATACACCTCTGCCCGGCTGATCACATCGTGAGACACGCCGAAGATTTTCCGGCTGGAGTGCCGGATTCCCGCAGATGGTCCGGCGGCTATGGACCGGGGTTGTACCGACCTGATGCGGTTCGGGGGCCGCCCGTTATCCGATTTTGACATGGCGAGTCCCTTGAATGGCGTAGTCCGAATGGCAAGATGCCGTAAACCCACGAGGTCGCGGCACCCGAAGGTGTGTGTTTCCGTCGACCCATCGGCAACTCTTCCCATCAGCCGGAGGAACCACGATGACCGCAAGCTCCACCCGTCGTACCACCGCCACGCGCTCCCCTCTGGCCGCGGTCGGTGCGATCGCGGTCGCAGGCGCCCTGTTGCTCACCGGCTGCGGCGACCAGACCAAGGAGAAGAACAAGGAGACCGGCGCGGGCGCGAGCAGCGCCCCGCTCGCCGACAAGCTGCCCCAGGACATCCGGAACAAGGGCAAGATCCGGGTCGGCTCGGACATCGCGTACGCGCCCGTGGAGTACAAGGACTCCGCGGGCAAGGTCGTCGGCCTCGACCCCGACCTGGCCGACGCCCTCGGCAAGCAGCTCGGCGTGACGTTCGACTTCGAGAACGGCACCTTCGACGGCCTGCTCACGGGTCTGCGCTCGGACCGCTACGACATGGCGATGTCGGCCATGACGGACAACAAGAACCGTCAGGAGGGCATCGACCCGGGCACCGGCAAGAAGGTCGGCGAGGGCGTCGACTTCGTCGACTACCTGACCGCCGGTGTCTCGATCTACACGCGCAAGGGCGACACCATGTCCATCAAGACGTGGGACGACCTGTGCGGCAAGAAGCTCGCCGTGCAGCGCGGCACCACCTCGGACGAGCTGGCCAGGCAGCAGGCCAAGAAGTGTCCCGGCGGCAAGAAGCTCGCCATCGAGGCCTTCGACGACAACGAGCAGGCCCAGACCCGGCTGCGCTCGGGCGGCGCGGACGCCGTGTCCGCCGACTTCCCCGTCGCGGCGTACGCGGTGAAGACCTCCGGCGGCGGCAAGGACTTCGAGATAGTCGGCGAGCAGGTCGAGGCGGCCCCGTACGGCATGGCCGTCGCCAAGGGGAACACCCGGCTCCGGGACGCCCTCCAAGCGGCGATGGACGCGATCATCAAGAACGGCGAGTACCAGAAGATCCTCGAGAAGTGGGGCGCGCAGGACGGCGCCGTCAAGCAGTCCGCCATCAACGGCGGCAAGTGACCCGCGACCGGCAGCAGCGGCCACCGAGAGGCACAATCCGTGACTGACATAGACAAGACGGCGGGGCCGGCGGGCACGCCCACGGCCGGCGTCGAGGCCGTCAAGGCCATCCCGGTGCGGCACTACGGGCGTTACGTCGCCGCCGTCATCGCGATCGCGGTCCTCGTCGCGATCGTCTACGCGTTCGGCCAGGGCAGGATCAACTGGCACGCGGTCCCCGACTACTTCTTCGACGACCGGATCATGACCGGTGTCGGCAAGACCCTCCTGCTGACGGTCCTGTCGATGCTGATCGGCATCGTCGGCGGCATCCTGCTCGCGGTGATGCGGCTGTCGAAGAACCCGGTGACCTCGTCGATCGCCTGGTTCTACATCTGGTTCTTCCGCGGCACCCCGGTCCTGGTCCAGCTCTTCCTCTGGTTCAACCTGGGCCTGGTCTTCGAGTACATCAACCTGATGCCGTTCTACAAGGACTACTGGTCGAGCTTCATGACGCCGCTGCTGACGGCGCTGCTCGGCCTGGGTCTGAACGAGGCGGCGTACATGGCGGAGATCTGCCGGGCCGGCCTGCTCGCGGTGGACGAGGGCCAGACCGAGGCGGCCCACGCGCTCGGCATGAGCCACGCCAAGACGCTGCGCCGGGTGGTGGTCCCGCAGGCGATGCGCGTGATCGTGCCGCCCACGGGCAACGAAGTGATCAACATGCTGAAGACGACCTCGCTGGTGGCGGCCGTCCAGTATCCCGAGCTGTTCCGCTACGCCCAGGACATCGGCCAGAACTCGGGCGCACCGGTGGAGATGTACTTCCTCGCCGCGGCCTGGTACCTGATCATGACCTCGGTGCTGAGCGTCGGCCAGTACTACATCGAGCGGTACTACGCCCGCGGCTCCAGCCGCCAGTTGCCGCCGACGCCGTGGCAGAAGGTCAGGGCCGGCATGTTCTCCCTGGGCCGGCCCAAGGGAGGCATGGCATGACCGACAAGCTGAACAAGACGCAGGACACCCCGGCCGTGGACGGCGTCCCGATGGTCAGGGCGCAGGGCGTGCACAAGTCCTTCGGCCACGTCGAGGTGCTGAAGGGCATCGACCTGGAGGTGAAGCCGGGCGAGGTGTTCTGCCTCATCGGCCCCTCCGGCTCCGGCAAGTCGACCTTCCTGCGGTGCATCAACCACCTGGAGAAGATCAACGCCGGGCGGCTGTACGTCGACGGCGAGCTGGTCGGCTACCGCCAGCAGGGCGACAAGCTGTACGAGCTGCGCGACCGCGAGGTCGCCATGAAGCGGCGCGACATCGGCATGGTCTTCCAGCGCTTCAACCTGTTCCCGCACATGACGGCCGTGGAGAACGTCATGGAGGCGCCGGTGCAGGTGAGGGGCGTGAACAGGACGCAGGCCAGGGAGCGCGCCATGCAGCTGCTGGACCGCGTCGGCCTCGGCGACCGGGCCGGCCACTACCCCTCGCAGCTCTCCGGCGGCCAGCAGCAGCGCGTGGCGATCGCCCGGGCCCTGGCGATGGACCCGAAGCTGATGCTGTTCGACGAGCCGACCTCGGCCCTGGACCCGGAGCTGGTCGGTGACGTCCTGGACGTCATGCGGGACCTCGCCGAGTCCGGCATGACCATGGTCGTCGTCACCCACGAGATGGGCTTCGCCCGCGAGGTGGGCGACAGCCTGGTGTTCATGGACGGCGGTGTGGTGGTCGAATCCGGCCACCCGCGGGACGTGCTGACGAACCCGCGGCACGAGCGGACGCAGTCGTTCCTGTCGAAGGTGCTGTAACCGGCCCCGGCCGGGACGACGAGGGGCCCCGCCGCACCGGCCGGTGCGGCGGGGCCCCTTTCCCGTCGGCCGCCCCGGGGGGGCGGGCCCCGGGCCTACTTCAGGGCCAGCAGCAGCGTGTCCGACGGCGAGCACCACACGGGCCGGGCCTCGGCGAAGCCCTGTTCGCGCAGCACGCGCGCGTGCCAGGCCGCCGAGGGCGTGTCCCCGTCGGCGTGTTCGCCGTAGATCTCGAAGCGCCGGGCGGTCGGTCCGGCGAGGACCGGGTCCTCCGCCGCCACCCGCCACCACTCGGCCCAGTCCAGCGCGCCCTCCCCCTTGGCCTGATCCATGCGGGCGTGCCGCCGGGCGCGCTCGGCCGCGTTGATCCGGGGCGTGCTCTCGTCGATCATGTGGTCCGCGTTCATGAAGACACCGCCGTCGCGGACCAGCTCCGCGACCTGACCGTAGAGGGCCGCGAGGGGTTCGGTGTGCAGCCAGTGCAGGGCGGTGGCGGTCAGGACGGCGTCGTAGGAGTCGTACGGCAGCCGGGCCCGCCAGTCGGGGTCCAAGAGGTCGGCGGTGACGAAGGAGACGCGGTCGTCGCCCTCGAAGGTGCCCTCGGCGATGGCGAGCAGCGCGGGATCGAGGTCGACGCCAGTGCTGGTGGCCCCGGGGAGGCGGCGCAGCAGCCGGGCGGTGATGCTGCCGGTGCCGCAGGCGAGGTCGAGGACCCGCGGGGCCGTGCCGACGAGCGCCTCCACCATGTCGAGCATGATCGTGAACCGCTCCTCGCGGTCCGGCATGTACCACTCCTGCTGCCGGTCCCAGCTCTCCTGCCAGGCGGCCCAGTCGGTTCCGGTGCTGGTGGTCATGGAGCACGGACTCCCTTCGCTATGCGTAATACCCTTACAGCACGACGGGCTGTTACCCGGCCGCAGGCACGACAATAAGACGCCCCCGTAAGGACTACAAGTGGAACTGGCCTATTACTCGGATTACGCGGTCCGCCTCGTGAACAGCGAGGAACCGGCCCGGGGCAAGGACGCCCTGACCACGGTCGAGGCCGTCCGCGAGCTCTTCGGCGTCAACGCGTCGGCCGCCCGCCGCGCCACGGACGCGGACGTCACCCGGTTCCGCTCGGTCCGGGCCCGGCTGCGCGCGGTCTTCGAGGCCGCCGACCAGGGCGACGAGACGCTGGCCGTGGACCTGCTGAACTCACTGCTGCTGGAGTTCCCGGTCAGCCCGCAGATCTCCGGGCACGACATCCGGGACGAGGACGGCCGGCCCCTGTGGCACATGCACCTGGCTGACCACCCGTCCAACGCGACCGCCGGCTACGCGGCCATAGCGGCGATGGGCCTCGCCTTCCACCTCACCGAGTACGGCGTCGACCGCCTCGGCCTGTGCGAGGCGCCCCCGTGCCGCAACGCCTACCTGGACACCTCCACCAACCGCTCCCGGCGCTACTGCTCGGACCGCTGCGCCACCCGCGCCAACGTGGCCGCCTACCGGGCCCGCAAGCGCCTGGAGGCGGACCGGTCCGACAGCAGCGGCCGGGCCGCCGAGAGCGCCCAGCGCAGCAGCGCGAGCGGCGAGCGCTGATCGGCCCGGACCGGGCGGAACCGGAACCACGCCCTGCCGAGGATCAGCTCCTCGGGCACCACGCCGTAGTCCGTGCTGTCCCCGCCCGCGTACGGGTTGTCCCCCAGCACCCACCAGCCGCCCTCGCGCCGCTCGACGGCACGCTTGACGACCAGCAGGTCCTGCTGGAACGGATGGCGCAGGACCACCACGTCACCGGGCCCGACCACGCCCCCGTACCGCACCACCAGCCGGTCCCCGTGGTGCAGCGTGGGCACCATGGACGGGCCCGTCACCTCGGCCAGCCCGAAGGGGGCCCCGGCCTTCCCCCGCTCGGTCTCCTGCGACAGCTCCGGCATCCCGGCACCTCCCCGGTCCGTTCCTCCACCAGTCTCAGTCTCACCCTGGACTTTTGTCCTAAGCCCTAGGGGGCGGCCGAGAAATCGCGTTCCTCAGGGAGTAATGTCGCACCTGAGAAGACGATCACGAGGAAGGAATGCTGCATGCTTTCCCGCCTGTTTGCCCCCAAGGTCAAGGTCAGCGCCCACTGCGACCTGCCCTGCGGCGTGTACGACCCGGCCCAGGCCCGCATCGAGGCGGAGTCGGTGAAGGCCGTCCAGGAGAAGATGGCCGGCAACGACGACCCCCACTTCCAGGCGCGCGCCACCGTCATCAAGGAGCAGCGCGCGGAGCTCGCGAAGCACCACGTCTCCGTCCTCTGGAGCGACTACTTCAAGCCCCCGCACTTCGAGAAGTACCCGGAGCTGCACCAGCTCGTCAACGACACCCTGAAGGCCCTCTCGGCCGCCAAGGCGTCCACCGACCCGGCGACGGGCCAGAAGGCGCTCGACTACATCGCCCAGATCGACAAGATCTTCTGGGAGACCAAGAAGGCCTGACTCCAAGGCGTTCGCGACCTGCCCGCCCGGCTTACCGGGCGGGCAGTGCGCATTCTGCCCGGAGCACACCCTTCCCGTCTCACCTGCCGTTCCTCCCGGTCGTCCTCGCCGGCCTCCAGCAGGCCCGCCGCCGCGCCGCCGACGCGGGGGTCGTCGTCAGCGGGGTCGGAGGTGTCGTCCCGTCCCTTCGTCCGGATCAGTGGAAGCGCGGCACGATCAGGTGGATCCCGTACGCCACCACCGCCGCGCAGGCCAGGAAGCACAGCCCCGCCTGGGCCCGGCCGGCGGCCGACGCGGCGCCGCGGCCGGTGCCGGCGCGGGACAGGCCGAGGACGCCGAGCGCGAAGACGGTGACCACGGCGACCGTGGCGCCGAGGCTGACCGCGGCGACGCGGCCGAGGGCGGACCAGTCGACATGCATGGGACGCTCCCGTTCAGGCGGCCGGGCCGGCGCCGGCCGGCTCGGGGGTTCGGAGGGTGACCTCGGGGTGGTCGTTGACGTTGTCGGCGCGCACCGGATTGCGCCGGGAGGCCGCCACGACGGCCGCCGCGACGGCCAGCGCCACCAGGGCGATGACGACCGTGCCGGCGTTCCCGCCGTGCTCGACCACGCTCGCCGCGAGCCCGCCGACGAGCGCGGCGGCGGGCAGCGTGACCAGCCAGGCCACGGCCATCCGTCCGGCCACGCCCCAGCGGACCTCGGCGAGCCGGCGGCCGAGGCCGGCGCCGAGGATGCTGCCCGAGGCGACCTGCGTGGTGGACAGCGCGAACCCGAGGTGGGCGGAGGTGAGGATCACGGCCGTGGACGCCGTCTCCGCGGCGAAGCCCTGCGGCGACCGGATCTCCGCCAGACCCTTGCCCATGGTGCGGATGATCCGCCAGCCGCCCAGGTAGGTGCCGAGGCCGATGGCGAGCCCGGCCGCGGCGATCACCCAGACCGGCGGGCCGGCGTCATGGCCCAGCGCGCCCGCCGAGACCAGGGTCAGCGTGATCACGCCCATGGTCTTCTGCGCGTCGTTTGTGCCGTGCGCGAGCGAGACCAGGGAGGCGGACGCGATCTGGCCCAGGCGGAAGCCCTTCGTCACCGCGTCCCGGCGGGCACGGGCGGTGATCCGGTAGGCGAGGTAGGTGGCGAGCAGGGCCGCGAGGCCGGCGACGACCGGGGAGACCACCGCAGGTATCAGCACCTTCTCGACGACCTTGCCGAAGTGCACGCCCCGGGAGCCCGCACCGGCCCAGACCGCGCCGACGAGCCCGCCGAACAGGGCGTGCGAGGAACTGGAGGGGAGCCCGGCGAGCCAGGTGACCAGGTTCCACAGGATCGCGCCGACCAGGCCCGCGAAGATCATGCCGGGAGTGACCAGCGTGTCGTCCACGATCCCGCCGGAGATGGTCCTGGCCACCTCGGTGGACAGGAACGCGCCGGCGACGTTGAGGACACCGCTGACCAGGACCGCGGTTCTGGGTGTGAGCGCGCCGGTGGCGATGGAGGTGGCCATCGCGTTCGCGGTGTCGTGGAACCCGTTCGTGAAGTCGAAGGCCAGTGCCGTGACGATGACGACCGCCACGAGGAACGTGATGTGGTCCATCCCCCCAGGCAAGCAAGGGCAGGCCAATGTCCGGATAACTGGAGGAGAACGCTCCGTCGAACTCGCGGGGCCCTGTCGTGTGCGCCTGTGCGAAGCTGGCCGGATGACCGCCCTGGAGGACCTGAGACGGCTGCGGCGCGTACGGGACCGCATGGACCGCGAGTACGCCGAACCGCTCGACATGACCGCCCTGGCCCGTGACGCCCTGATGTCCCCGGGCCACTTCCAGCGCAGCTTCCGCAAGGCGTTCGGGGAGACGCCGTACAGCTATCTGATGACCCGCCGGATCGAGCGGGCCAAGTCGCTGCTGCGCCGGGGCGACCTCAGCGTCACCGAGGTGTGCATCGCCGTCGGCTGCACCTCGCTCGGGTCCTTCAGCTCCCGGTTCACCGAGCTGGTCGGACAGACGCCGAGTGCCTACCGCGCCCGGGACCACGAGGAGAGCGCGGTGATCCCGTCCTGCGTGGCGCGCAGGCTGACCCGGCCGCGCCGCCGCCCGTACTGAGGCGGGGCACGCCCGCCGGATCTAGGGTGAGGGCATGGACGTGAAGCTCGCGCAGTGTTTCATCGCGGTGGACGACCACGACAAGGCCATCGCCTTCTACCGCGATGTGCTCGGTCTGGAAGTCCGCAACGACGTGGGGTTCGAGGGGATGCGCTGGGTGACCCTCGGTTCCCCGCTCCAGGACGTGGAGATCGTCCTGGAGCCGCCGGACGCGAGCCCGGACGCCTCCCCGGCGGACAAACAGGCGCTCAACGAACTGCTCGCCAAGGGCCTGTTGCGCGGGGTCATCTTCACCACCCCCGACTGCGACGCGCTGTACGAGCGGGTGCGGGAGTCCGGCGCCGACGTCCTCCAGGAGCCGACGGACCAGCCGTACGGGGTGCGCGACTGCGCCTTCCGCGACCCGGCGGGCAACCAGCTCCGCTTCCTGGAACGTCCCGCGGACTGAACTCCCGGCCGCCCGGTGCCCGTTCGGCGTTCCCGGCGTACTCGCGCGCGCCCGGCCTACACTCCCCGCATGCTGATCCGCTGGACGTACCTCTTCGCCGACCGGCCCGCCGACCGCCTCGCCGCCGCGTGCGACTTCTGGACGGCGGTGACCGGCACCCGGCTGTCCGCGTTCCGCGGCGAGGACGGCGAGTTCGTGACACTGCTGCCCGCGGGGGCGGACCCGGCCGTGAAGCTCCAGGGCGTCCGCGCGGGCGACGGCGGCGCCCACATCGACCTGTGCACGCGGGACGTGCCGGAGCTGACCGCACTCGCCCGCCGGCTCGGCGCCGGGCTCGTGGCGGACCACGGCGACTGGACCGTCCTGCGTTCACCCGCGGGCGTGCCGTTCTGCGCCGTCCCCTGGAGCGGGGAGTCGGTACGGCCGCCGGTGGTGTCCGGCAGCCGCCTGGACCAGGTGTGCCTGGACATCCCGCCGTCCCGGTACGACGCCGAGCGCGCCTTCTGGGGGGAGCTGACCGGGTGGCGGCAACAGGACGGCTCCCGGCCGGAGTTCGCCGTGCTGACGGCTCCCGCGGGCCTGCCGGCGCGGCTGCTGCTCCAGCGGCTGGACGAGGAGCGCCCGGCGGGTGCCCATCTCGACCTGGCCTGCGCCGACATCGCCGCCACCCGCGCGCGCCACGAGGAGCTGGGCGCCGTCATGGTGGGCGAGCACGCCCACTGGACGGTGCTGCGCGATCCGGCCGGCGGCACGTACTGCCTGACGGGCCGCGACCCGGAGACGGGCGGGCTGCCGGACGCCGCCGGGCCGGACACCGCGGCCGGTGCCCACGCCGGGTAGACCGCCGCCTACTCCCAGGGCTCGACGTCCACCACGGCCTCCACCGGGACGGGGCCGTACACGTGCGGGAACTCCTGCCCGCCCGGCTCGGCGGACTCGTACCGCACCGGCGCCCCGGTCAGGGCCGGGTCCACCACCAGGACGACCAGTTCGTCCGGGCCGTCGTAGCCGCCGTAGAGGAAGTCGGCGACGCGCGGGAGCTGCTCGCGGCTGGAGAAGTGGATGAAGCCCTCCTCCTGGAGGGTGCGGCCCCGGGTGGACCACTCGTAGGTGCCGCGCCCGCGCGCCGCTTCCCACAGGGAACGCTCGGTGATGTGCAGGATGTACGGCAGCTTCGGCATGCGCCCACGTTACGGTGCCCCGGCCGCCCGGGGTGCGTCGTCGTCCGTACCGGCCGCCGTGCGCTCCTCCGGGCCGCTGTCCCCCGGCCGGGCCCGTGTGTCCTCGGAGCGGCCGGGGCCGGCGGCCCGCCGCGGTCCGGTGGTGGCGCCGGGCCGTCCGGTGCCGGCCCCGCAGTCCGGGTCGCGGCAGGGGCCGGGGCCCCAGACCGGCACCCATGCGCCCAGCGTCTTGTGCCGCTTGACCACCGTGTCGACCGGCTGTCCGCAGACGGGACAGACGGACTGCTCGCTGCCCATGCATTCAGGGTAGAGGGACGCCGGCCTCAGCGCTTCCTGCCGTACGTCCGCACCAGGGCGCCGTTGCCGAAGGTGCGCAGGGAGCCGAGGGTGAACTCCTTGAGGTCCAGCCCGGTGGCGAACATCGGCATCCCCTTGCCGTAGACGAGGGGGTAGGTCTTGATGACGAGTTCGTCGATGTCGTCGAGCAGCGCCCCGGCGACCTCCGAGCCTCCGCACAGGAAGATGTCCAGCCCGCCCTCCTCCGCCTTGAGCGCGCGGACCCGGCCGGCGAGGTCGTCGCCGATGACCTCCACGTTCGGGTCGGGCGAGGTGCCGAGGGTGCGCGAGGCGACGTATTCGCGCAGGTGGCCGTAGGGGCTGGTGATGCCCTCCCGCAGGGCCAACTCGTAGCTGGCCCGGCCCTGGACGATCGTGTCGAACCGCTTGTTGGCCACGTGGTCGATGCCGAACGCCTTGCGGCTGGGGGTGGGCAGGGTGTCCGGCAGTTCGGCCTTGAGGAACTCGACGTACTCCTCGTCCAGGAAGCCGAACATCGCCGAGGCGTCCCCGTGCTCGTCGCCGATGAAGCCGTCGAGCGAGCAGGCGACGACGTACACGAGCTTGCGCAAGCTGATCTCTTTTCGCCGTGGTGGAGAACGGCCGGGACACTCCCGGCAGTGACCGCTACAACCGTAGTGGTTCATTTGTAGTACTCCAACTGTCGTGATCCAAGGGGTCGTGATGCAGGGGGTCTTTCGCGGACGGGCTCGAAAACGACGGCCCCGCACACTGTGGGTATGTGCGGGGACCGTCTGACCGGAGCCCCGGGGCACCGCGCGGGGTCAGGAGCCGCACGGACCCGGGACTCCGGGTTCTCCCCGGCCACCGGGGCGACGACCGCGGCGGTACCGCCGGCGTCGGCGGAACCGGTGAGCCGCGGTCATCGGCCGAGGCGACGCCGGCGGGACCGGCAAGCCGGGGCAGGGCCGAGGCTGCCGAGGCGAGGGGCGAGGCAGACGGAACCGGCAGCCTCGGCGGCCCGGGCGGCCTCGGCTTGGCCGACCCGCCCGGCAGACCGGGCGGTCTGGCTGTCCAGCGGCCTCGGTCGGTCCGCCTGGTGTCGATCGGTTCGGTGATCCGGACTGGATCGGTGTCTCGGATGGTCCGGTGGTCTCGGATGGTCCGGTGTCCTCGCTGCTCCGGCGAGCTCGGCTCTTCCGGTGGTCTCGCTGTTCCGGCAGGTTCAGCTGGTCCGGCGGGTGACGAACTCGGCGAGTGCCAGCAGGCCGCCCGCCGCCTCCGGATCGGGCACGGCGCGGGCCAGCTCCTGCATGGCGCGCGCCATGCGGTCGACCGCCTCGGCCTGCGCCCAGTCCCGGCCCCCGGCCCGCTCCACCGCCAGGGTCGTACGCGCGATCTCCCCGGACTCCTCGGCGCTGTACGGCTTCCCGTACAGCGCGGCCAGCTCGGCCGCCGCCGGGGCGCCGGAGGTCAGCGCCGCCACCACCGGGAGGGACTTCTTGCGGGCGACGAGATCCGCGCCGGCCGGCTTGCCGGTCTGCCGCGGGTCGCCCCATATGCCGATGACGTCGTCGATCAGCTGGAAGGCCAGCCCGGCCTGGCGGCCGAAACCGTCGAGCGCGGCCACGTCCTCGGCACCGGCGCCCGCGTACAGCGCCCCGAGCGCGCAGGCACAGCCCAGCAGGGCACCGGTCTTGGCCTCGGCCATGGCGAGCACCTCGTCCAGGGTGACCGCGTCCGGCGACCGGCGCTCCAGATCGGTGTCCACGTGCTGCCCCTCGCACAGCTCCATGACACAGGCCGCGAGCCGGGCCGCGGCCGGCGCGGACGCCGGGTGCGGGTCCTCGGCGAGCAGCCGCAGGGCCAGCGCCTGGAGTGCGTCCCCGCCGAGGATCGCGTCGGGGATCCCGAACACCGTCCAGGCCGTCGGCCGGTGTCTGCGGGTGGTGTCCCGGTCCATCACGTCGTCGTGCAACAGCGTGAAGTTGTGGACCAGTTCGACCGCCGCCGCCGCCCGGACCGCGGCCGCCCGTGCTGCCGGACCGCCGAGCGCGGTGGCGGCCGCCAGCACGAGCGCCGGGCGTATCGCCTTGCCCGCGTTGCCCGCGGCCGGTGTGCCGTCGGCCTGCTGCCAGCCGAAGTGGTAGAGCCCGACCCGCCGCATCGCCCCCGGCAGCGACTCGATCGCCGCACGCAGCTCCGGGTCCACCAAGGCCCGGGTGCGCTCCAGCAGCGCCGCCGCCTCCTGCCCGTCGAGCGGGCCGCCGACGGTGTCCCCGCTCCCCTCCCTCGGTCTCCTCGGTGCGACGGCGTGCGACGCACCGGGGGAACGCTCCTCGGTCTCCGTCATGAACTCGGCCATGCCTCCCCCTCGCCGGGTCCGCGCGGGCCGGCGTCACCGGCCCGGCCGGACGTGTGTCCCGAGGACCTACCCGCCCCGGTGGACGGGGACACGGCCGCGACGTGCGGAGACGTCACCTCCACCGGCCGATCTCGACGTTCTCCAGCACACCGAGGGCGTCGGGCACGAGGACCGCGGCCGAGTAGTACGCCGTCACCAGGTACTTGATGATCGCCTGCTCGTTGATGCCCATGAACCGCACGGACAGGCTCGGCTCGATCTCGTCCGGCAGGCCGGACTGCCGCAGGCCGATGACACCCTGCTCGGACTCGCCGGTACGCATGGCGATGACGGAGGTCGTCCGGGCCTCGCTGATCGGGATCTTGTTGCACGGGTAGATCGGCACCCCGCGCCAGGTGGGGATGCGGTTGCCGGAGATGTCGATGGTCTCCGGCACCAGGCCCCGCTTGTTCAGCTCGCGTCCGATCGCCGCGACGGCACGCGGGTGGGCGAGGAGCAGCTTGGTGCCCCGGCGGCGGCTGAGCAGCTCGTCGAGGTCGTCCGGGCTCGGCACACCGTCGTGCGGCTGGATCCGCTGGTCGTACTCGCAGTTGCTGAGCAGGCCGAACTCCGGGTTGTTGACCAGCTCGTGCTCCTGGCGCTCCTTCAGCGCCTCGACCGTGAGCCGCAGCTGCTGCTCGGTCTGGTTCATCGGCTGGTTGTACAGGTCGGCCACGCGCGAGTGGATGCGCAGGACGGTCTGGGCGATGCTCAGTTCGTACTCGCGGGGCCGCGGCTCGTAGTCCACGAAGGTGTGCGGGATGTCGGGCTCGCCGGAGTGGCCGGCCGCCAGCTCGACCGCCTTCTCGCCGTACTTGTTGGTCCGTTGCTCGGGGATCGCGCGGAGCTGTTCGAGGTGCGTGCGCAGCGAGTCGGAGCGCTCCGCGACCTGTTCGAAGTCCTGGCGGGCGAGGACCAGCACCGTGCTCGCCGTGTCCGCGCGGACGGTGTACTCCCAGATGGCCTCCGGGTCGAGCAGCGCCTGGTCGCCGAAGTAGGCGCCGTCCGCGAGCACACCGAGGACGGCGTCATCACCGTAGGGGCCCGTGCCGACCTTCTCGACGCGGCCGTGGGCGAGCAGGTACACCTCGTTCGTCTGGTTGCCGAAGTCGGCGATCACCTCACCGGGCCCGAAGGTCCGCTGGCCGCAGCGCCGGGCCAGCTCCGTCAGCACCTCCTCGTCCCCGTAGGAGCGCAAGGCCGGCAGCTCGCCCAGTTCGGCCGGGATGACCTCCACCTGGTCCCCGGTCTTCACGAAGGTGATGCGGCCGTCACCGACGGCGTAGGTCAGCCGCCTGTTCACCCGGTACGTACCGCCCTGGACGTCCACCCAGGGGAGCGTGCGCAGCAGCCAGCGGGAGCTGATCTCCTGCATCTGCGGAACGGACTTGGTGGTGGTGGCCAGGTTCCGCGCTGCCGCCGTCCCGAGGGACTGCTGCGGCTTGCCCTGATCCGTGCGGACCTCTTCGCCTACCGACATATGGAAATGCCCTCCCGTCTCTGCCCGATGCCGAGCTTGCCGCGGGCACCGGTCTCGCATCCGAGCCTCCCAGCACCGTGCGTGCGCGCGCCATTACCCGAAAGAGGGGGAATGGATCATCTGATTACCGGGCATGGGAAGGGACTTTTCCCCCTGTCCCCGGCGCCCTCGTGCCCCCGGCACCGCCCCCGGCGCCCCCGGTGTCCCGGCCCTGTCCGGATCGGCTCGCACACCGCCCGAACGATGTGTTCCCGGACGTCCGGTTTCGGTAGAAGCAGGCAGGACACGCGGCCGCGACCGGCGGGCGTACGGGCACGGCACGACGGAGTCGGACATGGCCCCACCCATGTCGGCGACCGGATTTCTGGACGCGCTCCGGGCAGAGGGCGTCACGGTCGTCGAGGTCGGCGACTGGCAGGACCACAACCGCAACCACAAGGGCCCCTGGGGCCCCGTCCACGGAGTGGTGATCCACCACACGGTGACTCAGGGGAGCGCCCGCACGGTGGAGCTGTGCCGCGTCGGGTACCCGGACCTGCCGGGCCCGCTGTGCCACGGGGTGATCACCAAGGACGGCCGGGTCCACCTGGTCGGTTACGGGCGCGCCAACCACGCCGGGCTCGGCGACGACGAAGTGCTGCGGGCGGTGATCGCAGAGACGGCGCTGCCGCCGGACAACGAGGCGAACACCGACGGCAACCGGTACTTCTACGGCTTCGAGTGCGAGAACCTCGGCGACGGAGAGGACCCGTGGCCCCGGGAGCAGCTGGACGCGATCGAACGGGCCGCCGCCGCGCTCTGTCGCCACCACGGCTGGACGGAGCGGTCGGTCATCGGCCACCTGGAGTGGCAGCCGGGCAAGGTGGACCCCCGGGGCTTCGAGATGGCCCGGCTGCGGGAGCGGATCGCCGGGCGCCTGACGGGGTGACCCGGCGCGCCGGAAGGCGGTGCGCGGTCCCGCGGGCGAACGGCGGACGGCACGGCGCCCGCAGCGGCGGTACGGCACCGCGGGCACCGGGGCACGCCCGGCCCCGCGCCGGGCGACAATGAAGCCGTGACCAGCCCGGACCCGCTCGCCCCCCGCCTCCCGTCGCCGCTCCGGGAGGCGTACGACGACCGCCTGGGCCGCCGTGGGCTCCGGCTGCTGCTCAAGCGGGACGACCTGATCCACCCCGACCTCGTCGGCAACAAGTGGCGCAAGCTGGTGCCGAACATCGCCGCGGCGGACGGCCGCGCCCTCGTCACGTTCGGCGGTGCCTACTCCAACCACCTGCGGGCCACCGCCGCCGCGGGCCGCCTGCTGGGGCTGCCCACGACGGGCGTGGTCCGCGGCCAGGAGCTGGCCGGCCGCCCCCTCAACCCCTCCCTGGCCCGGTGCGCGGCCGACGGCATGCGGCTGCACTTCGTCGACAGGGCGACATATCGCCGCAAGGCCGAGCCGGACACCCTCGCCGGGATCCTGCGCGCGGCCGGCGCCGAGGGGGCGTACGTCGTCCCCGAGGGGGGCAGCAACGCCGAGGCGGTGCGCGGCTGCCGCGCCCTGGGCGCGGAGCTGCGCGGCCACGCCGATGTGGCCGCGGTCGCCTGCGGCACCGGCGGCACGCTCGCCGGCCTCGCCGCCGGTCTGGCGCCGGGCCAGCGCGCGCTCGGCGTACCGGTCCTGCGCGGCGGCTTCCTGGAGGCCGACGTACAGGCCTTGCAGGAACGTGCCTTCGGCGCCCGCCGCGGCACCTGGTCCCTGGACGACCGGTTCCATTGCGGCGGCTACGCCCGGACGACACCCGAACTCGACGCGTTCGCACGGGACTTCGAGCAGCGCCACGGACTGCCCGTGGAGCGTCTCTATGTCGCCAAGTTGCTCTACGGCCTTTTCACCCTCGCGGAGGAGGGTGCCTTCGCGCGGGGTACCGCGATCGCGGCCGTCGTCACCGGTCGCCCGTTCCCGCAGGACCCGGCCGGCCCGCCCGGACGCTAACCGGCCTCCCGGTAGGCCGCCGCCTCCTCCAGGTCCAGGCGTCTCAGCAGGGCGCGCAGCATCTCGTCGTCGATGTAGCGGTGGTCGCGGAGCCTGACGAAGACCTCGCGTTCGGCGCTGATCATCTCGCCGGACAGCCGGCGG
The DNA here is from genome assembly GCF_055558055.1 of Streptomyces sp. NPDC025833. NCBI lineage: Bacteria > Bacillati > Actinomycetota > Actinomycetes > Kitasatosporales > Streptomycetaceae > Streptomyces > Streptomyces sp. NPDC025833. The sequence goes on from NZ_JBVHNF010000009.1 coordinate 62,695, forward strand.
TAGGTGTCGTCCACGGACTCGCCGGTGACCGGGTTGACCTGGCCGAGCCGCTCCCAGACGGCGTTGCGGCGGCGCTCCAGGACCTGGCGCAGCCGGTCGGCGAGCGGCGGCGGCAGGGTATTGCGCTCGTCGGAGAGGAGCTCGTCGAGCCGGGCCTCGGCGGCCCGCGACGCCTGCGCTTGGGCGTTGGCCTCGGCGAGCGTCTCGGTCTGCCGGTCCCGGCCGGGGAACTTCAGCAGCCGGATCAGCGGCGGCAGCGTCACGCCCTGGACGACGAGCGTGCCGATGACCGTGGTGAAGGTCAGGAAGAGGATCAGGTTGCGGGGGCCGTCGGCCATGGTCGGCGGGATGGCGAACGCGATCGCCAGGGACACGACACCGCGCATGCCGGCCCACGAGGTGACCATCGCGCCCCGCCAGGTGGGGTTCTGCTCGCGTTCCCTGATGCGGGCCGACAGCAGCCGGGGCAGGAAGGCCGCCGGATAGACCCAGACGAACCGGGCCACCACCACGACGGCGAAGACGGCGACCGCGTACCAGGCGGCGGAGGCGCCCTCGTACTCGCCGAGCCGCTCCAGGACGATCGGCAGCTGGAGTCCGATCAGGGCGAACACCGCGGACTCCAGCACGAAGGCGACCATCTTCCACACCGCCTCCTCCTGGAGCCTGGTGGCGAAGTCGACCTCCCACGCGCGGTGGCCGAGATAGAGGGCGACGACCACGACGGCGAGCACACCGGAGGCGTGCGCCTGCTCGGCGACGCCGTAGGCGACGAACGGGATCAGCAGCGAGAGCGTGTTCTGCAGGAGCGGCTCGGACAGGTGCGTGCGCAGCCAGTGCAGGGGCGCCATGAGGACGAGGCCGATGCCGACGCCGCCGACCGCGGCGAGCGCGAACTCGCCGATCCCGCCCGCCCAGGTGGCGCCCGCCCCGACGGCGGCGCCGAGCGCCACCTTGTAAGCGGTGATCGCCGTGGCGTCGTTCAGCAGGGACTCGCCCTGGAGGATCGTGGTGATCCGCGAGGGCAGCCCCACCCGGCGCGCCACCGCGGTGGCGGCCACCGCGTCCGGCGGCGCCACCACCGCGCCCAGCACCAGTGCCGCGGGCAGCGGCAGCCCGGGGATGAGCAGGTAGGCGGCCCAGCCGACCACGACGGTCGCGAAGAGCACGTAGCCCACCGACAGCAGCGCCACCGGCCGCAGCTGCGCGCGCAGGTCGAGGTAGGAGCTGTCGCTCGCCGAGGTGTACAGCAGCGGGGGCAGCAGCAGCGGCAGGACGACGTGCGGGTCGAGGGTGTACGACGGCACGCCCGGGACGTAGGAGACCGCGAGGCCGGCGGCGACGAGCAGCAGGGGCGCCGGCACGGGGGCCCGCCTCGCCGCCCCGGCCACCGCCGCACTGCCCGCCACCAGCAACAGCAGGGGCATCACGTCCATGCTCCTCGCCCACCCTCTTCTTCCGCGCGGCCACCCGCACACCCGTCGTAATCTGGCAATCATGAAACAGTGCACGCACGCCGCCGCGCTGCCGCACCCGGAGCCGGACCCGCTCGACGAGACCTGCCCGGAGTGCCTGCGGGACGGCACGCACCCGGTACAGCTGCGGCTGTGCCTCACCTGCGGCCACGTCGGCTGCTGCGACTCCTCGCCGGGGCGGCACGCCACGGAGCACCACACGGCCTCCGGTCACCCGGTGATGCGGACCTTCGAGCCCGGTGAGGACTGGCGGTGGTGCTTCGTGGACCACGTGCTCGTCTGAGCCCGTCCGGGCACGAGGCTCCTGTCCGGCGGCGTTCTCGTGTGACACTGCATGCGGCGGCTGCCGCACGACGGTTCGGGCGTCTGACGTCTGGGTACGTCAACCCGGCGCGCGCTCTTCCCATTTGGGCACGCGAACCCCCTAGACACGGAGCGTATCCACAGCTTTACTGTGAGTGACGCCAGGGGGTTGGGGTCCCGGGGACGGCAACGTTCGGAGCGCGATAGCGTCACCGCTGAACCATGTACGCGTTACCCCGGGGGGCGACCCTCGGCCCCGTAGAGCTTGTACCACCATGGAGGTGAGGGTGTCCCAGATCGCAGGCGAGCCCGTGACGAACCAGGACTTCGTGGAAGTCCGGCTTCCGGCTGCGGGTGCCTACCTGTCGGTGCTGCGGACGGCCACGGCCGGTCTGGCGGCCCGCTTGGACTTCACCTTGGACGAGATCGAGGACCTGCGCATCGCCGTGGACGAGGCCTGCGCGATCCTGCTCCAGCAGGCCGTGCCCGGCTCGGTGCTGAGCTGCGTCTTCCGGCTCGTCGACGACTCGCTGGAAGTCACCGTGTCGGCGCCGACCACCGACGGCCACGCCCCCTCGCGGGACACCTTCGCCTGGACCGTGCTGTCGGCCCTCGCGGGCAAGGTCTCCTCCGCCGTGGACGAGGACAAGACGGTGTCGATCAGCCTCTACAAACAGCGCGGCGTCGGCCCCGGGCCGGCGTGAGGAACGGGGACGGGCCGGTGCGGGACGAAGAGCGCGGCACGCGGGAGCTGCCGACCGGTGACGGGGGTGCCTCCTGGTCCTGGGAAGCCCCTCGTTCGAGCGAAACCGAGAGCGGGGAAGGCGCCGAGACCTCCGGGGCGGACCCCCGGGACGGTTCCCAGCGCCTGGTGGACGGCATCGACGGCATCCCCGAGCAGGCCAGGCCACACCCGGAGGACGACTCCGCGCGCGTCGACGACGGTGCCGCACAGGCCGCGCCGCCGGGGACGCGCGGCGGAGCCGGACCGGCCGGCCACGCGGGGGCGAGGGCCCGGGGAAGGGGTACGGGCGGGACGATGAGCGAGCACGAGCGATACGCCGGGGACGCCTCGGACGCGCACACCGTGCGGGCCGGGCAGCACGACGGCCAGGACCGCAGCGGGGCGCGGGCGATGTTCGTCGAGCTGCGCACGCTGCACGCGGGCAGCCCGGAGTACGCGGAACTGCGCAACCGGCTGGTGCGCATGCACCTGCCGCTCGTGGAGCACCTGGCCCGCCGGTTCCGCAACCGCGGCGAGCCGCTCGACGACCTCACGCAGGTCGCCACCATCGGCCTGATCAAGTCCGTCGACCGGTTCGACCCCGAGCGCGGGGTGGAGTTCTCCACCTACGCCACCCCGACCGTCGTGGGCGAGATCAAGCGGCACTTCCGCGACAAGGGCTGGGCGGTCCGCGTGCCGCGCCGGCTCCAGGAGCTGCGGCTCGCCCTGACCACCGCGACGGCCGAGCTGTCGCAGCTGCACGGCCGCTCCCCGACGGTGCACGAGCTGGCCGAGAAGCTCGCCATCTCCGAGGAGGAGGTCCTGGAGGGCCTGGAGTCCGCGAACGCGTACTCCACGCTGTCCCTGGACGTGCCCGACACGGACGACGAGTCACCCGCGGTCGCCGACACCCTCGGCGCCGAGGACGAGGCGCTGGAGGGCGTGGAGTACCGCGAGTCCCTCAAGCCGCTGCTGGAGGATCTGCCACCGCGCGAGAAGCGCATCCTGCTGCTGCGCTTCTTCGGGAACATGACCCAGTCGCAGATCGCGCAGGAGGTCGGCATCTCCCAGATGCACGTGTCGCGGCTGCTCGCCCGCACCCTGGCCCAGCTGCGGGAGAAGCTCCTCGTCGAGGAGTGAGCCGTCCGCCGCCGCGAGGGCGTGCCACTCCCGGTGAGCGGCCCTATTCGGCCCGGCCCGGCCCCTTGATGCCGAGGGCCCGGGTCGTCTCGCCGTTGACGAGGAGCACCAGCGCCGTCACGGCGACCACCGCGAGGACGATGCCGACCGGGATGGTCGTGCCGTCGGTCCGGAGCAGGTTGTAGGCCACCGGAAGGGCCATGATCTGGGTGATCACCGCCGGGCCCCGGCTCCAGCCGCGGCGCAGCAGCAGCCCGCGCGCGGCGAGCAGCGGCAGCAGTGCGAGGACGGCCAGGGTGATCCCGAGGGTGACGGCCTGCTGCCGGTCGTCCGGGTCGCCGGTGAGCCCGAGGACGAGCACCCACAGGCCGCCGGCCATCAGGGCGGTGCCCTCCAGCGCGGCCAGCACCGCCGCGTACGTCAGCCGGCGCGGACGGCCCTCCGCGGTCGTTTCGGCTGCGGCGCTGTCCGGGGCGGGGTTCTGCTCACTGCTCACTCCAGCAGGGTAGCCGCCTGGCCTCTCCCCCGGCCCGCGGGTGCGGACGGGGGGCGGGCGCGGGCAGGTCGAGCGGCGATGCGGGCCCCGCCGTCGGGCCCTGCCCCGGCGGCCGGACGGACACCACCGGCGCTGTGGCAGCAGGGCGGACACCTCCGGCCCGCCGGTCCTCATACGCTCCGGCCCCGGTTCCCCGGTGTGCCCCGAACAAACCGGTCGGCACCACGTGTCCAGGCTCACGCCCCCGCCTCTTACCGGATCCCTACCTCGGTCTGGGCCGGGTACCCCCCAGTAGGTACGCTGCCTTGCATGCGTGCACTTCTCGTGGTCAATCCGGCGGCAACCACCACAAGCGCACGCAGGCGCGATGTCCTGATCCACGCGCTGGCGAGCGAGATGAAACTGGACGCGGTCACCACCGAGTACCGCGGCCACGCCCGCGACCTCGGCCGGCAGGCGGCGGAGAGCGACGACATCGACCTCGTGGTGGCACTCGGCGGTGACGGCACGGTCAACGAGGTCGTCAACGGCCTCCTGCACAACGGCCCGGACCCGGACCGCCTGCCCGGCCTGGCCGTCGTCCCCGGCGGGTCCACGAACGTCTTCGCCCGCGCCCTGGGCCTGCCCAACGATCCCGTCGAGGCCACCGGAGCGCTGCTGGACGCGCTGCGCGACGGCACCGAGCGGGTCGTCGGCCTCGGGCTGACCTCGGGCCCGCCCGGCAGCGACGACGAGGCGGTGCCGGCCCGCTGGTTCACCTTCAACGCCGGACTCGGCTTCGACGCCGGCGTGGTCGGGCGGGTCGAGCAGCAGCGAGAACTCGGGAAGAAGTCGACGCACGCGCTCTACGTCCGCCAGGTGATCCGGCAATTCCTCGGCGAGTCGAATCGCCGGCACGGCACGATCACTCTCGAACGGCCGGGCGAGGACCCGATCGAGGAACTCGTCGTGGCCATAGCCTCGAACACGTCCCCGTGGACGTATCTGGGCAATCGCGCGATGTACACGTCACCCAAGGCGTCGTTCGACACGGGCATCGACGTGCTGGGTCTCAGCCGTCTGTCCACCGCCGCGGTCGCCCGGTATGGCACGCAGTTGCTCACTTCGTCCCCCGAGCGCGGACCGCACGGCAAGCACGCGGTGTCGCTGCACGACATGGACGGCTTCACCTTGCATTCGAAGGCGCCTCTGCCTCTGCAGATGGACGGTGACCACCTGGGGCTGCGTACCAGCGTGACGTTCACAGGCGTACGCCGCGCACTGCGTGTGATTGTGTGAGTGGAACGGGCGAAAGTCCTTTCACTCGAACGTTTAGGCCAGGATCCACCCCATGGAAGTACGGCTGTGACCCAGTCGACACCGAGGAATCAAAAAAAACTTTCCGGAAGGGGTTGTATCCGCCGCTGAGGTTTGCGAGTCTCTACGTGGCGATCGGGACGGCCCGCAAGACCGGCCTCCACTGATCACCGGAATCCCTCTTCAATCCAAGGACCACGCCGGGGAAGACTCGGCGGTCGGCCCTTCACTTGTTGGGGGATTCGTGAAAGCGTTCACATTCACAAGCAACTTGCACGTAATACCAAGGAGAGGTAGCAGCCATGGACTGGCGTCACAACGCCGTTTGCCGCGAGGAAGACCCCGAGCTCTTCTTCCCCATCGGCAACACCGGTCCTGCGCTGCTGCAGATCGAGGAAGCCAAGGCCGTCTGCCGTCGCTGCCCGGTGATCGAGCAGTGTCTGCAGTGGGCGCTCGAGTCCGGTCAGGACTCCGGCGTCTGGGGTGGTCTCAGCGAGGACGAGCGCCGCGCCATGAAGCGCCGCGCCGCTCGCAACCGGGCTCGTCAGGCCTCCGCCTGACATACCCACCCCTGCTGACAGCCTGAGCTTGGCGGCGCGCACAGCACGTACGCATCTCCCGCCCCCGAGCCGCAGCGCGCAGTTCCCCCGATGCTCCCCCGCCTCCCGGCAACGCCCGGGACGGGGCAGCCCATCGCGGTAAAGCAGAGAAGCAACGAGCATCAGCCTCGGACCAAAGGCGGTCCGGGGCTTTTTGCTGTCGCCGGTCCTCCCGCCGCGCCCGGTGATCGGCGCGGCGGGAGGACCGGCTCACTTCTGTGCCCGCACCGGGATGTCGAGCAGCACCCGGGTCCCCCGCTCCGGCGCCGGCACCATGTCGAACGAGCCGCCCAACTCGCCTTCCACCAGCGTCCGTACGATCTGCAGACCGAGGTTGCCCGAGCGGTGCGGGTCGAAGTCCTCGGGCAGGCCGACGCCGTCGTCCTGGACGGTGACGAGCAGCCGGGCCTCCTTGGTGGTGCCGCCGCGCACCGCGGACACCTCGACGGTGCCGGTGTCGCCCTCGCGGAAGCCGTGCTCCAGGGCGTTCTGCAGCACCTCGGTGAGGACCATGGACAGCGGAGTGGCGACCTCCGCGTCGAGTATCCCGAACCGCCCGCTGCGCCGGCCGCTCACCTTGCCCGGCGAGATCTCGGCGACCATGGCCAGCACCCGGTCGGCGATGTCGTCGAACTCCACCCGCTCGTCCAGGTTCTGGGACAGCGTCTCGTGGACGATCGCGATCGAGCCGACCCGGCGGACCGCCTCCTCCAGCGCTTCCCGGCCCCGCTCGGACTCGATGCGCCGGGCCTGGAGGCGCAGCAGCGCGGCGACCGTCTGGAGATTGTTCTTCACCCGGTGGTGGATCTCCCGGATGGTGGCGTCCTTGGTGATCAATTCGCGTTCGCGCCGGCGCAGTTCGGTGACGTCCCGGAGCAGTACCAGCGAGCCGATGCGCGTTCCCTTGGGCTTGAGCGGAATGGCCCGGAACTGGATGACGCCGTCGTGCGCCTCGATCTCGAACTCCCGCGGCGCCCAGCCGCTGGCCACCTTGGCCAGCGCCTCGTCCACCGGCCCGCGGGTGGGGGCGAGTTCGGCGGTGGTCCGGCCGAGGTGGTGGCCCACCAGATCGGCGGCGAGGCCGAGCCGATGGTAGGCGGAGAGGGCGTTCGGGGAGGCGTACTGGACGATGCCGTCCGCGTCCAGCCGGATCAGTCCGTCGCCGACGCGCGGGGAGGCGTCCATGTCGACCTGCTGGTCGGGGAAGGGGAAGGAGCCGGCCGCGATCATCTGCGCGAGGTCGGAGGCGCTCTGGAGGTAGGTCAGCTCCAGGCGGCTGGGGGTGCGCACGGTGAGCAGGTTGGTGTTCCGGGCGATCACGCCGAGCACCCGGCCGGCCCGCCGTACGGGGATGGACTCGACCCTGACGGGGACCTCTTCGCGCCACTCCGGGTCGCCCTCGCGGACGATCCGGCCCTCGTCCAGCGCCACGTCCAGCATGGGCCGCCGGCCGCGCGGCACCAGGTGGCCGACCATGTCGTCCTGGTAGGACGTCGGGCCGGTGTTGGGCCGCATCTGGGCGATCGAGACGTACCGGGTGCCGTCCCGGGTGGGGACCCAGAGCACCAGGTCGGCGAAGGAGAGGTCGGAGAGCAGCTGCCACTCCGAGACCAGCAGGTGGAGCCACTCGAGGTCCGAGTCGTCGAGGGCGGTGTGCTGGCGTACGAGTTCGTTCATGGAGGGCACGTGTGCGAGCGTACCCGCGGCGCGCGAACGGCCGAAAAAACACCCGCGGGCCGCGGCGCCTGGAAGGGACCCTCAACCCTCACCGGCACCGCAGCCCGGAGCATCATCGGCCGTGGGGTGTGCGGTCCCGGTCGGCCGAAGGCCGAGGAGCCGGGGCAGTCAGGGCAGAGAGCTCCGGTTCCTCGATCCGCCCTCCTGTGCGGGGAAGGCGGAGGCTTGTCGTTCTCGATTGTGGACTAGACCATTAGGGCGTGTCCATGGTGCGGGAGCATCCGCGCCGCGGGGCCGCCGGCCCACGATGCCACGCAGCCTAGCCCGCGCCGGTCAGTCGCGGGGCCAGACGGTCATGGCGATTTCCACGAGCGCCTCCAGCTCCTCCCGGCGCGCGCCGTCGCGGGCCTGCTGGGACATGCCCTGGATCATGGCGCCGGTGTGCCGGGCGAGTGCGGCGGCATCGGTGCCGACCGGGAGCAGCCCGGCCGCGACGTCGGCCCGGATCCGGGATTCGAGGCCGGCGATGTTGGCGTTGCGCCGGTCGCGCAGCAGGCCCTCGACCTCGGCACTGGTGCAGTTGGTGGCGGCGTGGACGATCAGGCAGCCGTACGGGTGGGCCGGATCGGTGTACTCGGCGGCGGCCTCGCGGAGCATGCGCGCCACGCCCTCGCGGGCGGTGGGCTCCTCGGCGAGGGCGCGGTCGCCGATGGCTCCGTGCGTGCCCGCGTAGACCCGGACGACCTCGTCGAACAGGGTGCGCTTGTCCCCGAAGGCCGCGTAGAGACTGGGGGCGCCGATGCCCATGATCCGGGTGAGGTCGGAGACCGAGGTGGCCTCGTACCCGCGCTCCCAGAAGGCCATCATCGCCTTCTCCAGTGCCGTGGCCCGGTCGAAGGAGCGGGGCCTGCCCCGCGTCCGGCCCGTGCCGCCCTGCGCCTGAGTGTCCTGACCCGTCGCCATGGAGACCATTTTATAGCGTGCCCTAGAAAATTGGCCCCGGGGTGGTGTACGGTTTTTCTGTAGCGACCGTTATTCAAATGTCGAGGGGTGGTCATGGGCGTGCTCACGGGGAAGACGGCGCTGGTCACGGGGGCGAGCCGGGGCATCGGGCGCGGGATTGCCGAGCGCCTGGGGCGCGACGGGGCCCGGGTCGCGGTGCACTACGGCGGGAACGAGGCGGCGGCGAAGAAGACGGTCGCGGCGATCGAGGCGGCCGGCGGTTCGGCGTTCGCGATCGGGGTGGAGCTGGGGACGCCCGGGGACGCCGAGCGGCTGTGGGCGGAGTTCGACCGGCACGCGGACGGACTGGACATCCTCGTGCACAACGCGGGCATCGGCGCGGCGCACCCGTTCGCGGAGATCGGGGTGGAGGAGTTCGAGCGGCTCTTCGCGGTGAACGTGCAGGCGCCGTTCTTCGTGACCCAGCTCGGCGCCGATCGGCTGCGGGACGGCGGCCGGGTGGTGAACATATCGTCCGGGCTGGCCCGGTCCGCCGCGATGCCCCGGACCATCGCCTACGGGATGACCAAGGCGGCGCTGGACGTCTTCACCCGGGACCTGTCCAAGGTGCTCGGCCCGCGCGGGATCACGGTGAACTCCGTGGCACCCGGCATCGTGGACACCGACATCAACGCCTCGTGGCTGCGCGCGAGCGACGAGGCGTGGAAGGAGGCGTCCGCGCTCTCGGCGCTCGGGCGGGTCGGGACGGCGGCGGACATCGCCGACGTGGTGGCCTTCCTGGTCTCGGAGGACGGCCGGTGGGTGACCGGTCACTGGCTCGACGCGACGGGAGGCTCGCTCACCTGAGGGAGAGCGATACGGCCGGGAAGGGGCCTGTCCGGCACGGGGACAGGCTCCGGGCCGACGGGTAAGCGACCCCCGTGACGGACCGGAAAAGCGGCCTTCTCCTCCACGCCGCGGGACGCCGATTCTGTTAGATTGGTCTAAACCACAGAGAGACGCACAGAGCCCTCTTCAGAACGGCAGGCCCAGCGTGGAAGTTGTCATCGTTCCGGACGCCGAGGCGGGTGGCGAGCTGATCGCCGAGGCCATGGCCCAGCTCCTGCGACGCAAGCCCGACGCCCTGCTCGGCGTGGCCACCGGCTCCACCCCGCTGCCCATCTACCAGGCGCTGACCGCCAAGGTGCGTTCCGGCGGCGTGGACGCCTCCCGGGCCCGGATAGCACAGCTCGACGAGTACGTGGGGCTGCCCGCGGACCATCCCGAGTCCTACCGTTCGGTGCTGCGCCGCGAGGTGCTGGAGCCGCTGGGCATGGACATGGACGCGTTCATGGGCCCGGACGGCGCCGCCGAGGACATCCAGGCGGCCTGCGAGGCGTACGACCGCGCGCTCGCCGCGGCCGGCGGGGTGGACCTCCAGCTGCTCGGCATCGGCACCGACGGGCACATCGGGTTCAACGAGCCCTGCTCCTCGCTCGCTTCCCGCACCCGGATCAAGACGCTGACCGAGCAGACCCGGATCGACAACGCCCGCTTCTTCGACGGGGACATCGAGCAGGTCCCGCACCACGTCATCACCCAGGGCATCGGGACGATCCTGGAGGCCAGGCACCTGGTGCTGCTGGCGACGGGCGAGGGCAAGGCGGACGCGGTCGCCGCGACCGTCGAGGGCCCGGTCGCCGCGATCTGTCCGGCCTCGGCGCTCCAGCTCCACCCGCACGCCACGGTGGTCGTGGACGAGGCCGCCGCGTCCAAGCTGAAGCTGGCCGACTACTTCCGGCACGCCTACGTCAACAAGCCGGAGTGGCAGGGCATCTAGCCACGCGCCCCGGCCGGCGCCGCCCCCCGCCGGACGGCCTCGGCCGACGCAGGGCCCGGCGAAGGCCGCACCGGTGCGGGCGGGGCCGGGCGGTTCGGTGCCGGTACGGGCGGCCCGGGCCGGTGCGACGGCGATCCGTGCGATGCAGGGGGCATGGGGGTGTGGGAGGCATGCCTTCCGCCCGCGTCGGCAGGTGCTGTCCCGCGTTCTGGACTAGACCAACAGCGAGTGCAACGGTATATAGAGGGGATCACGGAGCGTGCGGGTGGAGTCCTGACACAACGACCCGTGCCACGATGTGAGCGTGGCCGATGGGATGTCGGTCGCTTTCGGCATTCGGAGCCGGGAAGGCAGAGCATGACCACCGACGTCAGCAGTGCGGAGAACGAGACCGGCGCCACCCGTACCGCGCGTGTGCCCAAGTATTACCGCTTGAAGAAGCACCTGCTCGACATGACGGAGACGCAGGTGCCGGGCACGCCGGTGCCGCCCGAGCGCACCCTGGCCGCCGAGTTCGACACGTCCCGCACCACGGTCCGCCAGGCGCTCCAGGAACTGGTGGTGGAGGGCCGGCTCGAACGCATCCAGGGCAAGGGCACCTTCGTCGCCAAGCCCAAGGTGTCCCAGGCGCTCCAGCTCACCTCCTACACGGAGGACATGCGGGCACAGGGCCTGGAGCCGACCTCGCAGCTGCTCGACATCGGGTACATCACCGCCGACGACCGGCTCGCCGAGCTGCTCGACATCACCGCCGGCGGACGAGTGCTGCGCATCGAGCGCCTGCGCATGGCCAACGGCGAGCCGATGGCCATAGAGACCACCCACCTGTCGGCGAAGCGCTTCCCGGCCCTCAGACGCTCCCTGGTCAAGTACACCTCTCTGTACACCGCGCTCGCCGAGGTCTACGGCGTCCACCTCGCCGAGGCCGAGGAGACCATCGAGACCTCCCTCGCCACCCCGCGCGAGGCGGGCCTGCTCGGCACCGACGTGGGGCTGCCGATGCTGATGCTCTCCCGCCACTCGGTGGACCGCGAGGGCAAGCCGGTGGAGTGGGTGCGGTCGGTGTACCGCGGGGACCGGTACAAGTTCGTGGCCCGCCTGAAGCGTCCGGTGGACTGAGCGAGGACGCGCCTCGTCTTCACCGAATCGACATACCGATATGCGGACGAGGTCTTCCGCCACCGGGACGCCGTCACCTAGATTGCCTGCCCATTACAACGGTGATCAGTGAGGGGACGGAGCCGTGGCATGCCCGAAACACCTGAAGTGAGACCACCGGTGGTGACACCGGTCCGGGTGATCATCGCCCTGTGTCTGGCAGCGCCCTTCGTGGCGATGCTGTGGGTCGGCTCGTACGCCAAGACGGATCCCACGTTCATCGGGATCCCGTTCTTCTACTGGTACCAGATGCTCTGGGTGGTGGTCTCCACCGCCCTCACCGTCCTCGCCCACCAGCTCTGGAAGCGTGACCAGCGCGCCCGCGGGACCGCGACCGGGGGTGCGGCGAAGTGAAGGACGGCGTCAACGGCGTCGCGCTCGGCGTCTTCATCTTCTTCTTCCTGTCCGTCACGGTCCTGGGCTTCCTGGCCGCGCGCTGGCGCAGGGCCGACAACGAGCACTCCCTGGACGAATGGGGCCTGGGCGGAAGGTCGTTCGGCACCTGGATCACCTGGTTCCTGCTCGGCGGCGACCTGTACACGGCGTACACCTTCGTCGCCGTACCCGCGGCGATCTACGCGGCGGGCGCGGCGGGCTTCTTCGCGGTGCCGTACACGATCCTGGTGTACCCGCTGATCTTCACCTTCCTGCCCCGCCTCTGGTCGGTCTCGCACCGCCACGGGTACGTCACCACCTCCGACTTCGTGCGCGGCCGGTTCGGCTCGAAGGGCCTGTCGCTGGCGGTCGCGGTGACCGGCATCCTCGCGACGATGCCGTACATCGCGCTCCAGCTCGTCGGCATCCAGGCGGTGCTGGACGTGATGGGCGTCGGCGGCGGTGAGAACACCAACTGGTTCGTGAAGGACCTGCCGTTGCTCATCGCCTTCGGTGTGCTGGCCGCCTACACGTACTCCTCCGGTCTGCGCGCGCCCGCGCTGATCGCGTTCGTCAAGGACGCCCTGATCTACATCGTCATCGTGGTGGCGATCATCTACATCCCGATCAAGCTGGGCGGCTTCGACGACGTCTTCGCCAAGGCGTCCGACGCGTTCAGCCAGGTCAACCCGGCCACCGGCAAGCCGCGTGGCGCGCTCGCCCCGCCGGAGACCGGCCAGTGGACGTACGCCACGCTGGCGCTCGGCTCCGCGCTGGCGCTGTTCATGTACCCGCACTCGATCACCGCGACCCTGTCGTCCAAGAGCCGTGAGGTGATCCGCCGCAACACCACGATCCTGCCGCTGTACTCCCTGATGCTGGGCCTGCTGGCGCTGCTGGGGTTCATGGCGATCGCGGCCGGGGTGAAGGTGAGCAACGGGCAGCTCGCCATTCCGCAGCTCTTCGAGGACATGTTCCCGGACTGGTTCGCGGGCGTGGCGTTCGCCGCGATCGGCATCGGCGCCCTGGTGCCGGCCGCGATCATGTCCATCGCCGCGGCCAACCTCTTCACCCGCAACATCTACAAGGACTTCATCAAGCCGGACGCGACGACCGAGCAGGAGACCAAGGTCTCCAAGCTGGTGTCGCTGCTGGTGAAGGTGGGCGCCCTGGTCTTCGTGCTCACCATGGACAAGACCGTCGCCATCAACTTCCAGCTGCTGGGCGGCATCTGGATCCTGCAGACCTTCCCGGCCCTGGTCGGCGGCCTGTTCACCCGCTGGTTCCACCGCTGGGCGCTGCTGGCCGGCTGGGCGGTCGGCATGGTCTACGGCACGGCCGCGGCGTACGGGGTCGCCTCCCCGACGCAGAAGCACTTCGGCGGCAGTGCCAAGGAGATCCCCGGCATCGACGAGATCGGCTACATCGGCCTGACGGCGTTCGTCCTGAACGTCCTCGTCACCGTGGTCCTGACCTTCGTCCTGAAGGCCGTGAAGGCCCCCGACGGCATCGACGAGACCACGCCGGAGGACTACACGGCGGACGCCGGTGACGCCGGGGTCCAGCTGGAACTGCCGCCCGCCACCGCGGGCGCCGGCCACTAGGCACACCGGACGACCACCGGGCGACGGGCCGTCGGAGGACATCCGGCGGCCCGTCGCCGTACCCGTACGCGTACCTGTACCCGTCGCCATACCCGCCCCCGCCTCCTGCACCCAGCCCTCAGCCACCACCAGCCACAGCTCTCAGCCCTCAGCCCTCAGCCCTCAGCCCTCAGCCCTCAGTCAGGGCTCCCCCGGGCCCGCTGTGGCGTCGGCGGGCCGCCAAGAGGGCCGGGGGCGGCGGCGGCCGGGAGGGTGCCGTCACGCACGCCGTGAGCGCCTCCACTCCGGTGTGCGCCCGGGCCGGACCGTGCCCGGACGGCGCGGCCCGGCCACGCGCCGTCCGGGCACACGGCTGCCTCCGGGAGCGGAACGACACAACATCTGGGGGTGACGAGACAGCCCGGCACTAGATGTATGCTCGTGCTCGCTGTCGTCGCAGGGGAATCCGGTGCGAATCCGGAACTGTCCCGCAACGGTGTACTCGCGTGCATCCGCACGCCTGTCCAGTCCGAGGACCTGCCGGCAGCCCACCCGTTCGTCCTGTCCGGGTGCGTTGTGACGTCCGGGCCTCGCGGAGTGGGCCGGTGGACGCGGCGCCGTGCGCGCTCGTGGTCACCCCCTGCCCTCCGCCTGGTCCCCGTGCCGAGCGAGGGAGAGCCCCACGTGACCATCGCGCCAGCCGACCCGGCTTCAGTCACCGAACTGAAGACCGACGGTCCCGGTACCGCACTGCTGCGGACCCTGACCGAGCTGACCGCCGATCTGCCCGACGCCGACCCCGGCCGGGTCGCCGCCGCCGCGCTGCGCGGCCGGTCCGCGCGGGCCGACGAGGCCGAGCTGCGGGAGCTGGCCACGGAGGCCGCGGCCGGCCTGATCTCCGAGGACCCCGTCTACTCGAAGCTCGCCGCCCGGCTGCTCACCCTGGCGATCCGGGACGAGGCCGCCTCCCAGGGCGTCACGTCCTTCACCGAGTCCATCGCGGTCGGGCACCGCGAGGGCCTCGTCGCCGACCGCACCGCGGAGTTCGTCCGGCTGCACGCCCGGCGACTCGACGCGCTCGTCGACGGCGCGGCCGACGACCGGTTCGGCTACTTCGGCCTGCGTACCCTGCACAGCCGCTACCTGCTGCGCCACCCGATCACCCGCAAGGTGATCGAGACGCCCCAGCACTTCATGCTGCGCGTGGCGAGCGGCCTGGCCGAGGACGACACCGCCCGGTCCGTGGACGAGGTCGCGGCCCTGTACGGCCTGATGAGCCGCCTGGACTACCTGCCGTCCTCCCCCACGCTGTTCAACTCCGGCACGCGCCACCCGCAGATGTCGTCCTGCTACCTGCTCGACTCCCCGCTGGACGAGCTGGACTCCATCTACGACCGCTACCACCAGGTCGCACGGCTGTCGAAGCACGCCGGCGGCATCGGCCTGTCCTACTCCCGCATCCGCTCGCGCGGTTCGCTGATCCGGGGGACGAACGGGCACTCCAACGGCATCGTGCCGTTCCTCAAGACCCTGGACGCCTCCGTGGCCGCGGTGAACCAGGGCGGGCGGCGCAAGGGTGCCGCCGCGGTCTACCTGGAGACCTGGCACTCCGACATCGAGGAGTTCCTGGAGCTGCGGGACAACACCGGCGAGGACGCCCGCCGCACGCACAACCTGAACCTGGCGCACTGGATCCCGGACGAGTTCATGCGCCGGGTCAACGCCGACGAGCAGTGGTCGCTGTTCTCCCCCGCCGACGTGCCCGAACTGGTCGACCTGTGGGGCGCGGAGTTCGACGCCGCCTACCGCCGGGCCGAGGCCGCGGGCCTGGCCAGGAAGACCATGCCGGCCCGGGAGCTGTACGGCCGGATGATGCGCACCCTGGCGCAGACCGGCAACGGCTGGATGACGTTCAAGGACGCCGCCAACCGCACCGCCAACCAGACCGCCGAGCCCGGCAGCGTGGTCCACTCCTCCAACCTCTGCACCGAGATCCTGGAGGTCACCGACGACGGCGAGACGGCCGTCTGCAACCTGGGCTCCGTCAACCTCGGCGCGTTCGTGGACACCGCGACCGGCGGCATCGACTGGGAGCGGCTGGACGAGACGGTCCGCACGGCCGTCACGTTCCTGGACCGGGTGGTGGACATCAACTTCTACCCGACCGAGCAGGCGGGCCGGTCCAACGCCAAGTGGCGTCCGGTCGGCCTGGGCGCGATGGGTCTCCAGGACGTCTTCTTCAAGCTGCGCCTGCCGTTCGACTCCGCCGAGGCCCGGGCGCTGTCCACGCGGATCGCCGAGCGGATCATGCTCGCCGCCTACGAGGCGTCCGCCGACCTCGCCGAGCGCAACGGCCCGCTGCCCGCCTGGCAGCGGACCCGCGCCGCCCGCGGTGTCCTGCACCCCGACCACTACGACACGGACCTCACCTGGCCCGAGCGCTGGGCCGCCCTGCGCGAGCGGATCGCGGTGACGGGCATGCGCAACTCGCTGCTCCTGGCCATCGCGCCGACGGCCACCATCGCCTCGATCGCGGGCGTGTACGAGTGCATCGAGCCGCAGGTGTCCAACCTGTTCAAGCGCGAGACGCTGTCCGGTGAGTTCCTCCAGGTCAACTCCTACCTGGTGCGGGACCTGAAGGACCTCGGCGTGTGGGACGCCCGCACCCGCGAGGCCCTGCGCGAGGCGAGCGGCTCCGTGCAGGACTTCGCCTGGATCCCCGAGGACGTGCGCCGGCTCTACCGCACGGCCTGGGAGATCCCGCAGCGCGGCCTGATCGACATGGCCGCGGCCCGGACCCCGTTCCTGGACCAGGCGCAGTCGCTGAACCTGTTCATGGAGACGCCGACCATCGGCAAGCTCTCCTCGATGTACTCCTACGCCTGGAAGTCCGGGCTGAAGACCACCTACTACCTGCGCTCGCGCCCCGCGACGCGCATCGCCCGCGCCGCCCGGGCGCAGGCCGCCGTCCCCGTGCGGCAGGCGTCCGACCCCGACGCCGTCGCCTGCTCCCTGGAAAACCCCGAGTCCTGCGAGGCCTGCCAGTAATGACCGCCCGGAACCAGAACCTGCTCGACCCCGGCTTCGAGCTGACTCTCCGCCCGATGCGCTACCCCGACTTCTACGAGCGCTACCGGGACGCCATCAAGAACACCTGGACCGTCGAGGAGGTCGACCTCCACTCCGACGTCGCCGACCTCGCCAGGCTGACCCCCGGGGAACAGCACCTCATCGGCCGCCTGGTCGCGTTCTTCGCCACCGGTGACTCGATCGTCGCCAACAACCTGGTGCTGACGCTGTACAAGCACATCAACTCCCCGGAGGCGCGCCTGTACCTGTCGCGCCAGCTGTTCGAGGAGGCCGTGCACGTCCAGTTCTACCTGACGCTGCTGGACACCTACCTCCCCGACCCGGAGGACCGCAACGCCGCCTTCGCGGCCGTGGAGAACATCCCCTCCATCCGCGAGAAGGCCGAGTTCTGCTTCCGCTGGATGGACTCGGTGGAGAAGCTGGACCGGCTGGAGAGCAAGGCCGACCGCCGCCGCTTCCTGCTGAACCTGATCTGCTTCGCCGCGTGCATCGAGGGCCTGTTCTTCTACGGCGCCTTCGCCTACGTGTACTGGTTCCGCAGCCGCGGCCTGCTGCACGGTCTGGCGACCGGCACCAACTGGGTGTTCCGCGACGAGACCATGCACATGTCGTTCGCCTTCGACGTCGTGGACACGGTCCGCAAGGAGGAGCCCGACCTGTTCGACGACGCTCTCCGGCAGCAGGTCACCGACATGCTCGGGGAGGCCGTCGAGGCCGAGCTCCAGTTCGCCCGCGACCTGTGCGGTGACGGCCTGCCGGGCATGAACACCGAGTCGATGCGCCAGTACCTGGAGTGCGTCGCCGACCAGCGCCTCACCCGCCTGGGCTTCGCGCCGGTCTACGGCTCCGAGAACCCCTTCTCCTTCATGGAGCTCCAGGGCGTCCAGGAACTGACGAACTTCTTCGAGCGCCGTCCGTCGGCGTACCAGGTCGCGGTGGAGGGCACCGTCGACCTGGACGAGGACTTCTGAGCGGTCCCGCCCCCGGCCGCCCGGCGGCGGTCCGGCTCGCTCAGGCGGGGCGGGCCGCGCCGTGCGGCCTGCGCGAGTCGTTCGCCCGCGGTGCCGCGGGCCGCCCGGCCCGCGCTGCCGCGGGGGCCGCGGTCGCCTTCGGTGCCGCGGGCGCCCTGGGTGCCGCGGGGGTGGCGCCCCGCTCCGCCTCCCGGAGCTGACGGTCGACGCGCCGGTCGCGCACCGCTCCGATCGCGGACGGCAGGACCAGGACGACCAGGATCCCGAGCGTGGCGAGCATTCCGATGAGGCCTTCGATCTGGTTTCCGTTCATGGACACCACTGTCGCGCTCGATACTCCTTACTGGGAGCGGCAGGACTGCCGTGCACCCTCGAATTACTGCCACAGTCGAGGCACACTGGCAGCATGCTGAAAAACGTGGCGGCCGTCCTGCTGGACGGCGTGCACCCCTTCGAGCTGGGCGTCGTGTGCGAGGTGTTCGGCATCGACCGCAGCGACGAGGGGCTGCCGGTGTACGACTTCGCCGTGGTGTCGGCGGAGGGCCCCGACCTGCGCACGCACTGCGGTTTCTCGGTGTCCACGCCGTACGGCCTGGAGCGGCTGGAGGACGCCGACCTGATCGCCGTGCCGGCCGGTGAGACCTACGCGGAGCGCGCCTATCCGCCGGAGCTGCTGGCGGCGCTGCGGCGGGCCGTGGACCGGGGCACACGGGTGCTCAGCGTGTGCTCGGGCGTGTTCGTGCTGGCCGCCGCGGGGCTGCTGGACGGGCGGCGCTGCGCAGTGCACTGGCACCACGCCGCGCAACTGGCCCTGCGCTACCCCCGGCTCACCGTCGAGCAGGACGTGCTGTACGTCGACGAGGACCCCGTGATCACTTCCGCCGGCACCGCCGCCGGCATCGACGCCTGCCTGCACCTGGTGCGCAAGGAACAGGGCCCGGAGGTGGCCAACAAGATCGCCCGGCGGATGGTGGTGCCGCCGCACCGGGACGGCGGGCAGGCGCAGTTCATCGAGCGGCCGCTGCCGAAGGCGTCCTGCGACACGGTCGGCGAGGTGCTGGCCTGGATGGAGGCCCACCTCGACCAGGAGGTCACCGTGGAACAGCTCGCCGCCCGCGCCCACATGGCGCCGCGCACCTTCGCCCGGCGCTTCCAGCAGGAGACGGGCACCACCCCCTACCGGTGGATCCTGCGCCAGCGGGTGCTCCTGGCACAGGAGTTGCTGGAGGGCACGGACGAGACGATGGACGCCATCGCGTGGCGCACCGGCTTCGGCACGGCCGCCGCGCTGCGCCACCAGTTCGTCCGGGCGCTGGGGACCACCCCGAACGCCTACCGGCGCGCGTTCCGGGGCCCGCAGGCCGCCTGAGCGCGCGCCCGCACCATCACCGGCCGGGCGGTCCCGGAGGACCGGCGCCGGTCAGTCGTTGGCGACCACGGGGTAGCGCGGCTCGTTCTCGGCCATCTGCCGCAGCGCGTCCTTGCGGTCCCGCTTCGACAGCCGGTCGATGTACAGGTAGCCGTAGAGGTGGTCGGTCTCGTGCTGGAGGCAGCGCGCGAAGTAGCCGGTCCCCCGGACCTTGATCGGGTTGCCCTCCTCGTCCTGGCCGGTCACCTCGGCGTAGTCGGGACGCGCGAGCTCCGCGTACGCCGTGGGCACAGACAGGCAGCCCTCGTTGCTGTCGTCGAGCCGGCGCCGCTCGGCGGGCAGGTCGACCAGCTTCGGGTTGCACACCACGCCGACGTGCCGGGCGCCCTCGTCGTCCTGGCAGTCGTAGACGAAGACCTTCAGGTCGACGCCGATCTGGTTGGCGGCCAGGCCCACGCCCTCGGCGGTGCGCTGGCTGGCGAACATGTCGGCGACCAGCTGCCGCAGCTCCTCGCCGAACTCGGTGACGTCCTTGCACTCCTTGTGCAGCACCGGGTTGCCGACGACCGTGATCGGCCGCGAGGTGCCGCGCTCACGCCAGGCGCTCTCGCGCTCCTCGCAGTCCTCCGTGTCGACGACATAGCCCTCGTCGTCGACGGGGAGCACGCCCGCGTGCTGCTGATCGGTGTCCTGCTGCGCCATGACCGACGTACGCCTTCCTGCAAGCCTGGAAAATTCTGCGTGTACAGCCTAAACGGGGCTGCTCACCGGTGGCTCAGCAAACCTCTTCCAAGTCCCGCCAGTCGCGGGAGTCCGGGCTGTCGGCCACCCAGCCGTCCAGCAGCCCCCGCACCAGGGCGGCCGGCGCGGCCACCCCGCACTCCCGCTCCGGCACCCAGAGCTGCCCGTCCGTCCGGTGCCCCAGCGGCCCGGGGTGGCCCGGCTCGCTGTGGTCGTGCGGGTCGAGGTGCACACCGTCGCCCTCGTCCGACGGCATCCGCGACTCGGAGCACATGCGGCACAGCAGCCGCACCGACGACGACCAGTCCTCCGCGGCGAAACCGGCGTCGGCCGCGAGCTGCTCCAGCGCGTCCCGGTCCGCCTCGGTGGCCGCCTCCAGCAGCACCACCCAGGTGGGGACGGGGGACGGCGCCCACAGCTCGATCTCGTCGAAGACCGGGTAGGAGTGCCCGGCGGACGTGGTGCGCTCACCGTGCGGGACGCCGTCGTGCAGCACGACCTCGCCCCAGCGCCGCCCGGAGGACGGCAGCGGGATGGACAGGACCTCCAGCCGGGCCGGGTCCAGCCGGCGGCCCCAGACGACCTCGGCCTCGCCCTCCGGGGAGAGCCGTACGGCCGCGCTGCCCAGCTCCATGCCGAGCGGTTCGGCGGCGGCCGCTCCCCCGGCCCTGGGCCGTGCGCTGCCCCCGGGTGTCTTCAGCCCGTACGCCTGCCAGGCGCGGCGGGCCAGCGGCCAGTCCTGGAGGGCGGTCGCGGCGATGCCCACGTTCCACCAGTCGGGCGCCCCGGTCTCCCGGTCGAGCAGCGCGACCGCACGCAGCCCGGCGGCGCGGGCCTGCTCCCAGTCGTGCCGGAACTTGTGCAGCAGGGCGAGGTTGAACCAGGACTCCGACAGCCAGGGCTCCAGGTCGGCGGCTCTTGTCAGCAGCTCGCCCGCGTCCTCGTACCGGCCGTCGCCGATGAGCGTGAACGCCCGGTCCGTGGCCTGCCGCCAGGAGGCGGAGGGCCGGTGCCGTCCCTTTCCGAAGATCCTCAC
Source organism: Streptomyces sp. NPDC025833 (assembly GCF_055558055.1). Taxonomy (NCBI): domain Bacteria; kingdom Bacillati; phylum Actinomycetota; class Actinomycetes; order Kitasatosporales; family Streptomycetaceae; genus Streptomyces; species Streptomyces sp. NPDC025833. Next base: position 83,510 of record NZ_JBVHNF010000009.1, read on the forward strand.
GATTCCCGCCTGCCAGTTCCAGTTCCGCACAGTGGGCTGGCTTGTGCCCCCGGACACCCTCTCCCTCGCATCCAACCACGTACGGTGGGAAAGGCGCTCATTACCCATGGGTTACCCAGCCGGGCACGGGATCAGACAGTTCCGTTCGTCTCTCGGACCCGCCCTCCCGCACCGCCCGGGGCTGGGCCAGTACCCGGGCGAGCGACTCCACAACCTCCGGAGCGTAGTCCCCGGCGGTGCCGAGGCGCAGCTCCTCCAGTGCTCTGAGGGGGCCCTCGGGGCCGGCGTCCCGGGTCTTCTCCTCGTAGGCGTTCACCGCCCGGACGATCCGCGCGGGGAGCGGCTGCTCGGCGGAGGGGTCGGCCTGCCGCTCCACGACGACGGCGACGGCCGGGTCCACCCCGGTCTGCCGGACGACGGCCCCGCCGAGCAGGGCGATGCGCCGCTGCTCGGCCGCGGGCAGGGCGGCGGTCGCGCCGGCCGGGACCGGGTCGACCAGGCTGAGCTGCCCGATGTCGTGCATCAGCGCCGCGTACTCCAGGACGGTCAGTTCCGGGGAGGTCAGGCCGAGGTCCCGGCCCACGGCGAGGCTGAGCGCGGCCACCCGCCGGGCGTGGCCGGCCGGGGTGCAGCCGGCGATCTCGGTGGCCCGGGCGAGGGAGGCGATGGTCTGCCGGTAGGTGGCCCGGACGGCCGCGTACCGGCGTACGGAGAGCTGGACGAGCAGCAGGGGCAGGCAGAACACGGGCAGCGCCCACAGGCCGACCACGGCGACCGCGAGCGCCATCACCGCGCCGGTCGCGACGACGGCGGAGCCGATGCCGAGCAGCCCGCGCAGCTCCTCGCGCAGCAGCGGTCCGAACGGCCGGCCGGTGCGGCAGCGGGCCAGCGCCGCGGCCAGGACCGCGCCGCACAGGGAGGTGAGGACGAGCAGGGTGAGCAGCAGCAGGGCGTAACCCGGGCCGTTCCAGGCGCTGAAGACGCCCCTGCCGTACAGGGGTTGGAAGCAGACGGCGGCGAAGCCGACGGTGAGGACGCGGCGGGCCAGGTGGTCGAGGGCGGGGGCGCGCCCGGACCAGATGTGCGGGACGGCGCCGAGCAGGGCGGCGACGAGGACGACGGTGACGACCTGGGCCGCGTCATGGTGGCAGGGCCGTCCGGCATTGGCGCCCAGCAGGGCGTACGCCAGGGCGCCGGCCGCGCCCAGGGGTGCTGCCTGGCGGGCCCGGGTGTCGCTCCACCGGGTCAGCTCGCCGACGGTGACGAGCGCGCCGAAGGCCAGCGCGTCGCCCCGGTCGGTCAGGCCGGTCCACAGGGTCACGGCGAGGCAGCCGGCCGCGACCAGGGCGGCGGCGCCGTGGATGAGCCGGAGGACGGTCATCGGGGCGCCCCGGTGCGGGAGGCCGGGCCCGCGGGCGGGGTGCCGTACGCCGGTTCGTCGGCGGTGACCGCCGGGTGCCAGCCGCAGCGGCGCAGGGCGCGGACGAGCGCGGTGACCATCCGGGGGTCGAAGTGCGTCCCGGCGCAGCGCTCCAGTTCGGCGAGGGCCGCCTCGACCGGGCGGGCCCTGCTGTACGAGCGGGTGGAGGTCATGGCGTCGAAGGCGTCCGCGACGGCCACGACCCGGGCGCACTCGGGGATCCGGGCGCCCGCCAGGCCGTACGGGTAGCCGGTGCCGTCGAGCCGCTCGTGGTGGTGGAGGATGGCCGCGCGGGCCTCGCCGAGGAAGGAGATCCCGCGGACCATCTCGTGGCCGTACTCGGGGTGCAGTTCGATGATCCGCCGCTCCTCGGGGGTGAGCGGTCCGTCCTTGCGCAGCAGCCGGGTGGGCACGCCCAGTTTGCCCACGTCGTGCAGGATGCCGGCGAAGCGCAGCACCTCGACGCGGTCGTCGTCCATGCCGAGTTCGCGGGCGATCAGCACGGACGCCCGCCCGACGCGTTCGCTGTGGCCGCGGGTGTAGCCGTCCTTGATGTCGACGGCCTGGACGAGGGCGCGGATCGTGGCCTGGTGGGCCGCGCGTTCGCGGTGGTACTGGGCGAACACCCACCAGGACACGCACATCGGGAGCAGCACGAGCAGTGCGGAGACGGGCCCGTACGGGCTGCGCCACAGCACGGCCATCATCAGCCCGGCGAGGCCGTGCACCGAGACGGCGGGCAGGGAGCGGGCCGTCAGTCCGCGCCATGCCCGGCGCGGCGGCACCGGTCCGAGCGCCGCGCGCAGGCCGCCGTCGAGCGCGGTGAGCGCCAGGCAGAAGGCGAGGACGGCCGCGCCCGCGGGGAGCAGCGCGTACCGGAAGTCGCAGGCGGCGACGGCGTCCCGGCCGCCGAACGCCCCGTGCGCCCGGGCGGCGGCCCAGACGGCGAGCGCGGGCTGCGCGGCCCGCCACCCGCGCCGCGGGAGGGCCGGTCCCCGCTCGACCGGGGAGAGCAGGGCGGCGGGCACCGGGACGAGCGCGGCGGCCGCGGGCGGCAGCAGGAACGCGGCGGCGAGCAGGACGGGGTGGAAGGGACCGCCGAAGCGGCGGTGCAGGATCTGCTCGCAGGCCGCGTAGAGAGCGGCGAGCGCCGCCGTCTCGGCCCAGGGGGCGGGGGCGGCCGGCAGGTCCGGAAGGCCCCGCAGGAAGAGCGCGGACGCCAGCAGGGCGACACCGGCCACATAGCCGCGTGCCCTCGCCGGTACCGCGTCCATCACGCACCTCCCCGACCCCGCCTGTCCAGGCTGGGAGCCTAGGACGGCTGTCGGGGGGTTCGGTGCCTATGACCTGAGGATTAGCACGTTCGGGTGATGTGACGCGGTGGGTCAGGACTCCTGCGGCGCGGTCGGGCTCCCGGTCACGTCGTGCTCCGGGACGGCCTGGCCGGAGCGGATCAGGTCGATCCGCCCCATGACCTTGGCCCGCAGGTCGGCGGGCACGTCGTCATGCCCGCAGCACCGCTTCACCAGCTTCTTCACGGCCTGCTCCAGCCCGTACTTCTCCAGGCACGGCGAGCATTCCTCGAAGTGGTGCTGGAACTTGTCGCGGTCCAGGTCCGGCACCTCGCTGTCGAGGAACTCGTACAGATGGTCGAGGACCTCACTGCAGTCCGTCTCGTGCGGCTCTCCGCAGCTCATGAGCCCGAACCTTTCGCTTCGTTCGACTCTCCGGCGCCCGCCGGGACCAGTCCGCGCTCACGGGCGTAGTCCTCCAGCATGCCGCGCAGCTGACGACGGCCCCGGTGCAGCCTGGACATCACCGTACCGATGGGTGTCCCCATGATGTCCGCGATCTCCTTGTACGCAAAGCCCTCGACGTCCGCGAGGTAGACGGCGATGCGGAACTCCTCGGGGATCGCCTGCAGCGCTTCCTTCACGTCCGAGTCGGGCAGGTGGTCGAGCGCCTGCGACTCGGCGGAGCGCAGCCCCGTCGACATGTGCGACTCGGCGCGCGCGAGCTGCCAGTCCTCGATCTCCTCGGCCGCGCTGCGCTGGGGCTCGCGCTGCTTCTTGCGGTACGAGTTGATGAAGGTGTTGGTGAGGATCCGGTAGAGCCACGCCTTGAGGTTGGTGCCCTCGCGGAACTGGTGGAAGGACGCGTACGCCTTGGCGTAGGTCTCCTGCACCAGGTCCTCGGCGTCGGCCGGGTTGCGCGTCATGCGCAGCGCGGCCGAGTACATCTGGTCGAGGAATTCCAGCGCGTCCCGTTCGAAGCGCGCGCTGCGCTCCGCGGTCGTCTCTCTGGACGTGTCCGCGCTGACGGCCCGGCCCTCGGGCTGCTCCGCCTGGCCGTTGTCGGTCCCTGCGTCGGTCCCAGTGACCGGACCCACCTCCTCAAGATCCCGGGCAGGACCGAAACCGGCCCTACTCGTTTCGGAGGATAGAACACCACCCCTGCCCGCCGCCCCTCGAATAGGGCCGGTCCCGGCCGCGTGCAGCACCGTCCAGTCCAGCCCGGTGGTGCTGCGGCGGCTCGGGCAGATGGTCGAACCCATGCGGCGGACTCCTTCTCCCACGACGTCGGTGCCGAGGTCCTCAGCACTTCTGATCGGCTCAACAGCGGGCCGCCGCCCGGCATTCCCGGGTCAGCCGAGTGACTCCACCCACTCCCGCACCGCGCCGGTGACGATCTCCAGCGCCCGGTCCTGGGTGATCTCCGCGCGCTTGGGGACGGCGAAACCGTGATCGCCGTACGGCACCTCGACCAGGATGTGGCCGCCCGGCGGGAATTCCTCCGGCCGCCCGAAGGGGTCGTTGCCGCCCTGCACGACCAGGGTGGGCACGCCGGTCTCCAGCAGCTCCCCGGCCCGGGACTTCTCCGGCCGGCCCGGCGGGTGCAGCGGGAAGGAGAGCGCGAGCACCGCGCGGGCGCCCAGGGCGGCGGCCGTGCGGCAGGCGACGCGGGCGCCCGCGCTGCGGCCGCCCGCGATCACCGGCAGGCCCGGGCGTGCGAGCGCCGGCCACACCCCGCGCCAGCCGGTGTCCAGGGTCTTCGGCGCGGGGGCGACCTTCTTGCCGGCGACCCGCCAGGGCTGCTCGACGAGGGCGACGGTCACGCCGTGCCCGGGGAGCGTCCCGGCGAGCGCCCGCAGGTCGCGCGCCTCGACGCCGCCGCCCGCCCCGTGGCCGAGGGCCAGCACCAGCCGGGCCCGTTGTGCGCTGTGCCAGGTGATCCGGGCGGTCCCCGCATCCGTGTCGACGGTCTCGGTAGTCACGTCAGAAGAGTGTGCCCTCCTCCGGCGCCTCCAGCTCCTTCAGCAGTTCCGGGCCGTTGTTGCGGACGTTGCTGACGGCGGTGGGGACCGGGTGTGCGCGCAGCAGGCCGGCCGGGGGCGGGTCGAGCAGGTCGCGCAGCGCGCCGGGGTCGGTGCGGGAGGGGTCGAGCCAGGCGTCCCAGCGGTCGGGGGTGAGCATCAGCGGCATCCGGGGGTGGATGTCGGCGAGGGAGCGCGGGCCCGGGTCGGGGGCGGCCGCCAGCGGGGTCCGCTCCGCCTCGGTGGTGATCACCGTGCAGGTGACCCACCACGCCTGCGGGTGGTCGTCGGGCAGGGTCCGGTCGCGCCAGAACTCGTACAGGCCGGCCATCGCGAACACCGAGCCGTCGGCGGGCCGCACGAAGTACGGCTGCTTGCGCGGTCGCTTGCGCCTGCCCTCGACCTCCAGGTCGCGCTCCTGCTCGCCGGTGACCCACTCGTAGTATCCGTCGGCGGGCAGGACGCAGCGGCGGGCGGCGAAGGCCCGGCGGTAGGACGGCTTCTCGTGCACGGTCTCCGCGCGCGCGTTGATCATGCGGGCGCCGCCCTCGGGCGTCTTGGACCAGGACGGGACCAGGCCCCACCGCAGCTTGCGGAGCTGGCGAACCGGACGCGGGGAGTCCGCGTCTTTCAGGGGGCGGTCCAGGACGGCGTAGACCTCCTTGGTCGGGGCCACGTTGTAGTCGGGGGCCAGGGCCTCCTCCGGCTCCCACCTCTCGATCCCGAAGACGCCCGCGAGATCCCCGGGTCCACGACTCGATGCATACCGTCCGCACATACGTGCCACACTGCCAGACTCCGTACTACTTGCAGGGAGCCACCGCGAGATATGGACAGCCTCGCCGCCACCGCGCTGCCCGACCTCTGGGACCGGCTCACCGGCACCCAGCCCGACCCCGCCCTGTGGGTGGTGCTGGCCACCGCGGCCGCGGCGCTCGTCGTGGTGGTCCCGCATCCGCTGTGGCGGATATCCCGCAACGCGATCACCATCGCGCACGAGGGCGGCCACGGACTGGTCGCCCTGCTCACCGGCCGGCAGCTGACCGGTATCCGGCTGCACTCCGACACCAGCGGGCTCACGGTCAGCCGGGGCAAGCCGTACGGCCTGGGCATGATCCTCACGGCCGCCGCCGGGTACACGGCCCCCTCGCTGCTGGGCCTCGGCGGGGCCGCGCTGCTGGGCGCCGGGCACATCACCGTCCTGCTCTGGGCGGCCACCGCCCTGCTGGTGGCGATGCTGGTGATGATCCGCAACGCCTACGGGGTGCTCACCGTGGTCCTCGCGGGCGGTGCCTTCCTGCTGGTGTCCTGGCTGGCGGAGCCCGAGGTGCAGGCGGCGTTCGCGTACGCGGTGGTGTGGTTCCTGCTGCTCGGCGGGGTCCGGCCGTCGTTCGAGCTCCAGGCCAAGCGGTCGCGGGGAGAGGCCGGCGACTCGGACGCGGACCAGCTGTCGCGGCTGACGCACGTGCCGGCGGGGCTGTGGCTCTTCCTGTTCCACGCGGTGTCCCTGAGCTCGCTGATCGGCGGGGGCCGCTGGCTGCTGGAAGGTTGACCCCGGGCCCTGCTTATACAGTGGCCCCATGGCCCCGAACAGCTCCTCCACCGCCCTCTGGCCCGCCCCGCACGCGAGCGGGGCCGTCGACGCGACGGTCCACGTGCCCGGGTCCAAGTCGGTCACCAACCGTGCCCTGGTGCTCGCCGCCCTGGCCTCCGAGCCGGGCTGGCTGCGCCGCCCGCTGCGGTCCCGCGACACGCTGCTGATGGCCGGCGCTCTGCGGGCCCTGGGCGTGGAGATCGAGGAGGGTATCGGCCCCGACGGCACCGGTGAGGCCTGGCGGGTGCTGCCCACGGGCCTGCGCGGCCCGGCCACGGTCGACGTCGGCAACGCGGGCACCGTGATGCGGTTCCTGCCGCCGGTGGCCGCGCTGGCCGACGGCCCGGTCCGGTTCGACGGCGACCCGCGGTCCTACGAGCGTCCCCTCGACGGTGTGATCGACGCGCTGCGGGCGCTCGGCGCCCGGATCGACGACGACGGCCGGGGCACGCTGCCGCTGACCGTGCACGGCGGCGGCGCGCTGGACGGCGGCCCGGTCTCGGTCGACGCCTCCTCCTCGTCGCAGTTCGTGTCGGCGCTGCTGCTGTCCGGGCCGCGCTTCAACCAGGGCGTCGAGGTCCGCCACACCGGCGCCACGCTGCCCTCGCTGCCGCACATCCGGATGACGGTGGACATGCTGCGCGCGGTCGGCGCCCAGGTGGACACCCCGGAGTCGGGCGGCGAGCCGAACGTGTGGCGGGTGACGCCGGGCGCGCTGCTCGGCCGGGACCTGACGATCGAACCGGACCTGTCCAACGCGCAGCCGTTCCTGGCGGCGGCCCTGGTCACCGGCGGCAAGGTGCTGATCCCGGACTGGCCGTCGCACACCACCCAGCCCGGCGACCGGCTGCGGGAGATCTTCACCGAGATGGGCGGTTCCTGCGAACTCACCGAGTACGGGCTGGTGTTCACCGGTTCGGGTGCGGTCCACGGCATCGACGTGGACCTGGGTGACGTGGGCGAGCTGACCCCGGGCGTCGCGGCGGTGGCCGCGCTCGCCGACTCCCCGTCCACCCTGCGGGGCGTGGCCCACCTGCGGCTGCACGAGACGGACCGGCTGGCCGCGCTCACCAAGGAGATCAACGAGCTGGGCGGTGACGTCACGGAGACGGCCGACGGCCTGCACATCCGGCCGCGCGCGCTGCACGGCGGGGTCTTCCACACCTACGAGGACCACCGCATGGCGACCGCCGGCGCGGTCATCGGCCTGGCGGTCGAGGGAGTGCGGATCGAGAACGTGGCCACGACGGCGAAGACCCTGCCGGACTTCCCCGGACTGTGGACCGGGATGCTCGGGCAGTAGGGACGTACAGCATGCGCCGCTACGGCAAGCACACCGACGAGGACGACATCCGCAGCCGTCCCAACCGCAAGGGCAACCGGCCGCGGACCCACATCCGCCCCAAGCACGAGGACGCGGCGGAGGGCATGGTCCTCACCGTCGACCGGGGGCGGCTGACCTGCCTGGTCGACGACCGCACGGTCGTCGCGATGAAGGCCCGCGAGCTGGGCCGCAAGGCGGCCGTGGTCGGCGACCGGGTCGCCCTGGTCGGCGACCTGTCCGGCCGGAAGGACACGCTCGCCCGGATCGTGCGCATCGGGGAGCGGACGTCGGTGCTGCGCCGGACCGCCGACGACGACGATCCGTACGAGCGGGTGGTCGTCGCCAACGCCGACCAACTGGCCATCGTGACGGCCCTCGCGGACCCCGAGCCGCGGCCCCGGCTGATCGACCGCTGCCTGGTCGCGGCCTACGACGGCGGTCTGGAACCGCTGCTGGTGATGACCAAGTCGGACCTGGCCCCGCCGGACAAGCTGCTGGAGCTGTACGGCGACCTGGACATCCCGTACGTCGTCACCAGCCGGGAGGAACTGGCCGACGAGGACGCGGCGGAGCGGGTGCGCACCCACCTGGACGGCAGGGTCACCGCGTTCGTGGGCCACTCCGGCGTCGGCAAGACGACCCTGGTCAACGCGCTCGTGCCGGAGGAGCGCCGGCGGCTGACGGGACACGTCAACGCGGTGACCGGGCGCGGCCGGCACACCACGACCTCGGCGCTGGCGCTGCCGCTGAGCGGGGCCGGCGAGGGCTGGGTCGTCGACACCCCGGGCGTCCGCTCCTTCGGGCTCGCGCACATCGACCCGTCCCGCGTGATCCACGCCTTCCCGGACCTCGAACCCGGCACCGCGCTCTGCCCGCGCGCGTGCGGCCACGACGAGCCGGACTGCGCGCTGGACGCGTGGGTGGCGGAGGGCCACGCGGACCCGGCGCGGCTGTACTCGCTGCGCCGGCTGCTGGCCACGCGGGAGCGCAAGGAGGGCGACTGAGCCTCGCGTTGTTTGACCGGGCACGGTGCCGGTAAGTGCATAATCGCACCGACCCGGAGATCCGGAACAACGGGAGGACCGTACATGGCGTGGCTGCTGGTCATAGTGGCCGGGATTCTGGAGACCGGTTTCGCCGTGTGTCTGAAACTCTCGCACGGGTTCACGCGCCTGTGGCCGACGGTCGCCTTCGCGTCGTTCGCCCTGGGCAGCTTCGGTCTGCTGACCCTCTCCCTCAGGAAGCTGGACGTCGGCCCCGCCTACGCCGTGTGGACGGGGATCGGCGCGGCGGGCACCGCCATCTACGGCATGGTCTTCCTCGGCGACCTGGTGTCCACCTTGAAGATCGTCTCCATCAGCTTGGTCATCGTCGGCGTGATCGGGCTCCAGCTCTCGGGCTCCGCGCACTAGGGGATGCCGTCCGGGCGGCTCACGCCGGCCGGTGGGGGAACACCGCCCGCACCCAGTCCGCCAGCGCGCCCTCCGGCGGCGGGGCCGCGGCGCAGGACAGGGCGACGCGGACGACGAGTTCGCAGGAGCGCGGCAGGCCGTCGGGGTCGTGCGCGGCGGCGCCGGGGCCGGCCAGCGCGGTCACGGCGCGGTCCCGGACGAGCCGCACGAAGTCGTGGGGCGTGGGCAGCGGCTCCCCGTCCCGGCGCTGTGCCGGCACGGAGGCGGCGCCGGGCGGCGGGGCGGGCAGCCGCTCGGTCCAGCACCCGGTGAGCAGGGCCCGTACCAGCGCGTTCTCCCGGGCCGTGGCGGCCGTCCACTCCGCGACGGCGGTGAGCCGGTCCCGTGCCTCCGCGGAGCCGTCCAGGGCCCGGTCGACGCCGGCGAGGTAGCCGTCGGCCTCCCGGCGTACCAGCGCCCGGGCCAGCCCCTCCTTGCTGCCGAACTCGTTGTAGAGGGTCTGCCGGGACACCCCCGCCGACGCGGCCACGTCGACCATCCGGACCGCGGACCACGGCCGGTGCGCGAGTGCCGTCCAGGCGGCGTCCAACAACGATTCCCGGGCAGCGGGCATCCTCGCCTCCCTGGGCCACAGCGGCGTTGCGCCCAGATTTGACGCGCCCGTGTGCCCTGTCAAGGGTGTGCGACGGCCGTTCGCGCGGTCCCCGTTGGCCCCCGCCCCCACGCGCCGGATACGGTTCCCCCCATGCCGGACTACCTCGACGACCTCCGTCTCGCCCACGTCCTCGCGGACGCGGCCGACGCCGCGACCATGGCCCGTTTCAAGGCGCTCGACCTGAAGGTGGAGACGAAGCCGGACATGACTCCGGTGACCGAAGCGGACAAGGCGGCGGAAGACATCATCCGCGGCCAGCTCCAGCGCGCCCGCCCGCGGGACGCGATCCTCGGCGAGGAGTACGGCGTCCAGGGCACGGGCCCGCGCCGCTGGGTGATCGACCCCATCGACGGCACCAAGAACTACGTGCGCGGCGTGCCCGTCTGGGCCACCCTCATCTCCCTGATGGAGGCGGAGGACGAGAAGGCCCCCCGGTCGGAGGAGACCGGGAACGGGGAGGGGTTCGCGCCCGTCGTCGGCCTGGTCTCCGCCCCCGCCCTCGGCCGCCGCTGGTGGGCGGCGAAGGGCCACGGCGCCTTCACCGGCCGCAACCTCACCTCCGCGCACCGCATCCACGTCTCCTCCGTCGGCACGCTCGCGGACGCCTCCTTCGCGTACTCCTCGCTCTCCGGCTGGGAGGAGCAGGGCCGCCTGGACGGCTTCCTGGACCTCGGCCGCCAGGTGTGGCGCACGCGCGCGTACGGCGACTTCTGGCCCTACATGATGGTCGCGGAGGGTTCCGTGGACCTCTGCGCCGAGCCGGAGCTGTCCCTGTGGGACATGGCCGCCAACGCGATCATCGTCACCGAGGCGGGCGGCACCTTCACCGGTCTGGACGGCCGCCCCGGCCCGCACAGCGGCAACGCGGCGGCGTCCAACGGCCTGCTGCACGGCGAGCTGCTGGGGTATCTCGAACCGCGCGCCTGAGCTTCGGCAAGCGCTCCCGGCACGCCCTCAACAGGCGTCACGCGCCCTCTTGTTGACCCTCGCTTTACCTGGCAATCTGGGCCCACCCCCACTTGTGAACTTGTGCATTGACGAACAGGTGCCTCCCGGCTCCGTGCCGCACAGGCGGGGGTCCCCAGGAGGTGGTCCATCCATGCTCGTCCGAGACGCCATGAGCACGGTGATCCTCACCCTCGGTCCCGCCCACACCCTCCGGCAGGCGGCCGGCCTGATGTCCGCCCGCCGCGTCGGCGCCGCGGTGATCCTCGACCCGGACGCCGGCGGGATCGGCATCCTCACCGAACGCGACATCCTCGTCTCCGTCGGCCTGGGCCAGAACCCGGACACGGAGCGCGCCCACGCCCACACCACCACCGACGTGGTCTTCGCCGCCCCGACCTGGACCCTGGACGCGGCGGCGAGCGCCATGACGCACGGCGGCTTCCGGCACCTGATCGTGCTGGACGGCGGCGAGGTGGCCGGGATCGTCTCGGTCCGCGACATCGTCCGCCGCTGGGTCCCGGCCCGGGCGCCCGCACCGGTGCCCTGATCACGCGGAGCGGGCCGGACCCAGAGCACCGTGGGTCCGGCCCGCCCGGCCGCGAAGGCGGCCGGCTCAGCCGCGCAGCGCCTGCACCGCCGCGTCGAGCCGCTTGCCGAAGTCGGCGTCGGCGTTGCGGAAGTTGCCGATCGCGCGCTCGACGATCTCCTCGCGCGAGACCTGCGCGAGGGCACCGGCCAGGTTGCCGACGAGGCGCTCCTTCTCCTCCTCCGACATCAGCCGGTAGAGGTTGCCCGCCTGCACGAAGTCGTCATCCTCGGCGTGCGCCGGCGTCGGGTGGGTGCCCGTGCCGCCGGTGAAGCCGTCGAACGGCTGCCACAGCGGGCGGCCGGTCTGCTGGGGCCCGCCGAAGCTGTTGGGCTCGTAGTTCTTCGCACCGCCGTGCCGGCCGTCGTAGAGGAAGCCGTCCCGGGAGTTGGTGCGCGCCTCGGCGGCGTGCGGGCGGTTCACCGGCAGGTGGTCGGCGTTGACGCCGACGCGGTAGCGGTGCGCGTCGCCGTACGCGAAGAGGCGGCCCTGGAGCATCTTGTCGGGCGAGGGGCCGATGCCGGGCACGAAGTGCGCCGGGGAGAAGATCGACTGCTCGACCTCGGCGAAGACGTTCCGCGGGTTGCGGTTCAGCTCCAGCCTGCCGATCTCGACGACCGGGTAGTCCGCGTGCGGCCACACCTTGGTCAGGTCGAACGGGTTGAAGCGGTAGGTCGCGGCGTCCGCGGCCGGCATGATCTGCACGCCCACGGTCCAGCTCGGGAACTCGCCCCGCTCGATCGCCTGGCGCAGGTCGCGCTGGTGCGAGTCGGGGTCCTGGCCGGCGAGGACGTCGGCCTCCCCGGCGGTGAGGGTCTTGATCCCCTGGTCGGTCTTGAAGTGGTACTTGACCCAGTAGACCTCGCCGGCCTCGTTGTTCCACTGGAAGGTGTGCGAGCCGAAGCCGTCCATGTGGCGGTACGACGCCGGGATGCCGCGGTCACCGAAGAGCCAGGTCACCTGGTGGGTCGACTCCGGGGACAGGGACCAGAAGTCCCACACGTTGTCGGCCTCGGTGCTGCCGGTGTACGGGTCCCGCTTCTGGGTGTGGATGAAGTCGGGGAACTTGATCGCGTCGCGGATGAAGAAGACCGGGGTGTTGTTGCCGACGAGGTCGTAGTTGCCCTCCTCGGTGTAGAACTTCAGCGCGAAGCCGCGGGGGTCGCGGACGGCGTCCGCCGCACCGAGGTTGCCGGCCACCGTCGAGAAGCGCAGGAAGACCTCGGTCTCCTTGCCGATCTGCGAGAGGAAGGCGGCGCGCGTGTACGGCGTGACGTCGGCGGTCACGGTGAAGGTGCCGTACGCGCCGGCGCCGCGGGCGTGCACGACGCGCTCCGGGATGCGCTCCCGGTTGAAGTGGGCCAGCTTCTCCAGCAGGAGCTGGTCCTGGAGGAGGACCGGCCCTCCGACGCCGGCCGTCTCGCTGTTCTGGTTGTCGGCGACCGGCGCCCCGGCCTCCGTGGTGAGCGGTCCCTGCGTCACGTGCGCCTCCTGCGTCATCGCTGACTAGTTCTGTCCTGTGGCCAACGCCAGTCCGGATCCTACACTGGACTTTGTCTAAGTCAAACGTCGATCCAATTTCACACCTATTCCCGACCTGGTCCCCTTTGCTGTTACGCTGTTGCCATGAGCGACCTTCTGGAACGGCTGCGTGGACGCGGATGGCGGATGACCGCGCAGCGACGCGTGGTGGCCGAGGTCCTGAACGGCGAGCACGTCCACCTGACGGCGGACGAGGTGCACGCCCGCGCCGTGACGCGGCTCCCCGAGATCTCCCGGGCGACCGTCTACAACACGCTGGGCGAGCTGGTCACCCTCGGCGAGGTGCTGGAAGTCACGACGGACAAGCGCGCCAAGCGCTACGACCCGAACGCGCACCGGCCGCACCACCACCTGGTGTGCGCCCGCTGCGGCGCGATCCGTGACGTCCACCCGGCCGGCAACCCGCTCGCCGACCTGCCCGACTCCGAGCGCTTCGGCTTCACGGTGTCGGACGTCGAGATGACGTACCGGGGCCTGTGCCCGGACTGCGCGAGCGCGTAGCACCCCCCGCTTCCCGCAAGAGCCCCGGCAGCCGCCGGGGCTCTTGCGCATGCCCGCCGGCCCCTCCCCCGCCGCGCCGCGGAGGGGCGCACGGAGACGATGTGCGCATGAAAACACCGAGGGCCGGAACCCATTTCTGGATTCCGGCCCTCGGCCTTCAGTAGCGGGGACAGGATTTGAACCTGCGACCTCTGGGTTATGAGCCCAGCGAGCTACCGAGCTGCTCCACCCCGCGTCGGTGAACACGACATTACGTGAGGCCTGTCCCCGAATGCAAATCGCCCGGCGCGAGGGGCGCACCGCGGGGTCCGCTCACGCCGACAGTTCCTCACGCAGGGCGTCCCGCAGCCGCCCCGCCCGCTCCGCGACCTCCGCCGGTCCCAGCACCACGGCCCGGTCGGCCCACCGCTGCCCCTCGGCCAGCTCACCACGGCGCGCGTAGACCAGGGCCAGCCGGAGCGCCGCCCGGCCGTGCCCGGCGTCCGCGGCCCGGGTCCACCACACCGCCGCCTCCGGCTCGCTGCCCTCGCGGGCGAGCAGCAGCCCCAGGTTGAAGGCCCCGTTGCGCGACCCGGCCTCGGCCGCGCTGCGGTACCACCGCGCCGCCTCCACCACGTCGCCGCGGGCCGCCGCCAGCATGCCGACCCGCACCTGTGCCCGCCGGTGCCCCTGCGTGGCGGCACGCTCGTACCACTCCTCGCACTCGGACTTCTCCTGCACGGCCTCGCCGAGCTCGTGCGCGGGCTCCAGCGGGCGGCGCGCGTCGAGCAGGGCGGCCAGCCGGTATGCGCCCTCCGCGCTGCCGCCCCCCGCCGCGCAGCGCAGGTGGCGTTCGGCCGCCGGCTCGTCGCCCTCGCGCAGCCGGGCGATGCCGACCTGGAGCGCGGCCTCGGCGTGCCCGGCGGCCGCCGCGCGCTCGTACCAGCGCAGCGCCGTCCCGCCCTCGTCGCGGCCGGCGTAGAGGATGCCGAGGTTGAACGCCGCGTCCACGCTGCCGGCCTCGGCCGCCTTGGAGAACCACGGTTCGGCCCCGGTCGTGTCGCCGCCCTGGAGCAGCAGGATGGCCAGCGCGTTCGCGGCCTCCCGGTGCCCGGCGTAGGCGGCGCGCCGGTACCACTGCTCGGCCTGCGCGGTGCGGCCCTGCTTGGCGCTGAGCAGCCCGAGGTTGTAGGCGCCGTTGTCGTCCCCGGCGTCCAGCGCGGCCCGGTACCAGCGCTCGGCGGTCTGGGTCTCGCCCCGCTCGGCGTGCAGCGCGCCCAGCGCGTTGGCCGCGTTGCCGTCGCCCTCCTGGGCGGCGCGCAGCCACCACACGGCCGCGCTCTCGCTGTCGCCCGCGTCGCGCAGCAGGAAGCCGAGCGCGCAGGCGGCCCGGGGCTCGCCGTCCTTGGCGGAGGTCAGGTACCAGCGCCCGGCCTCCTTCAGCTCCCCGCGCCGCTCCAGGATCGCCCCGAGGTGCAGCGCGGCCCGCCGGTGGCCGCGCGCGGCGGCCTGCCGGTACCACTGCTCGGCCTCCGGGGAGGCGCTGTCGCCCGCGGTCTCGTCCCCGTGTCCGGCCGCGCGGTCGAGGGCGCGCGCCAGCCGGTAGGCGGCCTCGCGGTGCCCGCGCTCGGCCGCGGCCCGCATCCAGTGCTCGGCGCCCACGTCCCCGCGGTGCTCCAGCAGGTCGGCGAGCGCGTAGGCGCCGAGGACGTGGCCCTGCTCGGCGGACTGGCGCAGCCAGTACTCGGCGGCCGGCTCGTCCCCGCGCTCCCGGTGGTGGCGGCCGAGCGCGTGCGCGGCGGTCGAGGAGCCGGCCACGGCGGCGATGCGCCACCAGCCGGCCGCCTCGTCGGCGTAACCGCGCTGGTGCAGCAGGACCCCGAGGTTGTTGGCGGCGGCCCGGTCACCGGACGCGGTGGCGGCGCGCAGGTGGGGTTCGGCCGCGTCGAGGTCGCCCCGGCGCAGCAGCATGGCCCCGAGGACGCTCGCCGCCTCCGCGTCACCGTTCTGCGCGGCGAGCGCGAGGCGCGTCTCCTCGGCGGCGTCCCCCATGTCCACCATCTCGTCGCGAGCCGGCTCCGCACCGGCAGGTTGCACAAATCGCCCTGTCCCGAACAGAGTTGCCTTGTCCCCCATAACGTCCATCGTCGCACCACCTACAACCTGGGTACACCCGGTATACCGCAGCCCGTGAGGTCACTTCAGCGTTTTGTCGACATGCCCACAGGGAGACAAGTCAAACACAGCGCGCCCAACTCCCCACGCCGGCGCGGCCGTCACCGGCCCCTGTACATGAGTTCGCACACCACGAAGGCCCGGACCCCCAAAAAGGGATCCGGGCCTTCGACTTCAGTAGCGGGGACAGGATTTGAACCTGCGACCTCTGGGTTATGAGCCCAGCGAGCTACCGAGCTGCTCCACCCCGCGCCGTTGCAGGTCAACCTTACCACGGCGCGGTGGGATCTTGATCAACTCTTGTTCCGGCCGCCGCTCCCGCCGGCCGCGGTCTGCGCCTGCTCGGCCCGCTTCAGCGCCTCCTGGAGCTCCTTCTGCGCCTTGGCGTACGCGTCCCAGTCGGGCCCGTCCTTCAGCGCCTGCTGCCCCGCGTCGAAGGCCTTCTGGGCGTCCTGGAGCGCCTGCCGGACCGTCGGGTTGGCGGTGCCGGGCGGCTTGGTGCCGCCGGTGTCCGGCGGCCTGGTGGTCGAGCCCGTCGAGCCCTTCGTGCCGAACACCTTGTCCAGCGCCTCGTCGAGCGTGTTCTCGAACGCGGTCTCGCCCTCGTAGGTGACCAGCACCTTGCGCAGCAACGGGTACTTGAGTCCACCGCCGCGTACGTAGACGGGCTCCACGTAGAGCAGTCCGCCGTCCAGCGGCACGGTCAGCAGGTTGCCGTACTCGACCTCCGAGTCGCCGCCCTTGAGGAGCTTGATCGCGGCCGCGATGTCCTGCTCGGAGTTGAACTGGCTCTGGACCTGTTTCGGCCCGTCGACGGTCGTGCTGGTCGGCAGCTTGAGGATTCTGATCTTGCCGTAGTCGCTGCTGCCCGCCTCGGCGTCCACCGACATGAAGGCGCTCAGGTTGTAACGGCCGTTGGGCGTGAACGTCGTCGACAGCGAGAACGCCTGCCGGCTCTGGTCGGGCATCTTCATGCTCAGGTAGTACGGCGGCACGGCGTCGCCCGACTTGTTGGTCGGGTCGTCCGGCACCTGCCACACCTCGCTGCCGGTGAGGAACGTCTGCGCGTCCGTCACGTGGTAGCGGGTGAGCAGCTCGCGCTGCACCTTGAACAGGTCCTGTGGGTAGCGGAGGTGGTCCATCAGGTCCCCGGAGATGGCGCTCTTGGGCTGCACCGTGCCGGGGAACGCCTTCATCCACGTCTTGAGCACCGGGTCCTCGGTGTTCCACTCGTAGAGCTTGACGTCGCCGGTGTACGCGTCGACGGTCGCCTTCACCGAGTTGCGGATGTAGTTGACCTGGTTCTGCTGGGCCACCACCGCGCGCGAGTTGTTCGCCGCGGTCAGCGAGTCGGCCGTGGTGTCGCCGAGGGTCGTGCGGGAGGAGTACGGGTAGCCGTTCGTCGTCGTGTACGCGTCGACGATCCACTGGATGCGGTGGTTCACGACCGCCGGGTACGCGTCGCCGTCGATGGTCAGCCAGGGGGCGACCGCCTCCACGCGCTCCTTGGGCGTGCGGTTGTACAGGATCCGCGACCCCTTGCCGATCGCGCCGGAGTAGAGGATCTGCGGCTCGTTGAAGGCCACCGCGTACGCCGCCCGGTTGATCGGGTTGGCGAGGTCGACCCCGCTCCCGCCCCGGTAGCTGGTGGTCTTCTCACCGTTGTCGTCGGAGTAATCGATCTCCTTCTGGGGACCGCCGACGATGGAGTAGGTGGTGGTCTTCTCGCCGTAGTAGACCCGCTGTTCGTACGCGCCGAGGTCGCCCTTCGACGGCAGGTCGTACTCGGTGAACACCGGTTCGCCGTTGGCGTTGGACTCGGTGCCCTTGGCGGCGACCACGCCGTAGCCGTGCGTGTAGCGGAAGTGGTCGTTGATCCAGTTGTTCTTCGGGATGCCGGCCAGGTTCAGCTCGCGCAGGCCGAGGACGGTGTCCTGCTCCTTGCCGTCCTTGGTCGGGTACCGGTCCACGTCCAGGTTGGTCGGGAAGCCGTAGTAGTTCTTCATCTGCTGGAGCACCTGGAACGTCGGCGAGACGATGTTGGGGTCCAGGATGCGGATGCTCGCCGCGTCGTCGGCGTCGTCGCGCAGCGTGGTCTTGTCCTGCGTGGTCGACCTGCCCGCGTACTCGGTGACCTTGGTGTCGTCGATGCCGTACGCCTCGCGGGTCGCCTTCAGGTTCTTCTCGACGTACGGCGCCTCCTTGGCCTGCTCGTTCGGCTGGACCTGGAACTTCTGCACGATGGCCGGGTACAGGCCGCCGATCAGGATCGCCGACAGGACCATCAGGCCGAAGCCGATCATGGGGAGCTGCCAGGTGCGCCGCCACAGCGTGGCGAAGAACAGCAGCGCGCAGATGACGGCGATGCAGAACAGGATCGTCTTGGCCGGCAGGTAGGCGTTGGCGTCGACGTAGCGCAGGCCGGTCCAGTTGCCGGTCGCCTTGAAGTCGCTGGACTTCACGGCGAGGCCGTACCGGTCGAGCCAGTAGGCGACGGCCTTGAGGGCGACGAAGACGCCGAGCAGCACCGACAGGTGCCCGGTCGCGGCGGCGGTGGCGCGCGCGCCGGGGCTGGTGACGCGCAGGCCGCCGTACAGGTAGTGCGTGAGCGCGGCGGCGATCAGGCACAGGATGGCCGCGGCGAAGCCGAAGCCCAGCAGGAAGCGGTACCAGGGCAGGTCGAAGACGTAGAAGGAGATGTCGAGGTGGAACTGCGGGTCCGTCTCGTGGAAGGGGACGCCGTTCACCCACATCAGCCAGGTCCGCCACTGGCTCGACGCCGAGGCGCCCGCGATCAGCCCGACCACCGCGGTGACGGCGAGCAGCAGCCACTTCTTGTAGGGCGCGATGCCCATGCGGTAGCGGTCGAGGTTCTGCTGCTCCATCGACATGGCGCTGAGCGGCGGCCGCAGCCGGTGCGCGAGCCAGATGTTGAAGCCGACCGCGAGGGCCATCAGCAGGCCGAAGACGAAGAACAGCCCGATCTTGGTCGACAGGGTGGTGGTGAACACGGACGAGTAGTGCACCGACCGGTACCAGAGCCAGTCCGTCCAGAAGCCCGCGAACATGGTGAACGCCATGCCGAGGACGGCGAGGACGCCCAGGGTCACGAGCAGGACCCGGATCTTCCGGGACGGGCGGCCCGCTCTGATCCGTGGCCCCGTCGGGCCTCCGCCCCGGTCCGGCATCTGGAAAGCCAAGGTGCGCACCTCGAAGTTCGCTGTCGATCCGTCAGGCCCCCGGGTTCGCGGGCCCGCCGTGGCCCCCCGTGTCCGCGGGCCCACGCCTATGCAACTTACTCACGGTTTACTCGGTTCCCGATTCGGGTCGGGAACAAGGCAGGATTGTGACCATGTCCAACACTCCCATGGCAGCGAGCCCGCTCACCCGGGCCGTACTCGAGATCGACGAGTACGTCTCCGGCCTCGGCTGGGACCAGCCCGCTCGCCTCTTCGCCCTCGTAGACACCGCACGGCTGCGGGCTCAGGAACCCGCGCTCGCGGCCCAGCTGGGTCTCGCGGACGAGACCGAGACCACCGGTCTCACCCCGATCGAGCAGGACGAGGTCCCGACCGGCAAGCCGCTGGACGAGTTCCTCGGCACCATCGCCTGGCCCGACGCGGTCGTCGGCTGCGCGCTCGCCGTGGAGCGCCTGATGCTGCCGCCGTCCGCCGAGGCCCAGGTCCCCTCCGGCCTGGACGAGTCCGCCCTCGCCTCCTGGGTGGCCCGGCACCCCGAGCGCCAGGAGGTCCGCATGACGGTGGCCGTGCTGCGCGACGGCAGCCGCGAGTCGGCGCTGCGGCTGCGCGAGAAAGACACCCCGACCGAGGTCCTGACCGGCCCGGACCTGGTGCCGGGTCTGGCGGAGGCCCTGGCGGCGACGTTCGCGGACTGACCGCGGCCGCCGCCGTACGGCGATGGGGGCGCCCCCGGTGTCCGGGAGCGCCCCCAGCCGTGTCCCGGCCCGCTCAGCCGGTGGTGCACTTCGGCAGGGCGGCGGTGTCGCCGTCGCGGATGTCCTTGAGCGCGCCGAGCGCGTCGCCGATGGTCTTGACCTTGACCAGGGTGAGCCCGTCGGGGGTGTCCTTGGCGGCCGCCGCGCAGTTGTCGGCGGGCGTCAGGAAGTACCGGGCGCCCTTGTCGCGCGCGCCGACGGTCTTCATCTCGATGCCGCCGATCGGGCCGACCGTGCCCTTGTCGTCGATGGTGCCGGTGCCGGCGACGAACTTCCCGCCGGTGAGGTCGCCCGGTGTGAGCTTGTCGTAGATGCCGAGGGCGAACATCAGGCCGGCGCTGGGCCCGCCGACGTCGGCGAGCTTGATGTCGATGGTGAACGGGAAGGTGTGGTCGGTGCCGGCGGAGATGCCGACGACGGCCCGCTCGGCGCCGCCGTCGTCGGAGGCCGCGGTGGTGATCGTGACGTCCCGCGTCCCGGTCGCCGTCCGGTGGGCCTTCTCGGCGGCGGCCTGCTCCTTGGCGGGGACGACCGTGAAGACGGTCTTCTGGCCGGGCTTGTGCCTGGTCACCAGCTCGGCGACGTCGGCCGGCTGCTTGACCGCGGTGCCGTCGACGGCCTTGATCACGTCACCGGCGTGCAGCCTGCCCTCGGCCGGGGATCCCTTGACGACCGTGGAGACGATCACCCAGGACTTCACCGGGACGCCCAGCTCCTTCAGGGCGGCGACTTTGGCGCTCTCCTGGGACTGGCTGAACTCCTCGGCGTTCTCCTGGGAGGACTGCTCCTCCGTCTTGCCGTCCGGGTAGAGCGTGTCGTGCGGGACGATCTTGGCGTCGTGCGCCAGCCAGCCGTAGACGGCCTCGACGAGGTTCATCCGGAAGTCGGCGCCGGTGACCCGGACGGTGGTCATGTTCAGGTGGCCGGCCGCCGGGTACGTCTTGTGCCCGGAGATCTGCAGCACCGGCTCGCCGCCGTGCTCGCCCAGCGTGTTCACGGTCGGGCCGGGAGACATCTCCGAGTAGGGCACGGGGATGAGTACTCCCGCGCACAGGAGCGCGATCAGCATCAGGGTCGAGGCGAGCATCGTCGCGGTGCGGCGTGGCATGCCTCGACAGTACGGGACGGCCCTGTCGGCACACCGTCAGGGCCGTCTGTCCGTCACGCGCCCGGCGCGCCCGGCGCGCCCGAGCGCGGCTTCTCCATGGCTTCCCGGAAGCGCGCGTAACCGTCCAGCTCGGGGCCGTCGCCGCGCACCTTGCGGGTCCGGCCGGCCCAACTGCCCCACAGTCCGCCGCCGACCGCGGCCACGAGCGGAATCAGCAGCCAGACAAGCACCCCCATGCCGGCCTCCCTAGGTCATGAGTGTCCGCAACTGACTGATCAGCAGATTAACCATCCGCAGGGACAACGCTCACGCGAGGGTGCCGGTTACGCAACCCGGGCGGAGTACGCGCCGGACGTGTCGCGGGCCGGATGGCTCAGCAGGCGCCGACCCACTCCTCGGTGCCGTCCGAGAAGCTCTGGTGCTTCCAGATGGGCACCTCGTGCTTGAGGTCGTCGATCAGCTTCCGGCAGGCGTCGAAGGCCTCCGCGCGGTGCGGGCAGGCCACGGCGACGACGACGGCGATGTCCCCCACCCGGAGGTCGCCCACCCGGTGGACGGCGGCCAGCGCCCGCACGGGGTGGTTCGCGACGACCTTCTCGGCGACCCGCCGCATCTCGGCCTCGGCGCTGGGGTGGCAGGAGTACCCGAGCGCGTCCACGTCGGCGCCGCCGTCGTGGTTGCGTACGGTCCCCACGAACAGCGCGATGCCCCCGGCCGCGTCGTCCCCGACGGCCCGGAAGACCTCGTCGACGGAGAGCGGGGTCTGCCGGATGCCGATCAGCCTGACGGGCTCGTCGGCCGCGTGCTCACCGGGGTGGTCGTTCGTGTGCGCCATGCGTCCATCGTGCCGTACGTCCTGGGCGGTGCGGAATACGAGCATCACCCGGCACGCGCGCGGGCCGCTTTGGAGGCTCCTACAGCGGGCGGGGGCCGGGCGCGTCAGACGCGCCGCCGGACCTTCCTGGCCCGCCGCACGACGGCCGCCGCGCCCAGCAGAGCGACCGTCGCGCCCGCCGCCCCGGCCGCCGTCGCGTCCTTGCGCCCGAGCCGCCGCCCGGCCACCGTGTGCCGCCCGGAGACCTCCTCCAGCAGCTGCGCGAGCACCTCCTCGTTGGTCCACCCGGGCCGCCACCCGGCGTCGTGCAGCCGGCTCCCGCTGACCACCCAGGGGTACATCGTGTAGGCCAGGTCGCCGGCCGGGGACGGGGTGAGCCCGATCCGGTGCAGCCGGGCCGCCGCGCCGAGCGCGACCGCCGACGGCAGCTCCATCCGCCGGATCCCGCTCAGCTCCTCGACCTCCTCCTGCTCCAGCCATCCGTCGCAGCCGACGGCCAGCTCCCCGTCGACGCGCTCCAGCACGGCGTACTCCAGGGCGCTGCACAGGTCGTCGACGTGGCAGAACTGCCAGGCGGGCCGCGACCCGGCCACGACGAGCAGCCGCGGCGACTCGAAGTACCTGGTCAGCGCGGTGTCCGTGCCACCGACCAGGACCGCCGGCCGGACCACGGTGACGTTCAGCCCCGGGTGCGCGCGGGGGGCGCGCCGCGCCAGCCGCTCGATCTCCAGCAGGTCGCCGACGCCCGTGGCCTCGGCGGTGGCGCGCAGCTCGGCGTCCTCCGACAGCGGCAGCTCGTTGTCCGGCAGCGCGCCGTAGACCATCGCCGAGGTGCACAGCACCACCCGGTGCACCCCGGCCGCCGCCGCGGCGGTCAGGACGGTCTGGGTCCCCCGGACGTTGTAGGCCGTGCGCGCCGCGGGATCCGTCTCCAGGTCGAGGTCGAGCGCGAGGTGGACGACCACGTCGGCGCCCCGCAGCTTGTCCGCGATGGCCGGGTCGCGCACGTCGAGGATGTGCCACTGCGCGTCGGCGCACTCACCCCGCCGTTCGTCGATGGCGACGACCCGCTTGATCTCCCCGGACGCGGCGAGCCGCTCGGTGAGCAGGGCGCCGACCCCGCCGGCGGCACCGGTCACCGCGACGACGGGCCCGCGCGCGGCGGCCTTCCCGTCGGCGCGCGACGCCGTCGCCGGGGGGCGGTGGCCGGGCGACGGGCTGGTTGAGTGGTTTCGCGCTGCGCGAACCTGCGGATCTGGGGAACTCACCGGGCGTCTCCAGCGGTTGTCTTCAGTACACGCGCCAGTGACGCGTACGTACCAGGTGCGTCCATCCTGCCGCAGGGCTTCCGCGGGCGAAGCACCGAGGCCCGATCGGGTCCGGGTGTCTAGGCTGGGTGGTGTTGTCGGGCAGCCGCGCCGCCGGAAAAAGACCGGTGGCCTTACCAGCCGAGGATTCCCGTGAGTGACACCCCATTCGGTTTCGGCCTTCCGCCGGAGGAGCCGGAGGACGGCGACGAGGGCAAGGAGAAGGACCAGCAGAGCGGTGGTGGGCAGGGACCGGCCAACCCGTTCGGTTTCGGCGGCCTGCCCGGAGCCGGCGGCTTCGGCGGCCCGGGCGCCGACAATCCGCTCGCCGCCATGTTCGGTTCCCTGAACCCCAACGACCTGGGCGCCGCCTTCCAGCAGCTCGGCCAGATGCTCTCCTACGAGGGCGGCCCGGTGAACTGGGACATGGCCAAGCAGATCGCCCGCCAGACGGTCGCCCAGGGCACGTCGGACGGCACCAAGGACGCCAGCGTCGGCCCCGCCGAGCGCAGGGCGGTCGAGGACGCCGTCCGGCTGGCCGACCTGTGGCTGGACGACGCGACGTCCCTGCCGTCGGGCTCCGCCTCGGCGGTGGCCTGGTCGCGGGCGGAGTGGGTCGAGGCGACCCTGCCCGCCTGGCAGGAGCTGGTCGACCCGGTGGCCGAGCGGGTCGGCGCGGCCATGGGCGACGTCCTGCCGGAGGAGATGCAGGCCATGGCGGGCCCGCTGATCGGCATGATGCGCTCGATGGGCGGCGCCATGTTCGGCACGCAGATCGGGCAGGCCGTGGGCGTGCTGGCGGGCGAGGTCGTCGGCTCCACCGACATCGGCCTGCCGCTGGGCCCGGCCGGCAAGGCCGCCCTGCTGCCGGCCAACGTGGAGGCGTTCGGCAAGGACCTGAGCGTGCCGCAGGAGGAGGTGCGGCTGTACTTGGCCCTGCGCGAGGCGGCCCACCAGCGCCTGTTCGCCCACGTCCCGTGGCTGCGCGCGCACCTGTTCGGCGCGGTCGACGGCTACGCGCGCGGGATCAAGGTGGACACCGCCAAGCTGGAGGACGTGGTCGGCCAGTTCGACCCGCAGAACCCCGAGCAGTTGCAGGACGCGCTGCAGCAGGGCATGTTCCAGCCGGAGGACACGCCCGAGCAGAAGGCCGCCCTGGCCCGTCTGGAGACCGCTCTGGCGCTCGTGGAGGGCTGGGTGGACGCGGTGGTCCACGCCGCCGCGAAACCGCGCCTGTCGTCCGCGGACGCCCTGCGCGAGACGCTGCGCCGCCGCCGTGCGACCGGCGGCCCGGCGGAGCAGACCTTCGCCACGCTGATCGGCCTGGAGCTGCGCCCGCGCCGGCTGCGCGACGCCTCCCGGCTGTGGGCCTCGCTCACGGACGCGCGCGGTGTCGACGGCCGGGACGGCCTGTGGGCCCACCCGGACATGCTGCCGACCGCGACCGACCTGGACGACCCGGACGGTTTCGTCCACCGCGAGCACATGGACTTCTCCGAGCTGGACAAGATGCTCGGGGAGGCGGCGGGCGGCGCCGCGGGCAAGCCGGACCTGCGCAAGAAGGACGACGAGGCCGAGGGCGACGACACCGAGTGAGCCTGTACGACGACGCCGTCCTGGTGCTGAAGGAGTACGAGGGCCAGGAGGAACTGCGCGACTCCTACCTGGACCACCTGTCGGCGCACCCGGACGGCATGTGGAAGAGCTGCCACGCGGGGCACCTCACGGCCAGCGCCCTGGTGATCGACCCGGAACGGGGCCGGGTCCTGCTCACGCTGCACGGCAAGCTGCGGATGTGGCTGCAGATGGGCGGCCACTGCGAGCCGGGGGACGCGACGCTGCGGGCGGCGGCCCTGCGCGAGGCGACCGAGGAGTCCGGCATCGCCGGGCTGACTCTGCTGCCCGGCGGCCCGGTGCGGCTGGACCGCCACCCGATCCCGGCCCCCTGCCACCGGCACTACGACGTCCAGTACGCCGTCCTGGCCCCGCCGGGCGCGGTGCAGCAGATCAGCGACGAGTCGCTGGACCTGCGCTGGTACGCCTACGACGAGGTGGCCGGCGTGGCGGACGGCTCGGTCGCGGCCCTGCTGGAGGCCACGCTCGCCAGGCTCTGACGCGGCGAGGGGGTGACCGCCCGTGCGGTCACCCCCTCCGGCGCCGGGCCGTCGCGGCTCAGCTCCAGGCGTTGCCCCGGTTCTGGCCGTGCGCTCCCTGCTGCCCCAGGCCGAACTGGGCGGCGACGCCCTGCCCGATCACCGCGTTCTGCGGCGGCAGCAGCTCGCTGGGCTGCACGAGCGCGAACCCGGAGCCCATGAAGCTCAGCTCCCAGCCCTCGCCGGTGCTGCCGCGTCGGCGCCACACGCCGGAGGAGTGGGTCTGCGCCTGCATCTGCACGCGCAGCGCGGTGGACCAGGCGACGATCGCGTCGGCGTCGCAGTTGACGTACCGGTCGGGCGTGACCTGCATCAGCAGCGGGGCGCCCGAGGTCATCAGGGCGACCCTGCCGCGCCCGGTGATGTTGAGCTGGTACTTCCCGGAGCCGGAGATGCCGTAGAGGCTGTCGACGGCGACGACCTCGTGGTGCAGCGAGGAGTCCATGGCGAGGACGTAGGAGCTGTCGACGGTCAGTCCGTCCGGCTCCACCTCCAGGACGTGCACGTACTGGGCGAGGTTGGCGAGGTAGACGGTGCCCTGTCCGTGGCAGCGCATCAGGTCCAGGCCCTCGCCGGTGTGCGCACGCGCGCGTGACTGGCCCTGCGTGCGGTACTCGGCGTCGAACTCGACGAGGCCCTGGTAGGCGACCATGGTGCCCTTGCGGGCCAGGACGTCGTCGTGGCCCTCCAGGGTGATCCGGAGCATCTGCTTGTTCTGCAGGCTCCAGCGCTCCTGGGTCTGGGAGTCGTTGTGCGCGAAAAGCGGGCTCTGCATGGTGTTCTGGCTCCCCCTCAGCCCCGGATCCGGAGGCGGTCGGTGCTGTCCTCGCTGGGCTGGACGACGACGATGCCCTGCCCGGAGAAGGCCATCTGGTAGGCCTCGCCGCTGCCCCGGCCGATCAGCGACTGGGCCTTGAAGCTCCGCTTGCCCTTCACCTTGAGGTTCGGCGACCAGGCGACGAGCGCGTCCGGGTCGACGTAGGTCTCGTCCTCGCCGCCCCCGCAGTCCACGACGATCGGCTGGCCGCGGGAGGTCAGCGCGACCCAGCCCTGCCCGGAGATCCTGGTGTTCCACAGGCCCTGCCCGGCGAACTTCGCGAGCCCCTTGACCCGCTCCACGCCCCAGCTGAGGTGCGCGTCGAAGGCGAGCAGGTTGGTGGCGTTCACGGAGATGCCGTCGCCGTCGAGGTTGACGACGACCACGTCGGCGCCGTAGTCGGCGAGGTAGAGCAGGCCGTCGCCGGAGCACTTCATCAGGGGCGCGCCCTCGCCGGTGGCCCAGTCCCGGGCGATCTGGCGGACGGCCGGCGGGTTGGGCTCGTACTGGACGAAGCCCTCGTAGGCGACCATCGACCCCACGCGCGCGAGGAGGTCGTTGCCGGTCTGCATGGCGACCTTCAGCATGTGGCTGCCGTGGTTCTCCATGCGGGCGGTGACGGGTGCGGGGGCGAAGCCCGCGAGCGGCTGGTTCATGACGGGCTCCCTCAGACCTCGTACGGCTGGACGACGATGAAGTTGCCGGGCGCGCCCCGGAACTGGAGGTTGACGCTCTCGCCGGTGTCGCCCGCGTAGGCGTTGCGCCGCATGCGGACCTGGCTGGAGACGATCACCTGGGAGGCGGCCGACCAGGCGACGACGGCGTGGCAGTCGGCGAAGGTGGTCGGGGTGACCGGCAGGACGACGGGCGTGCCGTGCGTCTTGACGACGATCGTGCCGGTGCCCTGGAACTGCATGGTGAACAGCGCGCCGCCCGGGATGCCGTGGCCCTCGATGCGGCGGACCTCGTACTGGAGGCTCTCGTCGAAGGCGAGGACGTTCTCCGCGGAGACGCAGAGGGCGTCGCCCTGCAGCTCGACCGGGTGCAGGTGGGTGGAGTCCTCGGCGAGGAACACCTGGCCCTGGCCGGTGCAGCGCATCAGCTGCATCTCCTGGCCGGTGGCGTTGCCGACGATCCGGCCGGCCAGTCCGGCGCCCTTGTAGCCGAAGTCGACCTTGCCCTGGTAGAGCACCATGCTGCCCTGCTTCGCGAGCACGGGCTGGCCGCCGACGCCGAGGTCGACACGGATCAGCTTCTTGTTCTGCTGCGTCCAGCGCTGGCCGGTCGGCGTCTCCTTGAACGCCTGGAGCGCGGCCGTCACCCCGGCGCCGCCCTGGGGCGCGCCCTGCGGCGCGCCGTAGCCGGGGTGCGCTCCGGGTGCCTGGTGGCCCGGGGGCATGGGCGGGGCCGGCTGTCCGCCGTAGGAGGGCGGCTGCCGGTCGTATCCGGGGGGCATGGGCGCACCGGGCTGCCCGCCGTAGGACGGCTGCTGGGGCGGCAGGCCGTAGGGCGCGGGTGCGGGGGCGGGTGCCGGCGGCGGGACGGTGCCGCCGGGCGGGGCCAGGGGCGCGATGACCGTCGGGGCACCGTGCATGTTCGGGGCGGGCGCCGGGGGCGGGGTGTGGCCGGGCGGCGGTGCGAAGCCCTGCGGTGCCGGGGCCGAAGGCGGTGCCTGGGCCGGAGGCGGCGCGGGGGCCGGGACCGGGGCGCCGAACGCGGGCGGCGCGGAGGCCTGGGCGGGCGGGGCGAAGCCGGGGGCGGCGCCGGGCTGCGGCTGCGGCGGGGCGTCGGGCGCCTCCTCCTCCAGCACCTCGCCGCCGAAGTTCTTCAGCAGCGCCTCCAGGCCGCCGTCGAAGCCCTGGCCGACCGCGGCGAACCGCCATCCGTCCTTGAAGTAGAAGTCGCCGAGCATCACGGCCCGCTCGGTGGAGAACTCCGAGCCGTCGAAGGAGTACCGCGCGACCTCCTCGCCGCCCGCGACGATGCGCAGGTAGCCGGGGGCGGTCTGCGACATCTGCCCGGCGCCGTCGATGGTCGCCGTGAAGGACAGCTTGCGGATCTGCGACGGGATGCGGTCGAGCGTGACCCGGAACGACTCCGTGTCGCCCGCCTGGGCACCCAGCAACTGGACGGACTCCTCCGGCGACTTCGGCTGGTTGAAGAAGACGAAGTAGCGGTCGTCCGACAGCCGCTCGTCGGCGTCGAGTCCGAAGCAGCTGATGTCGAAGGTCAGCCCGGGGCCGGAGATCTGCACGCCTACGTACAGATCCGTGCCCATCGTGAGGTCACTGATCCTGGCCTTGTGGCCGCGTTGGAATTCCCTGGCCATGCGTTACGACCGTCCCCCATCCCGAATGCGAGTGCGTCGCGCCAGGCTAACGGCAAAGACCGGCGGCGCACCCCGAGGGCCCGCGTCGGTACAGAGCCGGTACACAACCGCGCCGAGCCGCTCACACCGCGCGCCCCTTCACGCCCCCGGTGCCGCAGGGCCGCTCGGGCAGGCGGGGGGACGCTCAGGCGTCCCGGTCCTCGCGGGCGCCCGGCAGGTGCGGCAGCCGGGCGGCGGCGACCACGCCCTCCAGGTAGCCGCGGGCCCGCTCGGTGCGCGGGTACGGCTCCAGCAGGCGCCAGAAGTCGGGGCCGTGACCGGGGACCAGCAGGTGCGCCAGCTCGTGGCAGAGCACGTAGTCGACGACGTACTCCGGCATCCCCTGGAGGCGGTGCGAGAGCCGGATGCTGCCCTCGGCCGGGGTGCACGAACCCCAGCGGGTGTTCTGGTTGGTGACCCAGCGCACGGAGGCGGGCCGGGCCCGGCCGTCGAAGTACTGGGCGGACAGCCGCTCGGCGCGCTCGGCCAGTTCGGCGTCGCCGAGCACCCGCCGGCTCTCCTGGGCGGCGAGTTTGTCGAGCATGACGGTGACCCAGCGCTGCTCCTCCGCCTTCGACATGCGGGCGGGGATCAGCACGATGGTGCGATCGCCCTCGCGGTACGCGGAGACCGTGCGGCGGCGCCGGGAACTCCTGCGGACCTCGATCGCGCTCGCCCCCGGGCCACCGGGCGGCTGGCTCGTCGTGCTGCGCTGTGGTCTACCGGCGCTGTGCAGGGGGTCGGCGGGCACGCCCCGACGTTACCCGGTGGGCGGGGGCAAAGTCCCGGCCCCGGGATGGTTGGCCGTGGATCCCCCCCATGTGTCTGATTCCTAGGACCGATCCACTGGTGTGATATATACCGTTTCATCCGTCTTTGCGGGCTGAAGGAGTCCGTGATTTGTACGACTAATCCCTCCCCCTGTGGACAACTTCCGACGCCCGGTGGCCGGGCCCGGCATGCTGGCATGCGTCGGCGGGGCACACCCGCCGCACCGGCGGGCACACCGTGCCCTCCGGGTTCGTCGGAGGTCCCACCACATTCGGGGGGTGAGCCATGCATCCGGTGGTCAAGCCCGCGCTGCGGCGCGGCTGGCGCGATCACGGCACGGCGCAGTTCGGGATGACCCCGGCGCACGCGTTGACGCTGGGCCCGCTCGACGCGGCGACGGGCGGTCTGCTGGACCTGCTCGACGGCACCCGCGGGCTGCCGCTGCTGCGCGAGGAGGGCCGCCGCGCGCGGCTGCCGGACGGCCGGGTCGACGCGCTGGTGGAGCGGCTGGCCGGGGCCGGCCTCGTCGACGACGCCCGCGGCGGCGGACCGGCCGCGGACGCGCTGCGCGAGAAGGCGGACGTGGTCGACCGGCTCCGCCCCGACCTCGCCTCGCTGTCCCTGCTCACCCCCGAGCCCGGCGGTGCGGCCGCCCGGCTCGCGGCCCGGCGCGCCCTGCGGGTGCGGGTGCGGGGTGCGGGCCGGGTCGGCGCCCTCGTGGCGTCGGTGCTGTCGGGCGCCGGCGTCGGCGAGGTCGACGTGCGCGACGCGGGCCGCGTGGAGCCGTGGGACGTGGCGCCGGGCGGAGTGAGCGCCGAGTCGGTCGGCGACCGCCGGGACACGGCGGCACGGGCCGCCGTCCGGCGCGCGGCCCCGGACCGTCCACCGCACCGCAGCCGCGCCGGCACCGGTGCCCCCGGCCTCTCCCTGGTGATCCTCGCGCCCCGCGACGAGGTCGCCGTGCACGCCCCCGACCCGCTCGCCGCCGCACCGCTCCTGGCCTCCGGCACGCCCCACCTGTACGCCGGCGTCGTGGAGGGCACCGGCGTGGTCGGTCCGCTCGTGCTGCCGGGCGGGACGGGCTGCGCCGGATGCCTCGACCGGCACCGCGCCGACCGGGACCCCCTGTGGCCGCGGCTGGTCGCCCAGTGGCGCTCCGGCCGGCCCCGCCGGGGAGGGGCCTGCGACCTGGCCCTGGCCACGGCGGTCGCCGGTCTCGCGGCGGCGCACGCCCTGGCTTTCCTCGACGGGGGGCCACCGTCCGGTGCGGGCACCCGCTGGGAGGCGTCCCTGCCCGCTCTGACCTGGCTCGCCCACCCGGTACCGCCGCATCCGGAGTGCGGCTGCGGGGCGTCGGGGAGAGGTGAACCGGAGCACTCCCCGGCGAACGGGAGACCGCGCGCGACAATGACCGTGCAACGGCCGTCGCCGCGGCTGCGACACGACGCGGGTGGGGCACGGCCGACTGTGACTTGGAGGGCGCATGTCTGATCTTCCCCGGAAGGCGGTCACCCGGACCGCCAAGCTCGCCGCACTCCCGCTCGGCATCGCCGGCCGGGCGACCTGGGGGCTGGGCAAGCGGATCGTGGGCGAGTCCGCGGAGATCGTCGGCAGAGAGCTGCAACAGCGCACGGCGGAACAGCTCTTCAAGGTGCTCGGGGAGCTGAAGGGCGGCGCGATGAAGTTCGGGCAGGCCCTGTCCGTCTTCGAGTCGGCGCTGCCGGAGGAGGTCGCCGGCCCCTACCGCGCGGCCCTGACCAAGCTCCAGGAGGCGGCCCCGCCGATGCCGACCCGCACCGTGCACGCGGTGCTGGCGGAACGGCTCGGCGCGGACTGGCGCGACCTGTTCGAGGAGTTCGAGGACAAGCCGGCCGCCGCGGCCTCGATCGGCCAGGTGCACCGGGCGGTGTGGCACGACGGCCGCGAGGTGGCGGTCAAGGTGCAGTACCCCGGCGCGGGCGAGGCGCTGCTGTCCGACCTCGGGCAACTGAGCCGGTTCGCGCGGCTGCTGGGTCCGCTCATCCCGGGCATGGACATCAAGCCGCTGATCACGGAGCTGCGGGACCGCGTCTCCGAGGAGCTGGACTACGGCCTGGAGGCCCGGGCCCAGGCCGCGCACGCGCAGGAGTTCGCGGACGACCCGGACGTGGTCGTGCCGGCCGTGGTGCACCAGTGCGAGCAGGTCCTGGTGACCGAGTGGATCGACGGCATCCCGCTGTCCGAGGTCATCGCGGACGGCACCCGTGAACAACGTGACCGGGCCGGCCAGCTCCTGACCCGCTTCCTCTTCTCCGGGCCGGCCCGCACCGGGCTGCTGCACGCGGACCCGCACCCGGGCAACTTCCGCCTGCTGCCGGGCGGCCCGGGCGGCGAGGACGACTGGCGCCTGGGCGTGCTGGACTTCGGCACGGTCGACCGGCTCCCCGGCGGGCTGCCGGCCACGATCGGCGTCTGCCTGCGCGGGACCCTGGACGGTGAGGCGGAGGCGGTCTACGAGCTGCTCCGCGAGGAGGGGTTCGTCAAGGAGAGCGTGGAACTGGACCCGGAGGCGGTCCTCGACTACCTGCTGCCGATCATCGAGCCGGCCCGGGTGGACGCCTTCGCCTTCACCCGCTCCTGGATGCGCAGCCAGGCCGCCCGCATCGCCGATCCCCGCTCCCCCGCCCACCAGCTCGGCAAGCAGCTCAACCTGCCGCCCGCCTACCTGCTCATACACCGGGTGACGCTGAGCACGATCGGCGTCCTGTGCCAGTTGGGCGCCACGGTGCGGATGCGGGACGAACTGGAGGAGTGGATGCCGGGGTTCGCCGTCGGCGCGGCCGGGGACGACACCGGTGAGGAGGAGCCGGCCGCGGACGCCTGAGCCGACCCCGGTGACCGGGGCCGCGCGGATCGCCGTGCGGCCCGGTGACCGGCCCGGTCACCACCAGGCCGAGTCCAGGCGTCCCTCGATCGCCCGGAGGTTCTCCCGGGAGCAGCCGTCGCAGAAGTACTGCCGGACGCCGTTCTCCACGGAACAGGTCCAAGTGGCCGGCTGGGAGCCGCCGGTGGCGGGGGTGCCGCAGCGGGCGCACACGAGACGGCGGGGCTCCTCGTCGGAGCCGCCCTGATCACTTCCTCCGGGAGGACTCGTCACCCGGCGACGATAACCCCGGCCGCGGTGGATCGCCCCGCGCAACGCACCGCGGGGGCCGGTCCGTTCGGACGGACCGGCCCCCGCGGGCACGAACACTCCTCCCGGTCGGGGAGGCCACCCCTGCTCAGGTGGGTGCGTTCACCGCATGACTACTGCATGACGGCCATGGCCAGCGCGCGGCGGGCGCGCAGCGAGGCGCGCTCGGCCCGGCGCTGCATCCGCTGGGCGACCGCCAGGCGCATGGCCCGGCGTTGACTCGCCGCCTCATGGAGTCGCTCGTGCATATGCGCACGAGCCAGGGCTTCTTGCATGAGTTGCATCTCTCGGGTCCTGTTCTGGCGCGCTTCGGTCGCGCCGGTGGTGGTGAAGTCTGTGGTCGCGGAGCCGGCGGGCTCGCTGGTGGACGGCTTCATCGGGGCCTGCTTCTTGGGGTCGTGCGTGAGGGGGCGATCGATCGTTCCTGCGGTGTTCATGCCGTGACCGGGTTCTTCCGCGGGCGGCCACGCGGCCGCTTCCGGGCGACGACGACACCCTGGACGAACAGCTCTCCACCCCAGACGCCCCAGGGCTCACGGCGCTCCTTGGCGCCGGCGAGGCAGGCCTCCATCAGCGGGCAGGTGCGGCACAGGGACTTGGCGTACTCCACGTCCGCGGGCGACTCGGCGAAGAAGACCTCCGGGTCGTAGGAGCGGCAGGGGACGGGTACGCCGAGGTTCTCGATGGCGTCGTCGAGCGCGGTGAGCGCGGTGAGGGGGATCAAGGTGGAGTCCTCCGTGAGGCCGGGCGGGGTGATCGTTTGAGAAGGCGGTACGGACGGGGCGTGCGCTTCGAGTTGCACGGCTGGTCTTCCTCGTCTGGTCGTTCCGGCCGGTTGACCGGGTGGCGGCTTGGTACCGGGTTCTTGCCTTGTCCCGAGGCCCCTTCGCTCCGCCGTCCCGTTCGGGACAAACAGAAGGGCCGCGGATCCCGGGTGGGGTTCCGCGGCCCTGAAGGCGCCGGCCTGATCGGTATCAGGCTGGATCACTCCAGGGTTTCGGCCCACGGAAGGCCCACATCTGGTGGTGCTGCGTCGTCTGCTTCCGGAATCCGGCACCGGCCGCCGCAAAGGCATAGGCGTGCGCCTTTGCCACTACCGCTTCCAGTGCCTTGATCGGTCGCTCATTGCGCTCACGGGTGGAGAGACCCACGAGGGCAGGGGAGGACGCCGGGCGCACGGCACGGATGCCGGACAGACCGGTGCCCTGGTTCGAGGCGCCGAGCATGCACGTGGAGACGGTCGAGCGATCGGTCAGTTTGGCCGCGCTGACACTGCTGATGTTGATGCTGATCACTGGACTCGCCTCCTCTCGGCGTCTTGGGGGACCGGGGTGAACCGGTCCACTCGGGTGTGCAAGTACATCACGGAACCGCGGTCTTCGAGAAGGCCGCCGCTTCCGTGCCTAGAACCTATGGGGATTCCCGGGGCATGCGCAAACTATTTTTCCGACGAGTTCCCCTTAGTCATTGCCGTCGCCCTCCTCGGGCTCCTGGCCTGCGCATATGGCCAGAACATCGGCTCCGTAGCCGCGCAGCTTGCGGCTGAGGACACCGGGGATGCGGGCGAGGTCGGCCGGCGTCTCCGGACAGGCCTCCGCGATGGCCATCAGCGTCCGGTCGGTGAAGACGCAGAAGTCCGGCTGGCCGCTGCGCCGGGCCTGGACCGCCCGCCACTGCCGGAGCCGTTCGTACAGCCCTTCGTCCATGTCGGAGGGGCAGTCCTCGCAGCGCATCAGTTTCATCTCGCCCGCGTCGGTGAGCGTGCGGCCGCAGACCCGGCACCGGGCCGGGGTCCGCTGGGCGCGCCGGGGGACGGCCGCGGCGGTCGTGGTGAACCCGCGCTCGACGCTCCCGGCCGCGCCGGGGCCGCCGCGGCCGGCGGCGGGGACCGTGCCGGGGCGCAGGCCGTCCAGGAACCGGCTCGGCCTCCGGTTGGGGCGCCCGCCGGGCGAGCGGGACAGCGCCCAGGAGACGTACAGCCGTTCCCGGGCTCGGGTGACGCCGACGTAGAGCAGGCGCCGCTCCTCCTCGATCTGCTCGTCGGTGCGGGCGTAGGTGATGGGCAGCATGCCCTCGGCGACGCCGACCAGGAAGACGACGTCCCACTCCAGGCCCTTGGCCGCGTGCAGGGAGGCGAGGGTGACGCCCTGGACGGTCGGGGCGTGCTGGGCGTTGGCCCGCTCGTCGAGTTCCGCGACGAAGTCGGCGAGGCCCGCTCCCGGCCGGGCGGCGGCGAGGTCGTGGGCGAGGCCGACCAGGGCGGCCAGGGACTCCCAGCGCTCCCTGACGGCCCCGGAACCCGCCGGAGGCCTGCTGGTCCAGCCCTCGCCGGAGAGGACGGCGCGGACCTGGGACGGCAGGTCGGCGGCGTCGTCGAGGAGGGAGTCGTTACCGCCGAAGCGGGCCGCGCCGCGCAGGGCGATGCCGGCCTTGCGGATCTCGGGCCGGTCGAAGAAGCGCTCGGCTCCGCGCAGCTGGTAGGCCACCCCGGCGTCGGCGAGGGCCTGCTCGTAGATCTCGGACTGGGAGTTGGTGCGGAACAGCACGGCGATCTCGGCGGGCGGGACGCCCGCGTCGATCAGTTCGCGGATGCGGCGGGCGGCGCCCTCGGCCTCGGCGGGCTCGTCGGTGTACTCGGCATGGACGGGTTCGGGGCCCGGGGGGCGCTGGGAGACGAGTTCCAGCCGGTGGTCGGCGGCCCGGCCGCGGGCTTGGGCGAGCAGGCCGTTGGCGAGCCGGACCACCTGCGGGGTGGACCGGTAGTCGCGGACCAGCTTCACCACGGTGGCGCCGGGGTGCCGGGCGCGGAAGTCGAGCAGGTGGTCGGGCGTTGCTCCGGTGAACGAGTAGATGGTCTGGCTCGCGTCACCGACGACGCACAGGCTGTCCCGGTCGCCGAGCCACAGGTCGAGCAGCCGCTGCTGCAGCGGGCTGACGTCCTGGTACTCGTCGACGACGAAGTGCTGGTACTGCGCGCGGACCTGTTCGGCGATGTCACGCCGGTCCTGGAGGACGGCGACGGTCAGCAGCAGGACGTCCTCGAAGTCGATGACCGCGCGGTCGCGCTTGAGGTCCTCGTAGGCCGCGTAGAGGTGGGCGATCTCGGCCGCGTCGCGGGAGGTGTCGCGGCCGGCCTTCGCTGCCGCGTACGGATAGTCGGCGGGAACCGTCTGGGTGACCTTGGACCATTCGATCTCCGAGGTCACGTCCCGCAGCTCGTTCCGGTCGAGGCGGGTGCCGAGGGCGGCGGCCGCGTCGGCGACGAGCTGGATCTTCCGGTCGACGAGCCGGGGCAGGGAGCCGCCGATCGCTTTCGGCCAGAAGTACTGGAGCTGGCGCAGGGCGGCGGAGTGGAAGGTGCGGGCCTGGACGCCCTGGGCGCCGAGCTGGCGCAGCCGGCCGCGCATCTCCCCGGCGGCCCGGTTGGTGAAGGTGACGGCGAGCACGCCGGAGGGCGGCAGGATGCCGGCGCGCACCCCGTAGGCGATGCGGTGGGTGATCGCCCGGGTCTTGCCGGTGCCCGCTCCGGCCAGCACGCACACCGGGCCGTGCAGGGCGGTGGCCACCTCGCGCTGCTCGGGGTCGAGCCCTTCGAGCACCGCGTCGGCCGTCTCCGGTGTCCGCGGGAAGAGGGGGGAGTGCGTTGCTGCTGTCACCCCGCCATGCTGCCAGGTCGCCCGGGACGGTCGCGCCGGTTGTCCACAGGCGGGGGCTTGCGGTCGTACTGATGCGACAGGCATCACAACGTACGAAGGGAGACGGTGGACGGGGTTACAGCGGACGTGAGCAGGAGAGGCGTACCCCGGCGGAGGACACGGGCGGGAGGGGCGTACCCCGGCGGGGAATGGCGGGCCGCCCGTCCGTGTTCCCTCCGTGCAGAGGTTGTCCCCGAGCTGCCTGAGGAGAGCGAGAGATGCAGGGCACTGTGACGATGTACAGCACGACGTGGTGCGGCTACTGCCGGCGGCTGAAGAGCCAGATGGACCGCGAAGGCATCGCGTACAGCGAGATCAACATCGAGCAGGACCCCGAGTCCGCGGCCTTCGTGGAGAAGGCGAACGGCGGCAACCAGACGGTCCCGACCGTGCTCTTCCCGGACGGCTCGACGCTGACGAACCCGTCGCTGGCCCAGGTGAAGCAGAAGCTCACCGTGTGACGTCCCACCGGTTTCCCCGGTGGCCGGACCTTGGCCGGTGACCGTGCGCAGGGCGGCCTCCCCGTCGACGGGGAGGCCGCCCTGTCGTCTGTCTCGGACCTCTCGGGTCTCTCGGGTCCCTCAGACGAAGCTGCGTTCCGGCAGGGGCTTGCCGTACCACATCTCGATCAGCCGGGCCGCGATGGAGATGCCGTAGGGCGGCAGCACCTCGCCGGACTCGAAGGCCGCGTGCAGTTCCTCGCGGGAGAACCAGCGGGCCTCGTGGATCTCGTCCCCGTCGACGTCGATCTCGGTGGAGGTGGCGCGGGCCATGAAGCCGAGCATCAGGCTGGACGGGAAGGGCCAGGGCTGGCTGGCGACGTACTCGACCGGGCCGACGGTGACGCCGACCTCCTCGCAGACCTCGCGGCGCACCGCGTTCTCGATGGACTCGCCGGGCTCGACGAATCCGGCGAGCGTGGAGAAGCGGCCCTCGGGCCAGTGCACCTGGCGGCCGAGGAGGATGCGGTCGTCCTCGTCCGTGACGGCCATGATCACGGCCGGGTCGGTGCGCGGGTAGTGCTCGCCGCCGCAGGCCGGGCAGCGGCGGATGTGGCCGGCCGCCGCGATGACGGTGCGCTCGCCGCAGCGGGAGCAGAAGCGGTGGGTGCGCTGCCAGTTCTCCAGGCCGACCGCGTGCACCATCAGGCCCGTGTCGCGCGGCGACAGCAGCAGGCCGGCCTCGCGCAGCCCCGCCGGGCGCGCGGACTGGTCGATGCGGCCCGGCAGCGAGTCCTTCTGGAGCGCGAAGTAGCTGACGCCGTCCTCGTCGATGCCGAGGAAGTAGCGGTGCGCCTCCGTGAGGGGGGCCTCGAAGGACGGCGTCATGACGAGTTCGGTCCGGCCGTCCGGGGTCTCGTCGATGAGCACCTGACCGCCGGAGACGACGAAACAGCGGGTCGTGGGGTGGCTCCACGCCGCCGCGAGCCAGGCCTCGTCCAGCCGGTGGTGGGCGGCGCGGTCGATGCCGCCCGAGGCGGTCAGGGAGATGGGTCGGTCGGCTGTTCGGTCGGTCCAGGTGGTCACGGGTGCTTCCAACTCCCCCAGTACAGCGGTTCGTTCGTCGGGTGGTTCGGTGGGACACGGGGCGGGTGGGCACCGGGTCGGGCGCGGGCGGCGGTTCTT
Source organism: Streptomyces sp. NPDC025833 (assembly GCF_055558055.1). Classification (NCBI taxonomy): domain Bacteria; kingdom Bacillati; phylum Actinomycetota; class Actinomycetes; order Kitasatosporales; family Streptomycetaceae; genus Streptomyces; species Streptomyces sp. NPDC025833. Next base: position 120,765 of record NZ_JBVHNF010000009.1, read on the forward strand.
CCAGTGTGCCCCGCTTTCGGCGCCCTCCCGTGCGTGCCGGCCGGTCAGGGTGCGGAGCGCCAGTTCAGGGCCAGGTCACCCCACAGGTAGGCGCTGGTCTCCACGCCCTTGAGGAGGAGGTCCAGCTCGACCTTCTCGTCGGGCGCGTGCCAGCCGTCGGACGGGACGGAGATGCCCAGGAAGAGCACGGGGGCGCCGAGGACCTCCTGGAGGTCGGCGGCGGGTCCGGAGCCGCCCTCGCGAGTGAAGCGGACGGGGCTCTGGAAGGCGCGCCCCATGGCGCGGACGACGGACTGGAGCGCGGGGTGGTCGAGCGGGGTCAGGCACGGGCGCGTGGCCGAGCCGAACTCGACCTCGTACCGGATCCCCGCGGGCACCTGCTCGGCGGCCCAGGCCCGGACGGCCTTCTCGACGTGGTCGGGGTCCTGTCCGGCGACCAGCCGGAAGGAGAGCTTCACCGTGGCCGTGGACGGGATGATCGTCTTGCTGCCCGGGCCCTGGTAGCCGCCGCCGATGCCGTTGACCTCGGCGGTCGGGCGGGCCCAGATGCGCTCCAGGGTCGAGTACCCGGCCTCGCCGTGCAGGGCGTCCGACTTGGCGGTGCGCAGCCAGCTCTCCTCGTCGAAGGGCAGTTCGGCGAAGAGTTCCCGCTCCCGGTCGGTCAGCTCGACGATGCCGTCGTAGAAGCCGGGGACCGTCACGCGCGCGTGCTCGTCGTGCAGGGCGGCGACGAGGCGGGCGGCGGCGGTGGCCGGGTTGGGCACGGCGCCGCCGAAGGAGCCGGAGTGGATGTCCTGGCCGGGGCCGTGGAACCGGATCTCGCACTCGGCCAGGCCCCGCATACCGGTGCAGACGGTCGGGGTGTCCTCGGCCCACATGCCGGTGTCGGAGACGATCACGGCGTCGGCGGCGAGCCGGCCGGCCCGCTCCTGCACCAGCGCCCGGAAGTGCGGGGAGCCCGACTCCTCCTCGCCCTCGATCAGCAGCTTGAGGTTGACGGCCGGCGCGGTGCGGCCGGTGGCGGCGAGGTGGGCGCGGACGCCGAGTGTGTGGAAGAACACCTGGCCCTTGTCGTCGGCGGCCCCGCGCGCGTAGAGCCGGTTCCCGCGGACGACCGGCTCGAAGGGGTCGCTGCTCCAGCCGTCCTTGCGGGCGGCGGGCTGCACGTCGTGGTGGCCGTAGACCAGGACCGTGGGCGCCTGCGGGTCGCCGGAGGGCCACTCGGCGAAGACGGCGGGGGCTCCCGGGGTCTGCCAGACCTCGGCGGTCGGGAAGCCGGTCTCCCGGAGCTTGGCGGCGAGCCAGTCCGCGCTGCGCCGTACATCGGGCGCGTGGTCGGGCTGCGCCGACACGGACGGGATGCGCAGCCATGCGGTGAGGTCGTCGAGGAAGGCGGCGCGGTGCTGCTCGATGTACGTGCGGACGGCGCTGTCCGGGGTCTGGCTCATGCTTCCGAGCCTATCCGCCCGCGCGGGCGTCTCCGGAGGGCGGTTCGTCACACTCGGGGCGCCTTGGGCGGCCACTCCGTCTCCTCCGTGAGCAGCCGTTCCAGCGCGGCCCGGCCGGGCAGGCCGGCGGGCCGTACGACCTCGCCGGTGCGCACGTACAGGAAGCCGGCCGTGACCGACTCCAGCGGCACGCCCTGCTGCTCGGCCCAGGCCAGCCGGTAGACGGCGAGCTGGAGCGGGTCGGCGGTGCGGTGGCGGCTCGTCTTCCAGTCGACGATCTCGTACGTCGTCCCGTCCCCGTCGCCGTGGCGGTAGACGGCGTCGATCCGGCCGCGGACGACGCGGCCGGCGAGGGTGAGCTGGAAGGGGGCCTCGACCCGGTACGGGGTGCGCCGGGCGTAGTCGGTGCGTTCGAACGCCTCCTTCAGCGCTTCCAGGTCGCGTTCGTCGGCGATCTCCGCGTCGCCGCCGGGCAGCTCGTCCGGTTCCAGCAGGGGCAGGGTCAGTTCCTCGAAGCGGGCCTCCACCCAGGCGTGGAACCGGGTGCCCCGGCGCGCGGCCGGCTGTGGGGGGCGCGGCATGGGGCGTGCGAGTTCCTGCGCGAGCCCGTCCGGGTCCTCGGCCAGCAGCAGCAGCTGGGACGCGGTGAGCGTGGCGGGCAGGGGCACGTCGGTGACGGCCCGTCGGGAGCGCAGCAGCTCTCCGGCGAGCGCGTCCAGGTCGCGGTCCCAGGAGGCGACGGCGCGGGCCTCCTCGGGCGTGACGGCGGCCGGGTCCGGCGGTCCGGCGGGCCCGTGGCCGCGCGGGGCGGGCGCCTGACGGGGGACGGTGGGCCGCTCGGCGCTCCGGGCGTCCCGGCCGGCGGGGCGGTCCGGCGCGGGGCCGGCGGCGGTGTCCGGGGACGGCGCGGGGCGCGGCGCCCCGGCGTCGTCCGGGAGCGCTTCGTGGAACGCGTCCTCGGCGTACGGGGCCTCCTCGCCGTACGGGGAGTCGTCTCCGTACGGGAAGGCTTCCTCGTAGGCGCGGTCGTCCTCGTAGGCCTGGTCGTCCTCGGGGTGGAGGTCCCCGTCGGGTTCCTCGCCGAACGGGGTGTCATCGAACGGGTCCTCGTCGAGCGGGTCCTCCTCGGGTGGTGCGGGCCAGTCCGGGTGTGCGTCGCCCGCGGGGTCGTGCGGGGCGGGGGCGGGGCCGCCGGGCCGGGCGGCGAGGGCGTCGAGGTGGGCGAGGACGGTCTCGGCGGCGGCGCGGCGGCGGGCCAGGGCGGCGGCGTCCAGCGGCAGCGGCCACACCTGGTCGGCGCCGGCCGTGTGCAGGGCCGGGTTCTCCTCGTCCTCGGCCGGCTCGTCGGCCCACGCCTCGATCTCGCCGTGGCCGGCCGCGCAGTGGTCGTACAGGGCCCGGAGGAAGTCGGACGGGCCGCGCGGTTTCTTCTGGCTGGGCCCCCACCAGTGGCCCGAGCCGAGCAGGAGCGAGCGGGGCCGGGTGAAGGTGACGTAGCCGAGTCGGAGTTCCTCGGTGTGCTGGTGGTCCTTCATGGCCTCGTGGAAGGCCTTCATGCCCCGCGCGTCCCAGCCGTCGATCTCGGGCAGGGTGTCGGTGTCGCCGCGCAGGGCGTGCGGCAGCACCTTGGCCTGCGCGGTCCACTTCTCGCGGCCCTGGGCGCTGGGGAAGGTGCCGGTCACCAGCCCGGGCACGGCCACGACGTCCCACTCCAGGCCCTTGGACTTGTGCGCGGTGAGCACCTTGACGGTGTTCTCCCCGCCGGGCAGGGCGTTGTCGAGCCCCTTCTCGTACTGCGCGGCGGTCCGCAGGAAGCCCAGGAAGGCCAGCAGGGTCGCCTGGCCGTCGCCCGCGGCGAAGGAGGCGGCGACGTCCAGGAAGTTGGAGAGGGTCTCGCGGCGGCGGGCGGCGAGCGCGTGCGGGGACGCCGACAGCTCCACCTCCAGGCCGGTCACGGCGAGGACGCGGTGCAGGACGTCCATCAGCGGGTCGGACAGCGAACGCCGCAGGTCACGCAGTTCGGCGGCGAGCCGGGCGAAGCGCACGCGCGCGTCCGGCGAGAACGGCAGCCCGTCGTCGGCATCCTCACCGAGGCCGCCCGGGCCCACCGGCGTTTCGAGGAAGGTGTCCAGGGCGTCCGCGAGCGAGACGACCTCGGACGGGTCGGTGCCCTCCACGGCGGCCGCGAGTCGCCGGTCGGGGTCGTCGGCGCCCTCCACGCGCGCGTGGGCGACCAGCAGCCGGGCGCGCCGGCCCAGCAGGGCGAGGTCGCGCGGGCCGATGCGCCAGCGCGGTCCGGTCAGCAGGCGTACCAGGGCCGCGTTCGCGCCGGGGTCCTGGAGGACCTCGCAGACCGCGACGAGGTCGGCGATCTCGGGCAGGTGCAGCAGGCCGGAGAGACCGACCACCTCGACGGGGACGTCGCGGGCGACCAGGGCGCCCTGGATCTCGGCGAAGTCGGTCGCGGTCCGGCACAGGACGGCGATCTCGCCGGGGGGCGTGCCGGTGCGCACGAGGTGGGCGAGGGAGTCGGCGATCCAGTCGATCTCCTCGGCGTGGGTCGGCAGCAGGGCGCAGCGGACCGTGCCGTCGTGCTCGGCGCCGGGGGCCGGGCGCAGGGCCTCCACGCCCGCGTGCATGGCGCGCAGGGGTGCGGCGAGGCCGTTGGCGAGGTCGAGCAGGCGGCCACCGCTGCGGCGGTTCTCGCTGAGCGCCTGCCGGGTCGCGGGCCGGCCGTCGGCCCGGGCGAAGTGGTCGGGGAAGTCGTCCAGGTTGGCGACGGACGCGCCGCGCCAGCCGTAGATGGCCTGGCAGGGGTCGCCGACGGCGGTCACCGGGTGGCCGGTGCCGTCGCCGAACAGGCCCGCCAGCAGCACGCGCTGGGCGACCGAGGTGTCCTGGTACTCGTCGAGGAGCACCACGCGGAACTCCTCGCGCAGCAGGCGGCCCACCTCGGGGACGGAGGCGAGGCGGGCCGACAGCGCGATCTGGTCGCCGAAGTCGAGCAGGTCCCGCTCGCGTTTGGCGGCCCGGTAGCGCTGGACGAGGTCGGTGAGTTCGCGGCGGGCCGCGGCCGTCTCCGGGACCTTGCGCAGGTCGGCGTTGGAGAGCCGGACGCCTTCCAGGGTGTGCAGCAGGGCGGTGTCCCAGGCGCGCAGTTCCCCGGGTTCGACGAGGTGTTCGGCGAGCTCGGAGTCGAGCGCGAGCAGGTCGCTGACGAGGTCGGCGAAGGAGCGGGTCAGCGCCGGGTACGGGCCGGGGGCCTCGCGCAGCACCCGCGCGGCGAGCTGGTAACGGGTGGCGTCGGCCAGCAGGCGGGAGCTGGGTTCCAGGCCGAGGCGCAGGCCGTGGTCGGTGAGCAGGCGGCCGGCGAAGGCGTGGTAGGTCGAGATGACCGGCTCGCCGGGCGGGTTCTCGGGGTCGATCGCCTCGGGGTCGGTGACGCCGGCCTTGACCAGCGCCTTGCGGACGCGTTCGGCCAGCTCGCCGGCGGCCTTGTTGGTGAAGGTCAGGCCGAGGACCTGTTCGGGGGCGACCTGTCCGGTGCCGACCAGCCAGACCACGCGGGCCGCCATCACGGTGGTCTTGCCCGACCCGGCCCCGGCCACGATCACCTGCGGGGCGGGCGGCGCGACGATGCAGGCCGTCTGCTCCGGGGTGAAGGGGATGCCGAGGAGCTCTTTGAGCTGCTCGGGGTCGCTGATACGGGCGGGCATGTCGGAAAAGGCTAGCGGCGGGGACTGACAGTCGACGCCCGGTCGGCCGCCCGAGACCGAGGAAGCGCAGGTCAGCACGTGTGGTGCCGTACGTCACTCTCGTCGCGGACGCGTCACTCCAGCACGTGCCGGCCCTCCGGGCGCGCGCTGCACGAGGCGCGGAACGCGCAGTGCGTGCAGTGCTGGCCGGTGCTGGGCGTGAACCGCTCGTCCAGGACCTTCCCGGCGGCGGTGGCCAGCAGCTCGCCGACCCACTCCCCCGCGAGCGGCTCCTGGCCCTGCACCTTGGGCAGGGTCTCGCCCCCGTCGCGTTTGGCGGCGCCCTGTCTGAGGTGGACCAGTTCGGCGCCGCCCGGTTCGGGGCGGGTGCCGTCGAAGGCCGCGTCGACGGCGCCCTCGCGGACCGCGAGCTGGTAGACGGCGAGCTGCGGGTGCCGCTCGACCTCGCGCGCGGTGGGCGCCTGTTTGCCGGTCTTGAAGTCGACGACGTAGGCCCGGCCCTCCGCGTCCGTCTCGACCCGGTCCATCTGGCCGCGGACGCGGACCTGGTAGTCGCCCGCTTCGAGGGTGACGTCGAAGTCCTGCTCGCTGGCGAGCGGCGTGCGGCCGGCGCGGTCCAGCACGTGCCAGTGCAGGAAGCGTTCGAGCGCCACGCGCGCGTTGGCCTTCTCCTGCTGCGACTTCCAGGGCGCGTCGAAGGCGAGCGCGTTCCACACGGAGTCCAGGCGCTCCATGAGGACGTCGAGGTCGGCGGGGGTGCGGCCGGAGGCGACCTCGTCGGCGAGGACGTGCACGACGTTGCCGAAGCCCTGCGCGGCGGTGGCGGGGGCGTCGGCCTTGACCTCGCGGCCCAGGAACCACTGGAGCGCGCAGGTGTTGGCGAGCTGGTCGAGCGCGCTCCCGGAGAGCACCACGGGCTGGTCGTGGCGGCGCAGCGGCACCTTGCTCTCGGTCGGGTCGAACATGCCCCACCAGCGGTAGGGGTGCGCGGACGGCACCAGCGGGCGGCCGTCCTCGTCGGCGAGCGCGGCGAGCCGGGCGAGCCGGCGGGCGGCGGCCTCGCGCAGGGCGGCCGAGGCGCGCGGGTCGACCGTGGTGGCGCGCAGTTCCGCCACGAGCGCGGCCACGGACAGCGGGCGGCGGGGGCGCCCGGTGACGTCCCTGGGCTCGACGCCCAGCTCGGTCAGGAACCGCGACGGCTGGTCGCCGTCGTCGGCCGGTGCCTTCACGGCGGTGACGACGAGGCGGTCACGCGCGCGCGTGGCGGCGACGTAGAACAGCCGGCGTTCCTCGGCGAGCAGCGCGCCCGGGGTCAGCGGCTCGGCGAGTCCGTCGCGGCCGATGCGGTCGGCCTCCAGCAGCGAGCCGCGCCGCCGCAGGTCGGGCCACAGGCCCTCCTGGACGCCGGCGATGACGACCAGCCGCCATTCCAGGCCCTTGGAGCGGTGCGCGGTCATCACCCGGACGGCGTCGGGACGGACCGCGCGGCGCGTGAGCGTGTCGGCGGCTATGTCCTCCGCCTCCACCTCCTCCAGAAAGTTCAGGGCGCCGCGGCCACCGGTGCGCTCCTCCGCGCGCGCGGCGGTGGCGAACAGCGCGCACACCGCGTCCAGATCCCGGTCGGCATTGCGGCCGGCCGCGCCGCCGCGCCGGGCGGCCCGTTCCAGGCGCGCGGGCCAGGGCGTGCCGTTCCACAGGTCCCACAGCGCCTCCTCGGCCGTGCCGCCGCCCGCGAGGCGCTCGCGGGCCCGGCGCAGCAGCGCGCCGAGGCGCTGGGCGCCGCGCGCGTACGCCGGGTCGTGCACCGCGAGGCGCTCGGGCTCGGCGAGTGCCCGGGCGAGCAGTCGGTCGGAGGGGGGCGGCAGGGGGTTCCCCGCGGCCCGCTCCTCCTCGCGCAGGGCACGTCCGAGGCGTCGCAGGTCGGCGGCGTCCATGCCGGCGAGCGGGGAGGCGAGCAGGGTGAGGGCGGTCTCGGTGTCGAGCCAGCAGTCGTCCGTTTCTGGGCTGCCGCCGGGTTCGGCACCGGGTTCGGCACCAGGCTCAGTACCGGTTTCGGTACCAGTACTGGAACCGGTGCCGGTACTCGTTTCGGTACCGTTCCCGCTCCCCGTTTCGGTACCGGCCTCGGTACCGGCCTCCCCCGTGCCCGGGGCGTCCGGGGTGCTCACGGAGGCGGGCGCGGGCGGCTCCGCCGGCTCCTCGCGGTGCCGGGCCTCCGCCGCGGCCACCGCGCGCAGGGCCGCGAGCAGCGGCGCCACCGACGGCTCGTGCCGCAGCGGCAGGTCGTCGCCGTCGATGTCGACGGGGACGCCGGCGGCCGTGAGGGCCCGGCGGAAGGCCGGCAGCGTGCGCGACCCGGCGCGCACCAGGACGGCCATGTCGCTCCAGGGGACGCCGTCCTCCAGGTGCGCGCGGCGCAGGATGTCCGCGATGTCGTCCAGCTCCGCACCGGCCGTCGGGTACGTGTGGACGTCGACCCGCCCGCCGTCCCGCACGGGGACCGGCTCCCGGTGGGCGCGGACCGCGTCGGCGGGCAGCCGGGTCAGCGGCATGCGCCGGGTGATCAGGCGGGTCGCGGCCAGCAGGGCGGCGCCGGAGCGGCGGGAGGTGCGCAGCACCTCGACGGGGGCGGGGCGGCCGTCCGCGCGCGGGAAGGCGGCCGGGAAGTCGAGGATGCCGTTCACGTCCGCGCCCCGGAAGGCGTAGATCGACTGGTCGGGGTCACCGAAGGCGACCAGGGTGCGTCCCTGGCCGGCCAGCGCCCGCAGCAGCCGGACCTGGGCGGGGTCGGTGTCCTGGTACTCGTCGACGTACACGGCGTCGTACTGGTCCGCGAGCCGTGCCGCGTTCTCCGGGCGGTGGGCGAGCAGCACCGCGCGGTGGACCAGCTCGGCGTAGTCGATCACACCCTGGAGGTCCAGGGTGTCGAGGTACTCGGCGAGGAACGCGGCCGCGGCCCGCCAGTCGGGGCGGCCGAGGCGCCGCGCGAAGGCGTCCAGGGCGCCCGCGCCGAGCCCCAGCTCGCGGGTGCGGGCGAGGACGGCGCGGACCTCGTCGGCGAAGCCGCGCGTGGTCAGGCAGGCGCGCAGCTCGTCGGGCCAGCGCACCCGGGTCAGTCCGAGCCGTTCCAGCTCGGGCTGGCCGGCGAGCAGCTCGCGGACGGTGACGTCCTGTTCCGGGCCGGAGAGCAGGCGCAGCGGCTCGGTGAACCGGTCGCCGTCCTGGTGGGCGCGGACCAGCGCGTAGCAGTACGAGTGGAAGGTGGTCGCCCTGGGCGCGCGGGCGGCGCCCATGCGCACGGCCATGCGGTCGCGCAGGTCGACGGCGGCCTTGCGGCTGAACGTCAGTACGAGGATCCGCGCGGGGTCCCCGCCCCGGGCGAGCCGCGCGGCCACCGACTCGACGAGGGTGGTGGTCTTGCCGGTGCCGGGTCCGGCGAGGACGAGCAGCGGCCCGGCGCGGTGATCAACCACGGAGCGCTGCGCCGCGTCCGGACGGAGGGGGGCCGGGACGGCCGGCGGGGTACGGACCAGACGGTAAGCGCCACGGCTCCCCTGCCGCACCGGGATGTGCGGCAGGCGCCTGGTGGAGGATGAGGAGCTCACGTGATCGGCCGGTCCTGGTGGTTGTGCTGGCGGGCGGGCGGTCACGCGTACGGGACGGTGACCGCGGGGTGAGCGGGACACGTGCTGCCGACGCTGCGCCGCCACACCGGACGGAAGCGGGGCTTCCGGTTCTTCCCTCGTGGCGCTCGGGCCTCGCGCGTCCCACCCCCAACGAACGTACGGCATGCCACGGACGTCCCCCGTGTCACCCGAACGGACCACGGGATCGCTCCGGCGGCATCCGGTGGCGGAAGCTGTCAGGTGTGACCCCCCGCGTCCGCGCCGCCGTCCCACCGCGCACGTCGCATGTCCAGCCGCGGCATGTGCCCCTGCGCGCTCCTGCTGGCCTGCCTCAGCGGCGTGCCCTCCGCGCGGTAGTGCGCCAGTGCGCGCAGCTCGTGCCCAGGCAGCAGCGCGCCGTCCGCGCGTACGACGCGCCACCACGGCACGGCGCCCCCGTAGAGGGCCATCACCCGGCCGACCTGGCGCGGTCCGCCCTCCTCAAGCCACTCGGCGACGTCGCCGTAGGTCATGACCCGGCCCGCCGGGATCCGCTCGGCGACGTCGAGGACCCGCTCGGCGTACTCGGGCAGCTCGTCCGGGGGCGCGTCGCGGGACTCGGCGGCGGGACTCTGCTCTCTCATCCCGCCCATCCTGCCGCACCCCGCGGACCGCGCGGCGGGTACGCGGGGACCGGCTCCGGTCGCACCCGGGCGGTCCTTCGGGCAGACTGTGCGCCCGCGCATCCACACCCTGATGCCCGTGTGTGTCGGTGGGGCATGCCACCATCGTGCGGGCGGTGACTGGTGATACGAGACCAAGAAGAGACCATGGACGAGCAGGGCGTGCACCCCGAGAAGGCCGCGGGCACCCCTGACGCCGGCGCGCGCCCGGACGCCGCCCGCGCGGGTGAGGACGGCGCCGGAACACGCCGGGAGGGCACCGGCCCGCCCGAGGGCGGCCCCCCGCGCGCGGGGGACGGCGCCGAAGCCCCCGGCCCGCCCGCGCACGACGGCACGGCGGACCCGGCCGAGGGGGCGCCCGGCCCGCGGGACACACCGCAGGACGCGCCGCTGGACCACCCGCCGCCCACCGGAGACGACCCCCACGCCGAGCAGGTGGAGGGCGACGAACCGCTGCTCCCCGCGCGCGTGCACCGCCCGTCCGACCTCATGCGGCTCCTGGTGGGCGTGCTCGCCATCGTGGTGCTGCTCGCGGTCGCCGCGTTCGCGCACGGCACCACCTCGGGCCTCGAACAGGACATCAACAAGGGCACCGGGCAGGCCCCGGACCTGCTGATCAAGATCGCGGGGCTGGCGTCCAGCATCGCGATCCTGCTGGTTCCGGTGGCCTTCGCGATCGAGCGGCTGATCAAACGGGACGGTCTGCGCATCGCCGACGGCGTCCTCGCGGCCGTCCTGGCCCACGGGGTGACGCTCGCCACCGACCTGTGGGTCGCCCGGGCCGCCCCGGACTCGATCCAGGAGGCGCTCACCCAGCCCTCCCCGGGCGACATCCACGCCCTCACCGACCCGGTGCACGGCTACCTCGCGCCCGTGATCGCCTACATGACGGCCGTCGGCATGTCCCGCAGACCCAGATGGCGCGCGGTGCTGTGGATCGTGCTGCTGCTCGACGCGTTCTCGATGCTGGTCACCGGCTACACGACGCCCTTCTCGATCATCCTGACCGTCCTGATCGGCTGGACCATCGCCTACGGCACCCTGTACGCGGTCGGCTCCCCGAACGTCCGGCCCACCGGCCAGACCCTGATGGCGGGCCTCCGGCACGTCGGCTTCCGCCCCCTCAGCGCCGCGCGCGAGGAGGTCACCGAGTCGGAGACCGGCGACCGGGGCCGGCGCTACTTCGTCACCCTGGAGGACGGCCCGCCGCTGGACGTCACGGTCGTCGACCGGGAACAGCAGGCGCAGGGCTTCTTCTACCGCGCGTGGCGGAATCTGACCCTGCGCGGCTTCGCCACCCGCTCCAGCCTCCAGTCGCTGCGCCAGGCGCTGGAGCAGGAGGCGCTGCTGGCGTACGCGGCGATCGCGGCGGGCGCCAACGCGCCCAAGCTGATCGCCACCGCGGAACTCGGCCCCGACGCGGTCATGCTCGTCTACGAGCACACCGGCGGGCGCACCCTGGACTCGCTGGCCGACGACGAGATCACCGACGAGCTGCTGCGCAACACCTGGCACCAGGTGCGGGCCCTGCAGTCCCGGCGCATCGCCCACCGCAGGCTCGCGGGTGACGCGATCCTGGTGGATCGTTCCGGCAAGGTGATCCTCGCCGAGCTGCGCGGCGGTGAGATCGCCGCCGGTGAGCTGCTGCTGCGCATGGACGTCGCCCAGCTGGTCACCACCCTCGGCCTGCGGGTCGGCGCGGAGCGCGCCGTCGCCTCGGCGGTCGGGGTGCTCGGCCCGGACGCCGTCGCCGACTGCCTGCCGATGCTCCAGCCGATCGCGCTGACGCGCTCCACGCGCGCGACGCTGCGCCGGCTGGCCCGGGAGCGGGCCCAGCGCGAGCGCGAAGCGGTGCTCGAAGTCTCTCGGCAGACCAGGCCGGCCCCGGCGCAGGAGGAGTCCGGGACGGCCGCGTCCGTCCCGGGCAAGCCCGGCAAGAAGGCGGTCCGCGCCGAGCAGCGCGCGGAGAAGCGGGCCATCGACGAGGCCCTGGAGGAGGCCCGCGAGGAGGACCTGCTCACCCAGATCCGCCACCAGGTCCTGCGGATCAGGCCCCAGGCGCCCGTCGAACCGGCCCGGCTGGAGCGGATCAGGCCACGCACGCTGATCAGCTTCATCGCCGGCGCGATCGGCGCCTACTACCTGCTGACGCAGCTCACCCACATCGAGTTCGGCACGCTGTTCGCGCAGGCCCAGTGGGGCTGGGTGATCGCCGCGGTGCTGTTCTCCGCGCTCAGCTACGTCGCCGCGGCGATGGCCCTGCTGGGGTTCGTGCCGGAGCGGGTGCCGTTCCCGCGGACGGTGGCGGCGCAGGTCGCGGGGTCGTTCGTGAAGATCGTGGCCCCGGCCGCGGTCGGCGGGGTGGCCCTCAACACGCGGTTCCTGCAGCGCTCCGGGGTGCGTCCGGGACTCGCGGTGGCGAGCGTCGGCGCGTCGCAGCTGTTCGGGCTCGGCTGCCACATCCTGATGCTGCTGTCCTTCGGCTACCTGACCGGCACCGAGAAGACGCCGTCCCTGTCGCCGTCCCGCACCGTCATCGCGGGCCTGCTGACGGTCGCCGTGCTGGTCCTCGTGGCCACCTCGGTGCCGTTCCTGCGGAAATTCGTCGTCACGCGCGTGAGGTCGCTGTTCGCCGGTGTCGTGCCGCGCATGCTCGACGTGCTCCAGCGGCCGCAGAAGCTCGTCACGGGCATCGGCGGCATGCTCCTGCTCACCGCGTGCTTCGTGATGTGCCTGGACGCCTCCATCCGGGCCTTCGGCGACGGCTCGGCTTCGTTGAGCATCGCCAGCGTCGCCGTCGTCTTCCTCGCCGGCAACGCGCTCGGTTCCGCGGCGCCCACCCCCGGTGGCGTGGGCGCGGTCGAGGCGACCCTCACCGTCGGCCTGATCGCCGTGGGCCTGCCCAAGGAGGTCGCCGCCCCGGCCGTCCTGCTCTTCCGGCTGCTGACCCTGTGGCTGCCGGTCCTGCCGGGCTGGCTGGCCTTCAACCACCTCAGCCGCAAGGGAGCCCTGTGAGCACCCCCGCCGGGTGAGTACCCCGGACGGCCCGCGCCCCGAGCGCCCCGGCGTGCACGCCCCCACGATGGGAGCATGGCGAACCCCACCCGGCTGCGCGCCGCCGCGCTGACCACCACCGCCGTGCTGCTCTCCGCCGCGTTGGCCGGCTGCGGCGGCAGCGCCGAGGGCGACGGGGACCTCACGGCGCAGAAGCTGGACTGGAAGGACTGCCCGGCTCCGGACGGGGCGGAGGGCGGCGGCGGTGCCCCGTCCCCGCTGCCGCACGGCGGCGAGTGGCAGTGCGCCACCATGCAGGCCCCGCGGGACTGGAGCAAACCCAAGGGCGACACGATCGGCATCGCCCTGATCCGGGCCCGGACCAGCGGCCCGGCGAACCGGCGGATCGGCTCGCTCGTGTTCAACTTCGGCGGCCCGGGCGGCAGCGGCGTCGCCACGCTGCCCGCGTTCGGCAACGACTACTCCGCCCTGCGCACCCGCTACGACCTGGTCAGCTTCGACCCGCGCGGGGTCGGCCGCAGCGCGCCGGTGAAGTGCGAGAGCGACGCCCGGCTCGATGTGTACTTCCAGCAGGACGCCACACCGGACACCCCGGCCGAACAAGCCGACTTCCTGCGGCGCACCCGGGAGTTCAACGCCGCCTGCGAGCGGAACTCGAAGGCGATGCTGCCGTACGTGCGCACCACGGACGCGGCCCGCGACATGGACCTGATGCGCCAGGTCCTCGGCGACCGGAGACTCCACTACTTCGGTATCTCCTACGGCACGGAACTCGGCGGCGTCTACGCCCACCTCTTCCCCCGGCACGTCGGCCGTGCCGTCTTCGACGCCGTCGTCGACCCCACGCAGGACCCGGAACAGGGCGCCCTGAGCCAGGCCAAGGGCTTCCAGCTCGCGCTCGACAACTTCGCGAGGGACTGCACCTCGAAGACCACCCCGTGCCCGGTCGGCGACACCGAGCAGGACGTGAAGGACCGCATCGCGCGCCTGGTCGCCGATCTGGAGAAGAAGCCGATCCCGGGCATCTTCCCGCGCCGGCTGACCCAGACCGCCGCCGTCAACGGCATCGCGCAGTCCCTGTACTCGAAGGAATTCTGGGAGTACCTCACGGAGGGCCTGGAGCAGGCGTACGACGGTGACGGCAAGGTCCTCATGCTGCTGTCCGACTCGCTGAACGGCCGCGGCGAGAACGGCGAGTACAGCAACCTCCTGGCGGCGAACACCGCGATCAGCTGCGCCGACGACAAGCCTCGCTACACGGTGGACGACGTCCAGCGGAAGCTGCCCGAGTTCCGGGCCGCCTCGCCGCTGTTCGGCACCTTCATGGCCTGGGGGATGCTCAGCTGCACCGACTGGGCGGTGCCGGGCGCCGCGAACCACCCCGACGTCCACGCTCCCGGCTCGGCGCCCATCCTCGTCGTCGGCAACACCGGCGACCCGGCCACCCCGTACTCGGGGGCGCGGGCGATGGTGGAGGCGCTCGGCGAGGGCGTCGGCGTGGAGCTGACGTACAAGGGCCAGGGACACGGCGCCTACGACAGCAAGGACAAGTGCGTGCAGAGCGCGGTGAACGGCTACCTGCTGGACGGGAAGGTGCCGAGGGCCGGCCTCGTCTGCGCCTGATCCCTCCCCCGCGGCCGGAGCGAAACGGCAGAAGCGACAGGGCCAGGGAGAAGCAGGAGAAGCAGGCAGAAGCAGCAGGTCAGAGAGTTATCCACAGGCCACAGCGGGCTGGGCCCGGGCCACCTACCATGGCGTGAACGCCCGGCGTGGGACACGGCGGCGGGCCAGTCAGGGGGGTGCGCATGATGCGACTGACGCGGTGGGCGGCCGCGGTGGCGGCGGGGCTGCTGCTCGCCGGCTGCGGCGGTCCGCCCGGCGGGGGCGGGGACGCCGGCAAGGGGGCCGGCTCCGCTCCCCCGTCGGCGCGGCGTTCCCCGGCCGGGCACTCCCCGGATCTCCCGTCCTTCCTCACCTCCCAGCGCCTCGGCTGGGCACGCTGCGGGGCCACCGGAATCGCCGCCGCGCCGGGCGGTGCCTGGCGGTGCGCGACGCTCAGGGTGCCGCTCGACTGGTCCGAGCCAGGCGGCAGGACGATCGGGCTCGCCCTCGTCCGTGCGCGGGCGACGGGTGGCGACCGCATCGGCTCACTGCTGTTCAACTTCGGCGGCCCGGCCACGCCGTACGAGGGGACGCGCAGGATGGCCGACGAGCTGGGTGACGGCGTGGGAGTCGAACTCACCTGGAAGGGCGAGGGACATGGGGCGTACGCCCGCGGCAGCGACTGCGTCGACTCGGCGGTGGACGCCTATCTGCTGGAGGGCACGGTCCCGAAGGACGGCACGGTCTGCCACTGACGGCCACCGGGCGCGCCCGGCAGAAGGGACCACCGAAAGGGACCTCCGAGGCGCCGTCCACAGGTGCGGCGGTGCCGAGAGGCCGCCTTCGGGTTCACCAGGAGTGAGAGCGGGTTCGATCACGGTCGAGGAGTCTGCGGATCAGCAAGTACGTACCCACGGCGATCAGGGCCGCACCCGCAAGGATCAAGGCCACCCCGATGGCGATCACAAGCGTCCCGATCAGGACCAGGAGTGTCCCGATGATGAGGAGAAAGATCGCGAGGACGGTCACGGTTGCCTCCTGTCCTCCCTCCCGCTCTGACTCCTTCCCCCACTGCCGGGGGAACACTCTGCTTCACGACACCGGCAACGACGGAAGCCCACGGCTCCGACCGGGTCGGAGCCGTGGGCTTCGTCGGTCCCGCCGGCCGGCGGGACCGGTGATCAGTAGACCGGCTTGTGCGGTTCGATCTGGTTGACCCAGCCGATGACACCGCCGCCGACGTGGACCGCGTCGGCGAAGCCCGCGGACTTCAGCACGGCGAGGACTTCCGCACTGCGGACACCCGTCTTGCAGTGCAAGACGATCTTCCGGTCCTGCGGGAGGCTCTCCAGGGCCGCGCCCATGAGGAACTCGTTCTTCGGGATCAGCTTGGCGCCCGGGATGGAGACGATCTCGTACTCGTTCGGCTCGCGGACGTCGATGATCTCGATGTTCTCGCCGTCCTCGATCCACTCCTTGAGCTGCTTGGGAGTGATCGTGGAGTCGGCCGCGGCCGCCTGGGCCTCCTCCGACACGACGCCGCAGAAGGCCTCGTAGTCGATCAGCTCGGTGACGGTCGGGTTCTCGCCGCAGACCGCGCAGTTCGGGTCCTTGCGGACCTTGACCTGGCGGTACTGCATCTCCAGGGCGTCGTAGATCATCAGACGGCCGACCAGCGGGTCGCCGATGCCGGCGAGCAGCTTGATGGCCTCGTTGACCTGGATGGAGCCGATGGAGGCGCACAGCACGCCGAGGACGCCGCCCTCGGCGCAGGAGGGCACCATGCCGGGCGGCGGGGGCTCCGGGTAGAGGCAGCGGTAGCAGGGACCGTGCTCGGACCAGAAGACGGACGCCTGGCCGTCGAAGCGGTAGATCGAGCCCCACACGTACGGCTTGTTCAGCAGCACGCACGCGTCGTTGACCAGGTAGCGGGTCGCGAAGTTGTCGGTGCCGTCGATGATCAGGTCGTACTGGCCGAAGATGTCCATCACGTTGTCGGCTTCGAGCCGCTCCTCGTGAAGGACCACGTCCACGTACGGGTTGATGCCCTTGACGGTGTCACGGGCGGACTCGGCCTTGGACCGGCCGATGTCGGACTGGCTGTGGATGATCTGGCGCTGCAGGTTCGACTCGTCGACCTCGTCGAACTCCACGATGCCGAGCGTGCCGACGCCCGCGGCGGCCAGGTACATCAGCGCCGGCGAGCCCAGGCCGCCGGCGCCCACGCAGAGCACCTTGGCGTTCTTCAGCCGCTTCTGCCCGTCCATGCCCACATCGGGGATGATCAGGTGGCGGGAGTACCGGCGGACCTCGTCTACGGTGAGCTCAGAAGCTGGCTCGACCAGGGGTGGCAGCGACACGGGGACTCCGTTGGTCGGTCGATCACTACGGTTGTTCTTCTCGTAACACTGCCACGGCCTTCTTCATTCCGAGACACCCGGTCCGACCCGCGAGACGAAACCGTCCCAGCAGCCGGGCACCGTCTCCCCGGGGCCGGTGCGCCCGCCCCCGTCGGCGCGGCCGGTGGAGCGGTTCGTGGCCGCTCCCCGCCGCCGGGCCGTACGCGGCGGCTCGTCCGGACGGCCCCCGCTGGTGCTGGTGCCGGTACTGGTCAGATGCGGCACGCCGCCTCCATCCAGATGTCGGCCAGGGACTCCTCCAGGTTGATGCGGGGCCGCCAGCCGAGCCGGTCGCGGGCGGTGCGTACGTCGGCCTGCTGCCAGCTGCCGCAGCCGTCCGGATACGGGTACGCCACCGGGACGGCGTGCTCGGAGTCGCCGCGGGGGTGCCCGAGGGAGCGCAGCGGCCCGGGCGGGACGTCCAGCTCGTGCAGGGCGCCCCCGTACCCGGCCACGCGGGCCAGGACGGCGGCGGTGTCCCGGAGGCGGACGGCACGGCCGGAACCGATGTTGATCACGCCTTGCGCGGCGGAGAGCGAGGCGGCGTGCACGGCCCGCGCCACGTCCCGTACGTCGACGAAGTCGCGCTGGACGCCGAGACCGCCCAGCTTGAGTTCGCCGTCCCCGGACTGCATGGCGCGCCGCATGGCCTCGGCGAGCCGGCCGAGCGGGGAGCCGGCCGGGGTGCCGGGGCCGGCCGGTGAGAAGACGCGCAGGACGACCGCGTCCAGGCCGGAGCCGAGGACCAGTTCGGTCGCGGCGAGCTTGCTGACGCCGTACGGGCCGCCGGGGCGGGGCACGGCGTCCTCGGCCGTGGAGGACCCGGGCTGACTGGGGCCGTACTCGGAGCCGCATCCGATCTGCACCAGACGGGCACCGCACCCGCTGCGGCGCAGCGCCTCGCAGACGGTGGCCACGGCGACGGTGTTGTGCCGGGTCAGTTCGCGGGCACCGCCGCGCGTGGCGCCGGCGCAGTTGACGACGACCCCGGGGTGGACCGCGTCGAGGAAGCGGGTGAGCGCACCCGGGCTGCCGGTGGCGAGGTCGAAGCGGACGTCGGCGTCGTCGCCCCGGCCGAGCGCGGTGAGCTGGACGGCCGGGTCGGCGAGCAGGCGGTCGGCGACGAAGCGGCCGATGAATCCGTTGGCTCCGATCAGCAGGACCCTCATCGGGCGGCTCCCGAGGTGTGCGCGCCGGTGGTACAGGCCATGGCGGCGGCGCCTGCGGCTGCTCCGGGCGCTCCTGCGGTCCCGCTGGTTCCGGACGCTCCGGATCGGGCGGTGGTCATCTGGTGTTCTCCTTCAACAGGGGTGGTGCGGGCGCCCCTCGGCGGTGCGTCGAGCCGGTGGGCGGAAGGTTCGGTCGGGTGCTGCGGTGGGGGCGTGGGCCGAGGCCCGGGTGAGGGTGCGGGCGGCGCGCCACAGCAGGGCCAGGGCCGCGGCACCGCAGGCCAGGGCCGGTACGGCGGCTGTGCCCCAGGTGTCGGCGAGGGTCTCGACGGGGACCGCCAGGAAGTCGCAGCCGGGGAGCCGGCCGGCCATCGGCAGTGCCAGGGCCGCCACCTGTGCGGCCACCGCGGCGCCCAGGGCGAGCGCGGGGGCATTCCTGTCGCGGTGCACGGTGAGGAGGCGGGCGAGCAGAAGGAGGGCGCCCAGGGTGAGGGCCTGCGGGTAGGCCGGGGACTCGTCCAGGGCGGTGCCGCACAGCGCGAGCAGCACGGCCAGGGCGCCCAGGAACAGGGCGAGCACACCGGCCAGCAGCGGCCCGGCGGCGGCCGTGAAGTCCGCCAGGCCCCGGCTGCGGGCGAGCCTGCGGCGGGCGCCGGCGGCGAGGAGGCGAGCCGCCCAGGCCGCGGGGGCGCAGGCCAGCAGGAGGGCGAGCACGGGTGCGGTGGTCAGGGGCCAGGGGTCGTCCGGGGCGCCGGTGGGCGGGGCGTCGGGCCCGCCCGTCAGGACGGCGTGCAGGAGGCCGTCACCGGCGAGGGCGTACCCGAGCAGCCAGAGCGTCCACGCGCGCGTGCCGGCCGCGGTGCGCCACGCGCGCGTGCCGGGCGGGCCGGCGAGCGGGCCGTGACGCAGGACGGCGCGGACGGCGAGGGCGACGGCGGCGAGACCGCCGAGGGCGACCAGGGCGCGGGGCTGTCCGTGGGTCAGGCGCAGGCCGGCCACCGCGGCCGCGCCGAGCCCTCCGGGCAGCAGGGTGAGCAGCGCCACGAGCAGCGCCCGGGCGGGGTGGACCGGCGGCACCGGCGGGGGCCCGGGCTCCGTGCGCGGCTCGGCATCGCGCGGCACGCGCGCGTACAGCTCCTCGGCGAGCGAGAAGACGTCTCGGTGGCGGAACCGGGCGGCGGTCCGGTCGGTGACGCCGTGCGCCTCCAGGCCGGCGGCGATCTCCAGCGGATCGACGGCTCGCTCGCACAGTGCGCGGTGCCGGTGCAGCAGGGCTCTCACCGGGTCGGCGGGACCCCGGCGCGGAGCGGCGGCACCCTGCGGTTCGGGCGGCACGGCCGGTGCCGCGTGCGGTACTGCACCGGGGACGGCCCGGGCGGGGGTACGGGGCGCGGGCTCGACGGTGCCGGGGGTGGCCGCGGATCCGGGGTCGTGCGCGTCGGCCCGATCGGACGGGGTGGTTGCCCCGTAAACGAGTGCCGAAAGGTCGGAGTCGGCCGGGACGACGGCCTCCGTCCCGGGCAGCGCCCCTTCCCCAGGGGCCACCGGTTCTCCCGCGGCCATGCCCGCACAGCTCCCCGCCATGCCCGCACCGCTCCCGGCCGCACCAGGGCCGCTCCCGGTTGCAGCGGGACTGGCCGCACCGGGGACGTTCCCCGACGCGCCAGCACCGTCCCCAGGTACGTTCCGGGGCGCGCCAAGACCGGGACCGTTTCCGTGGATACCCGTGCGCAGTCCGGTGGTGGCCGTGTCGTCCGCCAGCCACTGCCCCGACCGCGCGTCCCACGGATCGGCGGCACTGGGCATCCCCGGCCGGTCCGCCCCGGCAGGCCCGCTCAGGCCCGGGAGGCCGGGCCACCCGCGCGCCACGGCATCCGCCGCGCCCAAGGCGTCCAAGGCACCCAAAGCCCCGGCGGGCTCGTCCACCCGGGCGCCCAGTTCTCGCACCCGGCCGTACCCCCGCCCCGCTTCCCGACCGGCGTCACGGCTGTCCAGGTCGCTCATCGCGTCCCCTCCGCGGCCGGCAACGGGGTGGCGCGGACCGGCGCGGGCACGGCCCAGCCGGGGACGCCGCGGGGCAGGCCGCGGGCCGTGGGACCGGTCCAGCGGCCGGGCACCCGGGACTCGGCGGGCACGGCGAAGGGCAGGGGCTCACCGGACTCGTCCAGGACCACCCGGCGTACCGGGCAGTGCGCAACGATCTCCAGGTACAGGCCGTGGAATGCCGCGACGTTCCGCTCGACCGTGAAGAGTTCGAGCGCCCGGGCGCGCGCGGCGGCACCGAGGCGCGCTCGGCGCCCCGGGTCGCGCAGCAACGCGACGCACGCCTCGGCGAGCGCCCTGGGATTGCGCGGGGGCGCGACCAGTCCCGTGCCGCCGATGACCTCGACGACCGCGCCGACGTCCGTGGACACGGTGGCCCGGCCGCAGAACATGGCCTCCACCAGGCCGACCGGGAAGCCCTCCACGGCGCTGGAGAGGACGACGACCGCACCGGCGGCGTACGCGTCGGCCGGTGTGGGGGCCTCCGGGGCGCCGATCTCCTCGAAGGAGACGGGGTTGACGCCGACGGCGTGCGCCCCTGCCGCCTCGTCCGGGAAGAGCTGGGCGGCCAGTACCCGGCAGTGGCGCAGGTAGGCCGCGCCCTCGGGGCCCGAGGGCCCGCCCACGATCCGCAGCCGGGCCCGGGGCTCCGCCTCGCGGACGTCGGCGAAGGCGTGCAGCAGGCAGAGCAGGTCCTTGGCGGGGTCGACGCGGCCGACCCAGACCAGTGTGTGCGGGTCGGCCCGGTCGGGGGACTCGCCGGTCTCCGTGGAGCCGCTCGCCTCGATGCCGGGGTACACCGTGCGGATCCGGGCGCGGTCGGCTCCGCACCGCTCCTGCCAGCGGCGGGCGTGGGCGTCGCCCGGGGTGAGGATCTCGGCCGCGCGGTAGACCTCGGCGGCGAGCCGGCCGTGGAAGGCGCCGAGCAGGGCGCGGACGGCGGGGGCGTCGGCGTCGGGGGCGGCGGTCAGGTAGTGCGAGCGCAACCGTACGCCGTACTCGGTGACGAGCAGCGGTACGCCGCAGAGGTGCCGGGCGAGCAGCCCGCAGAGGGCTTCGGGGCCGCCGCCGGTGGCGTGGCACAGGTCGGCGGCGCCGAGGCCGTCGTCGCCGTACCAGTCGAGGGAGAGGGGGCGCAGGGCGCGTTCGAGATGGGCGGAGACCGCCAGCAGGTCGGGTACCCGCGCCCCGCGCGCGGTGCGCAGGGCGCGCGGGGCGCGGCAGGCGCGTTCCAGGGCGCGTACGGCGGTGTCGGAGCGCAGGGCGCCGACGAGTCCGCCGTCCTCGTGGGCGAGTTCGGCGAGTCCGTACAGCGCGTTGCCGAAACGGTCCGCCTGATGGCCGGACGTGTCCGCCGCCCCCTCGCCCCCACCGTCGGCCGCTCCGGGGACGGCCCCCCGGGCTTCGCGGGGACCGGGCTCGGCGGCACCGTCGCCGGCGCACACGGCCGCCACCAGTTCCCCGTAGCACCCGGTGAAGCGCCGGCGCGCGCGCCGTCCGCGGGGGCCCCCGGTGTCCTCGGCCGTCCACAGCGGTGCCGTGCGCACCCGGCGGACCTGCGGGGGAAGGTGGACGCGGCCGCGGCCATCGGCCTCCTGGCACCGGCTGCGGCTGAGCGCGTAGACGTCGAACTCGTGCCGGTCGAGCCCGCGCACGAGCCGGTCGCACCAGAGTCCGGCGTCACCGCCCACATACGGATAGCCACCCTCGGTCACCAGACCTATGCGCACGTGTGCACCCCCGATCTGCCGTCTCGGGAGCCGCCGTTCTCCCGGCGGCTCACAGCGGGACGAACGTAAGCGGACAAGGCGGTGGTGCGACGGACGGTTGTCCATCGCACCACCAAAAGGGGTGAACGGTCGTAACTTTCGCGTGCGCTCGGCGTTCAGTCGCGCTACGGATCAGGCGGCGACCACCGGGCGCGCGTCGTCACACCACCCGGCACGCGGGTCACCGGCGTCCCGGGACGACGCGGCCGGGCCACCGCCGGATCTCGCCGCCATGCCCGCGCTCGCCCCGGACAGGCAGCCCGCCGTCGCGCCACCCCGCACGGAAGGGCCACGACGGCGAGCGCAGGACAGGCGGCGCCAGCGACAGCGGACACCAGCCACGCCGAGCGCGGCGCCGTCTGTCAACTCGCCGGGTAGGGCCACGGGTTGGGACGGCAGCGGATCCCGTCGTGGTTCAGGAACTTCGTCTGCTGCTGCATGACGGGCGCCAGCGCGCCGTCCTTCTGGCAGGTGACGTGCCCGTTGCCGAGCCGGTGCCCGACCTCGTGATTGATCAGCATCTGCCGGTAGGCGTGGATCCGGTCACCGTAGGTCCTGCTGCCCTGCGCCCACCGGTAGGCGTTGATCATGACGCGCTCGGTCGAGGCCGAGTCGCAGGAGACGTTGTCCTCCGTGGTGTCCAGGCCGGACTTCGCGCACCACTTGGCGGTGGTGCCGGGGCTGGCCAGGGTGATCACGAAGTCGGGCTTGCCGGTGGAGACGCGCTCGAAGGTGCGGGCACCGTCGTGGGCCCAACTGCGGTCGTCGTTCAGCGTCTTCTGCACGGCCTCGGCGAACAGCGCGCCGTCGAGCGCCAGTCCCTGTTCGACGTCGACCCGGTAGCGGTACTTCTCCCCGGTGCCGGGCGCCTTGTCGAGGCCGGGCACGGCGTCGAACTTCCCGGGCCCGCTCAGCGTGGCGGCGAGCGGGTACTTCTCGCTCATCTTCTGGTCGTACGTCAGCGGCACCGTGCTCGGCGCGGCCGAGGGCGCCGGCCCGCCTGAGGCGCCCGTGTCCCCGGCCCGGCCGGTGGCCGCCGGGGAGCCCGCCTTGCCGTCGGTCCGCTGGCCGGCCACCTGCCCGGCGACGACCACGGCGAGCACGGTGGTGACGGCGGCCGCGGCGATGCCGGTGAAGGCCCATCCCTTGCCCTGGCCCCGCTGCACGGGCGCACCGGCGGCGTCCGCCGCGGTGCCGGGCCGCCGCGGCGGCCCGGGCGGTCCCCCGTCCGTGCGGCGCCCTCGGTCCGCGCCGTCGCCGCCGGCCTCCCGGGGGTCCGCGCCGGCGCCGTCGAAGGCGTCGAGGTAGTCCTGCCGCGGCCCGGCACCGCGACCCGAACCGCCCGGCCGCGTCTTTCGCGGCCGGGGCAGCACCGCGCCGGGCCCGCCGGTGCCGGCCGCCCGGTCGGACAGGTCCCCCCAGCCGCCGCCGGCTTCCCGCTGCTCGGGGTGGCCGCCCCGCGCGGGGGCGTCCGCCCGCAGACCGGGCACACCGCGCGCGGGAGTACCGTCAGCGGTCCTGGACGAACCCCGTGCGGGAGTGCCGTCGGCAGTCCTGGACGTCCCCCGCGCGGGGGCGCCGTCCGGCAGCCTGGGCACACCACGCGCCGGGGCGCCCTCGGCGGACCGGGGCACCCCGCGCGCGGGAGTGGCGTCGGTGGTGCTGGACGCCCCGCGCGCAAGGGCGCCGTCGGGCGGCCTGGGCGTGCCATGGGCCGGCGTGCCGTAGGCCGGGGTGCCATGGGCCGGCGTGTCCTCCTGGCGCCGGGGTGCCCCCTGCGCGGGCGGGCCTTCCTGAAACCTCGGCATCCCGTGCGCCGGGGTGCCGTCCGGCACCCGGGACGTGTCGGCCGACACCCGAGGCGTGTCGGCCGGCCGCTCCTCGGGGCGCGCGCTCCGGCGGCCCCCCTGGCTGCCGCGCTTCGCGGTTATGTCCGCGGAGCCGGTCTTCGGTACCGGTCCGCGGCGGCTGTGGCGTCCCACCCCTGCCCTCAGCTCCCCGCGCCCGCGGCGGAGCCCGCGGGGGCGCCGCCCGCCTGTGCCAGGAGTTCCCGGAAGGCGCCGGCCACCACGTCGGGGTACTCCATCATCGCCACGTGTCCGGCGTCCGGCAGGGTCAGCAGGCGGGCGTCGCGGAAGGCGCGGGCCGCCTTGCGCGCCATGCGGAAGCCGATGAGCTGGTCCCGGCCGCCGTAGACCAGCAGGGTCGGCGCCAGCACCCGTTCGGCCTGGCGCCACAGCCCGTGCTGCCCGCCCAGCGTGTAGGCGTTGACGATCCCGCGCGCGGAGCGGGCCATCGCGTCCCAGAAGTAGGGCAGCTGAAGCCGCCGCTCCAGTTCCTCCACGGCCTGCTCGAACGCCTCCGGCGAGACCTGGCCCGGGTCCCCGTAACAAAGGGCCATCACCCCGCGCACCCGCTGCTCCGGCGTCCACTCCCGGGTGAGCCGGGTGAAGAGGGCGGCGATCCCGGGCACGCCGAGCAGTCCCGTGGGCACCGCGGTGCGCTGGATGCGCAGTTCCGGCAGGGCGGGCGAGACGAGCGTGAGCGTGCGGACGAGGTCGGGGCGGACGGCGGCCACGCGCGTGGCGACCGCGCCGCCGAGCGAGTTGCCGACGAGGTGGACCGGGCCGCGGGCGGCCGCGTCGAGATGGCGGATCACCGCGCGCGCGTGCCCGGTGACGGAGTAGTCGCCGTCGTCCGGCGGCGGCGAGTCGCCGAAGCCGGGCAGGTCGACCGCCTCGCCGTCGACGACGCCCTCCAGCTCGGCCATGAGCGACGACCAGTTCTGCGAGGAGCCGCCCAGCCCGTGGACGTACAGCGCGGGCGGCAGGCCTTCGCGCGCGGGGGGCCGGGAGCGGATCGACAGGGTGACGCCGGGGAGACTCACGGACCGCATCCGCTCGCCCTCGCCGACCCGGACGGGCGCCACCCTGGGAAGCACACTGGCGGCCGGCACGGACGGCGAATCGGTCGAAGACATGCGGCAATGTTACGAGGTGATCACGTCGGGATTTGTGTGTTCGCCGTCACAGATTGAAGCGGAGACCCCCGGAGAACCGGACAGCCGACGGGCAGGACGGCATGGCGTCCGGATCTGCTGTCTCCTAGGCTCTTACACAGGGCACCCGCATGTGGCCCCTGTCGCCTCAGGGACGTTCGTAGGAAGGGAGCCCACCATGGCCTATGACCCCACCGAGCCCGACGCGATCGAGGACATCGAGGAACCGACGGCCGGCACCGCGCCGGAGATCGACGTCGAGGCGCCCGAGGTGGACGCCGCCGAGCAGCACGCGGACATCGCGCCGGACCGCGACGACCCGCTGACGAGCGTGGACCCGGCCCGGGGGAACGAGGCCGATCTCGTCGAACAGGCGCGCGTGGTCTCGCTCGACGAGGACGACTACCGCTGACCCCGCGCGTCCCGTCCGGCCGCCCGCGGGACGCCGTACGGCTTTCGCCTCCGTCCGGTACGTGAAATTCTGCGCTCGCACCGCGCACACCACGGTTACCGAAAAGTACGATGGCCGCGCGGCCGACACCGCAAGTGGACGACTTTGGGAGGCGGCGTGACAGCCATCGAGCAAACTGAGGCAGCACGCCCGCGCGGCACCCGTCTGCCGCGCCGAGCCCGGCGGAACCAGCTGCTGGGCGCCGCTCAGGAGGTTTTCGTCGCGCAGGGCTACCACTCGGCGGCGATGGACGACATCGCCGAGCGGGCCGGCGTGAGCAAGCCGGTGCTGTACCAGCACTTCCCCGGCAAGCTCGACCTGTACCTGGCCCTGCTGGACCAGCACTGCGAGTCGCTGATCCAGTCGGTGCGCGGCGCCCTGGCGTCGACGACCGACAACAAGCAGCGTGTCCGGGCGACGATGGACGCCTACTTCGCGTACGTGGAGGACGACGGCGGCGCGTTCCGGCTGGTCTTCGAGTCCGACCTGACGAACGAGCCCGCCGTGCGCGAGCGCGTGGACAAGGTCACCAACGAGTGCGCCGAGGCGATCTGCGACGTCATCGCCGAGGACACGGGCCTCTCGCGCGCGGAGTCGATGCTGCTCGCCTCCGGTCTCGGCGGGCTCGCCCAGGTGGTCGCCCGCTCCTGGCTGCACAGCGACCGCAGCGTCCCGCGCGACCAGGCGGTGCAGCTGCTGGCCTCGCTGGCCTGGCGGGGCATCGCCGGGTTCCCGCTGCACGGGACCGAACAGCACTGACGGCCGCCGGGGCCGCTCCCGCACGGTGTTCGCTCCTGGCGTTCCGGCCCGCGGCGTGTACGTCCCCTCACCGGGCTAATGTGTGCGGAGTACGGCGCGGATGATCGCGCACATCACGGACCGTCGGAGGGACATAGCCGTGGAGGTCAAGATCGGCGTGCAGTACGCGCCCCGCGAGATCGTTCTGGAGAGCGGTCTGAGCGCCGAGGAGCTGGAGCGCCAGGTGAACGAGGCGCTGTCCGGCAAGACGCAGGTGCTGAGCCTCCAGGACGAGAAGGGCCGCAAGGTCCTGGTGCCGACCGACCGTCTGGCGTACGTGGAGATCGGCGCGCCCACCGCGCGCAAGGTGGGTTTCGGCACTCTCTGAGCCGAAGTCGCGTGCGGGGCCCGGCGGCCGTTGCCGCCGGGCCCTTTCGCGTGGTCGCGTACACGGACGGAGCACAACTTCCCCACAGCCGAGGATTGCAATCCGCAGGTCACGGGTAAGACCGGCTACAACCGTCGAGCCGGACCGGCCGTGGGAGGGACCCCCGACATGATCCTCGAAGTACTCGGCTCCGCCGTGCTCGGCATGATCCTCGCCTGGGCGGCGGCGCACCGCCTGGCCCACCGGCTGCCGGCCCGCCCGCTGCTGTTCTCGACGGGCGTCGCCGGAGCCCTCTTCGGCGACTTCGTCACCCGCTCCGCGCTGGGCCCCGGCAGCGCCGTGCTCAGCCTGCTGGGCGCGGCGGTCATCGCGGTGGCGTCACTGTCCCTGCTGCTCCGCCCGGCGGGCCGGCTGCGCCGGCGGTCGGCGACGGCGTAGCGGCACCGGGCCCGGGGGTCCGGTGCCCCGTGCTACGCGGCCAGGCCGAGCGCGGCCATCCGCTTGGTGTGGGCCTCGGTGATCCGCGAGAACATCTTTCCGACCTCGGCCAGGTCGAACCCGTCGGCCACGCCTCCCACGAGCATCGTGGACAGCGCGTCCCGGTCGGCGACCACCCGCTGCGACTGCGACAGGGCCTCCCCCATCAGCCGCCGCGCCCACAGCGCCAGCCGGCCGCCCACCCGCGGGTCGGCGTCGATGGCGGCGCGCACCTTCTCCACCGCGAAACCGGCGTGCCCGGTGTCGTCGAGCACGGCCAGCACCAGCTCGCGCGTGTCGGAGTCGAGGCGGGTCGCGACCTCGCGGTAGAAGTCGCTCGCGATCGAGTCGCCGACGTACGCCTTGACCAGGCCCTCCAGCCAGTCCGACGGAGCGGTCTGCCGGTGGAAGCCGTCCAGTGCGGCCACGAACGGGTCCATGGCGGCCGTCGGCTCCTCGCCGATCTCGGTCAGCCGGTCCCGCAGCCTCTCGAAGTGGTGGAACTCGGCCGAGGCCATCTTCGCCAGCTCCGACTTGTCCGCGAGGGTGGGCGCCAGCTTGGCGTCCTCCGCGAGCCGTTCGAACGCCGCCAGCTCTCCGTACGCGAGCGCGCCGAGCAGGTCCACGACGGCGGCGCGGTAGTGCGGCTCGGCGGACGCCTGCGCCCAGTCCTGGGCGGCGACACCGGTGGGTGCGGCGGGTTCGGCGGACGCGTTCTCAGCCTTGTCAGAGCTAGTCATGAGGCGCACAATAGCCCGCTCGGCGCGCGTGCCGGGCTCCTGGCCGATCACTGTGATCACGGCTACGTGACCAAATCGGCCATCGCATGTGCGCGATTCCGAGGTATGGTGGTAATGCGCCTGCTGAGTGCGTCGACGGTGTTCGACGTGTCCCGACGGGCCGCACGCATGAGGATGCCCGGTCGGTGGCCCGATCGGCTCCGACCCGACAGCCCTCCGATGCCGTACGGCTCTGACCGTACGACGAGTGGAGGGACCCCTCAGCGGTACGAGCGCTAGAGCGTCGGCAGAGGTCCCGTGTCTTACGGCTTGCCCGAGTGGTACGTCCGTACGGCAGCCGACGTCCCCGGCACGGTCAGACATGACCCCCGCGCGCTCGCCTCGCACCGCGCACACAGAAGAGGCAGCACCCTGACTACGACGTTTCGAGAACTCGGAATCCTCCCCGAGACCGCCGAGGCCCTGGAGGCCGTCGGCATCGTCACCCCCTTCCCCATCCAGGAGATGACGCTCCCCGTCGCCCTTTCCGGCACGGACGTCATCGGCCAGGCCAAGACGGGCACCGGCAAGACGCTGGGCTTCGGACTCCCGCTCCTGGAGCGCGTCACCGTCCCCGCCGACGTCGAGGCCGGACGCGCCGCGCCCGAGGCCCTCACGGACGCCCCGCAGGCCCTGGTGGTCGTCCCCACGCGCGAGCTGTGCACGCAGGTCACCAACGACCTGCTGACCGCCGGCAAGGTCCGTAACGTGCGCGTGACGGCCATCTACGGCGGCCGGGCCTACGAGCCGCAGGTCGAGACCCTGAAGAAGGGCGTCGACGTGGTCGTCGGCACCCCGGGCCGCCTGCTCGACCTCGCGGGCCAGAAGAAGCTCGACCTCCGGCACATCAAGAGCCTGGTCCTCGACGAGGCCGACGAGATGCTCGACCTGGGCTTCCTGCCCGACGTCGAGAAGATCATCAGCATGCTGCCGGTCAAGCGCCAGACCATGCTGTTCTCGGCGACCATGCCGGGCGCGGTCATCGGCCTCGCGCGCCGCTACATGTCCCGGCCCACGCACATCCGCGCCACCGCGCCGGACGACGAGGGCGCGACGGTCGCGAACATCAAGCAGTTCGTCTACCGCGCGCACAACATGGACAAGCCGGAGATGGTCGCCCGCATCCTCCAGGCCGAGGGCCGCGGACTGGCGATGATCTTCTGCCGGACCAAGCGCACAGCCGCCGACATCGCCGAGCAGCTCCAGCGCCGCGGGTTCGCCTCCGGCGCGGTCCACGGCGACCTCGGCCAGGGCGCCCGCGAGCAGGCGCTGCGGGCCTTCCGCAACGGCAAGGTCGACGTGCTGGTGTGCACCGACGTCGCCGCGCGCGGTATCGACGTCGAGGGCGTGACCCACGTCATCAACTACCAGTCCCCCGAGGACGAGAAGACGTACCTGCACCGCATCGGCCGCACCGGCCGCGCGGGCGCCAAGGGTACGGCGATCACGTTCGTGGACTGGGACGACATCCCGCGCTGGCAGCTGATCAACAAGGCGCTGGAGCTGGGCTTCAACGACCCGGCGGAGACGTACTCCAGCTCTCCCCACCTCTTCACGGACCTCGGCATCCCCGCGGGCATCAAGGGCATACTGCCGCGCTCCGAGCGGACCCGGGCCGGCCTGGACGCGGAGGTCCTGGAGGACCTGGGCGAGACCGGCGGGCGGGGCGCGTCGCGCGGCCGCGGTGACCGGGGCGGCCGTGGTGGCCGCGACGGTCGTGACCGGCGCGACGGCCGTGCCGAGACGGCCGAGCGTGAGCGTTCGGCGCGTACGCCGGGCAGTCGCCGCCGTACGCGCGGCGGAGCGCCGCTGGACGCCGCGGCCCCCGCGGCCCCGGCCGCCGAGTCCACCGGCACGGAGGAGACGCAGGCCGCGACCCGCACCCCGCGCCGTCGCCGCCGCACGCGCGGCGCAGCGGCCGGGCAGCCGGTGCCGGCCGCCGCGGCGGTCCCGGCGACCGACGAAGCCGCCGCCGTCGAGACGGTGGCCGCGGTGGCGGGCCCGGACGCGCTGGAGAGCCCGGAGAAGCCGCGCCGCCGCCGTACCCGCAGGGCGGAGCCGACGGAGACGCAGTCTCCGGTGGCCGAGGCCGTGGCCGAGCCGGTGGTCGCCGACGCGCCGGT
The DNA here is from genome assembly GCF_055558055.1 of Streptomyces sp. NPDC025833. Classification (NCBI taxonomy): domain Bacteria; kingdom Bacillati; phylum Actinomycetota; class Actinomycetes; order Kitasatosporales; family Streptomycetaceae; genus Streptomyces; species Streptomyces sp. NPDC025833. The sequence goes on from NZ_JBVHNF010000009.1 coordinate 150,168, forward strand.
GGTCGAGCCGGAGGCCGCTCCGGCCGCGGAGAGCAAGCCGCGCCGCCGCACCCGCAAGACGGCCGAACCGGCCGCCGCGGCGGAGGCGGCCGTGGACACGGCCGAGGCCGTCGAGACGAAGCCGCGCCGTACCCGGAAGACGGCCGCGATCGCCCCCGAGGCGACTGAGGCGGAGCCCGAGGCCAAGCCGCGCCGCACGCGGAAGACGGCGGCCACCGCCGAAGCCGGCACGGACACGGCCGAGGCCGTCGAGGCCAAGCCGCGCCGTACCCGGAAGACCGCCGCGACCGCCCCCGAGGCGGCCGAAGTGGAGCCCGAGGCCAAGCCCCGCCGCACCCGCAAGGCCGCGGCCGCCGCTCCCGAAGTGACCGAGGCTGAAACCGAGGCCAAGCCCCGGCGCACCCGGAAGACGGCCGCGATCGCCCCCGAGGCGACCGAGGCGGAGCCCGAGGCCAAGCCGCGCCGCACGCGAAAAACGGCGGCCACCGCCGAAGCCGCCACGGACACGGCCGAGGCCGTCGAGGCCAAGCCCCGGCGCACCCGGAAGACCGCCGCGACCGCCCCCGAGGCGACCGAGGCGGGGCCCGAGGCCAAGCCGCGACGCACCCGCAAGGCCGCGGCCGCCGCTCCCGAGGTGACCGAAGGGGAAGCCGAGGTCAAGCCGCGCCGGACCCGCAAGACGGCGGCCGCCGTCGTCGAGGTGGGCGACGGGGAAGCGGTCGCGCCGAAGGCGCGGCGGACCCGCAAGGCCACGGCGGCCGTCGAGGCCGCTCCGGAGATCCCGGCGCAGGCCACCGGCGAGCCGGAGGTCAAGCCGCGGCGCCGGCCCCGCAAGACGGCGGCGTCCGCCGTCGAGGCGGCCGGTGAGGGTGTCGAGGCGGCGCCCAAGCCGCGCCGCACCCGCAAGGCCACGGCGGCCGTGGAGGCCACCGAGTCCTGACCCGGGCGCCTGACGCACGACAGCGCCAGCCGGTCCGATGGCCGGGTCCACGACAGTGGGCCCGGCCATCGCCGTGTCCGGGGGCGGTGGCCGGCGGCGTCCGGGGCGTGACCTGCCGCCGGCCTCCCCGCCCAAGCCCGTGTACCCGCCCCCGCCCACGCCCCGCCGGATAGCCTCTCCCCCATGAGCAGGCCCGCGACCTTCGTCCCGCCCCCCGGTGCCCGCGCGTACCCCCTGCGGACGGCCCGCGGCGAGTTCGCCGTGGTCGACGCCCCCGTGGCCGCCGGTGTGGAGCCCAGGGGCGTCGCCCTGCTGCTGCCGGGGTTCACCGGGAGCAAGGAGGACTTCAACCCGCTGCACGTACCGCTCGCCCGGCGCGGCTACCGGACCGTCGCCGTGGACGGGCGGGGCCAGTTCGAGTCGGACGGGCCGACGACGGACGAGTCGGCCTACGCGCAGGAGGAACTGGCGCGGGACGTCCTCGCGCAGGCGGAGGCGATCGGCGGCCCGGTGCACCTGCTGGGCCACTCCCTCGGCGGCCAGATCACCCGCGCCGCCGTACTGCTCGACCACGCGCCCTTCCTGTCGCTCACCCTGATGGCCTCCGGCCCGGCCCGGATCTCGGCGCCCCAGCAGGAGCGGGTGAAGCTGCTCCGGGACGCGCTGTCGGTACTGGGCATGGCGGAGGTGTGGGAGACGATCCAGGCGATGGAGCCGCCGGAGGAGACGGACACCGCCGCGCTGGACGGCGGGCTGGACGACCGGGACGACCTGCGACGGCGCTGGCTGGCCACCAAGCCCGCCCAACTCCTGGCCACCGGGCACCAGTTGTGCACCGAGCCGGACAGGGTGGCCGAACTGGCCGCCCTGCCGCTGCCGTTCCACGTGCTGTCGGGCGCGCGGGACGACACCTGGCCGCTGCCGCTGCTCGACGACATGGCGGTCCGGCTGGCGGCGCGGCGCACGGTGATCGCGGGAGCCGAGCACTCGCCCAACACCGACCGCCCCCTGGAGACGGCCCGGGCGCTCGCCGGCTTCTGGGACGGCGTCCCGGCACGGCCGTAGCCCCGGGACCGGCCGGGCGTGCGGGCCGACCGGCGCTAGTACTGCGCCTGGAGGTGCCCCCAGAACCCGTCCCGCAGGGCGCGCCGCAGATCCGCGTGGCCGCGCAGGGAGTACTGGAGCAGTTGCTCGGCCTCCACCAGCAGGTCCTGGTCGACGGAGCCGGGCAGGTAGGGGTGGCCGGGGAGCAGTTCGACGAGGGCGTCGCGGCCCCGGGAGGCGAGCCACCGGGCGGCGATCTGGGCGCCGACGAAGCGCACGTCCTCGCGGGTCGGGCGGGTGGTGCCGCCGGCGTCGGAGGCGGCCGTGCGCCGGGAGACGTAGGGCTTGAAGAACTGCAGGTCGAAGGTGCGCTGGCTGTCGACCTCCCAGAGCAGCGGCTCGGCCTGGTTGCGGCCCTCGGGCGCCTCGATGCCCCACAGGTGGACGCGGGCGCCGTAGCCCTGGGCCGCCTCGACCGCCGAGACCAGGTCCTCGTCGCCGCCGAGGAGGGCCGCGTCGCTGATCGCGCGGTGCCTGGCCAGTGACTCCAGGTCCGTGCGGATCAGGGAGTCGACGCCCTTCTGCTGGTTGTTGGCGTTGAGGTTGCCGAGCCTGACCTTGACGTCGGGCAGTTCGGCGATGGTCTGCTGCTCGGCGGTGTGGATGCGGCGCCGGGCGCCGTCGTACCAGTAGACGCGCAGCAGCCGGCTGTCCGCGAAGATCGTGCGCGCCCGGTCGATCAGCGCGTCGATCAGGCCCTCGGCGTCGAGGTCGAAGGCGCGGCGGTCCTCGGTCCCGGCGACCAGCCGGCCGGCGGCGGCGTACAGGTAGCCCGCGTCTACGAAGATCGCGTGCGTGGAGGGTGTCTTCGCCACCTCGGCGAGCATGCGTTCCAGCAGCTCGTTCGTGCGGTCGATGCGTGCGCCGAGGCCGGCGGGGTCGTCGTTCATCGCCTCCATTGTCCCGGTGGTCACATTCCGAACACAACCGATCCCGGTCAGTTCTCACTCGAACTCTTACCGGTCAGTACTTAGACGTTCGAAAAATTTATTTAGCGTAGGGAATGTTTGTCACCTGCGTCGCGTTGCATACGTATGACGCTGGATACACAGACGTCACTCCAAGTAGTTCTCCGCAGGAGGATGACCAGACGAAGGGAGAAGCCCATGCGCTTCGAAATCATGCGACTCGACGAGGTCGACGGAACCCCCGTGGACAGCACCGTCGTGGACGCCGCCTCCGTCAACCGGATCGTTCAGCAGGCCGCCGCCGTCGGGCAGCGCCTCTGGATCCGCCCGGCCGACACCCCGGCCTCGTAACCCGCACACGGGCACGCGCCACTCAAGCTTTCCGGGGGAGCCGAGACATCGAGGCTCAGCTCCCCCGGATCACCTGAGTGATCCCGTTGATGATCTGCTGCACCGCGATGGCGGAGAGCATCATGCCCGCGAGCCGCGTCACCAGGACGACACCGCCGTCCCTGATGACCCGGATGATCAGCAGCGAGTAGCGCATCACCAGCCACAGCACGACGTGGATCGCGAGGATCGCGGACCACACCGAGATCTGCGTGGAGACGCTGCCGGCCTTCTGCACGGCGAGGATCACGGACACGATCGCGCCGGGCCCGGCGAGCAGCGGCATGCCCAGCGGCACGAGCGCCACGTTGACGTCCTTGGTCTGCTTCGGCTCGTCGGTCTTGCCGGTGAGCAGGTCCAGCGCGATGAGCAGGAGCAGCAGACCGCCCGCGATCATCAGCGCCGGGACGGAGACGTGCAGGTAGTTCAGGATCTGGTGGCCCAGGACGCCGAAGACGGCGATGACCCCGCCCGCCACGCAGACCGCCTGGAGGGCCATCCGCTTCTGGACCTTGGCCGGCCGGCCGGCGGTCAGGGCGAGGAAGATCGGGGTGATCCCCGGGGGATCCATGATGACAAAAAGGGTCAGGAACAGGGAGCCGAAGACGGCGATGTCGAACATGGGGGTGTTACAGGCCTTGCCGGGAGAAGAGGGGTGAAGGGCGAGAGGGCGGCGCGAGCCGGCCCGGGGGCGGCCCCGGAGGGCCTCAGACTCCGCCGGCGCCGGGCACCGGGAACGCCCCGGTGGCCCGCCGGGTGATCTCCCCGTACACCTCGGGATCGGTCGTGTACGCGCCCAGCGCCACGGTCTTGCGGCTGCCGTGGTAGTCGGAGGAGCCGGTGACGAGCAGTCCCAGCTCCTTGGCCAGGCCGCGCAGCCGGGTCCGGGCGTCGGGGTCGTGGTCCATGTGGTCGACCTCGATGCCGTCCAGACCGGCCTCGGCCAGCTCGGCGATCCGGGACTCCGGCACGGTGCGGCCCCGCTTGGCGGCCGCGGGGTGCGCGAACACGCAGACCCCGCCGGCACCCTTGACGAGCCGGATCACCTCGAAGGGGTCGGTCTCGTGCTTCTTCACGAAGGCGCGCCCGCCGTCCGCCAGCCACCGCTCGGTGAAGGCGTCACCCACGGTCGGTACGACACCCAGCTCCACCAGCGCGGACGCGACGTGCGGCCGCCCGACGGAGCCGCCGGCGGCGATCCGATCGACCTGCTCCCAGGTGACCGGCACGCCCAGCGCCTCCAGCTTGGCGACCATGGCCCTGGCCCGCGGCACCCGGTCGTCCCGGACCAGCTCGCGCTCCGCGAGCAGAGCGGGCTCCTCGGGGTCGAAGAGGTAGGCCAGCATGTGCATCGAGACGCCGTCGATCCGGCAGGACAGCTCGGCGCCGGGGACGAGGGTCAGCCCCTCGGGCAGCGCGGCGATCGCCTCGGCGTACCCCCGGGTGGTGTCGTGGTCGGTCAGCGCGACGACGTCGAGACCGGCCGCGGCGGCATGGCGCACCAGTTCGGCCGGGGTGTCCGTCCCGTCGGAGGCCGTGGAGTGGCAGTGCAGATCGATGCGCACGGCGACTCCTGGGCGACGGCGGAAGGAAAGGGGACACCTAAGGATAGCGGGGTTTTCCACCCCCACTGTCACAGCCGAAACCAGTCGGCGCCCTTTACTTCAACGCCCCGCGAGGGGTGGCGGCCCGCGCGACCGGGCCGGACGCCCGCGGGCCGTCCTGCCCGTCGTGACCGCCGGGGACACCCGGCCGCCGTCGCCGCCGGTCCGGCACGCCCCGGCCGCTACGGCCGCAGCAGCCGCGGCGACAGCGCCCCGCAGGGCACCAGGTCTATCTCCGCTCCCGCGTCGCGCAGGTCGGTCAGCACCATCTCGTCGTACATGAGCAGGCCGGACTGCTCGGGCCACATCACCGCCCACACCCACATGCCGAGCGCCTCGCCGGCGAAGACGGCCCGGTCGTCGGGGGTGCGGTAGACGTGCCAGAGCGGGGTCGGACGGCCGGCGGCCAGCACCTTGGTCTGCGGGGGCTTCTCCACGTTCATGAACGCCCCCGGGTCCGGCCCGTCGATGCCGGCGTACCGCGCGCCGAGGCCGACGCCCAGCTCCTCGGCGATCAGGATCATCTCGCCGGGCCCGCCGAGCGGTCCGGGTCCGGAGCAGGCCACGGCCGTCGCCCGGCCGCCGCTGCGGTCGTCACCGGCGTACGCCACCCCCGTGAACAGCCATCCGACCGGCAGCGGCCAGGGCATCCACACGGGCACCTGCGTGCGCCGCACGACGACGTTGAGCGCCTCGACGCTGGGCGGGATCACGGGCTGCAGCGGATACACCGTGCCGTGCACATCGCACTGCCACGCATCGGCGAAGAGTCCGGGAGCCCTGACCCGGCCACCGCACTTCGGGCAACTGGGTTCGCCCCTCATAGGGCTCCACGGTCCTACCCCCGCACGCCCGCGTCAAGGACGATCACCCGTCCGGACGGAAGACCCGGCGGCCCGCCCGACCAGCACAGATAGATGCATCTTGCATTAATTAGCCGAGCTAACTTACTATGTGCATAAGCCAACTACTTGTGTGAGGACGGGAGAAGCACATGGACCCCTTCGACGCGGGAGCCGGCGGCATCCTGCGACAGCCCAAGGCGGTCTGGGCCACGGCCGGCGCCTCCGTCGTCGCCTTCATGGGCATCGGGCTCGTCGACCCGATCCTGCCGTCGATCGCGCAGGGCCTGCACGCCACCACCAGCCAGGTGTCCCTGCTCTTCACCTCGTACTTCCTGATCACCGCCATCGCCATGCTGCTGACCGGCTTCGTCTCCAGCCGCATCGGCGGCCGCCGGACACTGCTGGTCGGCCTGGCGTTCGTGGTCGTCTTCGCGGGCCTGGCCGGCACGTCCGGCTCGGTCGGCCAGCTCGTCGGCTTCCGGGCCGGCTGGGGCCTCGGCAACGCGCTCTTCGTCTCCACCGCCCTCGCGGTCATCGTCGGCGCCGCGGCCGGCGGCAGCGCGGCGGCGATCCTGCTCTACGAGTCCGCGCTCGGCCTCGGCATGGCCTGCGGCCCGCTGCTCGGCGCCGTCCTCGGCAACGTGAGCTGGCGCTACCCCTTCTTCGGCACGGCCACCCTGATGGCGATCGGGTTCCTGTGCATCACGGCGTTCCTGAAGGAGCAGCCGAAGCCCGCCCGGAAGACCTCGATCCTCGACCCCCTGAAGGCGCTGGGCCACGGCGGCCTGGCCTCCGCGGCGGTCTCGGCGTTCTTCTACAACTACACGTTCTTCACCATCCTGGCGTTCACGCCGTTCGTGCTGGACATGACGCCGTACCGCTCGGGCGCGGTGTTCTTCGCCTGGGGCGTGCTGCTCGCCGTCTTCTCGGTCGTCGTGGCCCCGCGCATGCAGGCGCGGTTCGGCTCGCTGAAGGTCCTCGGGGGCTCGCTGCTGCTGCTCGCGGCGGACGTGCTCGTGCTCGGCTACGGCGACCACACCACGGCCGTCGTCTGCACGATCCTGTCCGGCGCCTTCATCGGCGTGAACAACACCGTCTACACCGAACTCGCCCTCGGCGTGTCGGACGCCCCGCGGCCGGTGGCGAGCGCGGGGTACAACTTCGTCCGCTGGTTCGCCGCCGCCGCGGCGCCCTACTTCGCGCCGAAGATCGAGGAGTGGACCGACATCCACGTCCCGTTCGTGGTGGCCGCCGTCACCGCGCTGCTGGGCGCGCTCGTGGTCGTCGTACGGCGCCGCGCCCTCACGCACGAGGCGGCGGAGCTCCAGCCGTGGCACGCGACCGAGGACGGGGTCGGCGCCTTCGCCAACTGACCGGTTCCGGCCTTGCGTTGGCGTGAGTTCGGTCACTCGGCCGCGGCCGGCGTCAGTCCAGCGGGGCGGACCTGCGGGAGGGATCCCGCAGGTCCGTCCCGTTCGCGAGCCAGCGCTCCTGGAGGGCCTGGGCGCCGTGCACCCGCTTCCAGGCGGCCTCGTTCGGGGTCATCGGCAGCAGCGGCAGGAACCGTACGGGGTCCATCGGGGCGTCCAGCTCCAGGTCCGCCACGAGCCCGCCCGGCTCGCCCACCAGCACGGAGGTGAAGGGCGCGCCGGGCCACAGCGGCTCACCGACGTCCAGGGAGGCGCCCGGGGCCACCACCACTCCCTCCACCTGCGGGGTCGCGGCCAGCACGGCCAGCGGGCGGAGCACCTTGTCGGTCTCCGCCAGGCCCGCGCGGACGGACAGGACCAGTTCGGCGCGGGGACCGCCGACCGGATCGGCCACCAGCGCGGTCGGGTCCGACATGGGGTGCGCGGACATGCCGAGGGTGGCGTACCGCAGCACGTCCCCCTCCTGGAAACGGAGCACCTCGATGCGGTCCGTGCCGAGGAAGGTGACCGCGGCCCGGGCGTCCGGTTCGCCGAACGCGGTGCTCAACCGGGCCTCGACCAGAGGAAGAACATCTGCCATGCCGCGAGCATAGAACTCGTCAGTAGCGGGCAAAGCGGCGCCTTGACAGTACGGGCGGCTGATACTCTGAGTCCGTGGTTCGGGGCAGCACGCCGAAGCGTCGCTATCGGGTCCCGGCGCCGACGAGACTCCCTTACGAGGGACCGGCCGGAGGAGGTGGGGCTGTCATGGATCGAAGTCGACCTGGTAGTACCACTCGCTCTTCCGGCTGCTGATGTAGGTACCGGCCGGCTGCCGCCTTCCTTTGCGCATCGGCGCATCGTCGTTCGGAAGAGCACTTCGTCTCGCTTTGCCTGATCTGCCTGATCTCCGTCAGTTCTGCATCAGTAGCGAAGTCGCCACCGCGACGGTGCGGTGCTCCCCGCTTTGTGGACGTGCCAAACATCCTTTCCTGCCCCACGGGCGGGAGTCCCTTGCCGGACGTCCCCATTCCGGGTAGTTCCACCCGTCGCCGCGCGCACTCGCTGCCCGCCCGCGAAGGAGCCTGCCCATGTCGATGATTCGCGACCTGCGCGCCGTGGTCCGCCCGTCGTCCCGCGTCTCGCTGCGCAAGGACACCGGCGCGTCCTACGACACCACGCGCGCCCCCGGGACGCCCTCGGCCGTCGTCGACTGCGCGGTCTACCGCGACGGCGCCCGCGTCCCCAGCACGCAGCCGCTGACCCCGCAGGAGGCGATGCGGCTGGTGCGCCGCGACGGCGGGTTCGTCTGGATCGGCCTGCACGAGCCGACCGGGGCCGAATTCTCCGGGATCGCCGGAGAGTTCGGGCTGCACCCGCTGGCCGTCGAGGACGCGGTGCAGGCCCACCAGCGGCCCAAGCTGGAGCGGTACGACGACTCGCTGTTCACCGTCTTCAAGACCATCCACTACGTGGAGCACGACCGGCTCACCGCCAACAGCGAGGTCGTCGAGACCGGCGAGGTGATGTGCTTCACCGGCCGGGACTTCTTCATCACCGTCCGGCACGGCGGCCAGGGCTCGCTGCGCGCCCTGCGGCACCGCCTCCAGGACGACCCGGAGCTGCTCGCCAAGGGCCCCTCGGCGGTGCTGCACGCCATCGCCGACCACGTGGTGGACGGCTACATCGCCGTCGCCGACGCGGTGCAGGACGACATCGACGAGGTGGAGACCGAGGTCTTCTCGCCCGGCCGCAACGGCGGGGTCTCGCGCGGTGTGGACTCGGCGCGCATCTACCAGCTCAAGCGCGAGGTGCTGGAGTTCAAGCGCGCGGTGGCGCCGCTGCTGCGGCCCATGCAGCTGCTGAGCGAGCGGCCGATGCGGCTGGTCGACCCGGACATCCAGAAGTACTTCCGGGACGTCGCCGACCACCTGGCCCGGGTGCAGGAGCAGGTGCTGAGCTTCGACGAACTGCTCAACTCCATCCTCCAGGCCAACCTCGCGCAGGCGTCCGTCGCGCAGAACGAGGACATGCGCAAGATCACCTCCTGGGCCGCGATCGTCGCCGTGCCGACGATGGTGTGCGGGGTGTACGGCATGAACTTCGACTACATGCCGGAGACGCACTGGCGGTTCGGCTACCCGGTGATCATGGCCATCACCGGCGTCATCTGCCTGGGCATCCACCGCACGCTCAAGCGCAACGGCTGGCTGTGAACGGGCGCGGACGGCCTGGATAGGCTGGGCGCATGACAAGCGAGCTGCTCGACCGGGCCCTCATCGAGGAGGCCTCCAAGAAGTCCGGCCTCATCTGGGTCCGGGGCGCCGCGGCCCCGGCCGCGCGTGCGCTGTGGCACGTGTGGCACGACGGCGCGGTCTGCGTGGTCGGCGACGGGCCGGGTGAGCAGCCGCTGACGGGACTGGCCGACGGCGGCACCGCCGAGGTGAGCGTGCGCAGCAAGGACAAGGGCGGCCGGCTGGTGACCTACCCGGTCACCGTGGCCGAGGTGGCCGCCGGCACCGAGGAGTGGCGGACCGTCGTCGCCGAGCTGAAGGGCAAGCGGCTGAACGCCCCCGACGGCGAGGAGATGCCGGCCCGCTGGGCCCGCGAGTGCCGGGTGCTCCGCCTGGTGCCGGCCGGACCGGTGCTCCCCGTGCCGCCCGGCGCGCTGGCCGAGCGCCCCGTGCCCACACCGGCGACGACCCGCCACCCGGTGCCGGCGCACCTCGGGAAGCTGCTGCTCGGGCGCCGCAAGAGAAAGTGAGCGCGGGCGGCTGAGCGGCGGCGCGGCGGCGCGGCGGGCCGGGCTACGACGCCGGGAGCTGCCTGCCGTAGTCCACGGTCTCGGACCGGTCCGGGCGCTCGACGGTGAAGTCCTTGCCCCAGTCCGAGAAGCGGAGCGTTCCCGCGCCGCCGGCGCGGACCATGCGGAGGGGGTACGGCCGGCCCTGGAGGGAGACGTCCAGGGTGCCGCCGGAACCCTCGTCGCCGGTGATCCGGATCGTGGGGGTACCCGACTGGTCGGTGCGGCGGCCGTCCGTCGCCAGCGTGCCGTGCAACGTCAGCAGACCGTCGAGGAGGACGTCCTTGTCCGTGAAGCCGCTGAACTTCTTGTACGCGGGGTCGCCCTGCGGGACCTTCACGTACTTGCCGTCCAGCTTGCCCGTGGCGCCGTCGTCGCCGTCGCCGTGGTTCCAGAAGTCCGCGCCGGCCTTGAGGAACAGCTCCTCGCCCACCCGCAGCAACTTGAAGGCCGTCCCCTGGGAGGTCACCGACCCGGTGCCGCCGTCGGCCTTGAGCCGCATGTCCAGCCGGTACGTACGGCCGCTCGTGACCACGGTGCCGGACAGCCGTACGGCGGAGGCCGCGTCCGCCGCGGCCCGGGTCCGAGCCTCGATCCCGCCGGCGGACAGTCTGCCCACGCCGTTCGTCCCCGCGTCCGGATCGTCGCCGCCACACCCCGACAGCACCACCGCCCCCGTGGCGGCCAGTGCGCAGGTCGCGGCGAGCAGCGCGGTCCGGCGGGTACGGCCCTGGGGAGTCGCAGTCACGGATGGAGCTGCCTTTCTGACGGTTCCGGAGCGGCGTACCGCAGCGTACCGGTGCTCCGGCCGCCCGGCCGATCCGGTCCGTCCGGACCGCCCACCAGGGCGTATCCGACCGGTACGGGCTAGCCTGAAGCGCACCCGAGCGGGCAGATCCGAGCAGATCCCACCCACAGCAGTCCCCCTTTCATCGCAGGCAAAGGAAGCAGAGCCATGGCAGCCGGCGCCCCCCGGATCTTCGTCTCGCACCTCGCCGGGGTCCCCGTCTTCGATCCGGCCGGCGACCAGGTCGGGCGCGTGCGCGATCTGGTCGTCATGCTGCGCGTCGGGCGGCGGCCCCCGCGCGTCCTCGGACTGGTCGTCGAACTGTCCACCCGGCGCCGCATCTTCCTGCCGATGACCCGGGTCACCGGGATCGAGTCGGGCCAGGTCATCACCACCGGCGTGCTGAACGTGCGCCGCTTCGAGCAGCGGCCCACCGAGCGGCTGGTCTTCGGCGAGCTGCTGGACCGGCGCGTGACGCTGGTGGAGACCGGCGAGCAGGTCACCGTGCTCGACGTGTCCGTGCAGCAGCTCCCCGCCCGCCGGGACTGGGAGGTCGACCGGGTCTTCCTCCGCAAGGGCAGGAAGGGCAGCGCCTTCCGGCGGGCCCGGGGCGAGACGCTGACCGCCGAGTGGTCGGCCGTCACCGGCTTCTCCCTGGAGGAGCACGGGCAGGGCGCGGAGAGCCTGCTCGCCACCTTCGAGCAGTTGCGCCCCGCCGACCTCGCCAACGTCCTGCACCACCTGTCCTCCAAGCGGCGGGCCGAGGTCGCCGCGGCGCTGGACGACGACCGGCTCGCCGACGTGCTGGAGGAGCTGCCCGAGGACGACCAGATCGAGATCCTGGGCAAGCTGGAGGAGGAGCGCGCGGCGCACGTGCTGGAGGCGATGGACCCGGACGACGCGGCCGACCTGCTCGCCGAGCTGCCCGAGGAGGACAAGGAGCGGCTGCTGAGCCTGATGCAGCCCTCCGACGCGGCCGACATGCGCCGGCTGATGTCGTACGAGGAGCACACGGCCGGCGGTCTGATGACGACCGAGCCCATCGTGCTGCGCCCCGACGCCACCGTCGCCGACGCGCTCGCCCGGGTCCGCAACCAGGACCTGTCCCCGGCCCTCGCCGCGCAGGTCTACGTCTGCCGCCCGCCCGACGAGACCCCGACCGGCAAGTACCTGGGCACCGTGCACTTCCAGCGGCTGCTGCGCGATCCCCCGTACACCCTGGTCGGCTCGGTCCTGGACGACGACCTGCAACCCCTGGAGCCGGACGCCGCCCTGCCGGTCGTCGCCGGGTTCTTCGCCACCTACGACATGGTGGCGGCGCCCGTGGTGGACGAGTCCGGGTCGCTGCTGGGCGCCGTGACCGTCGACGACGTACTGGACCACATGCTGCCCGACGACTGGCGGGAGACGGAGTTCCACCTGGACGAGGGGGAGGAGGCGGCCACCCATGGCTCCTGAGCGCGACACCGCGAGCCGCGAGCGCAACCCGGCGGGCGCCACGGCCACCGCCCGGCCCCGCACGCCCCGGCTGGACCAGCCGCGCCCGCCCCGCCGGCGGTTCCTGCCCGAGTGGGACCCGGAGGCGTTCGGCCGGCTGTCGGAGAAGATCGCCCGGTTCCTGGGCACCGGCCGCTTCATCGTGTGGATGACGGTCGTCATCATCGTGTGGGTGGTGTGGAACATCGCCGCGCCCGCGGGGCTGCGCTTCGACCAGTACCCGTTCATCTTCCTGACCCTGATGCTGTCCCTCCAGGCGTCGTACGCGGCCCCGCTGATCCTGCTCGCGCAGAACCGGCAGGACGACCGCGACCGGGTCAACCTGGAGCAGGACCGCAAGCAGAACGAGCGGTCCATCGCCGACACGGAGTACCTCACCCGGGAGGTCGCCGCGCTGCGCATGGGGCTGGGCGAGGTGGCCACCCGTGACTGGATCCGCTCGGAGCTGCAGGACGTGGTGAAGGAGCTGGAGGAGCGCCACCGGCACGACGGGCACGCGGGTCAGGTCGTATTCCCGGCGGAACGGGCGGAACACCCGCGGGGACGTGACACAGACGACCGCTGAGGGGCATCCCGAAGGCCCCTCGGAGCGCCGTACCATCGTCCTTATGGCTACGGAAGACGCGGTGCGCGAGGCACTGGCGACGGTGAACGACCCCGAGATCAACCGCCCGATCACCGAACTCGGGATGGTCAAATCGGTGGAGATCGGCGCGGACGGACGGGTCGCGGTCACCGTGTACCTGACGGTGTCCGGCTGCCCGATGCGCGACACCATCACGCAGCGCGTCACCGAGGCGGTCTCCCGGGTCGGGGGCGTCACCGGCGTCGACGTGACGCTGGACGTGATGAGCGACGAGCAGCGCAAGGAGCTGGCGTCGGCGCTGCGCGGCGGCCAGGCCGAGCGCGAGGTCCCCTTCGCCAAGCCGGGCAGCCTCACCCGGGTCTACGCGGTCGCCTCCGGCAAGGGCGGTGTCGGCAAGTCCTCGGTGACGGTGAACCTGGCGGCGGCCATGGCCGCCGACGGCCTGAAGGTCGGTGTCGTGGACGCCGACATCTACGGCCACAGCGTGCCGCGCATGCTCGGCGCCGACGGCCGGCCCACGCAGGTCGAGAACATGATCATGCCGCCGTCCGCGAACGGCGTGAAGGTCATCTCGATCGGCATGTTCACCCCGGGCAACGCCCCGGTCGTCTGGCGCGGCCCGATGCTCCACCGCGCGCTCCAGCAGTTCCTCGCCGACGTGTACTGGGGCGACCTGGACGTGCTGCTGCTGGACCTGCCGCCCGGTACCGGCGACATCGCGATCTCCGTGGCCCAGCTGGTCCCGAACGCCGAGATCCTGGTCGTGACGACGCCCCAGCAGGCGGCGGCCGAGGTCGCCGAGCGGGCCGGTTCGATCGCCGTGCAGACGCACCAGAAGATCGTCGGCGTGGTCGAGAACATGTCCGGGCTGCCCTGCCCGCACTGCGGCGAGATGGTCGACGTCTTCGGTACGGGCGGCGGTCAGACGGTCGCCGACGGCCTGACCCGCACCACCGGGGCGACGGTCCCGGTCCTCGGCAGCATCCCGATCGACGTCCGCCTGCGCGAGGGCGGCGACGACGGCAAGCCGGTGGTCCTGACCGACCCCGGCTCCCCGGCGGGTTCGGCCCTGCGCGCCATCGCCGGCAAGCTGGGCGGCCGTCAGCGGGGCCTGTCGGGCCTCTCGCTGGGGATCACGCCGAAGAACAAGTTCTGAGCCGTCCGTCCTCCGCTCCCCGTGCGGGGACCGGAGGACCGAGGGGGCGCCGTCCTGCCGTGACGGCGCCCCTTCGTCATAGGGGCCCGGCCGGGCCGGTTCGGTCCGGGATGCGGTCCGGCCGGGACCGGTGCGTCAGGCGTACGCGGCGATGTCCTTGACGACGGCGAAGCCGAGCCCGTACGCGCTCATCCCCCGCCCGTACGCCCCCAGGTGCACCCCCGCCTCGGTGGTGCCGGCCAGGACCCAGCCGAACTCCGACTCCCGGTAGTGGAACGAGGCCGCCGCCCCGTCCACCGGCAGGGAGAGCCGGGACCACTCCGGCCCGTCCAGGTCGTCGGCGAGGGCCCACGCCGTCTCCGTCTGCTGGTCCAGCCAGTCGTCCCGCAGGCTGTGGTCCATCTGTCCGGGCCAGGTGAACGACAGCAGTCCCACCCCGGCGAGCCAGGCGGCCGAGGAGACCGACGTCGCCTCCAGCAGCCCCGTGCCGTCGGCGCTGCGCCGGGACGGCTGCGCGCCGACCGTCACGACCACGGCGAACTTCTCCCGCGGCTCACCGGCCGAACCGGTCTCGCCGCGCACCGAGGGCTCGTCCCCGTGCCCGATCGAACCGTGCTCGACGGCGCCGTCGGCCGTCGTGCCGACCTGCATCAGCCAGCGCGGCCCCGTGAACGCCTCGTCGAGCCCGTACCAGGGGAAGGGAGCCCGCAGGTAGCCGTCGACCGCACGCCGGGCGGAGGGGAGTTGCTGCCCGTCCTCCGCGGCCGGCACCTGCGCGCCCACCCGACTCGTCGTCTCCATGCCCGGACGCCTCCTCGCTCTCGTCGGACCGGGGTGGCCCGCCCCCCTTCGGGCGTACGCGTCCGGTCCGCACAACAACTCGGCAGCATATCCACACCGCCGGGAGCCGCAGGGCAGGCGCTGGAACAGTGGGTCGCGCGAACGGCCTGTTCAGGTCAGGTGCGCCGGGTGCGGGCTATGAGCCACGTCACGTGCGCGCCGTGCGCCCCGGTGCGCGTGTCGGCGGGGCGCCGGTGCGGTCACGTGGCGTCGGCGTCGAAGGGCGGGCGGTCGTCGCCGGCCGCCTCGGGCTTCTTCGTCATGTCGACGCGGCCGCCGGAGGACGGAGAGGAGGCCGGGGAGGTGGACGGCGAGGTGGTCTCCTCGCCGCCGTGGCCGTTCACCGCGTCCGTGACCTCGGCCATCTCCTTCTTCAGGTCGAACCCGTTGCGGATCTCCTTCAGCCCCAGGTCGTCGCTGTCCAGCTGCTTGCGGATGAAGGTCTTGGGGTTGAGATCCTCGAACTCGAAGTCCTTGAACTCCGGTCCCAGTTCGCTGCGGATGTCGTGCTTGGCGCTCTCCGAGAACTCGCGGATCTTCCGGATCGTGCGCGTGACGTCCTGGATGACCTTCGGGAGCTTGTCCGGACCGAACACGAGCACGGCGAGCACGACGATCGTCACCAGCTCCAGTGGTCCTATGTCATTGAACACCTGACGCTCCTTGCGATGTCCTCGGTCGCTTAACGGTACCCGCCGTTGCCATCCGACCGGTACCGCCCCGAGGTGAGACTTCCGTCAGTTCCGCTCCGACGCGCCGAGGACGAGTGGGACCTCCCGCTCGGTCCCGCCGTGTTCCACCGTCAGCCGCAGCCGGTCGCCGGGCCGGTGGGCGCGGATCCTCACGATCAGCTCCTCACCCGTGTGGACACGGTCCCCGTCCACCCGGGTGATGACGTCGTCCGGCCGGAGACCCGCGTGCTCGCCGGGGCCGCCCCGGATGACCGCGGGGCCGCCGCCGGCGCTCTTGTCGTCGATCCGGGCGCCGTCGCCCGAGTAGCCCATGTCGAGGGTCACGCCGATCACCGGGTGGGTGGCACGGCCGTCGTTGATCAGCTCCTCGGCGACGCGCCGGGCCTGGTTGACCGGGATGGCGAAGCCGAGGCCGATGGAACCGGACTGGCCGCCGCCCGCCGAGCCCGAGCCGCTGCCGGCGGAGCGGATGGCGGAGTTGATGCCGATGACCCGGGCGCGGGAGTCGAGCAGCGGACCACCGGAGTTGCCCGGGTTTATGGGGGCGTCGGTCTGCAGGGCGTCGACGTACGACACGTCGCTGCCGTCGTTCTCGTCCCCGCCGGCGGTGATGGGCCGCTCCTTGGCGCTGATGATGCCGGAGGTGACCGTGTTGGCGAGGTCGAAGGGGGCGCCGATGGCGACGACGGGGTCGCCCACCCGGACGTCGTCGGAGTCGCCGAGGGGCAGCGGAGTGAGCCCGTGGACGCCGCGCACCCGGACGACGGCGAGGTCGTAGCCGCTGTCCCGGCCGACGACCTCCGCCTTGACGGTGTCGCCGCTGCTGAACGTCACGGATATCTCGCCGTCCGGCCCCGCGGGCCCGACCACGTGGTTGTTGGTGAGGATGTGCCCCCGCGTGTCGAGCACGAAGCCGGTGCCGGTGCCCGCCGCGTCGGCGCCCCTGACGTGCAGGGTGACCACGCTGGGCAGGGCGCGGGCGGCGATCCCGGCCACGCTGTCCGGCGCCCGCCCGGCCGGCACGCCCCCGGCCTGCGGCAGCCGCACGTCGCCGCCGAGGCCCTCGCGTTCGACGTAGGCGCCGGCGACCCCGCCGACGCACGCGGCGACCAGGGCGACGGCGAGGGTCCACGCGAGGGCGAGCCGCTTCTCGCGCCGCCCGCGCCGCCCGGCCGCCGGCGCCGCGTCACCGCTCTGCTGCAACGGCCCCCGGGCGAGCGCCTGCTCCGCCGCGGAACCGGCGGCCCAGGGGTCGTAACGGCCCCAGGGACCGGCGGCCCGCGGGACGCCGTCGCCGGCCCCGGGGGCCGGGGGCGCCTGCGCGGCACCGGCGGGGAGGGGGCCCGCGGGCGCGGGCGGCGGGGCGGCCGGGGCGGTGGCGGGCCCGGGTACGGCCGTTCCGTGCGCCGGGTGGGCCACCGGATGCTGCACGGGCGGCGCGGGCGCCCAGGGACCGGGTTCGCCGTACGGCGGGGTGCCGTACGGATCGGGATCGTGCAACGGCTTGATCCGCCCGCCACCCGCCGAACCGGCGCCCGCCGCACCGGGAGCCGGTGCGGCGGCCTCCTCCACGGACCCCGCCGGGACTGCGGCATGCGGTCCGTGGGACGGCAGGGTGCCCTCCCCGTCCCGGGACGGTACGGCGCTCTCCGTGCCCGGAGCCGGTGCGGTGGTCCGGCCGGGCGGCGGGGCCGGACTGGCCAGTTCGAAATCGCCGTCGGTTCCGGCGGCGCCCGGTGCCGCACGATCGGCGCTCGTCCGCTCCCCGGACCGGTCGGCCGGTGTCGCCCCCGCCGTTCCCCCCGGCTCCTCGGCCGGAGGGACACGGTTCCCCTCGTTCATGCTCTCCCCACGGCTGAGCCGCGACCGCGCGCTGCCGCGGGCACGGACGTCGTCCACCGCCCCGGGGTCGTCGCCGCGGGCACGGCCTCACAGGATTGAACCAGGTTCGCGAGCCGCGGCGCAGTGAGCGCTCAGGGCGACAGGCGCGGCGTCACGGAGGAGGCGGGGAGTACGGGCGAGGCGGTGGCGGGTGCGGGCGGGGCACCGGGGACGGGGGCGGACAGCAGGCCCGAGCCGACGACCCCGGGCAGGGTCGTCCAGTCGGTGGGCGGGAAGGGCGCGATCGCGTCGAGCGGGCGTATCAGGGGGGCGACGGCCGCCGCACCGGCGAACACCGGTGTCCAGCCGCGCACCTCCCCGCTCGGCGGGTGTCCCTCGTTCACCGGCGGCACGCCGGGCAGCAGGGGCGCGGACAGGGTGGTCGGCACCACCCGGGCCGGCCCGGGCAGCGCGCCGCCCTGGGTGAGCAGCGGTCCCACCGGCCGGCGGCGCTGGCCCTCCGGCGTGGCCCCGCCGGTGCCCGCGGTACGGGCCGGAGTGACGTTGCTGCCGTTGCCCGGACCGCCGCGGGCGTCCGTGCGCAGGTCGCCGGGGAAGCCGGTGGTGACACCGCCGAGGGCGACCGCGGCCAGCGACACCGCGCCCGCGGCGGCGAACGCGAACCGCAGCCCGCGCGAGGCGGAGCGGCCGTCGTCCGGACGGCCGACGGGGTGGATGCGGAAACCGGTGTCACCGGGTGCGCCGGCGCCGTCCGGGGCGGGGAGGAGGCCGTGGGCGCGGGCGGAGACGTATCCGAACGGGAGGCCGTCGCCGTGGCTCACCCCGAAGGCCCCGGACGCACCGGAGGCGGGCCCGCCGCGGAGGAAGCCGCCCCCGGGCGACGGCGTGCCGCCGCCGTCCTCGTCGCCTCCCCCGGGGAGGCCCTGGAGGCGGGCCAGGAAGCTCGCCGAGGGCGGCGGCGGGGCCGCCTCCGCGAACACGTTCTTCAGCGCGCGCTGGGCGTCGGCCTCCGCCTTGCAGCGGGCGCAGGTGGCCAGGTGCGCGAGGACCCGCTCACGCGCCTCATGACCGAGCTCCCCGTCCACCAGGGCGGAGAGCCAGTCTCCCAGGTGCTGCTCCGCGAGACGCGCCTCGCCGGCAGGTTTCGGTCGTGATCCACTCACGCGGTCGCGCCCCCTCCTCCCAGAGCCGGGACCCGGGTCAGGAAGGAGCGCCGCTCGGCCGCGCGTGCCTCCGGAGAGCGGTGCGCGAGGGCCTTGCGGAGCTGGGAACGGCCGCGGTGGATGCGGGAGCGCACCGTGCCCAGCTTCACGCCGAGGGTGGCGGCGATCTCCTCGTACGACAGTCCCTCGATGTCGCACAGGACGACGGCGGCGCGGAACTCGGGCGCCAGGGTGTCGAGGGCCTGCTGGACGTCGGCGTCGAAGTGCGCGTCGTTGAAGAGCTGCTGCGGGGTGGGCTCGCGGCTGGGCAGGCGCTCGGCCGCGTCCTCGCCGAGGGCGTCGAAGCGGATGCGCTGCTTGCGCCGGACCGTGTCCAGGAAGAGGTTGGTGGTAATGCGGTGCAGCCAGCCCTCGAAGGTGCCCGGCGAGTATGTCGACAGCGAGCGGAAGACCCGGACGAAGACCTCCTGCGTGAGGTCCTCCGCGTCGTGCTGGTTGCCCGTCAGCCGGTAGGCGAGGCGGTACACCCGGCCGCTGTGCGTGCTGACGATCTCGTCCCACGTGGGCGGAGTCCACGCCTGCCCGTCCGCGTCGGTGGAGAAGGTCGCGGTCTGGGCGTCGCCTGCGGCGGCGCGGCTGTCAGCAGCGGTGTCGGTCACGAATTTCGGCCTGCCCGCCGACCCGAGGAAGCGCCGTAGCACTCCGCCCCGGTCCCCGGGTGCGGCCGCACCTCCCCTGTCGGCTCTGGTGGTGTCCAGTGGAGCCCCTACCATAGCCACCTCGCCCGTTAGCTCCGGATAAGCGGTTTTACGAGAATTTGATACGTGCTGATACGGCTCATACGGCTGCGTCAGCAGTTGCTCGGTGCCCCGATCCACCTCTCGCCCCCCGTCGCTTCCGCGGCCACCTTCTCTTCCCTGTAAACGCCTGGTCCCATCTGCGGGTTCCCGTCGCCAACGGATACAGTCACGCCGAGGCAACCACGGGGACAGGAGAGGGTCATTACCGGCAACCGGCAGACGAGCTGGGCGTTCGCCGACGCCTTTGTCGCCGAGGACGAAGCGCTGCACTGGGCCCGCGACCGGGCCCGGGAGGCAGGGCTGCGCTCGGTGATGCCCAGCACGGGCGCCGCGCTGCGACTGCTCGCCGCCTCCGTGGACGCGAAGGCGGTCGCGGAGATCGGCACGGGCTGCGGGGTGTCCGGCATCCACCTGCTGCACGGGATGCGGCCGGACGGGGTGCTCACCACGGTGGACCTGGAGCCGGAGCACCAGCAGTTCGCCCGGCAGGCGTTCCGCGTGTGCGGCTTCGCGAGCAACCGGGCCCGGTTCATCCCCGGCCGCGCCCTGGACGTGCTGCCGCGGCTCGCGGACGCCGGCTACGACCTCGTCTTCTGCGACGGCGACCGGCTGGAGTACCCGGACTACCTCGCCGAATCGTTGCGGCTCCTGCGGCCGGGCGGCCTGGTGGTCTTCGAGGGCGTCTTCGCCAACGGCCGTACGGTCGACTCGGGGCCGCAGCCGACCGAGGTGCTGCGGCTGCGGGAGCTGCTGCGCACGGTCCGCGAGAGCGCGGAGCTCGTCTCGTCGCTGCTGCCGGTGGGCGACGGGCTGCTGTGCGCCGTCAAGCGGTGATCCCGGGCGCGGAACTCCCCGGGGACGCGGCTGCCCCGGCACCGCGTACGGTGCCGGGGCAGGCGTAAGGACAGGATCGCTGGGACGTCAGACGACGACCTTCTTGAGGGCGTCGCCGAGCGCCTCGGCCTCGTCAGGGGTCAGTTCGACGACGAGTCGACCGCCGCCTTCGAGCGGAACGCGCATGACGATGCCCCGCCCCTCCTTGGTCACCTCGAGCGGGCCATCACCCGTCCGCGGCTTCATGGCCGCCATGCTCGTTCCCCTTCCTGAAACCCAGCTCATCGTCTGCCGACGGCCCACGAGGGCACCGCCCGTCCGCGACGGACACGCGACACCGGCATCGAACACATTGCTTCCAGGCCATTATCCCGCATCGCAGGACCCGATGACCAACATCGGTCGGCATCGCTTGGGCAACGCGCGCGAGCAAAACCACCCAATTCGGCGATGTGGCTGCGATACTGCGCCACCGCACACAGATCGACTGCCCGGCAACCCCCCGGATTTCTTTGACGCAGGTCACACGTCCACTCCGGCCCCGGGCCCGTGATCTCCGCCATGCTGTCCTCAGACAGGGGCGTACCGAGCGGTACGTCACCAGCCCACCGGAGGGGATGCGCCCATGGCCGACACCGTGCTCTACGAGGTGAGCGACGGACTCGCGACGATCACGCTGAACCGCCCCGAGGCGATGAACGCCCTGGACACCGCCACCAAGGTCGCGCTCCGGGAGGCGGTGGAATCGGCGGCCGGCGACACCGCCGTACGGGCGATCCTGCTAACCGCCGCCGGGGACCGGGCGTTCTGCGTGGGCCAGGACCTCAAGGAGCACATCGGGCTGCTGACCGCCGACCGCGAGACCGGGTCCGAGCGGACGATGAGGACGGTCGGCGAGCACTACAACCCGATCGTGCGGGCGCTCGCCGGGGCCCCGAAGCCGGTGGTCGCGGCGGTGAACGGCGTCGCGGCCGGCGCCGGGTTCGGCTTCGCGCTCGCCGCGGACCACCGGGTGGTGGCCGACACCGCCGCCTTCAACACCTCGTTCGCGGGCGTGGCCCTGACCGCGGACTCCGGGGTCTCCTGGACGCTGCCCCGGGTGGTCGGCCCGGGCCGCGCCACCGACCTGCTCCTCTTCCCGCGCGGCATCGGCGCCCGGGAGGCGCTGGAGCTGGGCATCGCCGACCGGGTCGTCCCGGCCGCGGAGCTGCGCGCCGAGGCCGAGAAGACGGCCCGGGCGCTGGCCGACGGGCCGACGGTGGCGTACGCGGCGATCAAGGAGGCCGTCGCCTACGGGCTGACGCACTCGCTCGCCGAGACGCTGGAGAAGGAGGACGAGCTGCAGACCCGGGCCGGGCGGTCCGAGGACCACGCGATCGCCGTGCGGGCGTTCGTGGACAAGGAGAGGCCGAGGTACCTGGGACGGTAGCCCGGCCCTCCCGCCGTCAGCCGGCGGCCCGCGCCACGCAGGCCGCCAGGTGGTCGTCGACCAGGCCGCACGCCTGCATGAGCGCGTACGCCGTCGTCGGGCCGACGAACCGCAGGCCCCGCTTCTTCAGTGCCTTGGCCAGGGCCGTCGACTCCGGGGTGACGGCCGGCACGTCGGCGAGGGTCCGCGGGGCCGGGCGGCCGGCGCGGTCGGGGGCGTGGGACCAGATCAGCTCGTCCAGGTCGCCCTCGGCCCAGCCGGCGAGCTCGCGCGCGTTGGCGAGCGTGGCGTCGACCTTGGCCCGGTTGCGGATGATGCCCGGGTCGGCCAGCAGCCGCTCGCGGTCGGCGTCGGTGAAGGCGGCGACCTTCTCGATGCGGAAGCCGGCGAAGGCGGCGCGGAAGCCCGGGCGGCGGCGCAGGATCGTGATCCAGGACAGGCCCGACTGGAAGGCCTCCAGGCTGAGCCGTTCGAAGAGGGCGTCGTCGCCGTGGACCGGGCGGCCCCACTCCTCGTCGTGGTAGGCCACGTAGTCGTCGGTGGACAGGGCCCAGGGGCAGCGCAGGGCGCCGTCCGGCCCGGCGACGGCGGCGGTCATCGCCCGTCCTCCGGTTCCTCGGCGCCGTCCGCGGGGCCGGGCCGCTCGGGCGCGGCGGCGGCCCTGGCCCCGGCCAGCGCGGACTCCAGGTCGGCGATGCGGGCGTCCCGTTCGGCCAGTTCGGCGGCGATCCGGCCGAGCGCGTCGTCGACGTCCGCCATGCGGTAGCCGCGCGGCGTGACCGGGAAGCGCAGGCTCTCCACGTCCGCGTGGTGCACCGGGCGGTCGGCGGGGAGCGGGTCCCGCAGTCGCTCGGGCGCCACCTCGGGCAGCGGGGCGTTCTCCCCGCCGCCCACCACCGCCAGGGTCACCGCGGCGACCACGACGGCCAGCGCGACGACCAGGAACAAGAACATCACCATCGACAGGGGTCCCCACGCTCGGTACCGGACGCTGTGCCGGAAGCAGAATCCGTCAGGCTCCGATCGTGCCATGCGAGGCTGACGGTTAGGGTCACAGGCGGCCGTACAGCGGGACGTACTAGGAAAGGCACAGCGGATGCTCAGGCTGGGCAGGCGGGAATTCGGGCCGCACGAGCCGGTGGTCATGGCGATCGTGAACCGGACTCCGGATTCCTTCTACGACCGGGGAGCCACCTTCCGCGACGAGCCGGCCCTGGCACGGGTGGAGCAGGCGGTGGCCGAGGGCGCCGCGATCATCGACATCGGCGGGGTCAAGGCCGGCCCCGGCGAGGAGGTCACCGCCGAGGAGGAGGCGCGCCGCACGGTCGGTTTCGTCGCGGAGGTACGGCGCCGGTTCCCCGACGTGGTGATCAGCGTGGACACCTGGCGGGCCGAGGTCGGCGAGGCCGTCTGCGAGGCGGGCGCGGACCTGCTGAACGACGCGTGGGGCGGGGTCGACCCGGGACTCGCCGAGGTCGCCGCGCGGCACGGGGCGGGGCTGGTGTGCACGCACGCCGGCGGTGCGCAGCCGCGTACGCGTCCGCACCGGGTGACGTACGACGACGTCATGGCCGACATCCTGGAGGTGACCCTCGGGCTGGCCGAGCGGGCGGTCGCGCTCGGTGTCCCCCGGGAGTCCGTGCTGATCGATCCCGGGCACGACTTCGGGAAGAACACCCGGCACAGCCTGGAGGCGACGCGGCGGCTGGACGAGATGGTGGCCACCGGGTGGCCGGTGCTCGTGTCGCTGTCCAACAAGGACTTCGTGGGCGAGACGGTGGACCGGCCGGTCAAGGAGCGGCTGATCGGCACGCTGGCGACGACCGCGGTGTCCGCCTGGCTCGGGGCGCGGGTGTACCGGGTGCACGAGGTGGCCGAGACCCGTCAGGTGCTGGAGATGGTGGCGTCCATCGCCGGGCACCGGCCCCCCGCGGTGGCCCGCCGCGGCCTGGCCTGACCGGCCGGGGGCGCCGCCCCCGCGCACACCCGGCCCGGCCTGGGTGGCCGGGCCGGTCCGGGGCGCCGGGTCAGCGGCCCGCCTCCTTCGAGACCAGGGCCACCGCTTCCTCGACCTCGTCCGTCACGTGGAACAGGAGCAGGTCCTTCTCCGCCGCCTTGCCCTGGGCGACCAGCGTGTTGCGCAGCCAGTCCACCAGGCCGCCCCAGTACTCGCTGCCGAACAGGACGATCGGGAAGCGGGTGACCTTCTGGGTCTGGACCAGGGTCAGCGCCTCGAACAGCTCGTCGAGCGTGCCGAGGCCGCCGGGCAGGACCACGAAGCCCTGCGCGTACTTCACGAACATCATCTTCCGCACGAAGAAGTACCGGAAGTTCAGCCCGATGTCGACGTACGGGTTGAGCCCCTGCTCGAACGGCAGCTCGATGCCGAGGCCGACCGAGGTGCCGCCCGCCTCGCAGGCGCCCTTGTTGGCCGCTTCCATGGCGCCCGGGCCGCCGCCCGTGATCACCGCCCAGCCGGCCTCCACCAGCCCCTTGCCCAGCCGCACGCCCGCGTCGTACTCCGGCGAGTCGGCCGACGTCCGCGCCGAGCCGAAGACGCTGATCGCCGGGGGGAGTTCCGCCAGGGTGCCGAAGCCCTCGATGAACTCCGACTGGATGCGGAGCACGCGCCAGGGGTCGGTGTGCACCCAGTCGGTGGGCGCGCGCTCGTCCAGCAGCCGCTGGTCGGTCGTGCTGGCGGTGACCTGGCCCCGCCGTCGGAGGACCGGTCCGAGCCGCTGCTCGTCCGGCGGCTGTTTCTTCCCCTCGGGGTTGCCGGTAGCCATGTGCGCTCCCTCCGCTTGCCGGTAGTTCGATCTCAGACTAGATCTACGCGGGTTACGGAGGGGGGAAATGGGCGTGTCCGGTACCGAGCGCCGAGCCGCACGGGCTACGCGGTGAGCCAGTCGCGCAGGCGCTCCTCGCCCGCGAGGATCTTGGCGGTCTCCACCCGCTCGTCGCGCTTGTGCGCCAAGTGGGGGTTGCCCGGGCCGTAGTTGACGGCGGGGACGCCGAGCGCGGCGAAGCGGGAGACGTCCGTCCAGCCGAACTTGGGCCGCGGCTCGCCGCCCACCGCCTCGATGAAGGCCGCCGCGGCCGGGTGGGAGAGACCGGGCAGCGCGCCGCCGCTGTGGTCGTCGATCACGAACTCCTCGACGCCGCAGTCCGCGAAGACCTCGCGGACGTGCGCGATCGCCTCGTCCCCGGTCCGGTCGGGGGCGTAGCGGAAGTTGACCGTGACCACGCACTCGTCGGGGATGACATTGCCGGCCACTCCCCCGCCGATGCGGACCGCGTTCAGGCCCTCGCGGTACTCCAGGCCGTCGATCACCGGCCGGCGGGGCTCGTAGGACGCCAGGCGGGCCAGGACGGGGGCCGCCGCGTGGATCGCGTTGGAGCCCATCCAGCCGCGCGCCGAGTGGGCCCGCTCGCCCTTCGTCCTCAGCAGCACCCGCAGCGTGCCCTGGCAGCCGCCCTCGACCTCGCCGTCCGAGGGCTCCAGCAGGATCGCGAAGTCGCCCGCCAGCCAGTCCGGGTGCGCCTCGGCGACGTGCCGCAGGCCGTTGCGCTCCGCCTCGACCTCCTCGTTGTCGTAGAAGACGAAGGTCAGATCGCGGTTGGGGGCGGGCACCGTGGCCGCGATGCGCAGCTGCACCGCCACGCCCGACTTCATGTCGCAGGTGCCGCAGCCCCACAGCACGCCGTCGTCGTCGAGCCGGGAGGGGACGTTGCCGGCGATCGGCACGGTGTCGATGTGGCCGGCCAGGATGACGCGCTCGGCGCGGCCCAGGTTCGTCCGCGCGACCACGTTGTTGCCGTGCCGGTCCACCGTCAGGTGGGGCAGGGCGCGCAGGGCGGTCTCGATGGCGTCCGCGAGCGGCTTCTCGGTACCGCTCTCGGACGGGAAGTCCACGAGCCGCGCGGTGAGCGAGGCGGCGTCCAGCGTGAGGTCAAGCGAGGTGTCGGCCATGGTCACGACCCTAGCGCGCGGCCGGTCGGCGCCGGTCGCGGCGTGTGGCGCGGACCGCTCGTGAGGGCGGGGCGGGGCTCCAGTACCTTGTACGCGTGCCAGAGCCGTACCCCACCCGTCCCAGGCGACGCGGTCGCCTCTTCCGTTACACCGGGGCCCTGTTGGTCCTGTGCGGTGTCGCCGCGTACCTCGTGGTGCAGTACATAACCGGAGGCGGCGGGGTGCGCGGCTGCACGGTGGTCTCGGCCTCAGGTGACGGGGAGTCGTACGAGTTCACGCCCGAGCAGGCGGTGAACGCGGCGACGATCGCCGCAGTCGGCACCGGCCGCGGGATGCCCCAGCGCGCCGTGACGATCGCGCTGGCGACGGCGCTCCAGGAGTCCGAGCTGCTGAACATCGAGCACGGCGACCGGGACTCGCTGGGGCTGTTCCAGCAGCGGCCCTCCCAGGGCTGGGGCACCGAGCGGCAGATCATGGACCCGTCGTACGCGGCGGGCATCTTCTACGCGCACCTGGCCAGGGTGCCGGACTACACCGGTCTGCCGCTGACGGTGGCCGCGCAGCGGGTGCAGCGCAGCGGCTACCCGGAGGCGTACGCCAAGCACGAGCCGGACGCCACGCTGCTCGCGGCGGCCCTGACCGGGCGGGCCGCGGCCACCCTGACCTGCGACGGGCGTCCGCGGCGCACGGACTCGGCGCTCGGTCCGGACGCCGTGCGGGCCGCGCTGGTACGGGACTTCGGGCGGGACGCGTTCCAGGAGACCGGCGCGGCGGTGGGCGGGACGCCCGTGCCGTCGCCGTCCCCGTCGCCGAGCGTGACCGCGACCGCGCGGGGGCGGACGGTGATCGTGCCGGTGCCCGAGGGCGCGACGGTGGACGCGAGCGGGCGCGACGGGCGCGCGCGGGGCTGGCAGCTCGCGCAGTGGGCGGTGGCCAACTCCTCGGCGCTGCACATCCGGCAGGTGTCGTACGCGGGCCGGGTGTGGACCGCGGGGAGCGACGGCGACGAGTGGCGGACGGTGCCCCCGGCGGGGACCGCCGGGGCGGAGCAGTCGGCGGGGGCGGTCCGGATGGTGACCGGACAGTAGTGCGGCGGGTCACTCCGGCGGGTTGTGCGCCGCCGGAGGGTCCGGCCGTCCGGGTGGGTGGCGGACCCGGCGCGGGAGCCCTTGGGAGTCAAGGGCCGGAAGGATTCTGCGCGCGGCGGGGCGGACACTCTTTGCCCGTTTTTATCCACACCTGATAATGCGATGCGTTATCCATTCTTTACCTGGGGCGTCCGCAACCTTCGCGGGCCGCGCGTCGGTAGTCACGGCGTCCGGGCCGGACACGAGCCCGGGCGCAGACACCGTCACCTCCCGTCGAATGGAGCATCATGTCCCTCCCCCTGACCCGCCGGATCGCCCGTGCCGCGCTGCTCGTCGCAGCGGGAGCGGCCGCCGGGGTCGGTGCGGCCGGCTCCGCCGGTGCGGCCACGAACCTGCCGGCGGCGACCCCGAACCTGGGCGGCCTGACCGCACTGGACGGGGCGCACGTCGGCAACACCGTCGACGGTGCCGCGCGGAACGCCACCACCCTCGCGGGCCGCACGGGCGGCAAGGCCGTCGAGCAGACGGTGCCGGCCGCCGGCCGGACCGGCGGCGGCGCCGTGAAGAAGGCGACGCCCCTCGTGCAGAAGGCCGCCGGGGACGCGGCCGGCACCGCGGGCAGGCTCCTCGGGGACGCCGCCGCCGGTGCCACCAAGGGCGGGCTGCCGACCGACTCGCTCACCAAGGGCGGTCTGCCGACCAAGGGGCTGCCCACCAAGGGGCTCCCGCTGGGCTGAGCCCCCAGGCGGCCGACGGGGCCCGGGACCGCGCGTCCCGGGCCCCGTCGGTCCGTGCGGAGGGCGGCCGGTCAGGCCGTCAGGCGGGCGACCGCCGCGCGCACGCGCTCGTCCGTGGCCGTGACGGCCACCCGGACGAACTTCTCGCCGGCCTCGCCGTAGAAGTCGCCCGGGGCCACCAGGACGCCCCGCTCGGCCAGGGCGGCGACCGTGGTCCAGCAGGACTCGTCACGGGTGGCCCACAGGTACAGGCTCGCCTCGCTGTGCTCGATGCGGAAGCCCTGGGCGAGCAGGGCCGTCCGGAGCGCCTCGCGGCGGGCGGCGTAGCGCTCGCGCTGCTCCCGCACGTGGGCGTCGTCGCCGAGGGCGGCCACCACGGCGGCCTGCGTCGGCGCGGAGGTCATCATGCCGCCGTGCTTGCGGATCTCCAGCAGCGGGCCCAGCACGGCCGGGTCGCCGGCGACGAAGGCCGCGCGGTAGCCGGCCAGGTTGGAGCGCTTGGAGAGGCTGTGGACGGCGACGATGCCGTCGTAGGAGCCGCCGTTGACGTCGGGGTGCAGGACCGAGACCGGGTCGGCCTCCCAGCCCAGCTCCAGGTAGCACTCGTCGGAGAAGACCAGGACGCCGTGCGCGCGGGCCCAGGCGACGATCTCGGTCAGTTCCCGCTTCGGCAGGACCCTCCCCGTCGGGTTGGACGGGGAGTTCAGCCAGAGCAGCCTCAGGTTCGACGGGTCCAGCTCGCGCGGGTCGTCGTAGACCTCGTACTCGGCGCGGGCCAGGCGCGCGCCGACCTCGTAGGTCGGGTAGGCCAGGCGCGGGTGGGCGACCTTGTCGCCGGGGCCGAGGCCGAGCTGGGTCGGCAGCCAGGCCACCAGTTCCTTGGAGCCGACGACCGGCAGGACGTGGCGGTGGGTGACGCCGCGGGCGCCCAGGCGGCGCTCCAGCCAGCCGGTGATCGCGTCGCGCAGCGCGGGGGTGCCCCAGACGGTCGGGTAGCCCGGCGAGTCGGCCGCGTCGATCAGGGCCTTCTGGACCAGCTCGGGGACCGGGTCGACCGGGGTGCCCACCGAGAGGTCGACGATCCCGTCGGGGTGCGCGGCGGCCGTCTTCTTGTACGGCTCCAGCTTGTCCCAGGGGAAGGCGGGGAGCCGGTCGGAGACTGCGGACACGGGAATCAGGCTCACTTTCGTACGGTGCGGCAAACGTCTCGGCCCCGTGCGGCGCCGATCGAGGCGATCGGGCCGTACGGGACCGAGGCGGCGCGGTGCGGGTGCCGCTGGACGCTCAGACGTTCACTCGCCCTGCGGCGGCAGCGCGGCGACGAAGGGGTGGTCGCGCTCGATCAGCCCCAGCTTGCTGGCACCGCCGGGCGAGCCCAGCTCGTCGAAGAACTCGACGTTCGCCTTGTAGTAGTCCTTCCACTCCTCCGGAGTGTCGTCCTCGTAGAAGATCGCCTCGACCGGGCAGACCGGCTCACAGGCACCACAGTCGACGCATTCGTCCGGGTGGATGTACAAGGACCGCTGGCCCTCGTAGATGCAGTCGACCGGGCACTCCTCGATGCACGCCTTGTCCTTCACGTCGACACAAGGCTGCGCGATGACGTAGGTCACGCTGTCGTTCCTCCTCGATAGGGCGCTGGCGGGCCTCCTCAGGCTCCGCCGCCTGGCGCGCGGGAGCGCGGCGTCGTCGATGCCCGCCCCTAGTATCTCCGTTCCGGGGCTTGATCCGTACAGGAGGGGTGAACTCACCGGTGGAAATCTCGGCAACAGGACGGATGGAAGTCCGAATCACCCCTTCTGACGTGGGGAAACGGGTCGCCGTACGGCGCTTGGGCGAACCCGGTGCTGGGCCGGAGCGGTTCACTGACACGGTCGGTGTTCTCACATCATGGGACGGCGGCGTGCTCATGATCACACGGCGGGACGGGGAAAGTGTCGGAATCCCGCAATCCGCCCTGGTGGCCGGGAAGGTCGTGCCGGCCGCCCCGGCGCGCCGCCGCGGTCCCGCCGCCTCCTACCCGGAGCTGGCGCGGGTCGCCGCCCGGGCGTGGCGGCCGGTGGAGAGCGAGCGGCTCGGCGAGTGGGAGCTGCGGGCCGCGGTCGAGGAGGCCCCGCGCGGTGCGCCCGGGGGCGGGGCGGCGGCCGGGCCGCGAGCGGGCTTCACCCGCCGGGCCAACAGCGTGCTGCCGCTGGGCGATCCCGGGCTCCCGCTCGACGAGGCCCTGGACGCGGTACGGCGCTGGTACGGCGCGCGGGGCCTGCCCGCCTACGTTCAGACCGCGACCGGCGCCGAGGGCACCCAGGAACTGCTCTGCGCGGAGCTGGAGCGGCGCGGCTGGGTGCGGGAGGTGACCGCCGAGCTGTGGACCGGCGGCCTGGCGCCGGTCGCGGACCGGGCGGAGGGCGCGGGTGTGGTCCTGTCCCGGACGGCGGACGCCGACTGGCTCCGCCGGTACCGGCGGAAGGGGCCGAGCGAGGTGGCCCTGCGGGTGCTGGGCGCCGGCCCGTCGGTGTGGTTCGCGTCCGTGCCCGGCGCCGGCCCGGGCGAGCCGCCGGCGGCGATCGGGCGGTGCGTCGTGGACGGGCGCTGGGCCGGGTTCGCCGCGGTCGAGGTGGACCCCGGCCGGCGGCGGCAGGGGCTGGCCACCGAGGTGATGGCCGCGCTGGCCCGGCGCGCGCTGGACGAGGGCGCCTCGGCGGCCTGGCTCCAGGTGGAGGCGGACAACGAGGGCGCCCGGGCGCTCTACCGCGCGCTCGGCTTCACGCCCCACCACGCCTACCACCACCACCGGGCTCCGGAGCCGGGGACACCGGCCGGCGCCGGACGCTCGTAGAACCCACCGCGGAAGGGCATGAGCCTGCCATGCGTCACCCATATCTGCCGCCCCCGTACCCGCCCCCGCCGAAGCGCTCGGCCGAGCTGCGGCGCCGGTTCGCCGAGGAGGCCCGGTCCGAGCGGCCGGACCTGTCGGCGCTGTGCCTGCTGATCGGCGCGGAGACGGACGGCTCGCTCGACGAGCCGGGCATCGACGCCGCGCAGGCCGAACTGGACCGGCTGGCGGGCGAGCTGCCGTACCGGCCGGGCGGGCCGCACGCGTGGGCGGAGGCCGTACGGCGGCTGCTCGGCGACCGCCACGGGTTCCACGGCACGCCGGGCGACTACCAGCGGGTGGAGTCCTCCCTGCTGCACGAGGTGCTGCGGCGGCGGCGCGGCCTGCCGATCCTGCTGTCGGTGGTGTGGCTGGAGGTCGCGCGCCGGGCGGGGGCCCCGGTGTACGGGGTCGCGCTGCCGGGGCACTTCGTGGTCGGGTTCGGCACGGCGGCGGAGCAGGTGCTGGCCGATCCGTTCGACACCGGGCGGGTGCTGACCGGGACGGACGCCGAGCTGCTGGTGGCGGGCGCCACGGGGGCGCCGCTGGAGTCCTCGATGCTTCAGCCGGCGCCGCCCCTGGAGGTCGTCCAGCGCGTCCTGAACAACATGCGGGCGTGGGCCGCGGCGCGGCCGGAGCGGTCCGACGTCGCGCTGCGGGCGGTGGAACTGGCGCTGCTGATCCCCTCGCACCCGGCGCGGCTGCGCTACGAGCGCGGGCAACTGCTGGTGCAGCGGGGGGAGTTCGTCGCGGGCTCCGAGGAGCTGGCCGCGTACGCCGACCTGATCGAGGTGGTCGACGAGCCGGCGGCCCTGAAGGTGCGCCAGGAGTCCCGGATCGCGCGGGCCAAGCTCAACTGAGCGGCCGGCGGCGCGTGCTCACAGCCACCCCTTGTCCCGGGCCACGCGGACCGCCTCCGCCCGGTTGCGCGCCGCCAGCTTCTGGATGGCCGTCGACAGGTAGTTGCGGACCGTGCCCGGGGAGAGGTGGAGCGCCTGGGCCAGCTCCGCGTTGGTGGAGCCGTCGGCCGCCGCGCGGAGCACCTCGCGCTCGCGGTCGGTGAGCGGGTTCGCGCCCTCGGCGAGCGCGGCGGCGGCCAGGGTGGGGTCGATGACCCGCTCCCCGGCCAGCACCCTGCGGACCGCCTCGGCGAGCTGGGCGGCCGGGGCGTCCTTGACCAGGAAGGCGTCGGCGCCCGCCTCCATCGCGCTGCGCAGGTAGCCGGGCCGTCCGAAGGTGGTCAGGACGACCAGCCTGACCCCCGGGAACGCGCGGTGCACCCGGGCCGCGGCCTCGATGCCGGTGCAGCCGGGCATCTCGATGTCGAGCAGCGCCACGTCCACGCCGTGCTCGCCGACGGCGGCGAGCACCTCGTCGCCGCGCGCGACCTGGGCGACGACCTCGATGTCGTCCTCCAGGCCGAGCAGCGCGGCCAGTGCCTCGCGGACCATCGACTGGTCCTCGGCCAGCAGGACCTTGATCGTGCGCGTCATGCCCCGGATCCTACGTCGGCCGGCAGGGCGGTGGGCACGCGGGCGACCAGCCGGAACCCGTGCTTGACCCGGCCCGCCTCCAGTGCGCCGCCGGCCTTCTCCAGGCGCTCGGCCAGGCCGGTCAGGCCGTTGCCGGGGCCCCCGCCGGAGCCGCCGGACCCGTCGTCCTCGACGCAGAGTTCGAGCACCGGCCCGTCCAGGGTCTGGCGGTGCAGCAGCCGCACGAGGCAGCGGCCGGCGCCGCTGTGCCGGACCACGTTGGTGACCGCCTCGCGCAGCACCCAGGCGAGGGCGGACTCGGACTCCTCGGGGACGCCGGTGAGATCGGGCTCGGCGGGCACCTCGGCCGTGACCCCGGCCGCGGTCAGGGCGACCTGGGCGCCGGCGAGTTCGGCGGCGAGCCGGGGCCGCCGGTACCCGGTGACGGCCTCCCGGACGTCCACCAGGGCCTGCCGGCTGACCTGTTCGATGTCGGCGACCTGCTGGGCGGCCTTGTCCGGGTGGGCGGGCAGCATGCGGCCGGCCAGCTCGCTCTTCAGCGTGATCAGGGACAGGGAGTGGCCGAGCAGGTCGTGCAGGTCGCGGGCGAGCCGCAGGCGTTCCTCGTTCGCGGCGAGCTGGGCGACGGTGGCCCGGGCCTTGCGCAGCTCGACGGTGGTGCGCACCAGCTGGCCGACGCCGCTCATCGCGAACCCGATGAGCAGGACGAGCAGGATCAGCCCCCGGGCCTCCTGCTCGTCGGTGCGCAGGCCGATCAGGTACATCACCACGCCGGAGGCGGGGATGGCCCAGTAGGCCGCCCGCAGCGGCAGGGCGGCCCCGCAGGCGACCGACAGGTAGACGAAGAGGCCCAGCCAGGCGCTGCCGAGGGTGAGGGCCAGGGCGGGGGCGAGCACCCCGAGGGTCCCACCGAGGGCGTAGACGGTCCGCGGGGAGGCCGGCCGGCCCATGTTGCGGAACACCAGCGTCAGGTAGATCCCGACGAACACGGTGAGGCCGAGGGCGCCGGCCACCGTGGCGCCGGTGCCGTGCCCGCCGTCGACCAGGTCGCGGACCGGCGAGCTGAGGAAGACCAGCCAGACGGCGATCCACAGCGTCTTCACCAGGATCTCGCGCCAGTTGCGGGGCGTCCGGCCCAGGGAGGTGGGCGCGTCCGCGCCGTCGTTCGGGTCTTCCGTCGTCGTGCTCACGCCTTCAGCGTGTCCTTCCGGTACAGCCAGGCCGCGCCGCCCGCGAAGAGGACGAAGGAGACGGCGAGGACGGCGAGGTCCTGGGCCCGCGGTGCCTGGCTCTGCTCGACCGCCCGCCCGAGGGAAGCGTACGCGTGGGTGGGCAGCCAGTCGGCGATGCCCTGGAGCCACCGCGGGAAGGTGGTGGTCGGCATCCACAGGCCGCCCAGCATGGACAGGCCGAAGTAGATGATCATGGTGAGGGGGCGGACCGCGTCCCCACTGGCCAGGTAGCCGAGGGCGACGCCGAGGGCGGCGAAGACCAGGCTGCCCGCCCAGATCGCGCCGGTGAGGCCGAGCCACTGCCAGGGGCCGAGGCGGACGTCCTTCACCGCCGCGGCGACCACGAACACGACCACGATGGACGGCAGGCTGACCACGGCCGCGCTCGCGGTCTTGGCGAGGACGTAGCCGCGCCCGGGCAGGGTGGTCAGCCGCAACTGCCGTACCCACCCGCTCTCGCGCTCCTTGGCGATGCGCTCGGAGTTGCCCATGAGGACGGCGGTCAGGGCGCCGAAGGACGCCATGGAGACCATCATGTAGGTCGGCAGGGTCAGACCGGTGCCGTCCAGCTTCTCGTGGCTGTCGGCGCTGCCCGCGATGAGCAGGAACAGGCCGGCGGGGTAGAGCACGGAGAAGAACAGGAACTTGCGGTTGCGCAGG
The DNA here is from genome assembly GCF_055558055.1 of Streptomyces sp. NPDC025833. Lineage (NCBI taxonomy): Bacteria > Bacillati > Actinomycetota > Actinomycetes > Kitasatosporales > Streptomycetaceae > Streptomyces > Streptomyces sp. NPDC025833. The sequence continues at coordinate 183,849 of NZ_JBVHNF010000009.1, forward strand.
GCGCGGGACACTTCCAGTCTGATCAGGCTGTTCACGACTGCTTCGCCTCCTCGGCGGCGGTGATGGCGACGAAGGCCTGCTCCAGGCCAAGGCCGGCGACTTCGAGATTGCGGGGGTAGACGCCGAGGCCGTAGAGGGCGTGGACGGTCGCGTCGGCGTCGGAGGACTGGATGCGGACGGTCTGGCCGGACACGTCGACGGAGGTGAGGAAGGGCAGACCGCGCAGCGCGGCCTCGTCGATCTCGCCCTCCAGGTCGAAGGCGACGCGCCGGGCGCCGGCCCTGGCCTTGATCTCGGCCGCCGTGCCGTCGGCGAGCAGGCGGCCGCGGTGCAGCACCAGCACCCGGTCGGCGATGGCGTCGGCCTCTTCCAGGTAGTGGGTGGCGAAGAGGACCGTGCGGCCCCGGTCGGCCTGCTCGCGCATGGTGGCCCAGAACGCCTGGCGGGCGGAGACGTCCATGCCGGTGGTGGGCTCGTCCAGGATGATCAGGTCGCTGTCGCCGGCCGTGGCGAGGGCGAACCTGACCCGCTGGGCCTGGCCGCCGGAGAGCTTGTCGGCCTTGCGGTCGGCGATCTGGGCGACGCCGGCGCGGGCCAGCACGTCGGCCACCGGGTACGGCCTCGGGTGCAGGGAGCAGGCCAGCTTGACCAGTTCGGCGACGGTGACCCCGTCCATCAGCCCGCCGCTCTGGAGCATGGCCCCGACCCGCCCGGCGACGATCGCCTCGCGCGGACCGGTGCCGAACAGGCGCACGCTGCCGCTGTCGGGGGCCTTGAGCCCGAGGAGCAGGTCCAGGGCGGTGGACTTGCCGGCCCCGTTCGGGCCGAGGAGGGCGACGGTCTCGCCCGGGTACAGCCGGAGCGAGAGGCCGTCGACGGCCCGCACGTCCCCGTACGTCTTGGTCACCTGGTCGAACCCGACCACCGGGGTGGTGGTGGCCGGTGCCGCTGTCGTCGTCATGGTGACCATGCTGACGGCCGGGGCCGGGTGCCCGGCAGTGTCGGCGGTCCCGGGTGCCGGATGACAGATGTCATACCCGGACCCGCCGGGCCGGGCCGCGGTCGGCCGCGGCCCGGCGGGTCCGGCGGAGCGCCTAGTTGGGTTCCGTGGAGATGACCGCGACCCGGTTCGTCCTGCTGATCAGCGCCTGGCGCAGGGCGGCGTAGACGTCCTCGGGCGTGACGGCGGTCTTCTTGCCGTTGCCGCGGGTGATGAGCACGCCGTCGAACGCCTGGCCGTACAAATCCTTCAGGGCGTTCAGGTCCGGCTTGTCGACCAGCTTGCCGCCGACGGCCGTGACCCTGAGGAACTTGCGCAGCGAGTTCTGCGGGCTCATCGGGACCGAGTGGGCCGGGTCCGTCTGCACGGTCACCCGGTCCGACATCGCAGGCTGCGCGAACTCCCTCATCTCCCGGTCGACCTCGGCCTTGGAGACCGTCGGCTGCCTGGTGGTGGTCGGCACCGTGACCGGGGCAGCGGCGCCCGTCTCCACCAGCGTGCGGTACGCCTGCTCCACCGCCTGGGTGGAGCGGCCGGCGTCGATGGCCGTGCCCGCCTTGCCGTAGACGGCCACGGCCTTGCCGGAGCTGAAGTCGATGGTGCCGTCGGTGACCGAGCCCGAGCCGCCGCCGGCCTGCTGGAGGGCGGCCTGGAGCTTCTCCTCGTCCACCGGCATGACCGGCTGGACCACGCGCTTCTCGCCGAACAGGGAGCCGACGACGTGGACCGGGTTGTAGTCGCTGCGGGCCGCCTCGCTCACCGTGGCCTGGTAGTCGAACTGGAGGCCCGCGTTCTGCGGCGCGAGGGTGACCGACCTGCCGCCGACGGACAGCTTCAGCGGCTGGTCGACCCGCTTGCCGAAGGCGTCGTCCAGTTTCTTGACGGCGTCGTCGCGGGTGCCGCCGCCGATGTCGACGCCGAGCACGGTGGTGCCCTTGGGCACGTCGGTGTGGTTCATCAGCAGCCCGGCACCGTAGGCGCCGCCCGCGACTACGATCACACCGACGGCGAGCAGCACCAGCTTGCTGCGGCCCTTCTTCTTCGGCTTGGCCGCGGCCTTGGGCGTGCTCCTGGGCGCGGCGGCCGGTGCCGGCTCGGCCGCCGCGGGCACCGCCGGACCGTCGGCGTGGCCGCCGAACGGGGACGTGCCCGCGCCGGGGACGGCCGGGGCGCCGCTGCTGACGGTGTGTCCGGAGACGTTTCCGGCGGCCGGCGGGCGGTAGCCGGGCGTGCCGGGCTCGGGGGCCGGCTTCTGCGGGGTGAGGATCGCCGTGTCGTCGCTCAGCCCCCCGCCGGGGACGCCCGCGGGGCCGTCGAGGTCGGCGAGGGCGCTGCGCGCGGGCGGGGTGCCCTGGCCGCCGAAGCCGGGCACCGCCGGGGCGCCGAAGGGGTCGTTCGGCTTCGGGCCGGGGCCGCCGGCCGGTCCGCCGAGGGTGCCGTCGCCGGTGACCGGACCGCTGGTGGGGCCGGCCGGGCCGGGGCGGCCGCCGGGGCCGTCGAAGCCCCCCTCGCCGCCGGTGCCGCCGTGGCCGTGGGCACCGCCCGCGGCGCCGCCGTGGCCGTCGTGCCCGTCCGGGCCCGGCGCGCCGGCGCCGAAGCCGTCCTGGCGGCCGGCGCCCGCGGCGAAGCCGTCGCCGCCCTCCGCGCCGTGCTCCGCGAAGTACGGCAGGTCGTCCCGGCGGGGCTCGCCGGAGCCGGGGCGGGAACCGCCCAGCGGACCCGCGGTCAGCGCCTCGGTCACGTCGAAGGAACCGGTGCCGCCGCCGTGGCCCGGGGCGACCGGGCCGCCGGTGGCGCCGGGCAGGCCCTTGCCGTTGGTGCCGCCGGGGCGGGAGCCGCCCGGCACGCTCATCGAGCCGACCACCCCGCCGGGGCGGCCGCCCCCAGGGCGCGCGCCGGTGGTACCCGCCGCGCCGGACGCCCCCGGACCACCCGCACGGGGGCCCGGTGCACCGGCGGAGGGCGCCGGAGCGCCGGAACCGGCGGCGTGCTGGGCGCCGTTCGCGCCGCCGGTGGCCGGACCGCCCTTCTGGGGCCCGGACTTGCGGGGCGCGAACCAGTCGCTGGTCTTCTCCTCCGCCTGGGCCGCGGGCTCGGCCGGGGCCTCGGCGGGCGCCGGGGCGGCGGGCGTCCGGTCGGCCGCGGGCCGCGGCTCGGCGGCGGGCGTCTCCTCCCCGGAGTCCTCGCCGTCCGCGACGGGCGTGCGCATGACGACCGGCGGGATGGGCCGGGACCCGGGGATGTTGATCCGGATCCGGGTCGTCAGCGTGGTCTCGGTCTTCTTCTCCTCCGGCCGCGCTCCCGAACGGCCCGCGCCCGCGCCGTCGTCGGGAGCCGAGGGGGTCCCGTACGGCGGCGTGCCGGAGGGGTATGCGGTTCCGCCGCGCCCGTGGGGCCCGGAGGACGGAGTGTCAGTTTCACGGCTCAAGACAGGTTCTCCCGGTTGGCTCCGCCGCCCGTTTCGCCCTCAGCTGGGGGTACCCCCTGTTCGAGCGCAGTCGAGATGGGGGAGGCTCGGCGGCGCGCACCACCATACTGGCCGCTACTGGCGCTTATCCCATGACCGCCGAGTAAACCCGCACCGGACTCCCACGCGCGACGCACGGCGAAGTGGTACGTCACTTGCCAAGTCGGGCGGGCCCGGCGCCGGGTTGCCGTCCGGCGCCGACGGTGGCACAGATCACAGCGAGGGCCATGCCGCCGAGCAGGAAGAGATAGGAGCCGCCGCCCGCGCCGAACAGGAAGTCGCCTTCCGCGCGCGTGGTGGTGAGCAGGACGACGGTCACCACCCAGCCGGCCGCCGGTGCCACCGCGCCGCCGCGGCTGCGGGTGGCGTACGCCCCGCCGAGGAAGGCCCCGGCGGCGCCCGCGAGTGCCAGCAGCAGCCCGCCGGGGAACCAGGCGGCCTGGATCAGCGCCCCGGCGAAGGCCACGACCGCGCCGAGCAGGAACAGTCCGACGAGGGCCGCGGCCCGCCCCAGGGAGGGCGCACGCAGCGGCCGGGCGAGCGCCGAACCCGGTCCGCCGCCGCTCATGACGCCTCCTCGACCCCGGCGAACAGGTCGGTCTCCCCGGGCTGTCCCGCTCCGCGCACCAGTTCGTAGTACTCGGTGGTGAACAGCGGCTGGGCGAGTTCGTTGGAGAGCGCGAAGTACGGCTCCGCGACCTCGATCTGGGTGGCGTGGGCGCGCATCGCGGCGGCCTTGGCGGCGGCGTGCGCGGTGCCGTCGACCGCGGTGGTGATCCGCGCGTCGTCGACCACGCCCGGTACGTCGTCCACGTCCGCGCCCTTGTCGAACGGCAGGGTGCCCAGTTCCTCCTGGAGGCGGGCGAAGGCGGCCTCGGCGACGGAGCGCGGGACGCGGTTCCAGTACACCTTGGCGACCCGGTGGCCCCGTTCGGCCGCGAGGTCGACCGCGCGCATGGCGACGCGGTGGGCCTGGATGTGGTCCGGGTGGCCGTAGCCGCCGCCGTCGTCGTACGTCACGACGACCTGCGGGCGGACCTCCAGGATCACGTCGGCGAGCAGACCGGCGGCCTCGTCCGGGTCGGCGCGCCAGAAGCTGCCGGGGTCGTCGTTGTCGGCGAGGCCCATCATCCCGGAGTCGCCGTACCGCCCGGCGCCGCCGAGCAGCCGGCCGTCCGTGACGCCGAGCGCGGCCAGCGCCGCGCCCAGCTCGCCGCGCCGGTGCGCGCCCAGCGCGGGACCCGTCAGGTGCCGCAGCTCCGGCGGGATGACCTCGCCGCGCTCGCCCAGGGTGCAGGTGACCAGGGTCACGTGCGCACCCTCGGCCGCGTACCGCGCCATGGTCGCGCCGTTGTTGATCGACTCGTCGTCCGGGTGCGCGTGCACCAGGAGCAGACGCCGGGAGGGCAGTTCCGTCATGGGACCACCCTACGAGGTGGCGGCCCCCGCGCTCCCGCCGTCGCAGTGCGCCGGACGGTGCGCCGGGACCGGTGCCCCGCCCGCCGTCAGAACTTGATGCTGCCGATCATGCTGGCGACGTTGGTCGTCAGTTCGCTGATCGTGGGCGCGATGGTGGAGGAGGCGAGATAGAAGCCGAGCAGGACGCAGATGACCGCATGACCGCCCTTCAGTCCTGACTTCTTGATCAACAAGAAGACGATGATCGCCAGCAGCACCACCGCCGAAATCGAGAGTGCCACGGCGGCTCACCTCCAAAAGATCCCAGGGGACGCGGGTTCTAGATCAGTTGAGCAAATCAATGCGGACGCGAGCAGTTTCATACCCACACAGCGGTAGTGATCATAACTATGTGTACTCGCGCATCGCTCGGCGCACAGCCGCACAAGGGGGCGCATGGCCAATATGGTCGGGGTATGACGACCGAGGCTGACTCCTTCCCCCGCCGACACGCGCGGACCCAGCGGTTCACGCTCGGCGCGCCGCGCGCGTTCACCGTCGCGCCCGACGGTTCGCGTGTCGCTTTCCTGCGTTCCGGCTCCGGCACCGACCGGGCCAACTCCCTGTGGGTGATGGACCTTCCCGAGGGCGCCGAGCGTCCGGCGGCCGATCCGCGCGCGCTCCTCGGGGGCGCCCGCGAGGAGCTCCCGCCCGAGGAGCGGGCCCGCCGCGAGCGCAGCCGCGAGGGCGGCGCCGGGATCGTGGGCTACGCCACCGACCAGGCGGTGGAGTTGGCGGCTTTCGCCTTGTCAGGGCGGCTTTTCACGGCGGGGCTGCGGGCCGGGACCACCCGTGAACTGCCCGTTCCGGGGCCGGTGATCGACCCGCGCCCGTCCCCCGACGGGCGGTACGTGGCGTACGTGTCCGGGGGCGCGCTGCGCGTGGTGGGGGCCGGCGGGGACGGCGACCGGGCCCTGGCCGAGCCGGAGTCGGCGGGCGTCGGCTATGGTCTCGCGGAGTTCGTCGCGGCCGAGGAGATGGGCCGTTCGCGGGGCTTCTGGTGGGCGCCGGGGTCGGACCGGCTGCTCGTGGCGCGCGTGGACGACACGCCGGTGCGGCGGTGGTGGATCTCGGATCCGGCCCACCCCGAGCGTGAGCCAAATAACGTCAGGTACCCCGCGGCGGGCACTCCGAACGCGGACGTGCGCCTGTTCGTCGTCGGCCTCGCCGGGGAGCGCACGGAGGTGGCGTGGGACCGGTCCCGCTACCCGTATCTGGCACGTGTGCACTGGTCAGCGGCGGGTGCGCCGCTGCTGCTGGTGCAGGCGAGGGACCAGAGGGGCCAGTTGATCCTGGCGGTGGACCCGGACACCGGGGCCACGCGGATGGTGCACGCGGACGAAGATCCAGATTGGCTTGAATTGTTCGCCGGAGTGCCCTGCTGGAGCCCTTCCGGGCAGCTTGTCCGGGTCGCGGACGAGGGCGGCGCCCGGGTTCTCGCGGTCGGCGAACGGCCGCTGACCAGCGCGCAATTGCATATTCGAGCGGTTCTGGACGTGGGTGCGGCGGACGTACTCGTTTCCGCCTCTTCCGGTACGGAGGCCGAGGCGACGGAAATTGGCGAAGTTCATGTGTACCGGGTGAACGAACTGGGCGTGGAACGGCTGTCCCGGGAGCCGGGCGTGCACACGGCGGTGCGCGCCGGGAACGTGACCGTCCTGGTGTCCGCGACCCTCGGCCGGCCGGGCACGCGGGCGCAGGTGCTGTGCGACGGGAAGCCGGTGGCGACTGTCCGGACACACGCGGAAGATCCGGGTTTGTCCCCCCGGGTCACGCTCACCGAGGGGGGCGCACGCCGAATTCCGTGCGCCGTGCTTATGCCACGGGACTACCACGGTGACACTCCCCTGCCGGTCCTCGTGGACCCGTACGGCGGTCCGCACGGCCAGCGGGTGGCGGCCGCGCACAACGCCCACCTCACCTCGCAGTGGTTCGCCGACCAGGGTTTCGCGGTGGTCGTCGCCGACGGCCGGGGCACCCCGGGCCGCTCGCCCGCCTGGGAGAAGGCGGTCCGCGACGAACTGGCGGCCGTGGTGCTCCAGGACCAGGTGGACGCGCTGCACGCGCTCGCCGAGCGGTACCCGCTGGACCTGGGCCGGGTGGCGATCCGGGGCTGGTCCTTCGGCGGCTACCTGGCGGCGCTGGCGGTGCTGCGCCGCCCGGACGTCTTCCACGCGGCGGTGGTCGGCGCCCCCGTCACCGACCTGCGCCTCTACGACACCCACTACCAGGAGCGCTACCTCGGCGACCCGGCCGAACAGCCCGAGGTCTACCGCCGCAACTCGCTGGTCGACGACGCGGGCCTGGTCGACCCGGCCGAGCCGCACCGCCCGATGATGGTCATCCACGGCCTGGCGGACGACAACGTGGTCGTCGCGCACTCCCTGCGCCTGTCCTCGGCGCTGCTGGCCGCCGGCCGCCCGCACGAGGTGCTGCCCCTGTCCGGGGTCACCCACATGACCCCGCAGGAGGCGGTGGCGGAGAACCTGCTCCGGCTCCAGCTCGACTTCCTGCGGCGCTCCCTCCCGCCGGCCGGCCGCTCGTGAACCGCGGTGACACCCGGGTGACGTCACCGACACGGCGCCGACACGCGGAGGCGGCATCCTGAACTCCGTGCGGCCGTGCGGGTGCCGTGGACGGGCCGGGGTGCACCAGGTCACCCCGGCCCGTCGCCGTTCACCCGGCGCTCGGGCGGCGGGGCGGGCGTGACCGCCCGCGCCTCCGCCGCGAAGTGGCACGCCGAGGGGTGGGCCGCGGGGCCCCGCGTGTCGCGGAAGACGGCGGGGACCGCCAGCTCCGGCACCTCGCGCGCGCAGCGCGGCTGCGCCTTCCAGCAGCGGGTGCGGAACCGGCAGCCCGAGGGGATGTCCGTCGGCGAGGGCACGTCCCCGGTGAGGATGATCCGCTCGCGGCGCTCCCGGGCCGCCGGGTCGGGCACGGGCACCGCGGAGAGCAGCGCCTGGGTGTAGGGGTGCGTCGCGTGGTCGTAGATCTCGGCGTCCCGCCCGGTCTCCACGATCCGGCCCAGGTACATGACCCCGACCCGGTCCGAGATGTGCCGGACGATCGACAGGTCGTGCGCGATGAAGACGTACGACAGGTCGAACTCCGTCTGCAGCCGGTCCAGCAGGTTGATCACCTGGGCCTGCACCGAGACGTCCAGCGCGGACACCGGTTCGTCGGCGACGATGATCTCGGGGCGCAGCGCCAGTGCCCGGGCGATGCCGATGCGCTGGCGCTGGCCGCCGGAGAACTGGTGCGGGTACCGGTTGACGTACTCCGGGTCGAGGCCGACCACGTCCAGCAGTTCCCGCACCCTGCGGCGGCGGTCGCCCCTGGGCGCGGCCCCGGGGTGGATGTCGTACGGCTCCCCGACGATGTCGCCGACCGTCATCCGCGGGTTGAGCGAGGTGTACGGGTCCTGGAAGACCATCTGGATGTTGCGGCGCACGGCCTTCAGCGCCCGGCCGCCGAGTCCGGTGATGTCCTCCCCCTTGTACCGGATGGCGCCGGCCGTGGGGCGCTCCAGGCTGCACAGCAGCTTGGCGACCGTCGACTTGCCGCAGCCCGACTCGCCCACGATCCCCAGGGTCTCGCCCCGGTGGAGCGTGAAGTCGACGCCGTCGACCGCCTTCACCGCGCCGACCTGCTTGCGGAACAGGACGCCCCGGGTCAGCGGGTAGTGCTTGACGAGGCCCTCGACCTCCAGGACCGGCTCAGTGGTCGGGGCCATGCAGGCACTCCCTCCAGAAGTGGCAGGCGCTGTCCCGGCCGTCGGCCACCGCGTACCGCGGGGGCTCGTCGGTGCGGCACACGTCCCGGGCCATCGGGCAGCGGGGGTGGAAGGAGCAGCCCGGCGGGATCCGCGCGAGGTTCGGCGGGAGGCCCTTGATGGCGTACAGCTCCCGCCCCTTGCGGTCCAGCCGGGGTACGGAGTCCAGCAGGCCGCGGGTGTAGGGGTGGGCGGGCGCCTTGTAGAGGTCGTGCACGGGCGCGGACTCGACGATCTTCCCCGCGTACATCACCGCGATCCGGTCGGCGACGTCGGCGACGACCCCCAGATCGTGCGTGATCAGGATCAGCCCCATGCGGTACTCGCGCCGCAACTCGGCGAGCAGGTCCATGACCTGGGCCTGGACCGTGACGTCCAGGGCGGTGGTCGGTTCGTCGGCGATGACGAGTGCCGGTTCCAGGGCCAGCGCCATGGCGATCATGATCCGCTGGCGCATGCCGCCGGAGAACTGGTGCGGGTAGTCCCGCACCCGCTGCGCCGCCCCCGGGATGCGCACGCGGTCCATCAGTTCGACGGCCCTGGCCCGGGCGTCCTTCCTGGACATCCCCCGGTGCACGACGAACATCTCGCCGAGCTGGTCGCCCACGGAGAGCACCGGGTTGAGGGCCGACAGCGCGTCCTGGAAGATCATCGCCATCCCGGCGCCCCGGATCCGGCGCCGCTCCGGCTCCTTCAGCCTCAGCAGGTCCTGCCCCTTGAAGAGGACCTGCCCCGCGGTGATCCGGGCCGGCGGGGTGTCCAGGATGCCCATCACGGCCTGCGCGGTGACGGACTTGCCCGACCCGGACTCGCCGAGCACCGCCAGCGTCTCCCCCGCGTCCACCGCGCAGCCGACCCCGTCGACCGCGTGGGCGATGCCGTCCCGGCTCCGGAACTCCACGTGCAGGTCGCGCACTTCGAGCAGCACGGCGCCGTCACCTCAGTTTCGGGTCGAGGGCGTCGCGGACCGCGTCGCCGAGCATGATGAAGGCCAGCACCGTGACGGCGAGGGCGCCCGCGGGCCAGAGCAGGGCGTGCGGGGCGTTGCGGATGAAGGGGGAGGCGGCCGAGATGTCGATGCCCCAGGAGACGCTGGGCGGTTTCAGGCCGACGCCGAGGTAGGACAGGGTCGCCTCCAGGGAGATGTACGTGCCGAGCGCGATGGTCGCGACGACGATGACGGGCGCCACGGCGTTCGGCGCGATGTGCCGGAGCAGGATGCGCGTGTCGGAGGCGCCGAGGGCGCGGGCGGCCTGGACGTAGTCGTTCTGCTTGGCGGTGATGACCGCGCCGCGGGCGATGCGGGAGATCTGCGGCCAGCCGAGCAGCACCATGAACCCGATGACCGGCCAGACGGTGTTGGAGGTCACGACCGAGAGGAGGACGAGACCGCCGAGGACGACCGGGATGGCGAAGAAGATGTCGGTGACCCGGGAGAGCACCGAGTCGGGGACACCGCCGAAGTAGCCCGCGAGCCCGCCGAGCACGGACCCGAGCAGGGCCACCCCGAGCGTGGCGCACAGCCCGACCGTGACGGACGCGCGGGCGCCGTAGACGGTGCGCGTGTACACGTTGCAGCCCTGTCCGTCGTACCCGAACGGGGCACCCGGTGCCGGGCCGTCCTGGGCCTTGGCCAGGTCGCACGTCAGGGGGCTGCCGGAGGCGATCGCCGAGGGCCACAGCGCGACGAACACCAGGAAGAGGATGACCAGGGCGGAGAGCAGGAAGACCGGGTTGCGGCGCAGGTCCCGCCAGGCGTCGGACCACAGGGAGCGGGGCCGGCCCGCGGGGCCCGTGCCGAGGGGGCCGCCCGGGGTCCGCTCCAGCGTGGCGGCCTCGCTCGCGCCGAGGTCCATCGCGCCGCCCATGCCGGTGCCCGCGATCGCCCCCTCGGCCTCGTACGGCTGGTCAGGCATAGCGGATCCTCGGGTCGAGTACGGCGTAGAGCAGGTCGACGAGCAGGTTGGCGATCAGGAAGACCAGCACGAGCACGGTCACGAAGCCGACGACGGTCTGGGTGTTCTGGCGCAGGATGCCCTGGTAGAGCTGGTAGCCGACGCCGTGGATGTTGAAGATCCGCTCGGTGACGATCGCGCCGCCCATCAGCGCGCCGATGTCGGTGCCGATGAAGGTGACGACGGGGATCAGGGAGTTGCGCAGCAGGTGACGGGTGACGACCCGGTGCCGGGGCAGGCCCTTGGCGATCGCCGTGCGGACGTAGTCGGACCGCTTGTTCTCGGCGATGGAGGTGCGGGTCAGGCGGGTGACGTAGGCGAGGGAGACGGAGGCGAGGACCAGCCCGGGGACGATCAGCTCGTCGTAGGAGCCGTAGCGGACCGAGGGCCTGATCCAGTGCCACCTGATGCCGAGCAGCAGTTGCATCAGCAGACCGGTGACGAACGTCGGCACGGAGATCACCACGAGGGTGGCCAGGAGCACCCCGGTGTCGACGGGCCGGCCGCGCCGCAGTCCGGTGACGACGCCCAGCGTGATGCCGAGGACGATCTCGAAGAGGACGGCCACGACGGTGAGCCGGGCGGTGACCGGGAACGCCGTCGCCATCAGCTCGGTGACCGGCTGCCCGTTGAACGCCGTGCCGAAGTCGCCGGTGAAGACCTTGCCCATGTAGGTCAGGTATTGCTGCCACAGCGGCTCGTCGAGGCCGAACTCCCGCTCCAGCTGGGCGGCGGTGGCCGGGTCGCAGGCCCGCTCCCCGCACAGGCCGGCGACGGGGTCGCCCATCACGTTCACCATCAGGAAGATCAGCAGCGTGGCCCCGACGAAGACCGGGACCATCTGGAGCAGCCGCCGGACGACGTAGCGCCCCATGCCGGCTCAGCCGACCCTGATCTCGTTGTACACGGGGACGCTGAACGGGTTCAGCGCCACGTCGGACAGCCGGTCGGAGTAGCCGGCGCTGCCGTTCTGGTACCAGAGCGGGATGGCGGCCATGTGGTCGCGCAGCACCTTCTCGGCCGCCTGGAAGCCGGCCACCGACCTCGCGGTGTCGGTCTCGGCGTTGGCCCGGTCCACGAGCCGGTCGAACCGCTTGTCGGACCACCGGCCGTCGTTGGAGGAGGCGCCGGTGTAGTAGAGCGGCTGGAGGAAGTTCTGGATGAGCGGGTAGTCCATCTGCCAGCCCGACCGGAACGGGCCGGTCAGCTTGTGCTGTCCGATCCGGTTGCGGAAGTCGGCGAAGGTGCCGACCGGATTGCCGACGCAGGCCCGGTCCTCGCCGAGGGCGTTGTTGATGGAGTTGCACACGGCGTCCACCCACTGTTTGTGCGAACCCGTGTCCGCGTTGTACGTGATCCTGACCTGGCCGCCGGGGATGCCGCCGCCCTCCTTGACCAGCCTCCTCGCCCGCCCGGGGTCGTAGCCGCAGGCCGGACCGCACAGGCCGGCGTCGAAGCCGCCCCGGGCGCCGAGCACCGGGGAGGTCCAGTCGCCGGCCGGCGTCCGGGTGCCGCGGAAGATGGCGTCGGTGATCTGCCGGCGGTTGATCGCCATGGACAGGCCGGTGCGGACCTTCTCCGCGCCCGGCTTGTTCCACGCCTTGTCGTAATAGGGGAAGGCGAGGGTCTGGATGATGCCCGCGGGAGTGTTGATGTAGCGGCCGCCGAGATCGCCCTTGACGTTCTTGAGCTGTGCGGCGGGGATGTCGTCGACGAGGTCGAGGTTGCCGGCCAGCAGGTCGGTGTAGGCGGTGTTGCTGTCGGTGTAGACGAGGAGGGTCACGCCCTCGTTGCGGGCCTTGTCCGGCCCGGGGTAGCCCTTCCACCTCCGCAGGTACATCTGCGCCCCCCTGGTGTAGGACTCGACGGTGTAGGGGCCGTTGCCGACCGGCTTGCGCACCCAGGCCGCGTGGTCGGTGAAGAAGGCGCGGGGCAGCGGGGCGAAGGCCGCGTAGCCGAGGGTGTCGGGGAAGCCGGAGAACTTCTGGTTCAGCCGCACGGTGAAGGTGTGGTCGTCGACCACCTTCAGGCCGGCCAGGGTGGGGGCGCTCTGCCTGCCGGTGTCGGGGTGCACCTTGTCGTAGCCGTCGATGTAGCCGAAGAAGTAGGCGTTCTTCTGGTTGTTGCGCAGGCTCGCGCCGTAGTTCCAGGCGTCCACGAAGGACCGGGCGGTCACCTCCTCGCCGTCGGAGAAGGTCCAGCCTTCCTTGACGCGGACGGTGAAGTGCTGCGAGTCCGCGGTCTCGATGGAGCGGGCCAGCCAGTCGCGGGCCCGACCGGTCCGCGGGTCGTACTTCTTCAGGCCCCGGAAGATCATGTCGAGGACCTTGCCGCCCTGCACCTCGTTGGTGTTGGCCGGCTCCAGCGGGTTCTGCGGGTCGCCCCAGGAGGAGCTGAGCACGGCGCCGCCGTTGCCGCCGCCGCTCGTCCCGCAGCCCGTGGCCGCGAGCGCCGTCACCAGCGCACCGGCGGCCCAGCGGGCGTACGTGCTGCCACGCATGGCGCCTCCTCCATGACGCTCGATCACTTTCCGGTCAATAGGGAGACATACCGCACATACCGCACGGCCACCGCCCGGGGAGGCGGCCGTTGGAGGGACGGGTCATCCGAATGCACGCACCGCCGCCCGGCCCCGTTGATGATCTTGACTCGGCAGCGCAATAGATCCTCGCGTACCGATGCGGAAACGTTGGATTCCGTCGGGCCGATGTACGTATTTCGACACTCCACCGTCCGCATATCGAACTTCTTGACCGTTTCGCGTAGTTAGTCCGATGTGAAGCACGGATTGATTACAACGTGCAACCCGCGTAGCTACGGTTTGGTCAAGGGGAGGCAAAAAACGTAAAGAGCGAACCAAGGCGGTCGAGAATTTATTGACCTTGAATGAATTGCGTTGAAAAAGTCCGGCGTAGCCCGTAGGGGAGCGCCCTGCGGAGTCATCAGACCCTCCCTTGGGCCAGGAGCAACATGACCCCCCCAACTCCATCTGCGGCTGCCCCGCTTGAGGTGACCGACGAGACCGCTGCGAAGCCGATCGCTTCGGACGGTTCAAAAGGCAGCGAAGGCCGCTCTCCGGGACGTCTTGCCTGGAAGCGCTTCAAGCGTGACAAGACGGGCGTCATCTCCGCGTACGTGGTGATCTTCTTCTTCGTCGTGGCGATCACGGCGCCGCTGATAGCCAAGCTGTACGGCAAGGACCCGTACACCACGTACGCGAGCGCGAACCCGAACCTGCTCAACATGTTCTCGTACCCCTCAGGCCCCAACGGCGGCATGAGCTCGGACTTCTGGTTCGGCGTCGAGCCCCAGCTCGGCCGGGACGTGTTCACCTTCCTGCTCTACGCGATCCGCACCTCGCTGGGCATCGCCCTCGCCGCCACCCTGCTCACCGTGTTCCTGGGCGTGGTCATCGGCGTCACGGCCGGCTACCTCGGCGGCAAGACGGACTACCTCGTGGGCCGGATCATCGACATCCTCCTGTCGTTCCCGTCCACCCTCTTCTTCATCGCCTTCATGCCGGTCGTCTACGGGCTCTTCATCGCCCCCGACGAGGACATCCCGACCTGGCTGCGGGCCACCGGTCTGATCATCGTCCTCGCCACCTTCGGCTGGGCCTCCATCGCCCGACTGCTGCGCGGCCAGGTACTCGGCCTGCGCGAGCGGGAGTTCGTCGAGGCCGCCAAGGTCACGGGCGCTTCGCCGCGGCGCATCGTCTTCAAGGAACTGCTGCCGAACCTGTGGACGCCGATCATCATCCAGGGCACGCTGATGCTCCCGGCGTTCGTCACCGCTGAGGCGGGTCTCGCCTTCCTCGGTGTCGGCATGATCGACCCGACCCCGGACTGGGGCGTCATGATCCAGCGCGGCGCCATGTTCTACACCGAGGACATCACCTTCATGCTCTTCCCGGGCCTGTCCATGGTGATCTTCGTGCTCGCGTTCAACCTCCTGGGCGACTCCGTGCGTGACGCACTCGACCCCAAGTCCAAGCGCTGACCTCTCTCGGCTCTTCAGGACCACGGCAACGGCGCCGAGGGTGCCGGGAACCCTTCATCTCTCCCACTTTCCAAGGCAGGAAGACATGTCCTTCTCCCGTAGAAACTTCCTCATCGCCACCGGCGTCGCCGCGGCATCGACCTCGGTGCTGAGCGCCTGCAGCAGCGGCAGCGAGGGGGGCTCCGGGCAGAACGACGGCCCCCAGGTCAGCGGCTCCAAGACGACCTCGATCCCGGTCGGCACCAAGGCGGACTCGACCGGCCCGGCCCCCGAGGTCAAGGGCGCGGTCAAGGGCGGGACGATCTACTCGCTCCAGCAGTTCGACATGGACCACATGGACCCGGCCCAGATCTACAACTCGACCGAGGCCGCCATCACGGTGCCGCTGCTGCGCGCCCTGACCGGTTACCGGCTCGACGACAAGGGCAACGCCACCCTGGTCGGTGACGCCGCGACCGACGCCGGCACCATGAAGGACGGCGGCAAGACCTGGTCCTTCACGCTGAAGGACGGCCTGAAGTGGGAGGACGGCGCCGACGTCACCGTGGAGGACGTGCGCCACACCTTCGAGCGCCTCTTCGCCTCCTTCATCACCGAGGGCCCCCGCTACGTGCAGACGTGGCTGGAGGGCGGCGACAAGTACAAGGGCCCCTACACCGGCAAGAGCCTCAGCTCCATCGAGGTCGACGGCAAGACCATCACCTTCCGTCTGAACGAGGCCCGCGCCGACTTCAACTACACGCTCGCGATGCGCGGCTACGCCCTGGTGCCGAAGAAGCACGACACCAAGGAGAAGTACGACAAGCGCCCGTTCTCCTGCGGTCCGTACAAGATCGGTGACCGCAAGATCGGCAAGTCGATGACCTTCGTGCGCAACGAGCACTGGGACGCGAAGACCGACCCGGTCCGCAACGCCTACCCGGACCAGTACGTCTTCCAGATGGGCTACGAGCTGGTCGCCTCGACCGACCGCTGGATCGCGGACCAGGGCAACGACCAGTACGCGGTGCCGATCTTCAACGAGGTCGCCCCCGAGCGCATCGCCCAGGTCCTCACCAAGCCGGAGCTGAAGCAGCGCGTCCTCACCGCGGTCGACACGGTCACCTACTACTGGCCGATCAACACCACCCGCATCAAGGACGTCAAGGTCCGTCAGGCCATCAACTGGGCCTGGCCGCACCAGCAGGTCCAGACCATCAACGGCGGCCGGGCCACCACGGAGATCGCCTCCACGATCCTCGCCCCGGTGACCCCCGGCTACACCAAGTACGACCTGTACGGCGCGCAGACGACGCCGGGCGGCAACCCCGAGAAGGCCAAGGCCCTGCTGAAGGAGGCCGGCAAGCTCGGCCAGAAGCTGGTCATCGCCTTCCAGCAGTCCGACACCCAGGTGAAGGTCGCCGTCGCCGTCAAGAACGCCCTGGAGGCGGCCGGCTTCACGGTCGTCACCAAGCAGGTCGACAAGTCGACCTTCTACACCCAGATCGGCAAGATCGACAACGACTTCGACCTGTTCGGCGCCGGCTGGAGCCCGGACTGGCCGGGCGGCTACTCGGTCTTCTACCCGTGCTGGAGCGGCAAGAACATCGGTGACGGCCGCAACAACTACTCGCAGCTCAACGACCCGAGCATCAACAAGGCGATCGACGCGGCCTCCAAGATCGCGGACGTCGAGCAGGCCAACAAGGCCTGGGGCAACGTCGACAAGATGATCATGGAGCAGGCCGCGGCCGTGCCGGACTACCACAAGATCCGTAACTACCTGTACGGCTCCAAGGTCGGCAACGTCATCTGGGACGGCGCCAACACCTGCGTCGCGCTCTGCAAGCTCTACGCCAAGAAGTAAGCAAGCCCGACCTGTCGGGGGCGGCCATCCCGCATGGCCGCCCCCTGCGGCCCACCCCCCTCTACTTCCCTCCCGGCGACGGCGCCCCGTCCGGAAAGTCACGCCTCATGTTCCGCTTCCTTGTCCGCCGAGTCATCGGCGCGCTGGTCATCTTGCTGATCATCAGCGCCATCACCTTCTGGCTCTTCTACGCCGTGCCGCGTGACCCCGCCATGATGTCCTGCGGCAAGAACTGCACGCCCGAGAATCTCGAGCAGATCCGGAAGAACCTGGGCATCGACAAGCCGATCCCGGTGCAGTACTGGTCGTGGCTCGTGGGCATCTTCGCCGGTCGCAACTACCCCGGGTACGACTACTGCCACGCGCCCTGCCTGGGCTACTCCTTCGCCAACCGCGAGCCCGTCTACGACACGATCATGGACCGGCTGCCCACCACCCTGTCGCTCGCCCTCGGCGCGGCCGTCGTCTTCCTGATCCTCGGCATCGGCGCGGGCATGCTCGCGGCCGTCAAGCAGGGCAAGTTCCTGGACAAGTTCGCCAGCTCCGCCTCGCTGCTCGGCTCCTCCCTCCAGGTCTACTTCGTCGGTTACATCGCGATGTTCTTCTTCGTCGCGCAGCTCGGGTGGCTCGACCAGCCGCAGTACACCCCGCTGACCGAGAACCCGGGCGCCTGGTTCTCGGGCCTCCTGCTGCCCTGGCTCGTCCTCGCGATCATCTTCACGGCCAACTACACCCGTATGACCCGCTCCCAGCTCGTCGAGCAACTGAGCGAGGACTACGTCCGCACGGCACGGGCCAAGGGCCTGTCCCGGGCCAACGTGTTCTTCCGGTTCGCCTGGCGCGGTGCGATGGGCCCGATCGTCACGGTGTTCGGCATCGACCTGGGCACGCTGATCGGTGGCGCCATCATCACCGAGTCGACCTTCAGCCTCCAGGGCATCGGCCGGCTCGCGGTGAAGTCCGTGGACCAGAGCGACCTGCCCATGCTGCTCGGTGTGACCCTGCTGGCGGCCGGCGCGATCGTGTTCTTCAACATCATCGTGGATGCCGTCTACGCCTTGATCGACCCGCGGATCCGGCTCGCCTGACCTCCGCCCCCACCCCGTACCTCCCCGCCCCACCCGGCGATCTCTCCCGCATCACCCCCTCAGGAGCGTCCCCGTGACGAGCACCGATCAGCAGCCGTTCCTCTCCGTCAGGGACCTACAGGTCCACTTCTCCACCGAGGACGGCATCGTCAAGGCCGTCGACGGGCTCAGCTTCGACCTCGTCAAGGGGCAGACGCTCGGCATCGTGGGCGAGTCGGGCTCCGGCAAGTCCGTCACCAACCTGACGATCCTGGGCCTGCACGACCGCGACCGCACCGCGATCGAGGGCGAGATCCTGCTGGACGGCAAGGAGCTGCTCACCGCCTCCGAGCGGGAGATGGAGCGGCTGCGCGGCAACAAGATGTCCATGATCTTCCAGGACGCGCTGGCCTCGCTGTCGCCGTTCCACACGATCGGCACGCAGATCGGTGAGACGTACCGCAAGCACACCGGCGCCTCCAAGAAGGAGGCCCGGGCGCGGGCGATCGAGATGCTGAGGCGGGTCGGCATCCCCCAGCCCGACGTGCGGGTGGACGACTACCCGCACCAGTTCTCCGGCGGTATGCGCCAGCGCGCGATGATCGCCATGGCGCTGGTCTGCGACCCCGAGCTGCTGATCGCGGACGAGCCGACCACCGCCCTGGACGTGACCGTGCAGGCCCAGATCCTGGACCTGCTCAAGGAGCTCCAGCAGGAGTTCGGCACGGCCATCATCTTCATCACCCACGACCTCGGTGTCATCGCGGACATCGCGGACGACGTGCTCGTGATGTACGGCGGCCGGTGCGTGGAGCGGGGCACCAAGGAGGAGGTGCTGAGCGACCCCCAGCACCCCTACACCCTCGGCCTGCTCGGCTCCATGCCGAGCCTGGACGGCCCGGTCGACGTGCCGCTGACGCCGATCCCCGGGTCGCCGCCGTCGCTGCTGAACCCGCCCACCGGCTGCCGCTTCCACCCGCGGTGCACCTTCACCGACAAGGTCGCGGGCGGGCTGTGCTCCACGGAGCGGCCGCTGCTGGACGTGGTGGACGGCAGGGGATCGGCCTGCCACCTCCCCGCCGGGCAGCGGGAGGAACTTTTCGCCGACTTCACCGCCTCCCGGCACTGACGTACACGAGACGGGATTCACCATCATGAGCAACGCGCAACCGCTCCTGGACGTCAGCGGTCTGACCAAGCACTTCCCCATCAAGGGCGGCTTCCCGATCAAGCGGACGGTCGGCGCCGTGCAGGCCGTCGACGGCCTGGACTTCCAGGTCGCCGAGGGCGAGAGCCTGGGCCTGGTCGGCGAGTCCGGCTGCGGCAAGTCGACCACCGGCCGGCTCATCACCCGGCTGATGGAGCCGACCGGCGGCAAGATCTCCTACCGCGGGCAGGACATCACGCACGCGGGCCGCAAGCAGCTCGCCCCCATCCGCTCCGAGATCCAGATGATCTTCCAGGACCCGTACGCCTCGCTGAACCCGCGGCAGACGGTCGGCAAGATCATCTCGGGTCCGATGGAGATCAACGGCATCGACCCGGCGGGCGGGCGCGAGGCGCGCGTCCGTGAGCTGCTGGAGATCGTCGGCCTCAACCCGGAGCACTTCAACCGGTTCCCGCACGAGTTCTCCGGCGGCCAGCGCCAGCGCATCGGCGTCGCCCGGGCCCTCGCCCTGGAGCCCAAGCTGATCGTCGCCGACGAGCCGGTCTCCGCCCTGGACGTCTCCATCCAGGCCCAGGTCGTCAACCTGCTCCAGAAGGTGCAGCAGGAACTCGGCATCGCCTTCGTGTTCATCGCCCACGACCTGGCGATCGTCCGGCACTTCTCGCAGCGCGTCGCGGTCATGTACCTCGGCAAGATCGTGGAGATCGCCGACCGCGACGACCTGTACGAGAACCCGCGCCACCCGTACACGCGGGCCCTGCTGTCCGCCGTGCCCGAGGCCACGGTGGACGAGGTGCCGCGCGAGCGCATCCGGCTGACCGGTGACGTGCCGTCGCCGATCAACCCGCCCTCCGGCTGCCGCTTCCGCACCCGCTGCTGGAAGGCGACCGAGAAGTGCGCGACCGAGGCGCCCGCGCTGGTCCGGGTGGAGGGCAACAAGCCCGGCCACCTGACGGCCTGCCACTACCCGGAGACGGCGGACACCGCCCCCTCCCCGCGCCTCACCAAGGACCCCGAGGCGGCGGCCTGACACACCCCTTTTCGTCAGCCGCCCCTTCGCGGAGCGGACTTTCACCGGCCCATTGACCCGAGCCCATGAACGTCCGGTCCAGGGGACGAAGGCCCGCACCTCCCCCGGTGCGGGCCTTCGCCGTGCGGGCCGTGGGTCCGTGCGGTGGGCGGTGGGCGGTGGGCGTTGATCACAACGGCCCTTTCCTGAACGGCAGTTCAGCACGGTGTGGCAGACTGGCACGGTGACGGATCATTCGTTCGCAGATCTCTCGCTCGCCGCCCTGTACGACAGCCTCAACCCGTGGGGACCGGGTGACGACTTCTACCTCGGGCTGCTGCGGGAGGCCGGGTCCGTGCTGGACATCGGCTGCGGCACCGGCCGGTTGCTGCGGCGGGCCCGGGCCGAGGGGCACCGCAGCCGGCTGACCGGCCTCGATCCGGCCGCCGCCATGCTCGTCCAGGCCCGCCGGGCGCGACCCGACGTCGAGTGGGTGCTCGGCGACGTGCGGGTGCACGGCTGGCGGGCCGAGTTCGACCTCGCCGTCATGACCGGGCACGCCTTCCAGGCACTGGTGACGGACGAGGCGGTCCGGGTCTGTCTGCGCGCCGTCGCCGCGGCGCTCCGGGACGGCGGCCGGTTCGTGTTCGAGACCCGGAACCCGGACGCCCGCCCCTGGGAGCGGTGGACCCCGGACCGGGTCCACCGGGCCACCGCCGCCGACGGCAGCCCGGTGCGGGTCCGGCACGAGGTGCAGGGCGCCGGCCCGCGCGGGGACAGGGTGCACTTCACCGAGACCTACACCGGCCCCGGCTGGCCCGCCCCGCGGGTCAGCCACAGCGTCCTGCGCTTCCTGGACGCCGGGGCCCTGGCGGTATTCCTCGCGGAGGCCGGTCTGACGGTCGCCGAACAGTACGGGGACTGGCGGCGGGGCCCGCTGACGCCCGACTCGCCCGAGATCATCACCGTGGCGCGGAAGGCGTAACCGCGCCCGGCGTTGCCTGCGCCGGGCGTGATGGTCCTCATGCCCGTGATCACTGGTTGACGGTCGCGGCCGTGGCATATGTTTTCGAACGCACGCGCGCGAGGTCCGGCAGGGTCCGCACGTCCCACCCGCCCGTCCCCCGGACCCGTCACCCCGAGGTAACTCGCTCCGCCATGCCCTTACGCCCGCCCGCCGGCCGCGTCCGCCCGTCTGGCTGATACCGGTCCCCTGGACGCTCGCGCTCGGCCTGTGGGGCCTGTCCCGGCAGCGCAGTGTGTGGCGGGACGAGGCCGCGACCTGGATGGTGGCCCGGCGGTCCGTCCCCGAGATCTGGCACCTGCTCGGCCAGATCGACGTCGTGCACGTGCTCTACTACCTGCTGATGCACGTCCTGTTCTCGTGGTTCGGGGCGAGCACCACGACCCTGCGGCTGCCCTCGGTGCTGGCCGTGGCGGTGGCGGCGGGATGTGTCGCGGCCCTCGGCCACCGGCTGGCCGACGCCCGGACCGGCGTGGCCGCGGGGCTGGCCCTCGGGCTGCTCCCGGCCGTGCAGTTCTCCCTCCAGGACGGGCGCCCGTACGCACTCGTGTGCGCGGGCGCCGCCGTCTCGACGCTGCTCCTCGTCACCGTGGACGGGGCGGGGGGCCGCGCCGGGCGCTGGGCGGCGTACGGGGGGACGGTCCTGGGGTGCGCGCTGCTGAACTGGCTCTCGCTGCTCGTCCTGCCCGCGCACCTGGTGACCCTGCTGTGGGTGCGGGCCGGGCGGGCGGTCCTGGCGCGGTGGGCGGTGGCCGCGGCGGCGGCGGGCGCCGGGGCGCTGCCGCTGGTCCTCTACAGCCGGACCCAGTCCCACCAGGTGGCCTGGATCCCGGCGCCGACCTGGCACACGCTGATCGGTCCCGCGGTACTGCTGGTGATCGGCGGGGCCGGGGCCCTGCTGGACCGGCCGCGCGCGGGCCGGCTGTCGGCCGCGGCCGTCGGGCTGCCGCTGCTGGCGGTGCCGCAGCTCTCCCTCCTCGCCGTCTCCCTGGTCCACCCCCTCTTCCTGGACCGCTACGTCCTGTTCGGCATGCTGGGCCTGGCGCTGCTGATCGGCGCCGCGCTGGGCGCGGCGGCGCGGTCGGCGGAACCGCGGTTCCCGCGCGCCTCGCACTGGATCGTGCCGGTGGCGACGGCGACGGCACTGGTGGCGCTGCTCCCCGTGTCGCTGGCGAAGCGGTCCCCGGCCAGCCGGGTGGACGACGTCCTGGCGGTGGCCGCGTACGTCCGGGACCTGAAGCGGCCCGGGGACGCGGTGGTCTTCCTGCCGGCGGAGCGGCGCGACACGGCCGAGGTCTCCCCCGGCGACTTCGCCGGGCTGCTGGACGTCGCGCTGGTGCGCGGGCCGGCGGAGTCCGGGACGCTGAAGGGCGTGGAGGCCGGTCCGGACCGGATACGGACCGCGATGCCGGCACGACCGCGCATCCTGCTGGTCACCGATGCCCCGGAGGTGGCGCCACCGGTGTCGGCGGCGCGGGACAGGGCGAAGGCGGAGGTGCTGCGGCGGCACTTCACCGCGGTGGCGGACCACCGGGTCCGCGGCCGCCGCCTGACGGTCTACGAACGCCGGCCGGCACCGGACCACCGGCCCTGAGGCCCGGGGGACCGGCCGGACAACCGTCCCGGCCGGGCGGCCCGCCCGAGCGCCTTCACCCCGGCACCACCGCCCCGGTACGCCCCCGTCCGTGCCCTCCGGGAACGGCCGCCGACGGCCGGCTCCCGCCCCCGGTCCGGTTACGGCGTCTTGGCGCCCCCGTCCTCCAGCGCCGCCAGGGCCGGGTCCAGCACGATGTCCTCGGCGCGGGCCTCGGTGGTCGGGTCCTCCGGGAAGTGGCAGGCCGTCAGGTGGCCGTCCCGGTTGCCGGAGAGCCGGACCAGCGGGGGCTCCTCGGACGCGCACTTGTCCTGCGCCTTCCAGCAGCGGGTGCGGAAGCGGCAGCCGGAGGGCGGGGAGATCGGGGACGGGACGTCGCCGGCGAGGCGGATGCGCTCGCGCTGGGGCTCGTCCGCCTCCGTCAGGGTCACCTCCGGGACCGCGGAGAGCAGCGCGTGGGTGTAGGGGTGGCGCGGGCGGGCGTAGATGGAGTCCCGGTCGCCCACCTCGATGATCTTGCCGAGGTACATGACCGCGACGCGCTGCGAGAAGTGCCGGACGATCGCCAGGTCGTGGGCGATGAACAGGAACGCGATGCCGAGTTCCTGCTGCACCTTCTGGAGCAGGTTGACGACCTGGGCCTGGATGGAGACGTCCAGGGCGGAGACCGGCTCGTCGGCCACGATCAGCTTCGGCTCCAGGGCGAGGGCCCGGGCGACGCCGATGCGCTGGCGCTGGCCGCCGGAGAACTCGTGCGGGAACCGGTTGAAGTGCTCCGGGTTGAGGCCGACGATCTCCAGCAGCTCACGGACGCGCGCCTCGCGCCCGCCCGCCGGGTCGATGCCGTTGATCTCCATCGGACCCGAGATGATCTTGCCGACCGTCTGCCGCGGGTTCAGCGACGAGTACGGGTCCTGGAAGATCATCTGGATCTCGGAGCGGATGGGGGCCAGTTGCTTGCGCGTCGCGTGGCTGATGTCCTGCCCGCGGTAGGTGATCGTGCCGCTCGTGGGTTCCATCAGCCGGGTGATGAGCCGGCCGGTGGTCGACTTGCCGCAGCCGGACTCGCCGACCAGGCCGAAGCTCTCCCCCTCGTGCACGGTCAGGTCCAGGCCGTCGACGGCCTGCACGGCGCCGACCGTCCGCTTGATCGGGAAGCCGCCCTTGACCGGGAAGTGCTTGACGAGCCCCGAGACCGTGAGCAGCGGCTCCCGTGCGGCGTCGGCACCGGCCTCGCGGGCGGCGGGAAGGACCAGGTCCTCTGTCATGACGGGTTGTCCTCCCTAGCCCAGTCGGGGCCTGATCTCTTCGACGAAGATGGTTCGCTTCTCCTCGGTGCCGAGGTGGCACGCCGAGGAGCGGTCCGGTCCCAGCGCGGGGCGCTCCGTGGCGCAGCGGTCGCCCTCGACCCGGTCCCGGAAACCGCACCGGGGGTGGAAGCGGCAGCCGGGCGGGGGCGTGAGCAGGCTCGGCGGCGTACCGGGGATCGGGGTCAGCGGGGTGCCGAGGTCGGAGTCCAGCCGGGGCATGGAGTTCAGCAGGCCCCAGGTGTACGGGTGCCGGGGGGACCTGAGGACCTCGTCGACCGTGCCGCGCTCCACCGCGCGCCCGGCGTACATCACCATGATGTCGTCGGCCATGTCGGCGATGACGCCGAGGTCGTGGGTGATGAAGACGATTGCCGTGCCGAACTCCCGCTGGAGGTCCTTGAGCAGGTCCAGGATCTGGGCCTGCACGGTCACGTCCAGCGCCGTGGTCGGCTCGTCGGCGATCACCAGGTCGGGGTCGCAGACCAGCGCCATGGCGATCATCGCGCGCTGGCGCATACCGCCGGAGAACTGGTGCGGGTAGTCCCGTGCGCGCTCCTTGGGGTTGGGGATGCCGACCTTGGCCAGCATGTCCACGGCCCGCTCCCAGGCCACCTTCTTCGAGGCGCCCGTGTGCTTCATGAACGGCTCGGCGATCTGCCGGCCGATCGTGTAGAAGGGCGACAGCGCGGTGAGCGGGTCCTGGAAGATCATCGCCACCCGGTTGCCGCGCAACCGCTCCATCTCCTTCTCGGTGGCGGTGATGAGTTCCTTGCCGTCGAGGACGATCTCCCCGTCGACCGTGGTGAACAGCGGGTCGTGCAGCCCGAGGATCGTCAGGTTGGTGACCGACTTGCCCGAACCCGACTCGCCCACGATGCCGAGGGTCTTCCCGCGGTGCAGGTCGAAGGAGAGCCCGTCGACGGCCTTGACCGGGCCGTCCTCGGTGGAGAACGTCACCTGGAGGTCGCGCACCGAGAGGAATCCGTCCGGCCCGGTCGGGGCCGGTGCGCCCTCGGCCTTGGTCACTGTGGTCACGATGCTTGGTTCTTCCTAGGAGAGCCGGATGCGGGGGTCGATCCACGCGTAGGTGATGTCGGTCAGGATGTTGATGACGAGGATGAAGAAGGCCCCGAACAGCATCACGCCCATCGTCAGCGGCAGGTCCTTGTTGACCGCGCCGTCCACCGCGAGCCGGCCGATCCCCTGGAGGGAGAAGGTCAGTTCGGTGACGACGGCACCGCCGAGCATGGAGCTGACGTCGATGCCGAGCACGGTGACGATGGGGATGAGCGAGCCGCGCCAGGCGTAGCGCAGGAAGACGTACTGGCGTGACATGCCCTTGGCCCGGGCGGTGCGCACGTGGTCCTCGGCGAGCTGCTCGATCATCGACGAGCGCGCCATACGGGTGTACTGCGCGGTGAAGATCGTGGCCATCACGCAGACCGGGATCGACATGCCGACGAGCCACCCGAGCGGGTCCTGGGTGAAGGGCACGTACCGGGGGTCCTCCATCCAGCCGGTGCTGTAGACGAGGACGGTCAGCACGACCGGGCCGAGGAAGTAGATCTGGAACGAACTCAGCACCATGGACACGCCGGTGGCGGCCTTGTCCACCAGTGTTCCGCGCCGGTAGGCGGCGATCATGCCCGCGCCCACGCCGACGATCAGGAAGACGATCGCGCCGCCGACCGTCAGGGTGAGGGTCAGCGGGAACCGGTCCATGATCGTGCTCCAGACCATGTCCCCGGAGTAGAACGACTGCCCCAGGCAGGGGGCCGAGCAGTGACCGGTGGGGAAGTCGCGGCCCGTCACGATGCCGGACATGAAGTCCCAGAACTGCTGGGCCAGGGGCAGGTTGAGGCCGAGGGCCTCCCGGATGTCCGCCAGCCGCTGGGGCGAGCAGTCCTTGCCGCAGGCCAGGGAGGCGTAGTCGGAAGGGGCGGCCACGAAGAGGAAGAACGTCGCCGCCCCGATGAGGAAGAGCGTGACGAAGGCGCCGACCGTGCGCCGGATGATGAACTGAAGCATGGCGGGCTGGCTGCTCTCTGCGGAGACGGTGGGGTAGGGGGCGCCCGGGGCGGGGGCGCGCTCGCTGGTCGCGCGCCCCCGCCCTCAGCCGCGGGTCACGACTTCAGGAACAGCCGGCTGACGTCGATGAGGCTGGACACCGAGCCGTAGCGGGCACCGCCCACGTTGCCGCCGGAGATCTGGAACTGCTTCGTGTACCACAGCGGCGCCGCCGGGATGACGTTCTCCAGCAGGTAGTGCTGGGCTTCCTTCCAGGTCTTGGCGGCCTCGGCCGGCTGCTGGGTCAGCGCCTTCTTGACGAGGGCGTCGACCTTCGGGTCCTTGACGTGCGAGTAGTTCGCGGAGCCGTCGAAGACCTGCGTGCCGTCGTAGATCGGCGTGACGACCGTGCCCGGGGACGGCCAGTCCTGGCCCCAGCCGGTGACGTAGATGTCGTACGGGTTCTTGAGCTTGCCGATCTGCTCGTAGTAGCTCGCCGCGTCGACCTCCTTGGCGACGATGTCGAAGCCGACCTTGGTCAGCGCGTCCTCGATGGCGACCTTGCGCTTCTGTCCGGCCTCGCTGTTGGCGTAGGCGAGGACGAGCTTCTTCTCGGCGGCCGGGACGCCCGCGAGGATCTCCTTGGCCTTGGCGATGTTGCCCTGCGGGGACTTCAGCCGGCCGTAGGGGTCGTAGGTCGGCTCGTAGCCGGGCAGCGTCGGCGCGAAGTAGTTCGGCGCGACGTCGCCGCCGTAGGCGCCGCCCTCACCGGCGATCAGGGACTTGGAGTTGATCGCGTAGGTGACGGCCTCGCGGACCTTCTTGTCCTTGACCCGGTCGAGGTTGAAGGTGAGCGTCATGACGTAGGGCTGGTAGCCCTTGACCGTGCGCTTGCTGGCGTCCGGGTTGTTGATGACGTCCTGGATCTGGGTGGCCTCGACGCCGCCGGTGAGCTGGATGGCGTTCCGGTTCTCGCCCTTGTCCGCGATCAGCCGCTTGGTCTGGGTGGACTCGGTGACGCCGAACTGGAAGTCGTAGCCGTCGACGTACTGGTGGCGCACGGCGTCGGTCTTCGGGTCCCAGTTGGTGTTCCGCACCAGCTTCAGGCTCTTGCCGACCTTGTTCTCGGCGATCTTGTACGGGCCGGTGGCGACCGGCTTCTTCTCGTACTTCTCCTTGGTGTCGCCCTTCGCCGGCACGACGGCGTACCCGGCCATCGCGAGCGTCTGCGGCAGGTCCGGGCGCGGCTGGTCGAAGTGGAGGACCACCGTCTTGTCGTCCGGGGTGTCCAGCACCGAGGCCGGCAGGTGCTTGCCGTCGAAGCCGCCGGCGGGCAGCGCCTTGCGGTAGTCGGTGCCGCTCAGCCAGGTCTGGAGGTAGGTCGGGCCGTCGAAGATGAACTTCGCGTACAGGCGCTCGATGCTGTGCCGGACGTCGGCCGAGGTGATGGCGTTGCCGTTCTCGTCCTTGATGCCGTCCTTGAGGGTGAAGGTCCAGGTCTTGCCGCCCTCGGAGGACTTGCCGGAGTCGGTGGCGAGGTCGCCGACGACCGACACGTTGCCCTTGTCGTCCTCCTGGAACTGGGTCAGGCGGCGGAAGAGCAGGTTGGCGACCTGGCCGGCGTCGGAGACGTAGATCTGGCCGGGGTCCAGGTGGGAGAGGCCCGCCTCCTGGTACACGGTGATCGTGCCGCCGGGTTTGGCGCCCGGCACCTCCTTGGCGGGGCCCGCCGATCCCGCCGCGTCGACATAGGTGACCGCCTTCGACTGGACCGCCGCCTCCTTCTGGTCCTTCTTGGAGTCCTTGTTGGACTTGCCGCCCTCGTTCTTCGAGCAGCCGGTGAGAGCGAGGGAGCCGGCCGCGAGGGCGATCACAACGGCACGCGCTCCGCGGGCGCGATGAGACATCATGGGGCGAATCCACCTACCTGTCGTTTGTTATCCGCGAGATCTGCCGTGCGCCGGCCGGCGAGGGCCGGCGGGGGCGGCAGTCACCCCCCACCCAACGGACGGTCTAGCGACCGGACTTGGGGTCGAACGCGTCCCGTACGGAGTCCCCGAGGAGGTTGAAGCACAGGACGAAGATCACCAGCGCCATCCCGGGGAAGAACATGAACGCCGGGTCCTGCTCGGCGTACCGGGCGCCGGCGGCGAAGAGGCGCCCCCAGTCGGGCGTGGGCTCGACGAACCCGACACCCGCGAAGGACAGGAAGGCGATGCTGAGGATGGTGCTGGGCAGCTGGTACGTGAACTGCACCAGGATCGGGGTGACGACGTTCGGCAGGATCTCCCTGCGCACGATCCGCCACGGCGAGGCGCCCGAGACCTTCGCCGCTTCCACGAACTCCCTCTCGCGCAGGGACAGTACGGTGGAACGCACCAGTCGCGCCATGCCCATCCAGCCCAGCAGCCACAGCACGATCAGCATGGCCAGGGCGCGGAAGTAGGTCGGCGTCTCCTCGCGGGGGTCCACGAAGAACGACGTCACGACGGGCATGAAGGCGATGAAGAAGAGCTGTTGCGGGAAGGAGAGGAAGAAGTCGGTGCCGCGGCCGATCCAGTAGTCCGTACGACCGCCGAAGTAGCCGCCGACCAGGCCGATCACCACACCGGTGAGCATGATGAGCGTGGTGATGCCGAGCGCCATGTACAGCGAGGTCCGCATGCCGTACACC
This sequence comes from Streptomyces sp. NPDC025833, assembly GCF_055558055.1. Classification (NCBI taxonomy): domain Bacteria; kingdom Bacillati; phylum Actinomycetota; class Actinomycetes; order Kitasatosporales; family Streptomycetaceae; genus Streptomyces; species Streptomyces sp. NPDC025833. Next base: position 212,199 of record NZ_JBVHNF010000009.1, read on the forward strand.
AGCATGGCGAACAGGTCGCGGCCGTACTGCGGTTCGACGCCGAACCAGTGGTCGCCCGAGACGCCGCCCAAGTAGCCCAGGGGAAGCCCGAATTCGTCGAGCACGGGCTTGTCGGCATAGGTGGGGTCCTGGCCGTACAGGGTGTACGGATCGGTGCCCGGCAGCTTGGCGAGCAGCGGCGCGAGGAGGGCGACGACGAAGTAGCCGATCACCACGACGGCACAGATCACGCCCGTGCGGTCACGCTTGAAACGCAGCCACATCAGCCGGCCGGGGGACCGGCCCACGAGCTTGACGGCCTCGGTCTTCGTCGCCGGCTCTGGTTCGCCGTCGACGACGACCGACGCCCCGCCGCCCTCTACATCGATAGGACTTGTCACGGTTCGTCCGTTTCACAGGTATAGGTGTGAGAGGTTCCCGGGTACTCCGAGGACGCGCGAAACCGCAGCCGGACGCGCGTAGTTCTACAGCCGAATCACACCGCTGGACGTGACGGACCGACCCACTTGGTGTTCGTGACACCGCGCATGGGTTTCCTCCTCATGACTCCACGTGTTCACCAACAGGAGAGGGTTACCGTCTTCCTTCCGACACCCCTGACGGAAGGTCAGACACCCCCTGGTGCTCGTGAGTCGGCGCTGTCCCCACAGCGCGAGACCCATTGACCCGAGCGCTACGCGGCTAACTATCTGCCATGAGCCAGGTGGCGACCACTGTCTTTAAATCTCAATTCAGTCACAGCTGAGGCGAACAACTCCCAAAAAGTGGACAAACTGTTCGCCGGGAGAACGCCGCGAAACGGACGTGTTACATGGGTATCGGTCGAGCAACCCCGCAATCCGGACACCGGGTGGCGGAATTTCGATCTTGGGGCCGCGGAAAACGGGTTGCAAAAAGCCCGGGTGCCCCCATCATGGGGGCACCCGGGCTCAACAGGCGGGTGATCAGCCGTGCTTGGCGCGGCTCGCGGCGCGCGCCCGCTCCCGCTGGTCGAGGTTGACCTTGCGGATGCGAACCGCTTCCGGGGTCACCTCGACGCACTCGTCGTCGCGGCAGAACTCCAGGGACTGCTCCAGCGACAGCTTGCGCGGCGGCACGATCGCCTCGAACGAGTCGGCCGAGGACGACCGCATGTTCGTGAGCTTCTTCTCCTTGGTGATGTTCACGTCCATGTCGTCGGAGCGCGAGTTCTCGCCGACGATCATGCCCTCGTACACCTCGGTGCCGGGCTCGGTGAACAGCACGCCGCGCTCCTGGAGGTTCGTCATCGCGAACGCGGTGACGGCACCGGAGCGGTCGGCGACCAGCGAGCCGTTGTTACGGGTCTGCAGGGTACCGAACCACGGCTCGAACCCCTCGTGGATGGAGTGGCCGATACCCGTGCCGCGGGTCTGCGTCAGGAACTCGGTACGGAAGCCGATGAGGCCGCGGGAGGGCACGACGAACTCCATGCGGACCCAGCCCGAGCCGTGGTTGGACATGTTGTCCATCCGGCCCTTGCGGACGCCCATGAGCTGGGTGACGGCACCCATGTGCTCCTCGGGCACGTCGATCGTCATGCGCTCGACGGGCTCGTAGGTCTTGCCGTCGACCTGCTTGGTGACGACCTGGGGCTTGCCGATGGTCAGCTCGAAGCCCTCGCGGCGCATCTGCTCGACCAGGATGGCGAGCGCCAGCTCACCACGGCCCTGGACCTCCCAGGCGTCGGGGCGCTCGGTGTCCAGCACGCGCAGCGAGACGTTGCCGATCAGCTCGCGGTCCAGGCGGTCCTTGACCTGGCGGGCGGTGACCTTGCGGTCCTTGACGGCCGCCTTGGCGTCCGCGCCCTTGCCGGTGCCGCCGCGGCCGACCAGCGGGGAGGTGTTGGTGCCGATGACCATGGAGATCGCCGGCTCGTCGACCGTGATCAGCGGGAGGGCGATCGGGTTCTCGGTGTCGGCCAGGGTCTCGCCGATCATGATCTCCGGGATACCGGCGACGGCGCAGATGTCACCGGGGCCGGCCTTCTCGGCGGGCTTGCGGGTGAGCGCCTCGGTCATCATCAGCTCGGTGATGCGGACGTTGCTGATCGTCCCGTCGCGCTTGATCCAGGCGACCGTCTGGCCCTTGCGCAGCTCGCCCTGCTCGACGCGGAGCAGCGCGATGCGGCCGAGGAAGTTGTCGGCGTCCAGGTTGGTGACGTGGGCCTGGAGCGGGGCCTCCTCGTCGTAGGTCGGGGCCGGGATGTGCTCCAGGATGGTGGAGAAGAACGGCTCCAGGCTGTCGGAGTCGGTGGGGACCGTGCCGTCGGCCGGCTTGGTCAGCGAGGCGACGCCGTCACGGCCGCACGCGTAGACGATCGGGAACTCGATCTGGTCCTCGTCCGCGTCCAGATCCAGGAAGAGGTCGTAGGTCTCGTTGACGACCTCGTCGATCCGGGAGTCCGGGCGGTCCGTCTTGTTGATGCAGAGGATGACGGGCAGGCGCTGCTGGAGCGCCTTGCGCAGCACGAAGCGGGTCTGCGGGAGCGGGCCCTCGGAGGCGTCCACCAGGAGCACGACGCCGTCGACCATCGACAGGCCGCGCTCGACCTCGCCGCCGAAGTCGGCGTGGCCGGGGGTGTCGATGATGTTGATCGTGATCGGCTCCCCCCCGTCCTTCGGGTGGTACTTGACCGCCGTGTTCTTGGCGAGGATCGTGATGCCCTTCTCACGCTCCAGGTCGTTCGAGTCCATGACCCGGTCGTCGACCTGGTCGAGCTGGTGGGCGGCGAAGGCACCGGCCTGCTTCAGCATGCCGTCGACGATGGTGGTCTTGCCGTGGTCGACGTGGGCGACGATGGCGACGTTGCGGATGTCGTGACGCGTTGCAGTCACAGGCATGGTGTGGCGTACTCCCGGAGTTGAGGACTGCCCTGCGCGTACGTCCGTGTCGCGCGGGCCCTGCCGGGCTGGACACGCCACGGCCTCACCCCATGGTACGTGCCGTTCGCACCCGGGGCTCGCCGGGCCGTCCTAGCCCTTGCCGGGGCTCGCCGAGACCTTCGCTCCCTTCTTCAGGAACCCCATGTCCTGGAAGACGGGTGTCTGGAAACCGAAGGCTCCCGTGTTGACCAGGCTTTTCCGTGCCGCCACGAGCTGGGGGCGCTGGTAGAGCGGGATCGATCCGGCGGCGGCCCAGATGCGGGAATCGGCCTGCCGGATCAGATCGCTCGCCTCGCCCTCGTCCAGGGTCGTCGCCGCCTCGTCGAACAACTGGTCGACCAGGTCGGTGCCGACCCGGGTGTAGTTCTGCTCGACGTTCACCGAGCCGTCCGCCGCCGGGACGGGCTTGGCGTAGACGGGCCGGGCGTCGGTGGCCGGGAAGGCGGAGGAGGGCCAGGAGTACAGGGCGAGGTCGTAGTCGCCGGCGGCGATGTGGTCCTTGAAGTAGCTCTCGTCGGAGACCTTGGTGATCGTCGCGCCGATGCCGACCTGCCCCAGCATCGCCGAGATCCGCTCGGCCACCGAGTTCAGGGTGTCCGAGCCGGGACCGGAGGGCAGGACGAAGCGCAGCGCGAGGGGCTTGCCGTCCTTGGCGAGCGGTCCGGCCGGCGCGGCGGCCGGGGCGGCCGTGCCCTTGGGCGCGTAGGCGCCGGACGGACCGCCGTGCCGGCCGGAGCGGCCGCGCTGGTCGTCGGTGCTCCCGTGGGGCTCGTCCCTGTCGTCGCCGCGGTTCCCGCCGTCCTCGCGGTTCCCGGCGTCCTCGTGGTTCTTGCCGTCCTCGTGGTTCTTGTCGTCCTCACCGACGACGTACTCGCCGTCGTCCCCGCCGTCCGACGGGTCCTCGTCGTGGTGCTCGGGGCCGGCCGCCTTCCCGCCCTTCTTCTCCTCCTTGAGGGGGCCGCCGCGCACCCAGCCGGCGTCGGCGAGCAGCGCCTGCGCCTCCTTGGCGTCCTGGCCGCCGAGCGCGCCGCTGCCGTCGGCGTAGGCGGCCTGCCCGGACAGGGCGAGGTGGCTGCCGACCGGGACCGCGGGCAGCCCGAGCGGGGTGAGCACCAGCCGGGCCAGTTCCGTGCGGTCCAGGGCGCGGGCGACGGCCCGGCGGACCCGTTCGTCGGCGAGGGGGCCGGCGGAGCCGTTGAGGGCGAGCTGGGTGTAGGTGGGCTCCAGCGACTTGCGGACCTCGACGTCGCGCAGCGCCTGCTGCTGCTCCAGGTAGCGGGTGACGGCCTTGCCGAGCTTCTCCTTGCCGGCGCGCACGGTGTCGGAGTCGAAGCCGTGGGCGCGTGCCCACGCCCGCAGAGTCCCCAGGGACGTCCTGCCCCCGCCCTGGAGCGGGGTGCCGGTGCCCTTCCCGCGGTTGGCGAGCCCGATCCGCTGGGCGTCGGCGGCGTCGACCTCGGCGAGGTCCACGCTGCCGTCGGCCAGCGCCGCGGCCCGCTTGTCGCGGGACACGGCGTGCAGGACGATCTCGTTCAGCTTGGCGGGCCTGCCCCACCAGCGCGGGCTGCGGGTGAGCACCACGTCCTTCTTCGCGGTGTCGACCTTCTCCACCCGGAAGGGCCCGCCGGTGACCTTCAGCTTGCGGCGGGCGCCGTCGTTGAAGGCGTCCGGGGTGCCCGTGACGTCCTTCGGGTACAGCGGGGAGAACAGCGACTTCCAGTCGGCGTAGGGGCGGGAGAAGGTGACGCGGACCTGGAGGTCGCTGTCGCCGCGCTCGATTTTGGCGATGCGGTCGTAGCCGGCGTTGCGGGCGGTCCAGTAGGCGCTGCTGCCGCCGGACAGGGCGCGCCACTGGGCGACGAAGTCGGCGGCGCCGATCTCGCGGCCGTCGCTCCAGACGGCCTGCTGGTTCAGCTTGTACAGCACGACCTGACGGGGCTCGGTCTCGATGACCTTGGCCGATTCCAGGTAGTCGGGATCGGCCACCGGGCGGCCGTTCGCGTCGAGCCGGAACATCGAGGGCAGCACGGCCTGGGCGATCCGGGCGGTGCCGGCGTCGGCGTCGGCCTGGAAGGTGTTCAGCGTCTCCGGCAGGGCGTCCACGGCCCACTTCAGGGTGCCGCCGTCGGCGACCAGGTCCCGGGCGACCGGGACGATGTCCTGCCCGGCCAGCGGGGTGCTGGGCTTCTCGTCCGAGCCGCAGCCGGTGAGCAGCGGCACGGTGAGCGCGCCGGCGCCGAGGAGGGCGAGCGGGCGGGTGAGGCCCCGGCGGGGGCGCCGGGGCGCGGCCGCGGTGGTGCGGGGCGGTTCCGCGGCCGGCCGGGCCCCGCACAGGAGCCGCTCAGCGATGCAGGCCCGCGCCCCCTCGGGGTGCTGCCGAACGTCGTGGGACATCTCTGCTACCTCCGGGGAGCCGCGGGCCTTATGCTCACTTTTGTCGGCATATGAAACTGATCACTTTTGGCCGTATATGGAGCTGATCAGATCTATGCGGCCACTGAAGAGGAAAGGATCCGGCAACGGTGGGCGACACGGCGGCGACGGCCGGCAAGCCCACCCGTGCGGCGCAACACACCGGGCGGTGCACCCGTGCACACCGGCCAATCGCTGCACGTCCCTTCACACCGGCGGGCGTGAGGCGCAACACTCCAAGGCGCATGCACGTTGCCGCTCATGGCCCACCGGACCCGTGGAAACGAGGGCAAGTCATGTCCGTGCACGACGACATCAACGCCGTCCAGCGCTGCCTCGACGACCTGCACCGGTCACTGGGCCGCCTGGAACACCAGCTCGGCGTCAGCGGCCTGGAGATACGCCGGGTCCGGCTGGACGCCGACCACCTGCGCGAGAGCGTGGCCCTGCTGCGGGAGGCCGCCGCCGCACCCGCCGCGCCCCACCGGCCCGACCTCGTCACCATCTCCGACGCGCCCTACGACATCAGCCTGTGGACGGATTCGGACGACGAGGGCCTGGGCGCCCGCGACCGCCGCGCCCCCTGAACCCGCTACCGACCGGAGTCCCCTTTGGCCACTGGTACGGAACCCCAACGGAACACCGGCGGCGTACGCAGCGGTACGCGCGCCGCGATCCCCGCCCCGCACCTGCGGACCGACCGCTGGTGGCTGGCGCCCGCCGTCACCGCGGCCGGTCTGTTCGCCTTCGTCGTGTACTCGACCTGGCGGGCCTTCGCCGGCGCGGACTACTACGCGGCGCCCTACGTCTCGCCGTTCTACTCGCCCTGCCTGGCGCAGAGCTGCCGGACCATGCACGGCGGCCCCAACGCCGAACTGTTCGGCGGCTGGTGGGGCGTCTCGCCCGCGATCATCATCCTGATCTTCCCGCTCGGCTTCCGCCTGACCTGCTACTACTACCGCAAGGCGTACTACCGGGCCTTCTGGGCGTCACCGCCCGCCTGCGCGGTGGCCGAGCCGCACCGCACGTACACCGGCGAGACCCGCTTCCCGCTGATCCTGCAGAACGTCCACCGGTACTTCTTCTACGCCGCCCTGCTGGTGGCGGGCGTGCTCACGTACGACACCGTGCTGGCCTTCCGGGACCCGCACCACCGCTGGGGCCACATGGGTCTCGGCACCCTGGTCTTCCTGGTGAACATCGTCCTGATCTGGGCGTACACCCTTTCCTGCCACTCCTGCCGGCACATCGTCGGCGGCAAGCTCAGGCACTTCTCCAGGCATCCGGTGCGCTACCGGGCGTGGCGGTTCGTCGGCCGGCTCAACGCCCGCCACATGCAGCTGGCCTGGGCGTCACTGCTGAGCGTGGCGCTCGCCGACTTCTACGTGTACCTCGTCGCGTCCGGGGTCTTCGACGATCCGCGGTTCTTCTAGATGAGTGGGGCTTTGCGATGACCGTGGTCGACCGGCAGGAGTGGGACGTCGTCGTGGTCGGGGCCGGCGGCGCCGGGCTGCGGGCCGCGATCGAGGCACGCGAGCGGGGCGCCCGTACGGCGGTGATCTGCAAGTCGCTGTTCGGCAAGGCGCACACGGTGATGGCCGAGGGCGGCATCGCGGCGGCCATGGCCAACGCCAACGAGCACGACACCTGGCAGGTGCACTTCCGCGACACCATGCGCGGCGGGAAGTTCCTGAACCAGTGGCGGATGGCCGAACTGCACGCGCAGGAGGCCCCGGACCGGGTGTGGGAGCTGGAGACCTGGGGCGCGCTGTTCGACCGCACCGGGGACGGCCGGATCTCGCAGCGCAACTTCGGCGGCCACGAGTACCCGCGGCTCGCGCACGTCGGCGACCGCACGGGCCTGGAGCTGATCCGCACCCTCCAGCAGAAGATCGTCGCCCTCCAGCAACAGGACTTCCGGGAGACCGGCTCCTACGAGTCCCGGCTCAAGGTCTTCCAGGAGTGCACGGTCACCCGCGTCCTCAAGGACGGCGAGCGCGTCTCGGGCATCTTCGCCTACGAGCGCGAGACCGGCCGCTTCTTCGTCCTGGAGGCGCCCGCCGTGGTCCTCGCGACCGGCGGCATCGGCAAGTCCTTCAAGGTCACCTCCAACTCCTGGGAGTACACCGGCGACGGCCACGCGCTGGCGCTGCTGGCGGGCGCGCCGCTGGTGAACATGGAGTTCGTGCAGTTCCACCCGACCGGCATGGTCTGGCCGCCGTCGGTGAAGGGCATCCTCGTCACCGAGTCGGTGCGCGGCGACGGCGGGGTGCTGCGCAACTCCGAGGGCGAGCGGTTCATGTTCGACTACGTCCCGGACGTCTTCAAGGACAAGTACGCCGAGTCGCAGGAGGAGGCCGACCGCTGGTACGAGGACCCCGACGCCAACCGCCGGCCGCCGGAGCTGCTCCCCCGCGACGAGGTGGCCCGCGCGATCAACGCCGAGGTGAAGGCGGGGCGGGGCTCACCGCACGGCGGTGTCTTCCTCGACGTCTCCACCCGGATGCCCGCCGAGGTGATCCGGCGCCGGCTGCCGTCCATGTACCACCAGTTCAAGGAGCTGGCGGACGTCGACATCACGGCGGAGGCGATGGAGGTCGGGCCGACCTGCCACTACGTGATGGGCGGTGTCGCGGTCGACTCGGACACCGCGGCGGCCCGCGGGGTGCCGGGGCTGTACGCGGCCGGCGAGGTGGCCGGCGGCATGCACGGCTCCAACCGGCTCGGCGGCAACTCGCTCTCCGACCTGCTGGTCTTCGGCCGGCGGGCCGGCTGGCACGCGGCCGAGTACGCCCGGGCGGCGGCGCACCGGCGCCCGCCGGTGGACGGCGCCGAGATCGACGCGGCCGCGGCGGAGGCGCTGCGCCCCTTCTCCGCGGAGGCGGGGGGCGGGGCGGCCCCGCCGGAGAACGCCTACACCCTGCACCAGGAGCTCCAGCAGGCCATGAACGACCTGGTCGGCATCATCCGCCGCGCCGGCGAGATGGAGCAGGCCCTGCACAAGCTGGCCGAGCTGCGCACCCGGGCGCGGCGGGCCGGCGTGGAGGGCCACCGCCAGTTCAATCCCGGCTGGCACCTCGCCCTGGACCTCAGGAACATGCTGCTGGTCAGCGAGTGCGTGGCCCGGGCCGCGCTGGAGCGCACCGAGTCGCGCGGCGGGCACACCCGCGAGGACCATCCGGCGATGGACCGGGCCTGGCGCCACGTGAACCTGCTCTGCGCCCTCGCCGACCCGGCCGGGGGTCTCGCGGCGGCCGATCCCGCCCGCGGCCAGATCCGGCTGACCCGCGAGAGCACCGAACCCATCCGCCCGGACCTGCTCGCCCTCTTCGAGAAGGAGGAGCTGGTCAAGTACCTCGCCGAAGAGGAGCTGTACGAGTGAGCAGCTACGAGGCCCGCTTCCAGGTGTGGCGGGGCGACGGACAGGGCGGTGGCCTGCGCGACTTCACGGTCGAGGTGAACGACGGCGAGGTCGTCCTGGACATCGTCCACCGCATCCAGGCCACCCAGGCGCCCGACCTGGCCGTGCGCTGGAACTGCAAGGCCGGGAAGTGCGGTTCGTGCTCGGCCGAGATCAACGGCCGTCCCCGGCTGCTGTGCATGACCCGGATGTCGGTCTTCGACCGCGCGGAGACGGTCGTGATCACCCCGCTGCGCGCCTTCCCGGTCGTCCGCGACCTGGTCACGGACGTCGGCTTCAACTACCGCAAGGCGCGCGAGGTCCCGGCGTTCGTGCCGCCCGCCGGGCTGGGTCCGGGCGAGTACCGGATGTCCCAGGAGGACGTGGACCGCTCGCAGGAGTTCCGCAAGTGCATCGAGTGCTTCCTGTGCCAGGACACCTGCCACGTGGTGCGCGACCACGAGGAGAACAAGCAGGCGTTCGCCGGCCCGCGCTTCCTGATGCGCGTCGCCGAACTCGACATGCACCCGCTGGACGCGGCCGCCGCGAACGGCCTGGACCGCGCCCGGAGCGCGCAGGACGAGCACGGCCTCGGCTACTGCAACATCACCAAGTGCTGCACGGAGGTCTGCCCCGAGAACATCAGGATCACCGACAACGCCCTGATCCCCCTGAAGGAACGGGCGGTGGACCGCAAGTACGACCCACTGGTGTGGCTGGGCTCGAAGATCAGACGCCGGACGCCGTGAGGGAGCCCGGCGCGCGCACGGACTCCCGTCAGCGCACCCAGTCCTCCCGGTACGCCCGCCAGTCCGCCTCCGTGGCCGCGAAGTCGACGTAGAGGGCGACGCCGAAGCGGGCCCGGTCGGCGTCCGTGCGGGACAGGCCCAGGCGGACACCGCGCACGGCGGCGGGGACGGTCTCGGCGTGCGCCCAGTGGCCGAACCGGTTCTCGTGGTAGAAGGGCAGGCCCATCAGCAGGTCGGTGCCGTCCGGGGTGACCTCCAGGGCGAGGCCGGTCTGCTGGGCCACGTAGCCGCCGTACAGGCTCTCCAGCGGTTGCATGGTGTCGTACGACATGACGGCGATCTGGTCCACGCGCCGGGCCACCTGCCCGAAGTAGGCCTGCGACCACCACTTGGGGTGACCGGTGGTCGCGCCCCAGAAGGAGTGGAAGGCGGGCAGCGGGTCGATCTGGTGGGCGGCGACGGACAGGACGGCGCCTCTGGAGTGGGTGAGCCGGCGCAGGCCGTCCAGGAGGCCGAGGTAGTCGCGATCGCCGGAGTGCAGGGGCTCCAGGTCGAGGTGGACGCCCCGGAAACCGGCGTCGAGGACCGCGCGGGTGGAGACGAGGACCGCCGTGCGGGTGGCCGGGTCGTCCAGGCGCAGCCCGTCGGGGGTCTCACCGGCGAGCTTGTCGCCGAGCCAGGCCTGGACGCGGACGTCCGGCAGCTCCCGGCGCAGGGCCGCCGTCAGTTGGCGGGCCCGCGGGTGGGACGACGCGGGGAGCGTGCCGTCGTGTTCGAGGGGGCCCGCGTGGACGTACAGGTCCCGGATGCCGGTGCCGTGCAGGCGGCGCGCGAGTGCCCTGACGTCCCGGTCGGTCTTCCGGCCGTCCACCCAGGCGTGCCCGAGCCAGAGGGCGTCCCGGTTCCGGGTGCGGGTGCCGGGCGCCGGATCACCGGTGTAGGCGAGGCGCAGCGCCGTCTCACCGGCGAGGAGCGGAACGAGGAGGAGGGCGAGTACGGCGACGACCCCCCGAACCACCCACCGCCTGAGCGCACGCGACCTCGCCACCACGACCGGCCGCCCACCCCCGGAGACGCCGACCGGAGGCCCGCCACCAGGCCCTGCTTCGGTGTCGGCTGCGGGCGGGGTCGCGTCGGCGGGGGTCGGAGATCCGCTGTCGGGAGGCGAGGCCACGCCCTCGGGCAGCGCCGGGGGCGCCTCCGGGGTGCCGGAGGCCGCGGGGGGCCCGCCGGGGAGCGGAGGCGCGTCGCCGGCCGGTGACTTCGGGCCGGGCGGCCCCGCGGTGGACCCGTTCGGCTTCGGCGGGGTCGCCCGGCTCCGTGCCGGCCGGTTCTCGTCCGTCCGTTCGTCGTCCATTCCGCCCCCTGCGCGTCTGGTCCCCCACCCGTATCCATCCCGCTCGCGCGGCCGTCTACCTGCCCATACGCTCCGAAATGTGACGTCCTCCCTGATTCGGGGCCGGCCCCGGCACGCCACGGCGCACATACGGATGCGGGTGGCCCATGCCGTGCTGGGCGCCCTGACGGGAGCCACGTGGCTGGTGCTGCCCGTGATGACGGTCCCGACCCACGGTCCGGTTCCCGCCGCCGCGGTCGGCACGGTGGCGGGCGCCGCCGCCCCGCAGCAGGACGGGACGTCGTCCACCGACCTCGTGCTGCCGCTGGTCGCCGCGGGCGCGGCCGTGGTGCTGGCCGGATACGGCGCCGTGCGGCGCACCCGGCGGGCCCGCACCCGTACGACTCCGGGGGCACTCCCGGCGGCGCCCCCCGGGTCCGGCCCGGCCGACTCCGCGCGCCAGGCGCGGGCGGCACTGCGACTGGTCGACGACTGCGTACGGACCGGCCGGGAGGAACTGTCCTTCGTCCGGGAGCGCTTCGGGGAGCGGCGGACCGAGCCGTTCACGTCGGCGCTGCGTGCCGCGGAGAGCGAACTGTCCGCGGCGTTCACGCTCTGGCGGCGTCACGAGCAGGGCCTCCCCGAGGAGGCGGGCGCCCGGCGCCGGGCGCTGGCCGCGGTGATCGGCCGGTGCGCGGAGGCGGGCCGCCGGCTGGACGCGGAGGCGCCGGCGCTGGACCGGCTGCGGGGGTTCGCCGCGCGGGGCGCGCTCGGCCCGGTACCGGAGCCGGCCGAGGAGGGCGTCGGCGCGGCGCTGGAGGTGGCCGAGCGGCGGTTCCGGGAGCTGACGGGGCGGGTGCTGACCGCGCGGCGCACCCTGGCCGCCCTCCGCGGGTCGTTCGCCCCCACCGCCACCCGCTCGGTCACCGGGTACGCCGAAGAGGCCGAGGACCGGCTGCTGTTCGCCACCGCACGGCTCAACGAGACCCGCCGGGCCGCCGACGCGGGCGACCCGCGGCGGGCCGTACGGCACCTGCGCGCCGCCGAGGGCGCGGTGGCCCAGGCGGCGGCGCTGGTGGACGGCGTGGAGCGGCTCGCGGCACAGTTGCGGGAGGCCGCCGCCCTGGTGGCGGCCGCGGAGGCCGAGCCGCCCGGGACACGGGGCGCGGACGCCGGGACCGCACCGGCCGCGGACAGGCCGCCCGCCCGGGCCGCCGGGGTGCCGGGGGCGGTGCGCGCGGAGCCGGGCGCGGAGCCGTACGACCCGCTGGACGCGCTGCGCCGGATCACCCGTACCCGCGAGCGGCTGGACGGGACGGGACCCGGCGGGCCGGACGGCGCGGCGCTGCTCGCGGCCCGCGCCTGCGTCGCCGGGGCGGAGGAGTTCGTCACGGTGCACCGGGGGGCGGTGGACGTGGCGGCCCGGGCCCTGCTGGCGGAGGCGGTGCGGGAACTGGCCGCGGGCAACGCCTCCCCGGCCGATGCCGCGGCCCGGGAGGCGCGGGAGCTGGCCGAGCGGGACGTGCGGGCCCACGGCACCCCGGACGCCGGTGCCGGGGGCGGCTCGGCCGGGCTCGCCGGTGCCGTGCTCGGTGGCATCCTGCTGGCCGAGGAGCCGGACGGCGGCCCCCCGGCGGCCTTCGGCGGCCCCGAGACCCGCTCACGCCACCGCCCCTGACCCGCGGCCCGCCCCCGCCCCACACCCGGGCAACGCACCTCGTGGAGCGGTGACCGACGGTCAGAACAGGCTCAGCAGTGCCTCCGCCGGGTCCGTGAGCCCGCCCTCCCCGCCCGGCAGGGGCAGTTCGAACCAGACCGTCTTGCCGTGGGGCGTCCGGCGCGAGCCCCAGGCCGCGCTGAGCAGCCCGACCAGCTGGAGTCCCCGTCCGCCCTCGTCGGTGTCCCGGGCCCGCCGGCGCCGCGGCTGCACGAGCCCGGAGTCCCAGACCTCGCAGACCAGTGTCCGGTCCAGCAGCAGCCGTAGCCGTATGTCGCCCTCGCCGTACCGCAGGGCGTTCGTCACCAGTTCGCTGACGAGCAGTTCCGTCGTGTCGACCAGCGGTTCCAGACCCCAGGACAGCAGGCGCCCGCGGGCGTACTCGCGGGCCCGGCCGACGCTGCGCGGCTCGCGGGGCAGGGTCCAGTCGCCCACGGAGTCGGCGGGCAGTCCCTGCACCCGGGCCATCAGCAGGGCGATGTCGTCCTCGCCGTGGTGGGTGTCGAGGGTGTTGAGGACGTGGTCGCAGACGTCCTCCAGGGGGCGGGAGGGGTCCGTCAGCGCGCCCACGAACGCCTGGAGGCCCTCGTCCAGGGGATGGTCGCGGGACTCGACCAGGCCGTCCGTGTAGAGGGCGAGCAGCGCGCCCTCCGGGAGTTCGACCTCGACCTCCTCGAACGGCTCGCCGCCCACGCCGAGCGGCATGCCGGGCGGCACGTCGAGCATCAGCGCCGCCTCGCCGGGCTCGACCAGGACCGGCGGCAGGTGGCCGGCGTTGGCGAACGTACATCGCCTGGTGACGGAGTCGTACACGGCGTACACGCACGTCGCCAGGTACACCTCGGACAGGTCGGCGTCCCGGGGCTGCCGGGCGGTCCGGGTGGCCTGCTGGACGCCGCCCGGCGTGCCCAGTCCGCGCGCGATCTCGTCCAGCGCGGACAGCACCTCGGCCGGTTCGAGGTCGAGCAGCGCCAGGGTGCGCACGGCCGTGCGGAGTTCACCCATCGCGACCGCCGCGCGCAGGCCCCGGCCCATCACGTCCCCGACGACCAGCGCCGTGCGGTGGCCGGGGAGTTCGATGACGTCGAACCAGTCGCCGCCGACCTCCGTCGCCGCGTTGCCGGGCAGGTAGCGGCAGGCGATGTCCAGGCCGGACGCCTCCGGGTCGCCCGGCGGCAGCAGCGACCGCTGCAGCATCAGCGCCCGTTCGTGCTCCCTGCGGTACAGGCGCGCGTTGTCGATGCAGACGGCGGCGCGCGCGGCCAGTTCGACCGCGAGGTCCCGGTCCCGCTCGCCGAACGGCTCGCTGCCCTTCGTGCGGGCGAACTGCGCGAGCCCCACGACCGTGTCGTGGGCGACCATCGGCACGGCCAGCGTGGACTGCACGAGGCCGCCCTCCTCGGCGGGCACGTACCGCGGCCGGGCGGTGCGCAGGGCGTCCGCGCTCGGCGAGTTGAACGGGAAGTGGTGGACCGCGCCGACCTCGACGGGCCGTCCGGAGCCGCTGAAGGGGGCGCCGGAGACGGCGCTGGCGTAGGCGACCCGGCGCAGTTCGGCGCTGCCGTCGGCGAGGCCGGGCGGGGTCTCGTCGCCGGCCAGCAGCCCCTGGTAGAGGTCGACGGTGGCGAGGTCGCAGAAGCCGGGGACGACCACGTCGAGCAGTTCGCGGGCCGTGGTCTCCAGGTCGAGCGAGTTGCCTATGCGGGCGCCGGCCTCGTTGAGCAGCGCGAGGTTGCGGCGGGCCGCGGCCGCCTCGCGGGCGGCGGCCCGGCGGGAGGTGATGTCGGTGGCGAGCCAGGCGATGCCGATGGGCCGGCCGCCGTGGCTCTGCACGCGGTAGAGGTTGACGGACCAGTGCCGGCGCTCCTCGGAGCCCGGGACGAATCCGGTGACGTGCATGTCGGTGATGGGATTGCCGGTCTCCAGCACCCGGCGCAGCGTGGCCGAGACCCGTTCGGCCTCGCCCCGCGGCAGGTAGTCGTGGACCCCCCTGCCGCGGTGGTCGTCCGGGTGGCCGCCGAAAAGGGAGGCGAACCGCATGTTGGCCCGGCGGACCCGCAGGTCGGGGTCGATCAGCAGGAAGCCGAAGGGCGACTGGCCGAAAATGGCCTGCGAGGCGGCGAGGTCGGTCTCGATGCCGCGCAGCGTGCGGACGTCCACGACGACGCAGACGGCGGCCCGGTCCCCCTCCTCCGTGCGCGTCGGCATGACGTAGACCTCGGCGAGCCCCTCCTCGCCGCGCGCGCCGTCCGGCCGGTCCGGCATCCGGAACGGCACCACGCCGGTCCACTCGCGGCCGTCGAGGATCTCGGCCATCTTGCGCTGGCCGCGCTCGCGGTGGTCGGGATCGACGAAGGCGTCTATGGGGTCCGTGCCGACGGCGCGTTCGGCGGGGATGCCGAAGAGCTGCTCGGCGCGCAGGCTCCACTGGTCGACGAGCCCTCCGGGGCCGATGGAGAAGGAGGCGACCCGGATGTAGTCGTAGATGGAACCGGGCGGACTGCTCTGCCACATGGCGTCACCGGGCGCCGCGGCAGCCGCCGCGGTCCGACTCCTCGCGCCATCCGACGGGTCCTCGGACTCCGTGGCCTTCGCTGGTATCTCGCTCACGCGAACCGTCCCCTCCAGCTCACCGCGTCCGGCACCGGTCACCGGGGGCGGCTGCCCGCAGTATCCAGCACTACGGCGCCGCACAACACGGTGTTCACGATCACAGCTCGGTCCAGGTCCTTTTCCGAACCGGTCCGTGACAACACTTCCACTCTTCTAACCAGGGAACACACCACCGAACCACATACCGGCGGACCGCGTGCGCCCCCGGCGCGCGCGGTCGGCGGCCGACCGACGGCCGTACCCCCCGTGCCCCCGCGGATGTTCCACCCTCAGCCGGGAATCGCCAGCTCGAACCAGACGGTCTTGCCGCCCGCGCCGGGCCGGGTGCCCCAGCGGCGCGAGGAGCCGGCGACCAGCTGGAGACCGCGTCCGCTCTCGTCCTCGGGGCGGGCGACGCGTTCGCGCGGGGGGTCCGGGAGCGGGTCGGACACCTCCACCAGCAGCGTGTCGTCGCGCCCGGCGGGGCGGACCAGCCGCACGCCGATGGGTCCGGTGGCGTGCCGCAGCGAGTTGGTGACCAACTCACTGACCAGCAGCGCGGTCAGATCGGAGACGCTGTCCAGGTCCCAGCCGCGCAACTGGCCCCGGACCGCCGCGCGGGCGGCGCGCACGGCGTCCGGCTCCGCCGGAAACGTCCACTCGGCGCAGTCGCCATCGGTGTCGATCACGCCGATCACTTCCCGGGCCAGCGGAGCCTACCCATGTCCGGTTTTCATGGGGTTAATGGGCACATACCCGATATCCCGAGCGCAGTACCGCTTGAGAGGGCGCACTGTGGCACGAACGGCGTACGGCGTGTCCGCCGGGCCGGTGCGGGTTGCGGGAGGAGCGGGCCGACCGGGGCGGGGCCGCTGCTCCGCCCCGGGTCACCGGGTGGCGGCCCCGGCGTCCGGGCCGGGGCGGAACGCGGCCAGTCCCCCGACCCGGCGCACGGCCGGCACGTCCTGGTCCAGCCACGGCACGTCCCACAGTTCGGCCGGGGTCAGCCAGCGCAGGTCGTCGTGGTCCTGGAGGGGCCGGGGTCCGGGTGAGCCGGGGCGCAGCCGGGCGGTCCACACGTGCAGGACGTACGGCGCCCGCAGGGGCCACTCCCCCGGCACGCGTGCCACCGGTTCGGCGTCGACGCCCAGTTCCTCGCGCAGTTCGCGCGCCAGGGCGTCCTCCGGCAGCTCGCCGGCCTCGACCTTGCCGCCGGGCAGTTCCCAGCGTCCGGCCAGGTCGGCGGGTGCGCTGCGGCGCGCGGCGAGCAGCCGCCCGCCGTCGAACAGGGCGGCTCCCACCACCACGACCGGTTCCGCTCCAGGAGTCGTGCGTGTCATGGAGCGGAGCCTACGGGAGCCGCCGGCCGGTCAGTTCGGCGAGCCGTCCCCGATCTGGCCGATGCGCTCGACCCAGTAGAGCTGCTCCTGCCGCCGGTCGTCGAAGCTGTCGGCGACCTTCTGCGCCTCCGCACGGGTCGCGTACCGGCCGACGCGGTAGCGATTCCCGCTGTCGTCCTGACGTATCACGATCCAGGGCAGCGCGACCGTGCCCTCACTCATGGGTCCCACCGCCCGCGTTCCTTCCCGCACCGCTCCACCCGCTTCCCCCGGCTAAGGAAACCGCACTCCGCATATGCCCGAGCGTACGCCCAACCTTTACGCTGCGAATACGACTTTTCACAAAGAGGTACGCAACCAGCCAGAACGCCGGGGGCGCACGGGGCCGAACGCGCCGTCGGAAACCGTCCCGACCCGGCTCGGGGGCCTGCCGGGTCGGACCGGGGCCACCTGGGAGAACGGCCGGATCGGTGCGGCTCGCACGGGCTTCGGCGGCAGCCGCCGCACCGGGATCACCGCCCCCACGGCGCACGAGGGTGTGCGCTAGCTCACTCCGGGCCGCGCCCCGGGCGCCGTTGGACCCCCGCCCCGCCAGGCAGGGGCGCTCATCGCACGGGCAGGTGGTAGGCGACCCGGTAGCGGTCGGCCGGGATCACCACGTCGGCGGTCTCCACCGGCCGGCCGGAGGCGAAGTAGGTGCGCTGGACGACCAGCACCACGTGCCCGGGGACACCGCCGAGCAGGTGCAGCTCCTCGGCGAGGCCGGGGCGGGCGCCGACCTCCTCGGTGACGTTGTCCACGATGACGTCGATGGCCCGCATGCGCTCGACCACGCCCATCCCGCCGAGCGGGCCCTCCTCGGGCAGCATCACCGGGCTGCGGCCCGTGACGGCGAGGGGCTCCCAGGAGGTGGAGAGCATCATCGGCTCCCCGTTCTCCCGGAACAGGTACTTGGTGCGCATGACCCGGTCGCCCGTCTGGATCCCGAGCCGCTCGGCGATGGCCGCGCCGGCCCGGGCCTGCTCGCTGCTGGACTCCCAGGTGCCGCGCGCCGAGGCGTCGGACTGCTCCTGCCGGAAGGGGGTGGCGCCGCCGGCCGGGCGGTACCCGGAGCGGGACACGCGCCGCGGCACGGGCCGCTCGCGCACGTAGGTGCCCGAGCCGGAGCGGCCCTCGACCAGCCCCTCGGCCATCAGCACCTTGCGGGCCTCCAGGGCGACCGTGTCCGAGACGCCGTACTCCTCGCGGATGCGGGCCTGGGAAGGGAGCCGGGTGTGGGGCGGCAGTGAACCGTCGACGATCTTCTTGCGGAGATCACCCGCGACACGCAGGTACGCCGGCTGCTCACCGAATGTCACTGGCCGCTCCCATCAGGTTGTACAGACAGCAACAGCGTGGCAACCGTGGGTTCTGCCGTGCAAGCAGAGGCCAGAGAATCACTCGATGTGATGACACGCGGCGGGAGAGGGCTTCACGCAGGCGCTTTCCCTCCCGTATAGGGGTGCTCGCCGCGGGACCCGCTCACACCGGGCGGGAGGCGTCCGTGCCGCCGTCGGCCGGCGGGGTGGTCGCGAGCCCCAGGGACTTCCGGGCGGCGACCGCCCGTTGCGGGGCCAGCAGGCCGAGTCCGGTCTCGGAGCGCTCCTGGAAGGTGTCCGCGTCCCCCGCCCCGGCCGCCTCCGCCCACACCGCACGCGCCTCGTCCAGGTCGGCGGCCAGCGCGGCGACCGGCCGCCGCGCACCGGCCGGCCACGCGTGCGCGCGCAGCATCCGGGCCTGCTCGCCCAGCGCGGCCGACACCCGGCCCGCCCAGGCCCGGTGGCCCGGCAGTCCGCCCTCCGCCTCGTCCCCGTCGGGGCCGGCGTCCATGGCCGCGTTGAGCACGTGCGCGGCGTTCAGGTAGGCGAGCTGGTCGGCGTCCAGGACGGTCGCGTCGTTGCGCAGCGACCCGGTCAGCTCCGCGCCCTCCTCGGCGTTGCCGAACACGCAGGTGACCTCGCGGTCCCCCGCGACCCAGCTCCGCGTGCTCGGCGTCAGGTAGTACACGTCGACGTCCCGTGGGACCGCCCAGGCGTCCATCGCGTAGCCGTCCCGCAGGCGCCAGCAGCGCTCGCCCGCGGCGTCGGAGACCGCGGCGTCCCCCGGGTAGGCGCCGTCCGCCAGCCGGAAGGAGGCGAACACCTCCCCGTCGTGCGCGCCGGAGCAGGGCACCTCCGTGATGTCGTAGGTCTCGCCGACCAGCCCGCCGCCGGGCGCGTCGAAGCACTCGCCCCGGCCCGGCGGGCGGGACGCGCCGCCGTGCGCCCCCTCCTCGACGCCGTGCCACACCTGCGCGGCGCCGCCCGTCGCGAGCAGCAGCGCCCACAGCCCGAGCCCGATCCCGGACAGCACCGCACCGCCCACGGCCAGCCCCGTGCCGCGCTCGCCGCGCCGCCGGATCTGCCGCAGCCCGGCCAGCCCGAGCGCCAGTCCCACGCCCGGCAGGAAGCACAGCACGCCGAGCACCAGGGAGGCGATGGCGAGGCCGTTGACCGGCGCCGGCCGGTTGTGAGGGCTGTAGCCCTGCGTCCACGGCTGGTACGCCGACAACCCCGGTGCCCCGTGCGGCTGTTGGGCGTACGGCTGCGGCCCGTACGGTCCCGGCGGAGCCGGCCGGGGCGGCGGGTACGGCCCAGCGCTCTGGTGGGGGCCGGGAAGCGGGGGCGTGGACACCGGAACCGTGCTCCTGGATCGGGCGGCGGCAGCACAGGACCGGCGACCGGCCGGCGGCTGGACTGTCGTACGACTGGCCGCATCGTAAGCGGGACACACGCGGGGGCGGTACGCGGGTGGAGCGCGTGCCGGTGGCGCCGGCCCGGGAGGCGCGGACGGCGCCGGCCGGTACGCTCGCGCCGCGCACGGACCGGCGGCGGTCCACCCCTGGCCGGCCGCTGCGTCCCGACTCCCGGGCGGGGCAGCACCCCGCGCGGCCTTTCTTGGCCGCGGCGGTGAGCGGGTGTCCGGCTGGGCTCAGTCCGTCGCGGCGTGCCCGGCGCCGCGTCGGGCCGGGCGGCGGTTGCGCCACCGGGTGACCAGCCACGCGACGTTGACCCCGCCCAGGGTGACCAGCACCGCCGCCGCGTCGGCGTTGCCCGCGACGCCGTGCCCCGGTCCAAGGCCCCGCGCCGCGCGGACCAGCAGGGCGATGTCGGCGGGCAGGGTGACGGCGGCCAGGAACGCCAGGCAGACCGCCGTACCGGCCACGAGGACGACGCCGTAGAGGCGGACGGCCCGGCGCTCGTGAGGGGGCAGCCGGAGGCTCGGGTCACCGGCTCCGGCGGGGCGTCCCGGGCGAACCGCCCGCCGGAACACGTACCGGGCGTGAGCGAGACCGTCGCCGTACAGATCGCGGCAGCCGGTGAGGTCCTGGAGGACGAAGTACAGGTCCGTACGGGTGAACACCATGCACTGGAAGGGCAGCGGCATCAGGGCCAGCAGCAGGAGCGCGGCCAGGAACCGGTGGGCCGTCGTCCCGCTGTCCGTCAGGGCGAGCACCAGGACCAGGACCGACGCGACGGACAGGTTGAGGGCGATGCCGGCCAGGTAGGCCGTCAGCCGGTGGCGGCGGGGCGCCAGTTCGATACCGCTGATGTCGGTCTGCATGACGAGGAACTGCAGGCGGGTGCCCAGGCGCATCCGGCCCGGCACGCCCGCGGCCCGCGCGGTGACCAGGTGCGCCAGCTCGTGGGCCAGCAGCAGCGCCCAGCCGGCCGCCGCCCCGGTGAGCAGGACGACGCTGCCGTGCGGGCTCCACAGCAGGTCGCGGTAGCCGGGGACGAGGTCGGGGCGGTGGACCAGGACGGCGACGGCGGCCACCAACAGCGCCGTGACGAGCACGGGGAGCGCCGGGTGCAGCGCGAGGCGGGCGTGGCGGGGGCGCAGCCGGGGCAGTGACGGGGGCGGCGGTTCGGCGTCCGCGATCGGGCGGTCCCCGATCCGTGCCACGAACCCGAGGGCGGCCAGGTCCCGCACGAAGTCCGGGACGTCGAGTTCCTCGCCGGTCTCGTCGTGCAGCGTCCGCGCCGTACGGGCCACGCTCAGTCCGGCGCCGAGGAGTTCCAGGGCGCGTGCCCCGGCCGCGGGTACGGCGACGAAGGTGCGGGTGGCCATGCGGCCCACGATCCACTCGTCCCGGTCGCGCCGGAGCACCAGGTCGTGCAGGAGGACGCGGGCTCCCGGGTCGACGCGGGGGCGGTCCCCGGGCGCGGTGTCCGTCACGGGAGGCTCCCCGGTACCGGGCGCACCGCCGCTCCGGGTTCCGCGGCGGCCCCCGGCTCCGCCACCGGTCGCGGGCCCTGTGCCGCTCCCCGGTCCGCCGCCGGTCCCGTGCCGCAGGCGGGGCAGTCGGGGCGCCGGTCCGAGCGCTGCATGATCCCGTCGCCGGGCAGCATGAGGTTGAGGCCGAACCGGCAGCCGGGGTCGGTCCGCGGGATGCCGCAGAGCAGCATGAGGGCGGCGTGGGCCAGGAGGCTGCCGGACAGTCCGGCGGTCACGGCGTTGACCGGGTTCCACGGCATGCGGGGCGAGGCGGCCTCCTCGTCCTGGCCGGGCGCGAGCCGCAGGTCGCGGCGCTCGATCTCGGTGGCGCGCAGGCACTCCCAGCAGGCACCCCGGCCGGGTGCGAAGACCCCGACGCTCACCAGCGGGCCGCGGTAGCCGGCCTCCGCCCACGGCGTGCCGGCGGCCAGGCAGACCCGGTTGGCCCAGCGCCGGATGACGGCGGGCCGGTCGGCGGCCAGCAGCAGCGTGTCGTACCCCGGCCCGGTGCCGTCGGGGCCGGACGCGAGCAGGTCCGCGAGGTCGGCGGGCCCGCGGACCTCGCGGCGCTCACCGGTGACGGTCGTGTCCGAGTTCAGGGCGCGCAACGCCCGCAGCGCCGCGTCGATCTTGGGCGTGCCGAGGTCGTGCTCGCGGAAAAGGGTCTGCCGGTTGAGGTTGGACAGTTCGACGACGTCCGGTTCGACGCAGTGCAGTCGCCCCACCCCGGAGGCGACCAGGTCCCGTGCGGCGGCTCCGCCGGTGCCGCCCACCCCGACCAGCAGGACCCGGGCCCGGCGCAGCCGGAGCTGCGGTTCCCAGGCGCTCTCCCGCGGCCGCAGGTCCATCCAGCGCAGCAGGGTCATGCCCCTGCCGTACCGCTCGCGTTCACGCGCGGACAGCTCCGCCGGGGGCGCGGCGCCGGCGTCCTCCACGTAGCCGGCCGCGGTCAGGTCCGTCATGGCCTGCTCGACGTCCGGGGCCGGCAGGCCCAGTTCGGTGTGGCGCCGGGTCACCTCGGCGACGACGTCCGCGGGGCCGCGCGTGCCGTCCATCGCCTCGACCAGCGTCCACACCCAGCCGTCGGGGTCCGCGACCTCGGCCCCGATGCCGTGCACGACGCTCCCGATCCTGACGTGGCCGTCCACCGTGCGGTAGGCCCGGTGCTCCGGCTTGATCCGGGGCCGCCGCATCGCGTGCACCGTCATCTTCGCGCCAATCCCGTCAGCCCCAACTCCCCTACAGGAACACGGACATTGACAACACTGTCCCGGTGCGCCAAGCCTGGCAAGAGCACGTCGATTCACCGCACGACAGTCACCGTCGGAAGGACACGACATGCCGAACAAGATCGAGATCCGTCCGCTGGACAAGAAGGAGACCACCGGCGAGAGCGGTGGTAACGGCGGCGCCTGACCTGATCCGCACCATGGACCGCTACCCCACGGTCGCGGAGGTCACCGAGTCGGCGCGCGGGTTGGTCTCCCGGTTCCCCGGGGCCTGCCGGCTGCGCCGGATCGGTGCGTCCCGCGCCGGCCGGCCGATCCTCATGCTGTCCGTGGGACAGGGGCCGCACCACGTCCTCGCGGTGGCCCGGCCGCACCCCGACGAGCCGGTCGGGGGCGCGACCGCGCTCGCGCTGGCCGAGCGGGTGGCGCGCGGCGACGGGCGTTCCCCGGCGACCGACCCCGCCCTGGTCACCTGGGACCTCGTGCTGTGCCTCGACCCGGACGGGGCCGCGCTGAGCGAGGGCATCGAGCAGGCGACGGCCGACGCCGGCCACACCCTGGGGGACTACTTCCGGGCCGCCTACCGCCCGGTCGCGGCCGAGCAGCCGGAGTGGGCCCCGATCGTCGCGCGGCGGCTCCCGGAGAGCCGGGCCCTCTTCGACGTGATCGACGAGCTGCGGCCGGTGCTCCAGTGCTCCCTGCACAACGTCGAGGCGGGCGGTAGCTGGGTGCAGCTCACCCGCGCCCTGCCCGGACTCGCCCGGCCCTTCGAGGCGTCCGCCGACGAGCTGGGCATCCCGCTCCAGCACGGCACGTTCGACGCCCTGTACTGGGAGAACCCCAGCCCCGCGATCCACGTCCTGCCGCCGCCGGACAGCACCGCACGGCTGGCGGCCGGGTCCGAGAACATCGGTCTGTCCACGTGGTGCGCGCCCGCGCGGTACGGCGGTGTCACGGCGATCGTCGAGGTGCCCATGTGGGCGACCGACCTGGCCGACGACCCGGCACCGCACCCGGCGGCCGCCGCCGCGCTGCGCGGCCTGGCTGCTCTGGTGCGCGACGGCGGACGGCAGGTGACCGCCGTTCTGGAGCAGGCACGCGGCTTCCTGCCCCCGGCCGCGGAGGAACCGCGCAGACGCGTGCTGGAGTGGATGGCCGACGGCCTCTACGACCTGGTCGCCGAGTCCTGGGAACCGCTCGCCCGGCAGGCGGCGGACGCCGAGGGCACCGACGGTTCGCACCGGCTGACGAGGGCCCAGGTCTGCGCCCTGGACGTGGTGGCACGCCGGCAGCCGCTCCGCGCGGCGGGCCTGCTCCTGCGGCTGCTGGAGTCGGCGGACGACGCGGCCGCCCCCGGGCTGGCCCGCGAACTGGAGGGCCGCTTCACCGGGTGGTGCGAGGACTTCGAGGAGGCACTGCGCCTGCGCCGGGTGCCCGTGCACGACCAGGTCACCCACCAGGCACGCACGGCGGTGGCCGCGGCGGAGTGCGCACTGGAGGAGCTGCGCTGACGGAACCGGGGCCGCTCGCTTCCGGCATCCGCCGCCGCGGGGCGATGCCGGCGGACACCCGGGCCGGAAAGAGGCCGGCCCCGCTCTGGTCCTGCCGTCCGTCAAGGCTCTGACCTGGAGCCATCGAAGGTCACAGCGGCCAGGCGGTCAGCAGTTCCCCGGGGCCGTAGGCGGCATCGAGACCCTGGCAGCCGACATCACTGCGCGAGACCGCCACGAGGGGAACGGGTTCGTCGGTGAGGGCGGCGCGGTGGCGGTGGAGGGCCGCGAGGTCGTGCCGGTCGAAGGGTGCCTGCTCCAGCCACTTGATCGAGCCGACGAAGAACAGCTCCTTGGCGACGGGGGCACGGTCCGCCCCGACAATGTCGATCTCGACGTCGTTGGTGCGGGTCCAGTAGCCGCCCACCGCGGGGGCCGCGGGCAGCCGGTCGTCGGGCAGTATCCGTGCCAGGGCCTCACGGACGAGGGGCTCGACAGCCCGACCACGCCAGCTGGTCCAGTTCTCCCGGATGCGCGCCAGTGTCAGATCGCCCCTCCCTCGCTCGATCTCCTCCATAGACGGACCGAGCAGGTGCAGCCAGAACCGCAGGTAGGGATCTGCCACCCGGTAGCGGCGATCCTTCGACGGACGTGGCGACACGGGTAGCTCGGCCGCCACGACCCGCTTGTTCGTGAGCAGCTCCAGCGCTCGCTGCAGCGGCGTCGCCCCGATTCCGCCGGCCGCGCGGGCGATGTTGGTGAAGGTCCGTTCGCCGCTGCCGATGGCCGCCAGCACCGTACGTGCCTGAGCCTGCGGGGGAAACTCGGCGGCCAGCGAGCGTTCGGCCGACACCAGCAGGGCCGAGACCGGGTCGTTCAGTGCCTCGCCGAGGAAGTCCCACAGCCCCGCACCCCGCGGCCATTCCGCGCAGATCAGCGGCAGCCCGCCGGTGACCAGCGCGGCATCGAAGGCCTCCGCCGGTTCCAGCCCGAGCATCCGCCCCACCTCGGCGGGGTTCAGCGGCCCGAGCACCATCTCCCGGCCGCGCTGGTGGAAGGGACGCCCGTAACTGTTCAGAGCCTCCATCATCGACAGATCGGAACCGATGAGGACCAGCAGCACCGGCTTGGTTTCCAGCACCCGGTCCCAGGCCCGTTGCAGCATCCCCTCGAAGGCGCCATCCGCATCCATCAGGTACGGCACCTCGTCGATCACCAGCACGCTCGTCCGGTCGACGGGCAGCGCCGCGGCCAGCACGTCGAACGCGGCATCCCAGCTCTCCGGCCGCGCGGCGGCCACCAGCCGCGCCAGCGGCAGCGTCGACGTCTGGGCGTCCCGGGCCAGCCGCGTCAGATCATCCCCGAGGGACGCACCGGTCGCCGCGTAGAACAGGAAAGGCGCTCCGGATCGTTCCGCGAACCGTTCGACCAGCCGCGACTTGCCCACCCGGCGCCGCCCGCGCAACATCACACACCGACCGGGCCGCTCCCCGCCGACCCCTGTCGCCACCTTCCGCAGCTCTCGCTCCAACGTCGCCAGCTCCTGCCGCCGGCCCACGAAGTCCACCATGCCCACCCACCTCCACTCCGAATACTAACATCGACGTTAGCAACATTAACGTTAGTGCGGTATGCGTGATGGTTTGTCACTCAAAGTCACCGGCACGATCCCGTCACGGAAGAACGCAAAGGACCCGACTTCGAAGAGTCGGGCCCGGTCCGGTGCGCGTTCCCGGCCGGTCACCGGCGGTTAATAGCGTTCCGACACGTTGGCGTGGGCCAAGGCGTTCTCGTACGCCTTGAGCAGCCGACGGGCGTTCGCGGGAGAGCGCAGCAGGTACGAGCCCTCGCGTAGCACCGCGTAGTCCGAGTGGTACCGAATGGCGTCCCACTCACCACCGTCCGCGACGGATCCGTCCGGATGACGGACCATCAGGGGGCCCGGCACCGTCCCAGCACGGCGAACGGCAAGGGGCCGGCCCCCCGAAGGGCCGACCCCGTATGACCCGCATGATGCCAGGCCGCCGAACGTGCTGTTGTTTCACCCGCTCAGACGTTGAACCGGAACTCCACCACGTCGCCGTCCTGCATGACGTAGTCCTTGCCCTCCATGCGGGCCTTGCCCTTGGCGCGGGCCTCGGTGACCGAGCCGGTCTCGACCAGGTCGTCGAAGGAGATGACCTCGGCCTTGATGAAGCCCTTCTGGAAGTCGGTGTGGATGACACCGGCCGCCTCGGGGGCCGTCGCGCCCTTCTTGATGGTCCAGGCGCGGGACTCCTTGGGGCCGGCCGTCAGGTAGGTCTGGAGGCCGAGCGTGTTGAAGCCGACGCGGGCCAGCGTGGCGAGGCCGGGCTCGTCCTGGCCGACGGACTGCAGCAGCTCCAGCGCCTCGTCCTCGTCGAGCTCGGCGAGGTCCGCCTCCAGCTTGGCGTTGAGGAAGATCGCCTCGGCCGGGGCGACCAGGGCGCGCTGCTCGTTCTTGAACTCCTCGTCGACCAGTTCGTCCTCGTCCACGTTGAAGACGTAGAGGAAGGGCTTCGTGGTCAGCAGGTGCAGGTCGTGCAGCAGCTCGTTGCGCTCGGTGCCCTGGACGATCCCGTGCGCGAAGAGCGTGTCGCCCTTCTCCAGGATCTCCTTGGCCTCCTCGACGGCCTTGACCTTGGGGGCGACGTCCTTCTTGATCCGCGACTCCTTCTGGAGCCGGGGCAGGACCTTCTCGATGGTCTGGAGGTCGGCGAGGATCAGCTCGGTGTTGATCGTCTCGATGTCGTCCTTCGGCGAGACCTTGCCGTCGACGTGCACGACGTTCTCGTCCTTGAAGGCGCGGATGACCTGGCAGATCGCGTCGGACTCACGGATGTTCGCGAGGAACTTGTTGCCCAGGCCCTCGCCCTCGGAGGCGCCGCGCACGATGCCGGCGATGTCGACGAAGTCGACCGTGGCCGGAAGGATGCGCTCCGACTTGAAGATCGAGGCCAGCTTGGCGAGGCGGCCGTCGGGCACGCCGACCACGCCGACGTTCGGCTCGATCGTGGCGAACGGGTAGTTGGCCGCCAGCACGTCGTTCTTGGTCAGGGCGTTGAACAGGGTCGACTTGCCGACATTGGGCAGGCCGACGATTCCGATCGTGAGCGACACGTTGCGACTTCCCGTAGTGAGTGGGCCAGGGGCTGCCAGGGGCCAGAGACCGACACTGGCCGATCCACCAGTCTACGGCGTCCCGCGCACCCGCCTCACGAGAGCGCCGGCCGCCCGGCCAAGCTCGGCCCCTCGGCGTGTCTGAGGGCTGATTCGGCACATAAACAGACCTAGGTTGGTCCCTGTGGAGCAACACGGAAGGCGATCCCCGAAGGACGGAACGCGACGCGGCCCCTCGCCGCGGAGCGTCCCGTCACCGCAGGCGCGCCGCCGCACCGGCGCCGGACGCGGGCCGGGCGGCGGGCGCGGACCCGCGCCGGCCGGCCGTGCCCCGCGGCAGCCGGGAGCCGCGCGCGAGCCGCGGGAGGCGGCTGCCGGGCCGGGGGTCCGGCAGCTGCCGAACCCCCGGCTGACCGGGCTCGGCAGCGGGCTGTTCTGCGTCGCGGTGATGTTCGTGCTCGGCTGCCTGGACCAGCTGCTGTTCGGGGCGTCCCTGCCGGTGTACGGCGTGCTGTTCGTGCCGGTGTGCGTGCTGACCGCGGTATGGGTGCGCGGCGGGGACGTGCTGTCCGCGCCGGTGGCCCTGCCGATAGCGTTCGCCGTGGGACTGCTGCCGGTCGTCGAGAGCGGCGCGGGGGTGCTCGGCCGGGTGATGGGCCTGGTCACCGGGCTCGCCACACAGGCCGGGTGGCTGTACGGGGGGACGCTCGCCGCCGGGGTGATCGTGCTCGTCCGCCGGGTGGCGTGGGTACGGGCCCACCGGCGGCCCGGCTGAGCACGGCCTGGCCGGGGCCCGCGCACACCGGCCCCGGGACCCCATGCGCACCGGCGCCGAAGCACACCGGCACGGAAACGCACGCGAGCCCGGTCCGGACGAGAACCCGGACCGGGCGAAACAGTTAAGCGTGCTGCGCCGCCCTCATCGCCGCGCCGACGATGCCCGCGTCGTTCTGGAGCTGCGCGGGGACGATCTCGGCCCTGATGCCGTCGATGAGGTGCAGGAACTTCGCCGACTTGCGGCTGACCCCGCCGCCGACGATGAACAGCTCCGGCGAGAACAGCATCTCCACGTGGGCCAGGTAGCGCTGGACGCGGCCTGCCCAGCGCTCCCAGCTCAGGTCGTGGTCCTCCTTGGCCTTGCTGGAGGCGCGCTTCTCGGCTTCGTGGCCGTTCAGTTCCAGGTGGCCCAGCTCGGTGTTCGGGACCAGGGTGCCGTCCACGAAGACGGCGCTGCCGATGCCCGTGCCGAAGGTGAGCAGGACGACCGTGCCCCTGCGGCCCCGCCCGGCGCCGAACTCCATCTCGGCGACGCCCGCCGCGTCCGCGTCGTTGACCACGGTCACCGGCAGGCCGCCGAGCCGGTCGCCGAACAACGCGCGCGCGTCGGTGTCGATCCAGCTGCGGTCCACGTTCGCGGCCGTGCGGACCGTGGCGCCGCCGGTGACCACTCCGGGGAAGGTCAGGCCGACCGGCCCGGTCCAGCCGAAGTGGTCCACGACCTCTCTGACCCCGTCGGCGACGCCGTCGGGCGTCGCCGGGTGCGGGGTGAGCACCTTGCAGCGCTCCTGGGCCAGCTCGCCCCGGTCGAGATCCACAGGGGCGCCCTTGATCCCGGATCCGCCGATGTCCACACCGAAGATCTGCATGGCTCCACGTTACGACGGGCCACGAACGGTCACGCCCCGGAGGTACCGCTTCCGCCGCGCTGGGCCACCAGGGCCGCCGCCTCGTCGCGCAGGTCGCGGCGCAGTTCCTTGGGCAGCGAGAAGATAATGGACTCCTCGGCCGCCCGCACCAGCTCCACGTCGCCGTAGCCGCGCGCGGCGAGCCACTCCAGGACCTGCTCGACGAGCACCTCGGGCACGGAGGCGCCGGAGGTGAGGCCGACGGTCGTCACGCCCTCCAGCCAGCTCTCGTCGATCTCGTCGGCGAAGTCCACGAGGTGGGCGTCGCGCGCGCCGGCCAGCTTGGCGACCTCGACCAGCCGCTTGGAGTTGGAGGAGTTGCGCGAGCCGACGACGATGACCAGCTCGGCCTCGGCGCCCATCTGCTTCACGGCGAGCTGGCGGTTCTGCGTGGCGTAGCAGATGTCGTCGCTGGGCGGGGAGACGAGACCGGGGAACTTCGTCTTCAGGGCGTCGACGGTCTCCATGGTCTCGTCGACGGAGAGGGTGGTCTGCGACAGCCAGACGACCTTCGACGGGTCGCGGACCTCGACCTTCTCCACGTCCGCGGGGCCGTCGACCAGCTGGATGTGGTCCGGGGCCTCGCCGGAGGTGCCGATGACCTCCTCGTGGCCCTCGTGGCCGATCAGGAGGATGTCGTAGTCCTCGCCCGCGTACCGGACGGCTTCCTTGTGGACCTTGGTGACCAGGGGGCAGGTGGCGTCGATGGTGGCGAGCCGGCCCTGCCGGGCCTCTTCGTGCACCGTGGGGGCGACGCCGTGCGCCGAGAACATGACGATGTTGCCGGGCGGCACCTCCTCCGTGCGCTCGACGAAGATCGCGCCCTTCTTCTCCAGGGTCTGCACGACGTACTTGTTGTGGACGATCTCGTGCCGGACGTAGATCGGGGCCCCGTACTGCTCCAGGGCTTTCTCGACGGCGATCACGGCGCGGTCCACACCGGCGCAGTAGCCCCGGGGGGCGGCGAGCAGGACACGGCGGCCAGACGAAGCGGTCATGCGTCCCATCGTAAGGCCGCGTTCGGCGGCGGATCGTACGGCCGCGTCCGGCGGCGGAGCGATCGCGCGCCCCGGTCCGGCGGGGACGACCGGGCGCGTGTCCGGCACCGGGACGGCGGCCCGCGGGCCCTGCGCGGGCCACGGCCCGCGGCGCGGATCCTGGCCTGCGGGACCTCGTCGTGCACGGGCCGCTGTTGATCGCGCAGGCGGTGCCGGTCGGGGTGTTCGGCACGCCGGACGCCGGGTCGTGCGCGGTGGTGGCGGCGGCCATGGCGTGCACCGCGTTCGGCTATGGGCGGGCGGTGCGGGTCGTGCCGCGGGCGGGGGCGGAATCGGCCTCCCGGACGGCAGGGCACGGCCTTCTACGACGCGGTGGACACGGCGTCGGCCGCCGGCTGCACGACCTGGTGGGCGCGAGCAAGGCAGCAGTCGGAGCGGCGTCCGCGGCCGGGCGGCCGCTGTTCGCGCCGGGCCGGGGACGGCGGCTGACCCGGGTCCTGGCGCGGACGGACGCGGGCGTGCCGCGGGTCGCGCCGCCGTGCGCGGCCGTCGTCACGTCGGCCGCCGCGGGCCGGGCGGCTCGCCGGGACGACGGCCCGGACCGGCTGGTACGGATGGCCGGCATCGGTGCGCTGTCGGCGTTCACGCCGCTGCGCGCGAGCGTGGTGGGCTGCTTCGTGGTGCGGCGGGGGACGGGGCCGGTGAGCCGGTGGCGGCACGCGCTGGTGCCGGCGGCCGGGGCGGCGATCACCGTGTCCGTCGTCGCGGCCGCCGCGGCACCGGCACGGGTGGTGGGGGCGGTGCGGCTGCCGGCGGGGGTGAGGGGAGCGGGCTCGGCCGGTCTGTCGGTCCGGGCCGTTAGGCTCGCCGCATGGCTGTCAACACGTCCCCGGAGTCTCCCCTGCCCGTGGGTGAGGTGTCACGGCTGATCGGGGGCTGGATCGACCGGCTCGGCGCGGTGTGGGTCGAGGGGCAGATCACCCAGCTCTCGCGCCGCCCCGGCGCGGGCGTCGTGTTCCTCACCCTGCGCGATCCGTCGCACGACGTCTCCGTCAGCGTGACCTGCTACCGCCAGGTGTTCGACGCCGTCGCGGACGTCGTCGGCGAGGGCGCCCGGGTCGTCGTGCTGGCGAAGCCCGAGTGGTACGCGCCGCGCGGCCAGCTCTCCCTGCGCGCCGCCGAGATACGGCCCGTCGGGGTCGGCGAGCTGCTGGCCCGGCTGGAGCAGCTGAAGAAGTCGCTGGCGGCCGAGGGCCTGTTCGCGCCGGAGCGCAAGAAGCCGCTGCCGTTCCTGCCGCAGCTCATCGGGCTGGTGTGCGGGCGGGCCTCGGCGGCGGAGCGGGACGTGCTGGAGAACGCCCGGCACCGCTGGCCCGCCGTCCGCTTCGAGGTGCGCAACGTGCCGGTGCAGGGCGTGCACGCCGTGCCGCAGGTCGTGCAGGCCGTCAAGGAGCTGGACGCCGTCGACGAGGTGGACGTGATCATCGTGGCGCGCGGCGGCGGCAGCGTGGAGGACCTGCTCCCCTTCTCCGACGAGCAGCTCGTGCGGGCGGTGGCCGGGTGCCGTACGCCGGTGGTGTCCGCGATCGGGCACGAGCCGGACAATCCGCTGCTGGACCACGTCGCCGACCTGCGCGCCTCCACGCCGACGGACGCGGCGAAGAAGGTCGTGCCCGACGTCGGCGAGGAGCTGGAGCGGGTGCGGATGCTGCGGGACCGGGCGCGGCGCTGCGCGGCCGCGTTCGTGGAGCGGGAGGAGCGCGGGCTGGCGCACGCGCTGGCGCGGCCGTCGATGGAGGATCCGCACCGGATGCTCGACGAGCGCGCCGATCACGTGGCGCTGCTGCTCGACCGCGGCAGGCGGACCCTGGGGCACCTGCTGGACCGGGCGGACTCGGAGCTGACGCACACGCACGCGCGTGTGGTGGCCCTGTCCCCGGCGGCGACGCTTCGGCGCGGTTACGCGGTGCTGCAACGGGCGGACGGGCACGTGGTGCGCGATCCGGCCGAGGTGACGGCGGGCGAGGCGCTGCGGGCCCGTGTCGCCGACGGTGATTTCACAGTGAAGGTGGGCGAATGACGAGCAAGGTGGACGAGACGCTCTCGTACGAGCAGGCGCGGGACGAGCTGATCGAGGTCGTACGGCGGCTGGAGGCGGGCGGGACGACGCTGGAGGAGTCCCTGGCGCTGTGGGAGCGCGGTGAGGAGCTGGCCAAGGTGTGCCGGCGCTGGCTGGAGGGGGCCCGGGCCCGGCTGGACGCGGCGCTGGCCGAGGACGACGGGGCCGGGGAGGACGGCGGGTGACCGGGCCGGGGGCTGTGAAGCGGATCACCGCACCCCGGTATTAGTTGAAGCTTAAACCGAAAGTGGCGTAGGGTCGGTGCCGTCAGCCGGTCCGGCATCCCGTCGGGCCTGACGCGCACCCTAGGAAGTCACGCATGTCTCTCGTTCTTGACCCCGCCGCCCAGGACCTGCTGTTCCGCGAGGCCCGTACCGCGAACACCTTCACCGACGAGCCGGTGACCGAGGAGCAGGTGCAGGCGATCTACGACCTGGTCAAGTACGGCCCCACCGCCTTCAACCAGAGCCCGCTGCGCATCACCCTGGTCCGCTCCCCCGAGGCCCGCGAGCGCCTGGTCGAGCTCATGGCCGAGGGCAACCGGGCCAAGACGGCCGCCGCCCCGCTGGTCGCGATCCTCTCCGCGGACAACGAGTTCCACGAGGAGCTGCCGGCCCTGTTCCCGCACTTCCCGCAGGCCAAGGACGTGTTCTTCAGCCAGCGCACGGACCGTGAGGGTGCCGCCCTGCTGAACGCCGCCCTCCAGGCCGCGTACTTCATCGTCGGCGTCCGCGCCGCCGGTCTCGCCGCCGGCCCGATGACCGGTCTGGACTTCGAGGGCGTCCGCAAGGAGTTCCTGGACGACGACCACACCCCGATGATGGTCGTCAACATCGGCCGCCCGGGCCCGGACGCCTGGTTCCCGCGCTCGCCGCGCCTGTCCTACGAGGACGTCGTCAAGACCGTCTGACGCACGCGAGCGGCCCACGCGGCCCACGCGACGAAAAGGCCCCCGGCAGCGCCGGGGGCCTTTCGCGTGCGTGCCGCGCTGCTCAGCCCGTCTTCAGCGCCGCCGCCATCGTCCGCAGCTCCGCGAAGGAGCCCGTGCCGGCCACCACCGTGGTGGAGCCGGGGGTGTCCTGGAGGACGAGGGCGTCGTACCGGCCGCCGGTGTAGCGGGTCCAGGTGCGGCCGTCGATCTCCTCGGTCCGCCGCGTCGCCGACGCGCCCTGGCTGGCCTGGCCGATGAAGTCGGAGGGCTTCTCCCGGGACTGCTCGACCTGCACGTACTGGCCGTCCGGCGTCTGGAAGCCGAGGTGCCAGCGGTCGGAGTTCTGGCCCTGGTAGCGCACGGAGGTCGCCTTCCAGGCGCTCGGCAGGCCCTCGGGGGCGGCCACCGGGTAGCTCGCCGCCCGGCGGGCCGTGAGCAGCTCGACCCGGTAGTCCACCCGCTTGAGATCGGGCGCGTGGTCGTCGCGCGGGATGCTGAGGAAGTAGACGACCGCCGCCGCGATGCCGATCAGGGCCAGGGAGAGGATCATGTCCCGGGCCGTCTTCTGCTTGCCTTTCGAACCTGCCACGCCCTCTATCGTCGCAGGTGTCCCGAGCGCTCATCCGTGGGGGCCCCTGCTCATTTTGTCTGCTCAACGATAGAGTCGGAGACCAAGACCCTCATCCGGCCGTCGTCGTATCAGAAAGGTGCGCTCCGATGACCGAACACCATCACCTGCCGTCCGAGCTCGATGTTCCCTCCGAGGCTCCCGACCGCAACCTCGCCCTGGAACTGGTCCGGGTGACCGAAGCCGCGGCGATGGCCGCGGGCCGCTGGGTGGGGCGCGGTGACAAGAACGGCGCCGACGGCGCCGCCGTGCGCGCCATGCGCACCCTCGTCTCCACCGTGTCGATGAACGGCGTGGTCGTCATCGGCGAGGGCGAGAAGGACGAGGCCCCGATGCTCTTCAACGGGGAGAACGTCGGTGACGGCACCGGCCCCGAGGTCGACATCGCCGTCGACCCGATCGACGGCACCACGCTGACGGCGAAGGGCATGCCGAACGCGATCGCCGTCCTGGCCGCCGCCGAGCGCGGCGCCATGTTCGACCCGTCCGCCGTGTTCTACATGGACAAGCTGGTCACCGGCCCCGAGGCGGCGGACTTCGTCGACATCGACGCGCCCGTGGCCGTGAACATCAAGCGGATCGCCAAGGCGAAGAAGGCCACGCCCGAGGACGTCACCGTCGTCATCCTGGACCGGCCGCGGCACGCGGGGCTGATCCGGGAGGTCCGGGAGGCCGGCGCCCGCATCAAGCTGATCTCCGACGGCGACGTCGCCGGTTCGGTGTACGCGCTGCGCGAGGGCACCGGCGTCGACCTGCTGCTCGGTATCGGCGGCACCCCCGAGGGCATCATCTCCGCCTGCGCCGTGAAGTGCCTGGGCGGAACCATCCAGGGCAAGCTGTGGCCCAAGGACGACGAGGAGCGCGCGCGGGCGCTGGACGCCGGGCACGACCTGGACCGGGTGCTCACGACGGACGACCTGGTGGCCGGGGAGAACGTGTTCTTCGTCGCGACCGGGATCACCGACGGCGAG
The DNA here is from genome assembly GCF_055558055.1 of Streptomyces sp. NPDC025833. Taxonomy (NCBI): domain Bacteria; kingdom Bacillati; phylum Actinomycetota; class Actinomycetes; order Kitasatosporales; family Streptomycetaceae; genus Streptomyces; species Streptomyces sp. NPDC025833. The sequence goes on from NZ_JBVHNF010000009.1 coordinate 246,133, forward strand.
CTGCTGCGGGGCGTGCAGTACCGGTCGGAGACCGCGCTGACCGAGTCGATCGTGATGCGGTCGAAGTCGGGGACGGTGCGCAGGATCTACTCCGAGCACCGGCTGAGGAAGCTGCGGGCCTACAGCGCGGTCGACTTCGACCGGGCCAGGTAGCGCCCACGGGGACGGGCCCCGCGCGCCCGGCGGGTCCCACCGCCGGCCGCGGGCCCCGTCCCCGGGGTCCGGCGGGCGCCCCCGGTGCGGAGGGGGCGCCCGCCGGCGGATCAGCCCGCTATGCGGTTCGCCGTCGCCCTGGCGGTCTTCTTCAGCTCCATCTCGCGGCGCCGGCGGCGGGCCAGCACCACCCTGCGCTCGGCCGCCGTGAGGCCGCCCCAGACGCCGTAGGGCTCGGGCTGGAGGAGGGCGTGCTCGCGGCACTCGACCATGACCGGGCAGCGGGCACAGACCCGCTTGGCCGCCTCCTCGCGCGACAGCCGGGCGGCGGTCGGCTCCTTCGACGGGGCGAAGAACAGGCCCGCCTCGTCACGGCGGCACACGGCCTCCGTGTGCCAGGGTGCGTCCTGGTCACGGTCTCGCGCTGGCTCCCGCTGGGCCGGAACGACGGCGACCTGCAGGGACGAATGCGGCGGTTGCGGCACGGTCTACTCCTGACGACGGCTTCGCGAGCGAGAGACGATGCAGCAAGCCCTACCCGCTGTGCGCGCGCCTATGCACAGAGTCCCCACCGGCAGGCGTGCGGCGTCCTGTTCACGCCCCCGCGCCGCAGGCATCGGAGCGGCCGGCCCGTCCCGGCCCCGGCGCACGCGCGGCGATCGGGACCGGCCCAGGGGTGGACGACGGCCTCGGACGTCCATAACACCCCAGCCACCGAAAGGACTTGGCCACCGCCGACGACCCGGCCGCCGGCCCGACGTCAACCACCACCGACGCCCCGGCCACCGACACGACGTCAGCCACCGGCACAACTTCGGCCACCGGCGACACTCCGGCCACCGGCACGGCTTCGGCCGCCGCCCACCACCCGGCGGCCGGCGCCGCTTCCGCCGCCGTCAGTGGCCCAGGTGCTTGCGCAGCTTGCGGTCGACCCTGTCGTGGACCCGCTCCAGGATGTCCGCCACCAGCTTGCCCCGCCGGGGCCGCGCCTCGACGTTGCCGAGGACGGCCCAGCCGTCGACGTAGACGACCGGCGCGTCGGAGTCCACCGAGTCCAGCGGGCTGACCTCGAAGTTGCCGAGCACACCGCCCCCGGTGCCGCGCAGCGAGATGTTCTCCGGGACGCGGATCTGGACGTCGCCGAAGACGGCCACCGCCTTGATCACCACCTGCTGGTACTCGAAGATCGCCTCGCTGAGGTCGATCTCGACGCTGCCGAAGACGGCGTACGCGTGCAGCCGGCGGCCGGCGCGCCAGCGGCCCCGGCGCATCGCGCTGCTGAACACCGCGACCACGTTGGCGTCGGCCTCCGCCGGGATCGCGCCCGGCTCGGGGCGCGGCGGTACGGGCGCGTAGGCGGGGGCGGCCGGGCGGCGGTGGGCCGCGGGCAGGTCCCGGACGAAGACCTCCAGCTCCCCCACCGTCTTGGCGTGCAGCACGCCTTCCACGCGCTCGGCGTGCTCGTCGGCGGTCAGCCGGCCCTCGGCGAGCGCCTCGCGGAGGATGTCGGCGACCCGGTCGCGGTCGGCGTCCGAGGCGCGCATCTCGCCCGGCGGTGTGGGTGCGGTCTGCTTCTGAAGGTCCACGGCAGCAGCCTACCGAAACACGATAGATCGCGACACCCCCGACTGAGCCTTACCTCACAGGCCCGCCGCGGACGGCAGGTCCTAGGCTGGGGAGGCCCGCCGGCGTCGGCGGGCCGCCGTCCGTCAGAGTGAGGAATGGGCTGAGATGCCTGAGTTCGCGTACACCGATCTGCTCCCCCAGGGAGAGGACACCACCCCCTATCGACTGGTGACGTCCGAGGGCGTCTCCACCGTCGAGGGCCCGGACGGGCGGACGTTCCTCAAGGTGGAGCCGGAGGCGCTGCGCAAGCTGGCCGCGGAGGCCGTCCACGACATCCAGCACTACCTGCGCCCGGCCCACCTCGCCCAGCTCCGCCGGATCATCGACGACCCCGAGGCGTCCGGCAACGACAAGTTCGTCGCGCTGGACCTGCTGAAGAACGCGAACATCGCGGCGGCCGGCGTGCTGCCCATGTGCCAGGACACCGGCACGGCGATCGTCATGGGCAAGCGCGGGCAGAACGTCCTCACCGCGGGCGAGGACGAGCGGCACCTCTCGCACGGCATCCACGACGCCTACACCAAGCTCAACCTGCGCTACTCGCAGATGGCTCCGCTCACCATGTGGGAGGAGAAGAACACCGGCTCCAACCTGCCGGCCCAGATCGAGCTGTACGCCACCGACGGCGGCGCCTACAAGTTCCTCTTCATGGCCAAGGGCGGCGGCTCGGCCAACAAGTCCTTCCTGTACCAGGAGACGAAGGCCGTCCTGAACGAGTCCTCCATGATGAAGTTCCTGGAGGAGAAGATCCGTTCGCTCGGCACGGCCGCCTGCCCGCCGTACCACCTGGCGATCGTCGTCGGCGGCACCTCCGCCGAGTACGCGCTGAAGACCGCGAAGTACGCCTCCGCGCACTACCTGGACAACGCGCCCACCGAGGGCTCCCCGCTCGGCCACGGCTTCCGGGACGAGGAGCTGGAGCAGAAGGTCTTCGAGCTGACCCAGCGGATCGGCATCGGCGCGCAGTTCGGCGGCAAGTACTTCTGCCACGACGTCCGCGTGATCCGGCTGCCGCGGCACGGCGCGTCCTGCCCGGTCGCCATCGCCGTCTCCTGCTCCGCCGACCGGCAGGCCGTCGCGAAGATCACCGCCGAGGGCGTCTTCCTGGAGCAGCTGGAGACGGACCCGGCGCGCTTCCTGCCGGAGACCACCGAGGAGCACCTCGACGAGGCCGGCGACGTCGTGCGGATCGACCTCAACCAGCCGATGGACACGATCCTCGCCGAGCTGACCAAGTACCCGGTCAAGACCCGGCTGTCGCTGACCGGCCCGCTGGTCGTGGCCCGCGACATCGCGCACGCCAAGATCAAGGAGCGGCTGGACGCGGGCGAGGAGATGCCGCAGTACCTGAAGGACCACCCGGTGTACTACGCCGGCCCGGCGAAGACCCCCGAGGGCTACGCGTCCGGCTCCTTCGGCCCGACGACGGCCGGCCGCATGGACTCCTACGTGGAGCAGTTCCAGGCCGCGGGCGGCTCCCGGGTCATGCTCGCCAAGGGCAATCGCAGCCGGCAGGTCACCGACGCGTGCGCCGCGCACGGCGGCTTCTACCTCGGCTCCATCGGCGGTCCCGCCGCCCGCCTCGCCCAGGACTGCATCAAGAAGGTCGAGGTCCTGGAGTACGAGGAGCTGGGCATGGAGGCGGTCTGGAGGATCGAGGTCGAGGACTTCCCGGCGTTCGTCGTGGTGGACGACAAGGGCAACGACTTCTTCAGCCCGCAGGAACTCTCCAAGCCGACGTTCACAAGCATTCCGGTGCGTCAGGTGTGACCTGAGCCTATGGGCGCTTCTCACGCCCCCGCCGGTCAGGCGGGGGCGTTGTCATGCTGTCACTCGGCAACGGCCCGTCCTGGCCGCCAAACACATCGGCCAGAATCCCGAGATGGTTGATGTGCGTAAGCAGTACGGCCATGAAGCACCGCTCGTCGCTCACCTCGGCCCTGGCGTACAGGATCCCCGTCTGGGCCGTCCTGGGGTCGAAAGAGGCAAGTTCCTCGGCCTCGGCCTGACTCATCTTGTCGACGTCCGACCCTCTCCTCTGCTCTCGGGTGCTCAGCCAGGTCTACAGCCGAATTCCTGGCGGAAGGCCGAACGCTGCCCGCACAAGCGTTTGAACGGGCCGAGACCAAGGCATGAGAACGGCGCCCAAAGCGTTTACCCGCAACGCGAGCCCTTCTCTGCTCGCCGCTATTTCCGCTCGTAAGGCATTCGGCGGGGAAGGATGTATTCCGCCTTCGGCTCCACCCGCAGGTAACCCTCGGGGACGTGCAGGCCGACCTCTTCGGCGATCTCGGCCAGTTCCGGCATCTTCACGACCGCCCGACGGTTGCCGTCCTGCGTGGGGCCGACATGAACGGTGATCCCGTGACGCTGCAGGAACACCCGTTTCTGTTCGTCGTCCTTCGCGGCCCACTCCTCGGCGTAGGTGTGTCCCGTGGCGATCCATGTGGGGGCGCCCTCGGCGGCTTTGATCTCTGCCCGCAGCCTCTCGACCTTCGCGGACTGGAACCCGTGCTGCCCCCAGTACCGTTCAACCTGAACATCGGTCTTGAAGCGGCCGGCGAGGTAGTCGGCTTCCAGACGATCGAGGGCCGCTTCGGCGTCAGTGAGTTCTACCTTCGTCTGAGAGATCGCGTTCCCCGCACGCTCCATGACGGGCAACGGGCCGAGCACGGTGTTCACGAAGACGCCCACTGCTTGGTCAAGGTCACCCCTGCGGATGCGCCCGGGGTTCGGGCAGGTGCCCGTGTTGACTGCATTGCACCCGTAGTAGTGATGCACTCGGCCGCTCGGCTTCGTCTTCTTGTTGGACGACATCCGAGAGCCGCACTCCAGGCATACGGCAACGCCCCCAAGCATCGAGCGCGAAGGTGTGGCCCGCCGAACAGGCCGGTCACTCTTGAGCGACGCGACCAACTCCGCCCACTCGGCGTACTCCATGAGCGGCCGGTCCGTGATGCGGAGGTGCTCGCCGTTCTCGTCGACGACGTTCTCGCCCTTGTACGTATAGATGCCGGCCACCGTGGGGTTCATGACGACGACCCGCACGGCGTTGCTCGTCCAGTCGACACCCCGCGGCTCTTCACCCTTCACGATGCGCAGGTGATCCCTCCAAGTGGGTACGCCCCGCTTGTTCAGATCCACCGCGATCTTGTAGCTCGACCAATCGCCCTTCAGACGCTCGACGATCTCTTGAAACAGAGCCGCGTAGGTGGGGTCTTGAGCGAGCTTCTTCCCGCCGCCCTCCTGCCGCTCGAAGTGATACCCGAACGGCTCCACTCCCCCGATCCACACTCCCTTTGCCTTGCGGGCCTGAGAGCCCGAGAGCGCACGCGCTCGGATGGTGTCCAACTCTCCCTCGGCGAAGGCCGCGATGATCTGCGCGAACATCTTCCCCATGGGGGTGCTCATGTCGATGCCCTCGGTCACGGACACGATGGTCTTCCCGTGCCCCTGGCACCACTCGAAGACCTCGGCGAAGTGACCGGCTTTGCGGCTCAGCCGGTCGAGCTTCCATACGGCCAGCACATCCCAGTCGTCCGCCCGCTCCGAGAACCACGGTCCGAGACCGGGCCGCTTGAACGGGTGCATGGCGCCGGACACGTCCAGGTCTTCAGCGAAGCCGACCATGCGGCCGTCCACAGTCGGCCCCGAGGCCCAATGCTCGACCGCGTGCTTCTGCTTCTCGGGACTGGTGGTGTCGTCCTTGAGGACGGAGAGACGGACAGTTCCCAGAACCCTCGGGTGCTTGACCATGCCATCATGCTAGGGCCAGTTCGCGTGAGCTGAATAAATAAACGACTTCTTCCAGGACCCGGCCCCGCAGCCGACGTTCACCTCGATCCCGGTGCGGGGACCCGGCCTGGCCTGACCCGCCGCATCCGGAACACCGAGGCCCCCGGCACCCGCCGGGGGCCTCTCCGCACCCCCGGCCCCGCACCCTCGGTCCGCACCCCGGCACGCCGCCCCGGCACGCCGCGCCGCGCTCGGCACGCGCGCGGTGTGTACTGGCCGGGGCGGGAAGGGGAATACGGGCGCCGCGACACGTGCTCACGATTTCGGAGGTACGACGATGACGACCGAAGAGCCGCAGTACCGGGTCGAGCACGACTCGATGGGCGAGGTCCGGGTTCCGGCCGACGCCAAGTGGCGGGCGCAGACACAGCGAGCCGTCGAGAACTTCCCGGTCTCCGGGCAGCGGATCGAACGGGCCCACATCGAGGCACTCGCCCGCATCAAGGCGGCGGCGGCCAAGGTGAACGCCGAGCTGGGCGTGCTCGACGGGGACGTGGCGGAAGCGATCCGGGAGGCGGCCGGCGAGGTCGCCGCGGGGAAGTGGGACGAGCACTTCCCGGTGGACGTCTTCCAGACCGGTTCCGGGACGTCCTCCAACATGAACGCCAACGAGGTCATCGCGACCCTGGCCACCGAGCGGCTCGGCCGGGACGTGCACCCCAACGACCACGTGAACGCCTCCCAGTCGTCCAACGACGTCTTCCCGTCCTCCCTGCACATCGCCGCCACCGCGGCCGTCACCCACGACCTGGTCCCGGCCCTGGAGCACCTGGCCGCGTCCCTGGAGCGCAAGTCCGCCGAGTTCGCCGACGTGGTGAAGTCCGGGCGCACGCACCTGATGGACGCCACACCGGTGACGCTCGGTCAGGAGTTCGGCGGGTACGCGGCCCAGGTGCGGTACGGCGTCGAGCGGCTGCGCGCCTCCCTGCCCCGGCTGGCCGAGCTGCCGCTGGGCGGCACCGCGGTCGGCACCGGCATCAACACCCCGCGCGGGTTCTCCGCCGCCGTCATCGAGGAGGTCGCCCGGACCACCGGGCTGCCGCTCACCGAGGCCCGCGACCACTTCGAGGCGCAGGGCGCCCGGGACGGCGTCGTGGAGACCAGCGGCCAGCTCAGGACCATCGCGGTCGGCCTGACGAAGATCGCGAACGATCTGCGCTGGATGTCCTCCGGGCCGCGCACCGGCCTCGCCGAGATCCGGCTGCCCGACCTCCAGCCCGGCTCCTCGATCATGCCCGGCAAGGTGAACCCGGTCGTCCCCGAGGCCGTACTGATGGTCGCGGCCCAGGTCATCGGCAACGACGCCACCATCACCACCGCCGGCGCCGCCGGCAACTTCGAGCTGAACGTGATGCTGCCGGTCATCGCCAAGAACGTGCTCGAATCGGTCCGGCTGCTCGCCAACGTCTCCCGGCTGCTGGCCGACCGGACCGTCGACGGCATCACCGCCGACCGCGAACGCGCCCGCGAGTACGCCGAGTCGTCCCCGTCCGTGGTGACCCCGCTGAACAAGTACATCGGCTACGAGGAGGCCGCGAAGGTCGCCAAGAAGTCCCTCGCGGAGCGGAGGACGATCCGCGAGGTCGTCCTGGAGGGCGGCTACGTGGAGCGCGGCGACCTGACGCGGGAGCAGCTCGACGAGGCGCTGGACGTCCTGCGGATGACCCGCCCGTAGCCGGGCGCGGGTCCCGCCGGGCGCCGTGACGCGCACCGCAGCGACGCTTGTCCGTGGCACCTAATATCTGTGCATGACGGACGACGGAGCGATGACACGAGTGGCAGCGGGTCCCACGGCGCACTGGAGTCCCGGGACGCACGTCCTGTGGCGCTACCGGGAGAACGGGGGCGAGCACTTCCACATCGCCCGGCCCGTCACCGTCGTCCGCGACGACGCCGAACTGCTGGCGGTGTGGCTGGCCCCCGGCACCGAGTGCACCAGGCCGGTCCTGGCCGACGGCACGCCGGTGCACCAGGAACCGCTGGAGTCCCGCTACACCAAGCCGCGCACGGTCCAGCGGGACCGCTGGTTCGGCACGGGCGTGCTGAAGCTGGCCCAGCCCGGCCGGCCCTGGTCGGTGTGGCTGTTCTGGGATCCGGGCTGGCTGTTCAAGAACTGGTACGTCAACCTGGAGCGGCCGCTGTCCCGTTGGGCGGGCGGAGTGGACTCCGAGGACCACTTCCTGGACATCTCCGTGCACCCGGACCGCAGCTGGCACTGGCGGGACGAGGACGAGTTCGCGCAGGCCCAGCGGGACGGGCTGATGGACGCGGCGACCGCCGGGCGGGTGCGGGAGGCGGGCCGGGAGGCGGTGGAGGTGATCCGCGCGTGGGGCCCGCCGTTCTCGGACGGCTGGCAGCACTGGCGCCCGGACCCGTCCTGGGCGGTACCTTCTCTCCCCGAGGACTGGGACCGCACGCCCGCGCACATGTCCTCATGAGACCCTTGATGCGCCCCAGGGCAAGAACCGTAGGATCGTCCTCCGCAAGGGGCGCCAGTACAACTCCCGGCTCGGCCGCCGGGCTTGACCGATCGTCACCGAGGGGCGGCAGGACGTGAGCGAGGGGTACGAGGGCACCACCGCGGAGTGCGGCGGACGCGCGAACGGCGGGCGAACAACCCCCGCCCCCGCGCGGATTCCGTTCACCGGGCACGTATTGCGGGTATCGGGACTTCGGCGGGACCAACTGCGCGCCCGGCGCGAGCGGCGCACAGCCCCGGACGGATGGATGCGACACGCGTGACGGAGCAGCCCACCTCCTTCGAGCGCCCCCAGCCGGGCGCCGACCCCGCGCAGGCGCGCGGGGCACTCCTACGCGCCTCCCAGCAGCCCGGCGGCCCGGCCTTACCGCCACAGGCCCGGGCCGACACGACGCCCTCGGCCCCGGACACGGCCACGACCCGTGGCGAGGGAGAGGACGGCATGGGGAAGGAGCCCCCGGTCAACGGACCCGAGCACTCCCAGCCCGCCTCCGCCGAACCCGGCGCCCACCGGCCGCGCCCCGCGCCGGAGGCCATCCCGGCCCAGCCCGGTGCCGAGCAGGACCGCGCACCGGGCGCTGCGGAGCGCCGTACCGGGCGCGGGCTGCCGCCGGGGCGGCCGATGCCGATGCGGCGGGACGGGGACCGGCTCCGGTTCGTGGGCGCGGCCACCCGGCGGATCGCCCGCGGCATCGACCTGGACGAGATCGTGATGGGGCTGTGCCGGGCGACCGTGCCGACCTTCTCGGACGCGATCCTGGTCTACCTGCGCGACCCGCTGCCGGTCGGTGACGAACGGCCCACCGGGCCGGTGGTGCTGCGGCTGCGCCGCACCGACCGGATACCGCAGGAGCGGGACACCGACGGGGTGCTGCTGCCGTCGGCGTTCGAGCCGGAGCCGGAGCCGTCCGCCCTGGCGGACCTGTCGGCGCTCACCACCGAGCTGTGCGAGGTGCGGCCGGGCGGCGCGCTGAACGAGGTGCTGCGCGGGGTGCGGCCGGTGTTCGCCGACGCGCCCGCCGCCCGGGCCGCGCTGCCCGAGCTGCTCGGCGAGGGCGGGGAGGCGATCGTGCCGGGCGAACGGCACGCGATCCTCGCGCCGCTGCGCGGCCGGCGCCGGGTGATCGGCGCGGCCCTGTTCCTGCGCCGCCCGGAGCGGTTCGCGTTCGAGGCGGACGACCTGCTGGTGGCCGCCCAGCTGGCCACGCACAGCGCGCTCGGCATCGACAAGGCGGTGCTGTACGGCCGGGAGGCGTACATCGCCGACGAGCTCCAGCGCACCATGCTGCCCGAGACCCTGCCCCGTCCGACCGGCGTCCGGCTCGCCTCCCGGTACCTGCCTGCGGCGGAGACCGCGCGGGTCGGCGGCGACTGGTACGACGCGATCCCGCTGCCGGGCAGCCGGGTCGCGCTGGTGGTCGGCGACGTGATGGGCCACTCGATGACGTCTGCGGCGATCATGGGCCAGTTGCGCACCACCGCGCAGACCCTGGCCGGGCTCGATCTGCCGCCGCAGGAGGTGCTGCACCACCTGGACGAGCAGGCGCAGCGGCTGGGCACCGACCGCATGGCGACCTGCCTGTACGCGGTCTACGACCCGGTCACGCACCGCATCACGATCGCCAACGCCGGGCATCCGCCGCCCGTGCTGCTGCACCTGGGCGGCCGGGCCGAGGTGCTGCGGGTGCCGTCGGGCGCGCCGATCGGGGTCGGCGGCGTCGACTTCGAGGCGGTGGAGCTGGACGCGCCCGCCGGTGCGACCCTGCTGCTCTACACCGACGGGCTGGTGGAGTCCCGGCTGCGGGACGTGTGGACGGGCATAGAGCAGTTGCGGGAGAAGCTCGCCGCGACCGCGCAGCTGACCGGTCCCGACCATCCGCCGCCGCTGGAAGCGCTGTGCGACGAGGTGCTGGACATGCTCGGCCCGGGCGACCGGGACGACGACATCGCGCTGCTCGCGGCCCGGTTCGACGGGATCGCGCCCAGCGATGTCGCGTACTGGACGCTGGCGCCGCAGGAGACGGCTCCCGGCCAGGCCCGCCGGCTGGCCCGGCGGGCGCTCGCCCGCTGGGACCTGGAGGACCTGACGGACTCGGTGGAGCTGCTGGTCAGCGAGGTCGTGACGAACGCCGTGCGGTACGCGTCGCGGCCGGTGACGCTGCGGCTGCTGCGGACGGACGTGCTGCGCTGCGAGGTCGGCGACGACGTGCCGCAGTTGCCCCGGCTGCGGCAGGCGCGGGCCACCGACGAGGGCGGGCGCGGCCTGTACCTGGTGAACCGGCTGGCGCGGCGCTGGGGGGCGACCCGGCTGAGCACCGGCAAAGTGGTCTGGTTCGAGCTGCACCGGGGCTGAGCCCGGCGCGGGACGACGCCGAAGGGGGCGTCCGGATCTCTCCGGGCGCCCCCTTCGGGTGTGTGCCTACTGCTGCTCCTGCTGACCGAGGCCGCCGCTGGGGTCGAGCGGGTCCTCGGGGGTGCTCGGGGAGGTCGGCGGCTCGCTGGTCGGCGTCTCGGACGGCGTCTGCGAGGGGGTCTGCGACGGCGTCCGGGACGGCGGGGTCTGGGAGGGCGTCCGGGAGGTCGACGGCGTCTCGGACGGGGTCTGCGACGGCGTCTGCGAGGGGGTCTGCGACGGCGTCCGGGACGGCGGGGGCTGGGTGTAGGTCGGCGTCTCGGTCGGCGCGACGGCCGCGCCCTGCGTGGTGTCCAGGTCGAACCCGGCGCCGTCGGTCACGCCGAAGGTGTAGGCGGCCCAGATCTTCGCGGGCGGTCCGCCGCCGTCGACGCGGCCGCCGCCCATGGCGCCCCGCAGCGAGACGTGGGCGCCCTTCTTGATCGGCTCGCCCTCGCAGCCGGTGCCGCCGGACTTGTCCGCCTCGCCGAACAGGCCGACGGAGGTCACCAGGTCGGGGGTGTAGCCGGTGAACCAGGCGGAGCGGTTGCAGTCGGACGTACCCGTCTTGCCCGCCACCTGCTGGCCGTCGCGCAGCGGGTTGCCCGCCACCGATGTCTGGGCGGTGCCGTCGTCGACCACGCCGGTGAGCACGGAGGTCACGGTGTCGGCCGCCGTGCGGCTGAGGACCGGGCCGCCGACCGCGTCCGGGATGTGGACCGAGCGGCTCTTGCTCTCGGCCGACTTCACGATCGACGGGGTCACCTTGTGGCCGTGGTTGTCGAAGGTGGCGTAGATCCCGGCCATCTCCAGCGGGCTGGCGCCCATGGAGCCCAGCGTCTGGGCGGGTACGGCCTGCATGCCCTTGGTGTCCATGCCGAGCCGGCTCGCGGTGCCCATGACCTTGTCCATGCCCACGTCCACGCCCATCTGCGCGAAGACGGAGTTGACGGACGCGTTCATGGCCTGCTGGACGGTGATCTCGCCGTAGTCCCGGTCGTCCTCGTTCGGCGGCGCGAACCCGGCCTTGGCGCCGTGGTCCAGGACCGGGCGGCGGCTGGTGCCGTCGTAGACCGTGTCGGCGGTGATCGGCCGGCCGTCCTGGGTGGTGGCGCCCTCGTCCAGTCCGGCGGCGAGGATGATCGGCTTGAACGTCGAGGCGGGCTGGTAGTCCTTGCGGGTGGCGTTGCTGTAGTAGTGCTTGTAGTAGTCCTCGCCGCCGTAGAGCGCGACGATCCTGCCGTTTTTGGGGTCGACGGAGACGGCGCCGGCCTGGACGTCGTTGTCGACCCTGCGTACCTTCTTGTCGAGCCTGGCGGTCAGTTCGGTCTTGACCGCCTGCTCCAGCGCGGCCTGCTTCTTGCGGTCGACGTTGAGGGTGATGGTCCAGCCGTTCTCGACGACCGCGCTCTCGGCCTGCGAGGGGGTCAGGCCCTGCTCGGTCATGAGCTGCTGTTCCAGCTGGTGGTTGGCGAGCTCGACCAGGTAGCCCTTCTGCCCGTCGAGACCCGGGGCGCCCTTGGGTTCCTTGATCTTCGGGAAGTGCACGGCCGTGCGTTCGGCCTTGGGCAGCCAGCCCTCCTCGACCATGTTGTCCAGGACGTAGTTCCAGCGCTCCGTCACCAGCTTCTTGCCGGTGGGGCTGGCGACCGCCCAGTCGTACTGGCTCGGTGCCTGGAGGAGGGAGGCGAGGTAGGCGCCCTGCTCGACGGTGAGGTCCTGGGCGTCGACGCGGAAGTAGGCCTGGGCGGCGGCCTGGATGCCGTAGGCGTTGCGGCCGTAGTAGCTGGTGTTGATGTAGCCGGCGAGGATGTCGTCCTTGGACTTCTCGCGGTCCACCTTCAGCGAGATCACCAGTTCCTTCAGCTTGCGCGTGACGGTCTGGTCCTGGTTGAGGTAGAAGTTCTTCACGTACTGCTGGGTGATCGTCGAACCGCCCTGCTTGCCCTTGCCGGACAGCGTGTTGAGCAGGCCGCGGGCGGTGCCCCGGAAGTCGACGCCGGCGTCGTGGTAGAAGCTCTTGTTCTCGGCGGCGACGAAGGTCAGCTGGACCTTGCGGGGCACCCTGGACAGGTCGACGATCTCGCGGTTGACCTCGCCGTCGCGGGCCAGGATCGTGCCGTCGCTGAACTTGTAGATGTTGCTCTGCCGCTGGGCGGCGGCGTTGCCCTCGGGGATGTCCACGTACAGGTACAGGCCGATGAAGGCCAGGACGGCCAGCAGGCAGACCCCGAGGAAGGTGCCGAGGATCTTCTTCCAGCCGAACATCCGGCGCAGGAGGCTCTTGGCGGGCTTGCCGGCGGCCGCGGACTCGCCGCCCGCCTCGGGGGTGGAGCGGCGGCGCTTGGGCGCCGCGCGGCGGCCACCGCGCCGGTGCGCTCGTCTCTCTTCCGCTCGTCCCATGCGTCCCTACGCTCGCTTCCGTGTCGGGGTCAGCTCCGAAAGCTAACACCCGCCTATATGACAAAGGGCGTGCGATCCACCCTTTTAGGGACGTGAGAATCAGCACCCGCCTCACCGGAACCGACGGCCGGCACTGGCGCAGGGTTGCCTTACCGCTTAAAGTGATATCACTTAGCTAGAACCGAGCTAGGCACGAGAACACGGGGGGTCCCCTATGTCCACCGCAGAACCGGCCACCACCGAGCCGGCCGCCACCGCCGACGTCCCCGAGATGCCCGCCCCGGGGGTCCGGGAGTTCACCGCGCACAGCATCGGCGGCGGGCTCGCCCTGCTGCTCGGCCTGATCGGCCTGGGCGCCGCGGCCGCCCTGTTCGCCGCCGCCTCGGCCGTCTCCGGCACCGGCGCCCGGGCCGGCCTCGTCACCGCCGGCATCGCCGTCTTCCTCGCCGCGGTGATCGCGATGCGCGGCTTGAACACGGTCGCGCCGGGCGAGGCGCGGGTCGTCCAGCTCTTCGGGCGCTACCGGGGCACGATCCGCCAGGACGGCCTGCGCTGGGTGAACCCCTTCACCTCCCGCACCCGCATCTCCACCCGGGTGCGCAACCACGAGACCGCCGTGCTGAAGGTCAACGACGCCTACGGCAACCCGATCGAGCTGGCCTCGGTCGTGGTGTGGAAGGTGCGGGACACCGCGCAGGCCACCTTCGAGGTCGACGACTACGCCGAGTTCGTCGCCACGCAGACCGAGACGGCCGTGCGGCACATCGCCATCGAGTACCCCTACGACGCCCACGACGAGGACGGCCTGTCGCTGCGCGGGAACGCCGAGGAGATCACCGAGAAGCTGGCCGTCGAACTGCAGGCGCGGGTGGAGGCGGCCGGTGTGCAGGTCGTCGAGTCGCGCTTCACCCACCTCGCGTACGCTCCCGAGATCGCCTCGGCGATGCTCCAGCGGCAGCAGGCCGGCGCGGTCGTCGCCGCCCGGCGCCAGATCGTCGACGGCGCCGTGGGCATGGTCGAGGCGGCCCTGGCCCGGATCTCGGAGGCGGACATCGTGGAGCTGGACGCCGAGCGGAAGGCGGCGATGGTGTCGAACCTGATGGTGGTCCTGTGCGGCGACCGGGCCCCGCAGCCGGTCCTGAACACCGGGACCCTCTACCAGTGACGGACTCCCCCGAGGCCCCGAAGCGCCGGCCCCAGCAGCGCAAGCAGGTGCTGCTGAGGCTGGACCCTTCGGTGTACGAGGCACTGGCCCGGTGGGCCGGGGACGAACTGCGGTCGGCCAACGCGCAGATCGAGTTCCTGCTGCGCAAGGCGCTGGCGGAGGCGGGGCGGCTGCCGCGGGAGACGGGCCCGCTGCCGCGCCGGGGACGGCCGCCGGGCGGCTCCCCCGCCGGACCCCCGTCGGCCTGAGGCCCCGCCCCACACCCGGGACGGGGCCTCGGGCCGTTACCGAACCAGGACAATCGCTCCCCACCTGCACCGGCGCACCCCGGGCCGCACGCTGCGCGCTCCGGGTATACATAGTGCGTATACACGGTGTGTAGAGTGGGCGCATGTCCATCGGTCACACCCTCCTAGGGCTCCTGGAGTCCGGCCCGCGCCACGGTTACGACCTCAAGCGGGCCTTCGACGAGAAGTTCGGTCACGACCGGCCGCTGCACTACGGCCAGGTCTACTCCACGATGTCCCGGCTGCTGAAGCACGGGTTCGTGGAAGTCGACGGGATCGAGGCGGGCGGCGGCCCCGAGCGCAAGCGGTACGCCATCACCGAAGCCGGCGTCACCGACGTCGAGCGCTGGCTCGCCACCCCGGAGAAGCCGGAGGAGTACCTCCAGTCGACCCTGTACACCAAGGTCGTCCTCGCGCTCCTCACCCACCGCGACGCGGCCGACATCCTCGACACCCAGCGCGCCGAACACCTGCGGAGCATGCGGATCCTGACCGACCGCAAGCGCAGGGGCGACCTCGCCGACCAGCTGATCTGCGACCACGCCCTGTTCCACCTGGAGGCGGACCTGCGCTGGCTGGAGCTGACCGCGGCGCGCCTCGACAAGCTCCGCGAGGCGGTGGCCCGATGACCCCTCCCCCCGGCTCCCTGCTCTCGGCCGACGCCCTGCGCAAGTCGTACGGCCCCACGGTCGCCCTCGACGGCGCCGAGTTCTCCATCCACGCCGGCGAGGTCGTCGCCGTGATGGGCCCCTCCGGCTCCGGCAAGTCGACGCTGCTGCACTGCCTCGCCGGCATCGTGCCCCCCGACTCCGGGTCCATCCGCTACGACGGCCGCGAGCTGGCCGGCATGAGCGACGCCCACCGCAGCGCCCTGCGCCGCAGCGAGTTCGGGTTCGTGTTCCAGTTCGGCCAGCTCGTCCCCGAGCTGACCTGCGTGGAGAACGTGGCCCTGCCGCTGCGCCTCAACGGCACCTCCCGCAAGGAGGCCGAGCGGACCGCGCTCACCTGGATGGCGCGCCTGGAGGTGGACGACCTCATGGGGAAGCGGCCCGGCGAGGTCTCCGGCGGCCAGGGGCAGCGCGTCGCGGTGGCGCGGGCCCTGGTCACCGGGCCCCGGGTGGTGTTCGCCGACGAACCGACCGGCGCGCTGGACTCCCTGAACGGCGAGCGCGTGATGGAGCTGCTCACCGACGCGGCCCGCTCCACCAACGCCGCCGTCGTCCTGGTCACGCACGAGGCCCGGGTGGCCGCCTACTCCGACCGCGAGATCATCGTGCGCGACGGCAGGTCCCGGGACATGGAGCGGGTCGTATGAGCGTGCGCCAGTGGTACCGGGACCTGGCCCTGGGGGCCCGGTTCGCCTTCACCGGCGGGCGCGAGGGCTGGACCCGGATGCTGCTGACGGCGGTCGGCGTCGGCCTGGGCGTGGCGCTGCTGCTGCTGACGACCGCGGTCCCGAACGTGATGTCCGTGCGGCACGAACGCGAGAAGGCCCGCCTGGACTACACCTACGGCCCCAGCCGTCCCAAGGCCGCCGACACCCTGGTCATCTCCGACATCGACTCGGAGTTCCGCGGCAGCGACGTCCGCGGCCGGCTGGTGGAGCCGGAGGGGCCGCGGGCACCGCTCGCACCGGGTCTGGAGAAGTATCCGGCGCCGGGCGAGATGGTCGTCTCCCCCGCGCTGAAGGAGCTGCTCGGCTCCCCGGACGGCAGGCTGCTGCGCGAGCGGCTGCCGTACCGGATCACCGGCACGATCGGCGAGAGCGGACTCGTCGGACCGCGCGAACTCGCCTACTACGCGGGAGCGGAGGACCTGGCCTCGCGGATCAACGGCTGGCAGACGGCCCGGATCACCGAGTTCGGCCCGACGCAGCCCCGGCCGGAGAGCCGGCTGGACCCCGTCCTGGTGCTGCTGGTGCTGGTCGTCTTCGTGGTGCTGCTGATGCCGGTCGCCGTGTTCATCGCCGCCGCCGTGCGGTTCGGCGGCGAGCGGCGCGACCGCAGGCTGGCCGCGCTGCGGCTGGTGGGCGCCGACAGCCGGTCGACCCGGCGGATCGCGGCGGGCGAGGCGCTCGCCGGCGCGCTGGTCGGGCTGGTCTTCGGCACCGTCTTCTTCCTGTTCGGCCGTCAGCTCGCGGGCTCGGTCCAGGTCATGGACATCAGCGTCTTCCCCAGCTCGCTGAACCCCACGCCGGCGCTGGCCGCCCTCGTCGCGGTGACCGTCCCCGCGGCGGCGGTGCTGGTCACCCTGTTCGCGCTGCGCGGCGTGGTCATCGAGCCGCTGGGCGTGGTCCGCACGGCCAAGCCCCGGCGGCGTCGGCTGTGGTGGCGGATGCTGCTGCCGCTGGGCGGCCTCGCGATGCTCACCCCGATGATCGGGCAGGGCCGCACCGACTACTTCAACCAGTACCTGGTGGTCGGCGGTGTCCTGCTGCTGCTCGTCGGCGTGACGGCGCTGCTGCCGTGGATCGTCGAGGTGGTGGTGGGCCGGCTGGGCCGGGGCGGAGTGGCCTGGCAACTGGCCGTACGACGGCTCCAGCTCAGCAGCGGGTCGGCGGCCCGCATGGTGAACGGCATCGCGGTCGCGGTGGCCGGGGCCATCGCCATGCAGATGCTGTTCGCGGGCATCGAGGGCAACTACACCAAGGACACCGGCCAGGACACCACCCGGGCCCAGGTCCAGGTCAACCTGCCCCGCGGGGTTCCCTTCGGCCCGGCCGGCGCGGAGTTCTCCGCCACCCGGGGCGTGCGCAAGGCCGTCGCCCTGGGCTCGTCCGACGTGGGCGACCGGAGCTGGGGCGGCGAGGGCCCCACCGTCTCCACCGGCGTCACGGTCGGCGACTGCGCCGCCCTGCGCGAGGTGGCGCGGCTGCCCCGCTGCCACGACGGGGACGTCTTCGTGACCGGCGGGTCCGACCGCACCTCGAACGCCGATCTGGCGAAGCTGGCCAAGCCGGGCCGCAGGCTCTGGCTCGACATGAACTTCGGCATGGAGAAGCATCCGGAGATCACCTGGACCGTCCCCGCCGGTCTGAAGCGGGCCCGGGCGATCGCCTCCCCGCTCGGGGGCGACATCGCCGGCTTCCTGCTGACCCCGGGCGCCGCGCCCGGCCGCGACGGGGCGAAGGGGTTCAACTCGTCGGTGTACGTGACGATCGACGAGTCGGTGCCGGACGTGCAGGAGTACGTCCGCAACACGGCGGCCCGGATCGACGCGCAGGCGGAGGTCGTGCTGTGGTCGGCCACCGAGCAGTCGCACAAGTTCACCTCGATCCGCACCGGCACGTTCATCGGCGCCTTCTGCGTGCTCGCGCTGATCGGCGTCAGCCTGCTGGTGTCGCAACTGGAGCAGTTGCGCGAGCGCAGGAAGCTGCTGTCCTCGCTGGTCGCCTTCGGCACCCGGCGGCGCACCCTGAGCATGTCGGTGCTGTGGCAGACGACGGTCCCGATCGCCCTGGGGCTGCTGCTCGCCTCGGTCGTCGGGCTGACGCTCGGCACGGTCCTGCTGACGATGGTGGGCGCGACGATCTCCGTGGACTGGCCGGGCGTACTGTCCCTGACCGGCGCCGGCGCGGCGGTGGTCCTCGCGGTCACGCTGCTCAGCCTCCCCCCACTGATCCGCCTGATGCGCCCGGAGGGCCTGCGAACGGAGTAGACCCACGACCCGCAGGCCGGCCCGGCACCCCTGGGCCGGCCTGCCCCGGCCGGTCCGGCGCGGCACGGTCGGAGCCGCACCCCCGGAGGCGGCAAGGACCGGCGCCGCCGACGCGGTGCGGAACAGCCGGCCCGGCCAGACGCGGCCGGGCCGGCGCGCTACGGCCGACGCGGCCCAGCCGACGCGGCCCAGCCGACGCGGCCCAGCCGACGCGGCCCAGCCGACGCGGCCCAGCCGACGCGGCCCAGCCGGCGCGCACGACCGGCCCGGCACGCACCGGCCAGGCACGCATCGGCCAGGCGCGGTGCGACCGGTGCCGTACGGCCGGCCCGGCACGCCACGGCCGGCCCGGCACCGCCGCGCGGCCCAACACCACCGCACAGTACAGCCGGTGTGCACGGCGTCCGGAGTGGGCGATGGTCCGGGGGATCCGGCGCGGGCGACCGCCTCCCCGGCGCAGCCGTCCCGCTTCGCACCGCTCACATCATGCGCACCGGGCCCCCCGGGTGCCGTCCGGCATGCGGGGGGCCCGGTGGTGTGCGTGCGCCCGGAGTCGCCCGGCCGTCCGTGTCCTACGTCGGGGCGGGCCGGTCAGCGGGCCTCGGTCAGTACCCGGACCGGCAGGGCGCCCAGCATTTCGCGCAGGGCCGCGGCCAGTTCGGCGTACTCCGCGGCCCGGGCCGCGCCGGCGCGCATGGCGAAGGCGACCCGGCGGCTCGGCGCGGGGTCGGCGAAGTAGCCGGTCAGCAACTGGGTGCTGCGGGTCGTCTCCAGCTTCAGGGCGGTGCGCGGGAGCAGGGTGCAGCCGAGGCCGCCCGCGACGAGCTGCACCAGCGTCGACAGGCCGGCCGCCGTGGTGGTGACCGGCGCGTCCTCCCGGCCGGCCTCGCGGCAGATGTCGAGGGCCTGGTCGCGCAGGCAGTGCCCCTCGTCCAGGAGCAGCAGGTTCAGCTCCTTCAGCGCCTCGCGCGGGATGCCCTCCCGGCCGCCGAGCCGGTGGTCGAGCGGGGTGACGAGCACGAAGTCCTCGTCGAATAGGGGGAGTTCGGTCACTCCGGGCACGCCGAGCGGCACGGCCAGCAGCAGCAGGTCGAGGCGGCCGGAAGTCAGGCCGTCGATCAGGCTGGCGGTCTGCTCCTCGTGGACCTGGAGGTCGAGGTGCGGATAGCGGTCGTGCACGAGCCGCAGCACGGCCGGCAGCAGGTACGGCGCGACCGTGGGGATCACCCCCAGGCGCAGCGCGCCCGTGAAGGGCGCCCGGACCGCCTCGGCCTCCTCCAGCAGCGCGCCGACCTCGTCGAGCACCGCCTTGGTCCGCACCGCCAGCCGCTCCCCCGCCGGTGAGAGCAGCACCTTGCGCGTCGTACGCTCGAGGAGGGTCACGCCCAGGGTCTCCTCCAGTGCCGAGACCGCGCCGGACAGGGCGGGCTGGCTCATCCCGATGGACGCCGCCGCGTCCCGGAAGTGCAGGTGCTCGGCCACCGCGGCGAACGCCCTGAGCTGGGACAGGCTCGGCTGCCTGCGCTTGCTGTTACCCACCGACACTGATAGCTCCCTCCGATCAACACGACCGAGTGTAGCTATTTCCGTAATCAATGCACCCTGTGCCAACATCAACACAGTCCAACCCATGGGAAACGCCCCAAAAGGGAAGTTTCTTCGCTGCAAGGAGAGCCTGTGCTCACTGTCGGTGACAAGTTCCCCGAGTTCGAACTGACCGCCTGCGTCTCGATGGAGAAGGGCAAGGAGTTCGAGCAGATCCACCACAAGTCCTACGAGGGCAAGTGGCTGGTGGTGTTCGCCTGGCCCAAGGACTTCACGTTCGTGTGCCCGACCGAGATCGCCGCGTTCGGGAAGCTGAACGACGAGTTCGCCGACCGCGACGCGCAGATCCTCGGCTTCTCCGGTGACTCCGAGTTCGTCCACCACGCCTGGCGCAAGGACCACCCGGACCTGACCGACCTGCCGTTCCCGATGATGGCCGACTCCAAGCACGAGCTGATGCGCGAGCTCGGCATCGAGGGCGAGGACGGCTTCGCGCAGCGCGCCGTCTTCGTCGTGGACCCGAACCGCGAGATCCAGTTCACGATGGTCACCGCCGGTTCCGTGGGCCGCAACCCCAAGGAGGTCCTGCGGGTCCTGGACGCCCTCCAGACCGACGAGCTGTGCCCGTGCAACTGGAGCAAGGGCGACGAGACCCTGGACCCGGTCGCGCTGCTGGCTGGTGAGTGACCCATGTCGCTCGACTCGCTGAAGTCCCGCGTCCCGGACTACGCCAAGGACCTGAAGCTCAACCTGGGCTCGGTCATCGGCAACTCGGACCTGCCCGCCCAGCAGCTGTGGGGCACGGTGCTGGCGACCGCCATCGCCTCCCGCTCCCCGATCGTGCTGCGTGAGCTGGAGCCGGAGGCGAAGGCGAACCTGTCGCCGGAGGCGTACCAGGCCGCCAAGGCCGCCGCCGCCGTCATGGCGATGAACAACGTCTTCTACCGCACGCGCCACCTGCTGTCGGACCACGAGTACGGCACCCTGCGCGCGGGCCTGCGGATGAACGTCATCGGCAACCCGGGCGTGGAGAAGGTCGACTTCGAACTGTGGTCGTTCGCGGTCTCCGCGATCAACGGCTGCGGCATGTGCCTGGACTCGCACGAGCAGGTGCTGCGCAAGGCCGGTGTGGAGCGCGAGACCGTGCAGGAGGCGTTCAAGATCGCCTCCGTCGTGCAGGCCGTCGGCGTCACGCTGGAGGCCGAGGCCGTGCTGGCCGAATAGGCCCGTCGCGCCACGGGGCCCCGCTCACTCCTGGTGGGCGGGGCCTTCGCCGTTCTCCGGCGCGCTCCCGGCGCCCCCGCCGGTCCGGGCCGGCTCCGCCGCGGGCGCGGTCTCCCCGTCGGCGGCCGGCGACCGCTCGCCGTCGGCCGACGGCTGCCCGGCACCGGCCGGCGCGTGCCCGGCGTCGCCCGCCGTCCGCTGGTCGTGCGCGTACTGCCGCAGATAGCCCACCACCGTGTTCGTGACCGCCACCAGCGGTACGGCCACCACCGCGCCGCCGATGCCGGCCACCATGCCGCCGGCGGCCACGGTCAGCACGACCGCCAGCGGGTGCACCCGGACCGCCCGGCCGAGGATGAACGGCTGGAGGACGTGCCCCTCGATCTGCTGGACCGCGAGGACCACCACCAGGGTCATGACGGCCGCGAACACACCCTGGGTCACCAGCGCCACGATCACCGCGAGCGCCCCGGAGGCGACCGCGCCGACCAGCGGGATGAACGAGAACAGGAAGATGAACACGGCCAGCGGCACGGCCATCGGCACGTTCAGGAAGTAGATGCCGATACCGATGAAGACGGCGTCGATGAGGGCGACCAGGACCGTGCCGCGGACGTAGGCGGTCAGGGTGCGCCAGGCGCGCGGGCCGGCACCGGCCACGCCCGGTCGGGCCGCGGCGGGCACCAGCTTGAGGAACCACTCCCAGATCCGCTTGCCGTCGTAGAGCAGGAACAGCGTCGAGAAGAACACCAGCAGGATGCCGGTGAGGGCTTCGACTATGACCTGGACGCCCTCCAGGCCGGCGGAGGTGATCTGGTCGGCGTTGGCGCCGATCGCCTCGCGGAGGTTCTTGGCGATCTGGTTGATCTGCTTGTCGGTGACGTGGAACGGGCTCTTCAGCAGCCAGTTGCGCAGGTCGTCGATGCCGCTCTGTATCTGGGTGGAGAGCGTGTCGATGTTCTCCATGACCTGCCAGGTCACGAACCAGCCCATGAGACCGATCACCACGAAGCCGCTGATGGCGGTGAGCGCGGTGGCCAGACCGCGCGGCACGCCGCGGCGGGTCAGGCGGGCGACCGTCGGCTGGAGCAGCGCGGTGACCAGCAGGGCGATGACGAAGGTGAACACCACGAGCTGGACGGCGCTGATGATCCGCATCAGCACCCAGACGGTGCCGGCCAGCACCAGCAGCCGCCAGCCCGCCTCGGCGGCGACCCGCACCCCCCAGGGCACGGCCTGGGCCGGGTCGGGACGCGGGCCGGGCGGGGGCCCGGACCGGCGCACCGGCGGGGCCTTGTCGGAAGGCGTGTCGGCCGGTTCGCGCCGGGGCCGGCCGATGGTCCCGGTGTCCTGCTCGACCTCGGCGCGGCGCTCGTCGAGGCGCTCGCCCATCTCGCTGAGGCCGGCTCCCAGCCGGCCGAGCCACCCTGGCACTCGCGACATCATCCGTCCTCTTCCCCGCGTTCCCGGGCGCTCGTCGCCACTCCCCCCTGGAGCCGTTCCCCCTGGAGCCGTTCGCATACGACCGTACAGTGCGAAAGCCCCTCACCCGGGGACGGGGAGGGGCTGCGCGATGTCGGGTGTGGTGGCCGGCCGGTCTAGTACCAGTGGTTGGCCTGCCAGAACGACCAGGCCTGGCAGGGGCTGCCGTACCGCTCGTTCATGTAGCCGAGACCCCACTTGATCTGGGTCGCCGGGTTGGTCTGCCAGTCGGCGCCGGCCGAGGCGTACTTGCCGGCGGGCAGGGCCTGGAAGAGACCGTAGGCACCGGAGGAGGCGTTGACCGCCTGGTAGTTCCAGCTGGACTCGTGGTCCACGATGTTGCTGAAGCACTGGAACTGGTCGCCGGCCACCATCTGGCGCGCCATGGACTGGATCTGGCCCACGGAGTAGCTGGACTGGGTCGGGAAGCTGGAGGAGTCCCGGACGTCGCTGCGGCTGGTGGCCTCCGCCGCCTTCGCCTCGGCGCGCTCCTTGGCTTCCTTCTCGGCCTTCTCCGCCTTCTCGGCCTCGGCCTTCTGCGCCTCGGCCTTCTTGGCGATCGCGGTGTCGGCGGCGGCCCTGCGGGCCGCTTCCTCGGCGTCCTTCTTGGCGCTCGCGTCCGCGGCGATGGCCTGCGCGTCGGCCTGCTGCGTCAGAGACGCCGTCTGCACCTGCGCCTGCGAACCCGCGGGGATGTCCGCGAGGAGCGTGGTGTCGGCTGCCGTCGCCTCGGCGTCGTTGTTGTTCTGCGCCACGCTGCCCGAGGCAACGCCCACGACGCTTCCGACGGCGGTGACCGCGGTGGCCGAAGCCACTGCGAGTCCCCGGACCGAAATCCGGCTCACACGGTTTCCTTCCAGCACCGCCCGCTTCGGTGACCCTGGCGGACGCAATCGTGCCCCTGACACTGGCCTCCCAACTGCGGGTCACGGAGGCGCGGGCCCGGTGGGCAACTCCCCCGAGGGGAGCGCCGCGTGGTGCGCGGGCGGCATACGACGACGCTATGGAGTTGAAGGCGTGCTTCGGTGGTGCCGTACCTCCCCCACGCTTAACGTGTGGGGGCACCCCTAGGGGTACAGGTGTGTCGTATGCGGGGCCTGACAGGACTGAGACTTTGCCGTAACCGGATACCGGGTGGCAATTCTGTGTTGCGTGTGAAAGCTCACATCCCGTTTGGCCCAGGGGGTTTCAGAAATCTCCCACGCAGCGCGGCGCCGCCCGGCTAGGCTCGTGGCCTTTGCCGGGCGGCGCTCACGGTCGTCGCGCCGGGGCCGGAGGGGTCAGATGTGGCCGTCCTCCAGCATCTCGGTGACGAGCGCCGCGATCTGGGACCGCTCGGACCGGGTCAGCGTGACGTGAGCGAAGAGCGGGTGCCCCTTCAGCTTCTCCACGACGGCCACGACACCGTCGTAGCGGCCCACCCGCAGGTTGTCCCGCTGCGCCACGTCGTGGGTGAGGACGACCCGGGAGTTGGCGCCGATCCGGGACAGGACCGTCAGCAGGACGTTCCGTTCCAGTGACTGCGCCTCGTCGACGATCACGAACGCGTCGTGCAGGGACCGCCCGCGGATGTGGGTGAGCGGGAGCACCTCCAGCATCCCGCGCGCGGTGACCTCCTCGATGACCTCGCGGCTGGTGACCGCCGAGAGGGTGTCGAAGACGGCCTGCGCCCACGGGCTCATCTTCTCCGCCTCGGAGCCCGGCAGATAGCCCAGTTCCTGCCCGCCGACCGCGTACAGCGGGCGGAAGACCATCACCTTCCGGTGCTGGCGGCGCTCCAGGACCGCCTCCAGGCCCGCGCACAGCGCCAGCGCCGACTTGCCCGTGCCGGCCCGGCCGCCCATCGAGACGATGCCGACGTCCGGGTCGAGGAGCAGGTCGAGCGCGATCCGCTGCTCGGCGCTGCGGCCCTTGATGCCGAACGCCTCCCGGTCACCGCGCA
Organism: Streptomyces sp. NPDC025833; assembly: GCF_055558055.1. Taxonomy (NCBI): domain Bacteria; kingdom Bacillati; phylum Actinomycetota; class Actinomycetes; order Kitasatosporales; family Streptomycetaceae; genus Streptomyces; species Streptomyces sp. NPDC025833. The sequence goes on from NZ_JBVHNF010000009.1 coordinate 270,283, forward strand.
CCACGCGGACGTTGCCCTCGGCGGTGATCCGGCCGAGCGCCTTGCCGCGCTCGGACTGGATGGTCAGGCCGGTGTGCACGGGCAGGCCGGACGCCTCGGGCACGTAGACGTGCCCCTCCTCGAACAAAATGTCCACCTGTTCACCCGAGAGGGTGAGTTCGGACATCCCGGTCCACCCGGAGTTCTCCGTGATGGCGAGTTCGGCCCGGTACTCCTCGGCCAGGAGACCGACCGAGGACGCCTTGATCCGGAGCGGCAGGTCCTTCGACACGACGGTGACGTCGAACCCCTCGGCCTGGAGATTGCGGGCCACCGCGAGGATGCGGGAGTCGTTGTCCCCCAGGCGGTAGCCGGTGGGCAGCACGCTGGGGTCCGAGTGGTTGAGCTCGACCCGGACCGTCCCGCCGAGGTCCCCGATCGGGATGGGGGCGTCGAGGCGGCCGTTCTTCACCCGGTAGTCGTCCAGCAGCCGCAGGGCCTGGCGGGCGAAGTAGCCGAGCTCGGGATGGTGCCGCTTGGCCTCCAGCTCCGTGACCACGACGATGGGGAGCACGACCTCGTGCTCGTCGAATCGGGTCAGGGCGTTCGGATCGGCCAGCAGGACGCTGGTGTCGAGAACATACGTGCGCCGGTCGGGCTTGTAGCGCTTTGTGCTGGTCACCACGGAAGGACGTACCCCCTCGGATGAGGTCGGGGAGCGACGAAGTGAGGCTGGACCGGTATCTGGCCCCCGCGCACGGCGGGCCGTGAACCGGCCCTCCGCGGCTGCTTCCGTGCCGAGACCGCACGGTCGGGCTGGTGCAAAGGGCCTCCCGGGCGGACGGCCCCGTGCCGCCCGCTGAGATCCGACGCCCGTGGTTCGGGTGTCGACCTGTCTGGTCTATGCCCTCGAACACCCGCGGCCATGCGAATGCTGCCAACAGCGCGTCGGTGAACTCCTTGTTACGCCTTCCAGAATCGGGGCAGAAGCAATGCCCTGCCACCCGGGGGCGCCGGACGGGGCCGGCCGGCTCAGCCGCCGTAGCGGCGGTGACGTGCGGCGTAGTCACGCAGGGCGCGCAGGAAGTCCACCTTGCGGAAGGCGGGCCAGAAGACCTCGCAGAAGTAGTACTCGGAGTGGGCGGTCTGCCAGAGCATGAATCCGGACAGCCGCTGCTCACCGCTGGTGCGGATCACGAGGTCCGGGTCGGGCTGGGCGCCGGTGTAGAGGTGACGGCCGATCATCTCGACGTCGACGGAATCGGCGAGGTCCTCCATCGACACGCCCCTGTCCTGCGCGTCGTGCAGCATGGAGCGGACGGCGTCGGCGATCTCCTGCCGGCCGCCGTAGCCGATGGCGACGTTCACGAGTATGCCGTCGATGTGGGAGGTGGCCTCCTCGGCCTCCTTCAGCGCCGTCTGCATCTGCGAGGGCAGCAGGTCCGGCGTGCCGACGTGGTGCACGCGCCAGCGGCCGTCGGTGGCGAGGGTGCGGACGACGTCCTCGATGATGCCGAGCAGCGGGACGAGCTCGTCCTGCGGGCGGTCGAAGTTGTCGGTGGACAGCAGCCACAGGGTGACAACCTCGACGTCGGTCTCGCTGCACCAGCCGAGGAACTCCTCGATCTTCTCGGCACCGGCCCGGTGACCGTGGACGGTGGTGGAGCCGGAGGCCTTCGCCCAGCGGCGGTTGCCGTCCATGATGACGCCGATGTGCTTGGGCACCTGAGCGTGGTCCAGGTGGCCTTCCACCCGGCGCGCGTAGAGCCTGACGAGCAGGCCGCGCAGCTTGTCGCGCAGGTTCACGTGACCCTCCGGGGGTTTGGCGAGGGGTTTGGGTGCCGGAGCCGTTGAGCCTACCGCTGCCGGAGGCCTGGTTCCGGCCCGGGGTTTGGGGTCGGGGGGCGTGCGGCCCGCCGCCGGGACCGGGGTTCCGGAGGCCGCTCCCGCCCGGGCGGCACGGCCGCAATCCCACACGGCACGCGCCCAGGAAAGGGACGCGACCCCCGCCCCGGCGGTTCCGGGCCGGGGCAAGAAAAACGGGCCGGTCCGTGGGGGGGAGACGGACCGGCCCGAGGGGGGGTTTCCACCATAACCCTTCGTAAGTGATGGTGGGTGCATCGGCGTGCCGCAACTACTCTCCGAAATCACCCGGCAACGCCCCGCCGCTCGCGGAATACGGCGTTCGGATGCCCCCGGCGGCCCATTCACAGCGGATTCCCAGGGAAATCCGGCCGGACGCTCGGGGATTCCCAAGGATTACGCCGTCCCGGGGCACTTCGGCGCGCCGGACCGGGGTCCCCCCGACGGGCTACCCGACCGGCGACCGGCGGCTTGACCTGTCCGCTCCGGTCGCGGGCCGCCGCCGACCGGCCCCACGGCACGGCGCGCCCCGCCTCCGCCGGATGCCGGCCGCGCGGCTTTGCCGACGGGAATCACTTTGGTCTGAACCAATGAGGCGGATGAGGCCCCTGGGACCCGAGTGGATAACAATGTGGAAACCCCGGGAGAACCCCTGGGGAAATCCCGCGATATCCGCGAGGAGGCGGGGAAACGCACCGCTATCCCCCGGTCCGCCGGTTTTCCGGTCAGTGGCGGACGGGCTTCCGCACGTCGAAGAGATGCCGGGCGCTGTGCGCGACGAACGGGCCCTCTTCCACGATCCGTTCGTGGAGTTCCCGGAGCCGGGACCCGTACGCCTCGACCGTGAAACCCGGCACCATCCAGACGACCTTGCGCAGGAAGTGGACCACGGCGGCGATGTCGTGGAACTCCATCCGCAGCCGCTCCGCCCGCAGCCCGGCGACCTCCAGCCCCGCCGCCTCGGCGTCGGCCCGCTCCCGCTCGGGGTCACGGGCGCGGCGCACCTCCTCCGGCTGCGGCCCGAGGAAGTACTCCACCAGCTCGAAGACGCTGCCCGGCCCCACGTGCTGGGCGAAGTAGGTGCCGCCCGGCCGCAGCACCCGGGCGATCTCGCCCCAGTGCGGGCGCACCGGGTGCCGGCTGAGCACCAGGTCGAACGCCTCGTCCGCGAAGGGCAGCGGCGCGTCGTCCGGGGCGGCGACCACGACGACCCCGCGCGGCCGGAGCAGCGCGGTGGCCTTCGCGACGTTCGGCGGCCAGCCCTCGGTCGCCGCGACGAGCAGCGGCCGGGCCGGCTCGGCCCGGCCCAGCGCGAAGTCCAGCACCTCCCCGCCCCCGGTCTGGATGTCGAGCGCGGCCCCGGCCCGGGCCAGCCGCTCCCCCGCCGACCGGGCGTACCCCCACGACGGCCGCTCCTCGGTGGCCCGCCCCTCGAACCACGAGAAGTCCCACCCCTCGGTGGGCACGGCGACCCCCTCGGCCACGAGCTCCTCGAAGGTGCGGTGCGCAGTCATCCCCCCATGATCGCAGGGCCGCCGGGACCGCGTCTTGACGGGCGCCGGGTGGAGGCCGGGGGCGCCCGGTACCCCCCGGCCGGTTCGCGTGAGCGCGGTGGTGGCCGTGCCGCAGGGAACCCGTGGGCGCAACACCACACGGCGCCGGGTCCCGTCATGACACGCTTCCTGGTGCCAGGGGCAGGAGGCGGGACGGGCCGGCGCGGGCGCGGGCGCGCCGTGGCCTGGCCGGACGGCGGTGCGCGGTGCGTGTGCGCGGGGAGGACGGGACATGGGGCGCTGGCGGGACGGGCGGGGACGGCTGATCGTACGGGCGGACGACGGAGAGCCGCCCGCTCAAGCCGTCCCCCTGGAGATCGCGGCCTCCTACCGGGCGCGGACGAAGGGGCTCCTGGGCCGGGACGCGGTGGCCGGGGCGCTCCTGCTGTCACCGGCGAGCGGGGTGCACACGATCGGGATGCGCGTTCCGATCGACGTGGCCTACCTGGACCGGCGGCTCACCGTCGTCGCCGTCCGCACGATGCGCCCGGGCCGCCTGGGCCTGCCCCGCCCGCGGGCCCGGCACGTGCTGGAGTCGGCGGCCGGGGCGATGGCGGGGTGGGGGATCCGGCCGGGAATACGGGTGGAGGTGGAGACGGCCCCCTGAGGCCTCACCGCTGGGTGCGGGGGAAGGACACCTCGACGCGCCGGTTCTTGCGCCGGCCCTCCTCCGTGGAGTTGTCGGCGATCGGGTACTGCTCGCCGTAGCCGCGGACGTCGAAGACGACGGCCGGGGAGTTCAGGTCCTGGTCGAGGACGGCCTGTACGGCGTTGGCGCGCTGCCGGGAGAGGACGTCGCCGTGGGCGGAGGTGCCGAGGTCGTCGGTGAACCCGAAGACGCGGACCCGGGACGCGTTCTGCTTCCTGATCTCCTCGGCGATGACGGTGATGCGGGCCCTCGCCTCCTCACCGAGCCGGGCGCTGTCCTTGCCGAACAGCACCTCGGCCTGGAGGGCGAAGGTCACGTCGGCGTTGGTGTCCTCACGCCGCTCGTCCCCGCTCTGGTCCTCGACGACGGACTTGATGTCCAGCACCTTGGCCCCGGCGAGCGTGGCCCCTTCGGGAAGCTTGAGGTCGGGGTCGGTGGGGTCGACCTCGACGGGGGCGGTGGCGGTGGGTTCGGTGCCGGGGGGACGGCTGGGGGCGGTGTCGTCGGCGTGCGCCGGGGTGGCGGCGAGCAGGAACGTGACGGCCAGCGCCACGGCGAGTCGGGAGGTGGTCACTTCGGCCTCACCCGGAGATCTTGACGGTGGCGCTGGAGAGGGTGGGCAGTTGGAGAGTCACCTCGGTGACGTCGGTCGGCGGAGCGGGAAACTGCATGAAGACCGGCAGCGTCTGCCCGCCCTTGAGCATGTTCAGCCCGGTCGTGGTGAGCGGGCGGCCCTCCGTGTCGCGCAGCACGTAGTAGCGCTTCTTGCCCTGCGAGTCGACGAGGGTGGCCCCACCGAGCGACGGGCCGTTCTTGGTGATCTCGGTTTCGTTGCCGCTGAGCGCGGCCGGAATGAGCAGATCCTTGGCCCCGTCGTTCTTCAACGTGCCGTTCACGGTGATGAAGCCACCGGAATCCCGCTGCGCGGAGGTGATCTGGAGCAGCAGTCCGTCCGACCCCTTCAGCTCGGCCAGCGGCTCGCCCGACTGCCCTTCCTGGGCGCTCGGGTCGGAGCCGTTCGAACCGGGGGCGGACGCGGAACGCTCCGGCTTCTTGTCGTCGCCGCCACTGCCGCCACAACCGGCCGCACCGGCGGCCAGACCAGCCACAACGGTCAATGCGACCATCCCCCTACGGGCTTTCGCAGTGAACCGAATGCTCATCGCTCCGCTTCCTTCGTCGTCGATCGTTCGCTCATGAGTCGGCCAGGTGGACGTCGAAGAGGTCCTCGGGCTTCGGCAGTCCCGTCGAGTCGTCCGGGTCCAGATTCCAGACCTTGTCGTCATCGCAGGTGAGTGGGGGCAACGCGTCGTCCCCGGCGTTCTTGTCCTCGTCGGCGTTCTCGGCGTCGTCGGCGTCGTCGGCGTTCTCGGCGTCGTCGGCGGGCGGCGGGAACGTGCAGAGCGGCTCGATCACGGCGATCGCGCGCGCCCGGGAGTGCCTGCTCTCCGTACCGGGCACGATGGAGTCGCCGACGGGCTTGATCGTCTTGGCGTCGACCGCGTAACTGAGCGGCGGTTCGAAGACACATTCCACCGTCGCATCGTTCTGGGCGGCGAGCTGGTCGGCGCGCCAGCACGAGTCGTCGGCGCCCTCCCCGTGGAAGATGGCCCACCACTTGGAGGGATCGTCCAGGTCGGCCGCCCACATGCCCGCGAGTTGGTCACGCGTCTTCTGGGCCGCCGCCAGCGCAGCGGCGTCCGCCGCCGTCTGCGCGCTGCTCCGGTTCACCGCCGCCTGGCCCACCGCCAGATAGACCAACGCGAGAAAGAGCAGGCCCGCCACCACCGTGAGGTAGATGGGGAAGGCCTGCCCTGAGTCCCGAAGTCGGCGGTTCAGCCGCCGGTGACCTCGCTGATCTTGTTCCTGATCGCGTCGAAGATGGTCTGCCCGATGCTCGTACCCGTGATCGCCAGCACGATCGCCACGACCACCGCGATGATGCCGAGGTACTCCACCGCGGTCTGCCCCTTGTCGCCGCGCGCGACGCGGGCCTGAAGGTACGCAACGGTGGTGTTGAACCAGTTGCTCATGGTGGTCCCCTCCGGGTTCGCCTCCGACCTGGGCAACGTATGCGGGGGCGCGGCGCCCGAGGGAGGGTCCCAGGGCCCAATCGCGGGCCCATTGGATCCGTCGGGTCGTCATCTCACGCCACCCCCAGCCACTTCGCCGTCGCCTGGGACCTCGTCGTGGTGTCGAGTTTGGCGAAGATGCGGTTGATGTGGTTCTTGACGGTCTTCTCGCTGATGAAGCAGGCGGCGGCGATCTGCTGGTTGGTCATGCCGGACGCGATGAGGTCCATGATCTCCGCCTCCCTCGTACTCAGCCGGTACCGCGAGCGGAACGACTGTCCCACAGAAGGTTGCAGTTGCGAAAGAGTATGAGGATATGAATCCGAGGCGGATTCCGGGGAGTTGACGCCGATGTGTGCAGGTGCATCGCCCCGCAGGGATGTCAGTAACGCCCTCGTCGCGCCGGGGGTGACATGCGGCCGTCCCTCCCCCACGTCCCGCACCGCCCGCACGAGCTGCTCCGTCGTGAACTCGCCGTGCACCAGATATCCCCCCGCCCCCAGTCGCAGCGCCTCACGAACGGTCTCCGCCTCATGGCTGTAGGTGAGCATCATGACGGGGGCCAGCCGCACCAGGTGGGGCAACGCCGTGATTCCGTCGACCCCGGGCATGCGGACGTCGAGGAGGATGACGTCCGGCCGGTGCCGGAGCGCCGCCTCGTACGCCTCGCGGCCGTCCGCCGCCTCCGCCACCACCGTGGTCTCCGGACGGTCCGTCAGCAGAGCCGTCAGACCGGCGCGGACGACCGGATTGTCGTCCGCGACCAGCAGCCGCAACGGCGGGGGCGCCGCCGCCGGGGGGAAGTCCGGCCGGGGGACGCTGTGCGATGGCCGCACGGTGCCTCCTCTCAGGCTGTCGGGAACCCGAAGTCGGGATCGGAGTCGGGATCGGAGTCGGGATCGCAGTCGGGGCCGGGCGGTGGGAGGGGGATGTCCAGGCGTACCTCCGTGCCCCGTTCGTGGGCGCCCCTGCCCACCCGGATGCGGGCGCCCGCCTGGGCGGCCCGTTCGACCATGCCGAGCAGGCCGAAGTGGCCGGACGCGCGGAGCCCTTCCAGGGTCGTGCCCGCCGGCAGCCCGGTGCCGTCGTCGTGGACCATGAGGCCGAGCAGCCGGCCGTCGACCACCGCCCGTACGTCCACCCGGGTCGCGGACGCGTGGCGGTGGGCGTTCTCCAGTGCCTCCGCCACGACGGACAGCACGTGCCGCGCCACGCGGGACGGGAGGGGCGGGAGCGGGTCCGCGTCCTTCCAGTGGCAGACGACCGGGAGGCCCGTGCGGCCGGTGAACGCCTGCGCCTGAGCGGCCAGTCGCGGCCACAGCGGGGTGTTCTCCGGCCGGTCCTGCCGCAGGTCCGTCAGCAGTTCCCGGGACTCCGCCGCGGCCCTGCGCGCCGAGCGGGACACCAGTTCCGCCTGCTGTCTGATCCGGCCGGGATCCGGGACGCCGGCCGAGGCGGTGGCCGCCAGTCCGTCCGCCGCCAGGGCGACGCCGTACAGGGTCTTCGCCAGGGAGTCGTGCATCTCGCGGGCCAGCCGGGCGCGTTCCGCGCTCACCGCCTCCGCCGCCGCGAGCCGTGCCCGCGTCGCCGTCAGGGCCTGGGTCGCGGCGCCGAAGCGGAGCATCAGGTTGCGCAGGGTGGAGCCCATGGCACCGGCGATGACGCACAGCCCGGGCAGCAGCAGGGCCTCGGCGACGGTCGCCTGCCGGTCCGCCTTCAGGGTGGCGTGGACCAGCAGCAGCACCAGCGCCTGGACGGAGGCGAAGCAGGCCGCGCCGCGCCAGCTGTAGAGCAGACCGGCCAGCAGCGGGGTGCAGACGCCGACGTAGGCGAGCGTGGTGTCCGGGCCCGCCGAGACCAGCAGGAAGGAGCCGAAGAGGGTGTCGGCGGCCAGCAGTGCGGGGTGGCGCAGCAGGAGGGGGCCGAAGCGCTCCCAGTCCCGGAAGAGGACGTAGGACACCATGAAGGTGACGACCACGGCCGCGCCGACGAGGCGGACGCCCAGGCCGGGGGCCGCGCCCAGCAGCGCGGCGGGGGCCGACACGACGATCATCGCCAGCCGGAAGCCGAAGACCTGGCGGCACATCGCCTGCAGGGCCCGGACCTGGAGCTTCTCCGAGGGTCCGGCCGGGGACGCCGGCTGACGCGCGGACCGGCCGCCCGCCCGCCGCAGCCAGGAACCGAGCCGCGCTCCCCCCGCCGTCTCCCCCGCCCGCCGCAGCCAGGAACCGGGCCGCGTTGCCCCCCTCGCCTCCCGCACCCGCCGCAGCCGGCCGAGGAGCCGCGCTCGCCCCGTCCCCTCGTCCTTCCCCGCCCCCGTCCGCCGCGGCCGGCCGCCGGGACGTGTGCCGCCGAGGCGCCCCGCCCGCGTTCCGGTGCGGGCCGCCGCCTCCGCCGCCGGCCTGGCCCGGTCCCGCGGCCGGCCGCCGGGACGCGCGGCCGGCGCCCGCCGCCCGTACCCGGTGCCCGTCAGTTCCGCCGGTCCCGTCATCGTCACGCCGGTCCTCACTCCCCCGTGAGGGTGCCGAAGTCCACCCCGGAGCCCAGCAGCAGGCCCGCGCCCAGCAGGAGCATCGTCGCCGGGACCATGAAGGTGGTGATCATCAGCGTGGCCTTGGGCACCGCGCGCGCGGCCTTGCGGCGGGCGTTCTGCGCGTCGGTGCGGCGCATGTCCTTGGCCAGGGAGACCAGGGTGTCCACGATCGGGGCTCCCAGCTCCTCGCCCTGCTGCAGCGCCGTCACGAACATCGCCACCTGCTCCGATTCGTTGCGCCGCCGCAACTCCGCGAAGGCCTGGCGGCGGCTCATGCCGAGGTCCATCTGGCGCAGGGTGATGCGCAGTTCGTCGGCCCACGGGCCCTCGTAGTGGGAGGCGACCCGGTCCAGGGCCTGGCGGAAGCCGAGCCCCGCGCCGACCACGACGGCCAGCACGTCCAGGAAGTCCGGCAGCGTGCGCTCGATGACGTCCTTGCGGACCCGGATCGCCGACCAGATGCCGACCTCCGTCCAGAACGCGCCGAAGGCGAGCAGGAGCAGGGCCACGAACCACTGCCCGCGGAGCAGGAAGACCAGGAAGCCGACGCCGCCGAGGGCACCGTAGACCGCGCGGCGGGCGGCGTAGCGGTCGATGGTCAGGCCGCCCGGGTTGCCCGCGAGGTCGATCTTCCTGCGGTACCTGGCCACCAGGCGCGGCCCCATCAGGCGCAGCACGGCCGGGGCGTAGCGCATGCCCAGGCGGTCGACGACCGAGCCGACCGCGCCGGTGCGGGTGGCGCCGACCTCCAGGGCGACCGCGAGGTCGGCGGGGAGCTTGGCGTCCGCGCGGTACATGCGGACGCCGGCGAAGACGCCCCACACTCCGAGGCCCGTCAGCAGGGCGAGCAGGTATGCCATCGGGGCACCTCCCTCACACGTCGATCCGGCTCATGCGGCGGATGAGGACGAAGCCGACGGCGTACAGGGCGAACGCGATGATCACGCTCGCCTGGCCGAACGGCGAGCCGGTCATGCGGTCCAGTGCGCCGTCCTTGACCCCGTTCATCAGGAACAGCGCGCCGATGCCGAGGACGGGGACGGCGTACGACGTCATGGTGACCTGGGAGAGCTGGGTGCGGATCTCGCGCCGGGTCTCCTTGCGCTCCTCCAGGGTCTCGGTCAGGTTGCGCAGCGCCGAGACGACTTGGCCGCCCGCGCGGTTGGACAGCACCAGGGTGGTGACGAGGACGACCAGTTCGCGGGAGGGCAGGCGGTGGGCCAGCTCGCCGAGCGCGTCCTCCAGGGAGTGGCCGACGGCGAGCTGGTCGGCCACCTTGCCCAGTTCCTGCCCGGCCGGGGCCTCCAGTTCCTCCGCCGCCATGCCGATCGCGGTGCGCAGGGCGAGGCCGGCCTGGGTGGCGTTGGCCAGAATGCGGGCCAGTTCGGGGAGCTGGTTGATGAAGCGTTCGATGCGTTTCTGCCGCTGCCAGGCGAGGAACTGCAGGGCCGCCCAGACGCCGAGGAGCCCGGCGAGCGGGCCGAAGAAGGGGGCCAGCGTGGCCTGGCCGATCAGCCAGAGCGCGGCCACCGTGCCGAGCATGTACGTGAAGAACTCGCCCGGGGTCAGGTCCAGGCCGGTGGCGGCGAGGCGCTGCTCCAGCCGGCGGCCGAGGCGGGTGCGGCGCAGCCGCCGGTCCACGGCCTGGAAGCGGCGCCGGCGGCCGGCCGGCGGCGGGGCCCCGGTGTGGGCCAGGCGGTCCACGAGGGCGGCGCGCCGGGCCCGGCCGGCGGCGTAGGCGTGCACGCCGGCCACCGCCAGGACGCAGGCCAGCAGTGCCACGCCGAGGGTGAGCTGGACGAGGGTGTGACGTTCCATGGTCGGTCTACCTGGCTTCCCGGGTGGCGAGCTGGTCGGCGGTGCGGGCGACACCGAAGGCCTGCGGGAGGGGCTGGCCCGCCATGTGGAGGCGGTCGGCGGTACGGCGGGGCAGCGGGAAGTACCCGAAGGCGCCGTGGACGCGGCCGTCCGGGGTCATGGGCCGGGCCTCGAACCGGGCGGCGGTGGCCAGCCGGTACGGCTCCCCGCCGTGGCTGTCGAGCAGGGCGATCTCCGTGATCCGGCGGGCTCCGTCGGCGAACCGGGTGAGCTGGACGATGACGTCGACGGCGCTGTTGATCTGGTCGTGCAGCGCGACGAACGGCACCTCGACCTCGGACATCGAGGCCAGGGTCTGGAGCCGGGTGAGGGCGTCCTCGGCGCTGTTGGCGTGCACGGTGGCCAGCGATCCGTCGTGGCCGGTGGACATCGCCTGGAGCATGTCCAGGGACTCGCCGCCGCGGACCTCGCCGACGACGATCCGGTCCGGCCGCATGCGCAGCGAGTTGCGGACGAGGTCGCGGATGGTGACCTGCCCGGTGCCCTCCACGTTCGGCGGGCGGGACTCCAGGCGGACCACGTGGGTCTGCTGGAGCTGGAGTTCGGCGGAGTCCTCGATGGTGATGATGCGCTCGTGCGCGGGGATCAGCCCGGACAGGGCGTTGAGCAGGGTCGTCTTGCCGGTGCCGGTCGCGCCCGAGACGATGATGTTGAACTTGGCCTGCACCAGACCGGCGAGCAGCAGCAGCATGGGATCGTCGAGCGAGCCGAAGCCGATCAGCTCCCGGAGGGTGAAGGAGCGCGGGAAGCGGCGGATGGTGAGGATGGGGCCGGTCAGGGACAGCGGCGGGATGATGACGTTGACGCGTTCGCCGGAGGGCAGCCGGGCGTCCACCATCGGGTTGGACTCGTCGACGCGACGGTTGACCGTCGACACGATCCGCTCGATGGTCTGCATGAGCTGGTCCGCCGAGGCGAACCGCAGGGGCAGTTGCTCGACCCGGCCGCCGCGCTCCACGAACACCGCGTCGGGGCCGTTCACCATGATCTCGGTGATGGACGCGTCCTCCAGCAGGGGTTCGAGGATGCCGAGGCCGAGTGCCTCGTCCACCACCCGGCGGATGAGCTGGGAGCGCTCCACGGTCGACAGCACCGGGCCCTCGCGGCTGATGATGTGCCCGAGCACCCGCTCCAGCCGTGCCCGGCGCTCGGCGGCGGCCAGCGGGCCCATCTCCGCGAGGTCGATCTCCTCCAGCAGCTTGGCCCGGTAGGAGGCGACCAGGTGGCCGTCCTCGCCCCGGCCGGCGTGCTCCTCCGGAGCGCTGATGCGTGCCCGCAGGCTCATGTCTGCGACTCCTCGGTCAGTGGTCGAGCGGCATGGTGGCGGACTTGGTGGCGGTGCCGAAGCTCCAGAGGACCTTCGGGATGGTGACGGACGCGGTGACGGTGACGGAGCCGTCGCCCTCGGCGGCCTCGCAGGACACCGAGAGCACGCTGCTCACCGCGTCCGCGCACGCCTGGGCGTAGGACTGGTCCAGGGAGGCGGCCCGCGCTCCGGCCCGGGCCGCCGTACCGGCCTGTTCGGCGGCGTAGGCGACGGCACCGATCTGGATGCCGGCCAGCCCGACGACGAGCAGGACGGGGATGAAGCCCAGGTACTCGATGGCCACCTGGCCCCGGTCGTGTCTCCTGCGGTACGGCATCTCAGTCCTTCGCCTCCTCCACGGCACCGGCGTGGCCGTGCACGGTGACGGGGAAGTCGAGGAAGCCGGGGAAGAGGACGGGCACCTTGACGGCCACGTCGGCCGTCACGTATCCCGTGCCCTCGCAGTGCTCCACGCTCGCGCCCCCTTGCCAGGCCCCCGACAGGTGCTTCAGCGCGGCCTGCCGGCACGCCGCGTACCGCTCCCCGCGCGGGGCGGCCGTCCCCGCCCGCACGCCCTCGTCCGCGGCGTTCCCGGCGAGGGTGAAGGCGTACCCCACCAGCACGGCCTGCCACATCAGCACGAGGGTCAGGACGATCAGCGGTGTCATGCCGAGGAACTCGACGCTGACCTGGCCGCGGTCGCCGTCCGGCCGTCTCATCGCGTCCTCACTCCTTCCGCCGCCGCAGGCCGGTCCCGCTCCGGCCGCCGCCCCGGTGGGAGGTCCCCGTGTCGGCGGCCCGGACCAGGCCCAGTTCCCCCGCGAGTGCCCACAGCGCCTGCTTCACCGTGCTCTTCGCGTCGAGTTCGTGGAGCCGTCCCGCGTCCACGACCGCCTGGAGTTCCTTGAAATTGGCGGGTACGGCCGTGCGGGCCAGCGCGGTGCCGGTGATGCGCTGCACCAGGGCGGGCTGGATCTCGGTGTTGCGGGAGTGCCGGTTGACGACGACGGTCGTCTCCTCGGCCTTGCGGATCTGGAGCCGGTCCCACATCCGCACGGTGCGTTTGGCGGCGCGTACGGCGATCACGTCCGGGGTGGTGACCAGGACCGCGGTGTCGGCCATCTCCACGGCCGCCGCGCCGGCCCCGCCGAGCTGGGCGCCGCAGTCGACGACGACGACCTCGTAGCGCGAGCGCAGGGCGCTGACGAGCTGGCGGGCGGCCCGGTCGGTCACCTCCTCGCCGCGTTCGCCCTCGCCGGGGGCGAGGAGCAGGGCGAGACCGGTGTCGTGGCGGAAGACGGCGTCGGCGAGGACGCGGGGCGAGATGTCGGTGATGGCGGCGAGGTCGGCCACCGACCGGCGGAACTGGATGTCGAGGTAGGAGGCGATGTCGCCGCTCTGGAGGTCGAGGTCGACCAGTGCGGTGGCGCGGCCGGAGGCCTGGGCGGCGAGGGCGAGCTGGACGGCGGCCAGGGTCGCGCCGACGCCGCCCTTGGCCCCGCTGACCGTGACGACGGTGCCGCCGGCGCCGGGCAGGACCTCGGCGCCGTGCCCGAGGTGCCGTCGTACGCCCGTCGACCACTGGGCGACGGCCTGGACGCGGCCGGCGAGTTCCTCGTACGACAGCGGGAGCGCGACCAGGCCGCGGGCTCCGGAGTCCATGGCGGCGGCGAACAGGGCGGGGCCCAAGTCGCCGGTGACGAGGATGACGCCGACGGCCGGGAAGCGCAGGGCGACCTCGCGGATCAGCTCCAGGGCCGGGACCGGGCCGATGCGTTCGTGGACGACGACCACCTCGGGCAGTTCGTCGACCGACTCGGCGGCGAGCCGGGCGAGCAGGTCGACGAGCTGGGTGGAGTCGGTCACCGGGGGCTGCGGTTCGGCGTCGGGGAGCTGGCTGAGCAGGGTGGTGAGGGAGCGGACGGCGTCCGGGTCCGCGCCGGCCGGGAGGATCCTGGTGGGCATGGCCGCCTCTCACTTGTCCGTCGCGAGTTCGTAGGTGCGGTCCTTGTCGGGGACGCCGGTCACGCTGCCGGGCGCCACCAGCGCGAGCCGGACCCGCTGGGCGAAGGACTCGGCGTAGGTGATGCGCTGGGCGTCGATGGTGGACAGCGCGAAGGTGATGGGGACGGCCTCGGTGGGCTGCTGGGTGCGGTCCTTGTCCGGGTCGAGGGCGGTGATCTGGCCGACGTCGAGGACCCGGGCGTTGGTCACGATGATCTTCGACTGGTCGGGGTCGGCGTCCTTCTTGCCCTCGAAGGTGGCGTAGACGTTGACGCGTGAGCCGGGCGTGATCTTGCCGGCCACGCCGGTCGCCGCGTCGATCATGATGGCGACCTCCTGCTGGCCGGGCTGGAGGGCGGGCTGGTCCACGATCATGTCGGTCTGGAGCAGGGAGCCCGGGCGCAGGGTGGTCACGGCGATCTTGCCGCGGATCTGCCCGAGGTCGGTGACGGCGTTGTCGGACAGCCACCGCCGGGGCATCTCGATCTTCTCGAACTGGCCGGTGTCCAGCGCGGTGTACGGCTTCACCTCGGACCTGACCCGGTAGGCGGCGACCTGGGGCCCGACCTTGGAATCGGCGTCCTTGACGACGGAGAGCACGCCGGCGAACGCACCCAGGGCGCACAGGGCCGACAGGATCAGGAGTAGCACGCCGCGGCGCTGACGGGAGTTCATGAACCGTGCAACCTCATTGGGGGAATCGGTCGTGCGGGATGTGAGGGTCGTCTCCGGGCATGTCGCGTCCGGGCCGGTCAGGCGGGGGCGCGTTGCTCCAGCGCGCGGGGCGCGGGGGGTTCGTGGGCGGGCGGCGGGGTGGCGGAGCAGAAGACGCAGCGGTCGCCGATGACGTCGAGGCCGCACCAGTGGCAACTGGTCTGCCGTACGGAGGTGACGAGTTGGTAGAGGACCGAGAGGTCGGCGAGGTAGCCGCAGAACTCGATCAGGCGGCCGGTTCCCCACCACGCCGCGGACTCGGCGGGCAGCGGTGTCTCGCGCAGCCCGTGCGCGCCCCACCGGGTGCCGAGGCCGGCCGCCCAGTCGCTCTGCAACTGCCCCTTGGCGAGGAGCATCCAGGTGCTGAATTCGGGACCCTTGAGGGTGGCGTCGGGCGTGACCTTGACGAGCTGGGGTTCGGGGTGGGCGAGGACGGCGAACTGGCCGCCCGGCATCCAGGACCTGGCGTGCGCCTTCAGGCCGACCGGGACCCGGTCGAGCTTGGCGACGGAGCCGAGGACGGCACCGGCGTGGATGTAGTGGGTGAGCAGCCGGCCGGCGGAGGCGAGCACCCCGGGGCTCAGGTCGCAGGAGGCGAGCTGGCGCAGCTGCCGGGCCAGGACGGCGATGCCGAGCGGCGGCAGGGCGGGCCGGAACAGCGCGATGCGGTCGCTCTCCAGCAGGGAGCGCAGCGTGTGCAGCCGCCGTACGACCGGCTCCGGGGTGGCCCGTGAGCAGACGACGACCACGTAGCCGTACTGCTCGGTGAGGGTGTGGAGTTCGGTGAGCGCCTCGTCGAGGGGCTTGCGGTCGAGGCCGGCCAGCACGACGGCGGGCATGGTCCGTTCGTCCTGCGCCGGCAGCGCCATGTCGGCACTGGTCACGGCAATGGCAGTTGGCACGCGCAGCTCCCCGCTCTTCACACCCGTCCGGCCCACCGGGTACCCACCGAACGCCGGACGACTTCATTGCGTGACTACGTGAGCACTGTAACCACGGCCGGATGGCCGGAGAACAGCGTTTGTGAAGCCCGTGTGGAACTCTCCCGGTTCAAGTCCCGTCAAACCCGGACAGGTTGAGCAGTCGGTCGGCGACCGTTTCGGTCTGTACCTCTTGACACCCCGATTGGTCTGGACCAACTTGTAGGGCAAGCGGTGGCCACCGTCTACTCCCCCTCCCCGCCAACTCCCCACCGGAGGCTCCAGTGGACCGCGCACCAGGCATGCCCAGACCCCGCAGACGACGGCTCGCGACGTGGTCCGCCACCACCGCCCTCGCCCTCTCGGTCGCCGGCCTCGCCGTCGCGACCCCGGCGTCCGCGGCGGACGTCAACAACGTCAAGAACGCCGGCTTCGAGTCCGGCCTGACCGGCTGGACCTGTTCCGGCGGCACCGGCGCGACGGTCTCCTCCCCGGCCCACGGCGGCAGCGCGGCCCTGAAGGCGACCCCGGCCGGCCAGGACAACGCCCAGTGCACCCAGTCGGTGGCGGTCAAGCCCAACTCGACGTACACGCTGAGCGCCTGGGTGCAGGGCGGTTACTCCTACCTGGGCGTGACCGGGACCGGCACCACGGACGTCTCCACCTGGACCGCCGACGCCCCGTCCTGGAAGCAGCTCACGACGACCTTCAAGACCGGCGCGTCCACGACGTCCGTCTCGGTCTACACCCACGGCTGGTACGGCCAGCCGGCCTACTACGTCGACGACGTCTCGGTCTTCGGCCCCGACGGCGGGGGCAGCGGCGAGCCGGCCCCGACGATCCCGGCGGCCCCCGCCGGCCTCGCGGTCTCGGGCACGACGACGACCTCGGTCTCCCTGTCCTGGTCGTCGGTGACGGGCGCGACGGGCTACAACGTCTACCGCGACGGCACCAAGGTCAGCTCGGTGAGCGGCGCCTCGGCGACGGTGACCGGCCTGACGGCGGCGACCGCGTACACCTTCCAGGTGACGGCGACCAACGCGGCCGGCGAGTCGGCGAAGTCGGCGGCGGTCACCGGCACGACGGCCAAGGACTCGGGTGGCAACAACGGTGGCGGGTCCCTGCCGAAGCACGCCGTGACCGGCTACTGGCAGAACTTCAACAACGGCGCGACGGTCCAGAAGATCTCCGACGTGCCCTCCGCCTACGACATCATCGCGGTCTCCTTCGCGGACGCGACGTCGACGCCGGGCGCCGTCACCTTCAACCTGGACACGGCCGGCCTCAACGGCTACACGGTCGACCAGTTCAAGGCCGACATCAAGGCCAAGCAGGCCGCGGGCAAGAAGGTCATCATCTCCATCGGCGGTGAGAAGGGCACGGTGTCGGTGAACGACTCCGGCTCGGCGACGAACTTCGCCAACTCGGTGTACTCGCTGATGCAGACGTACGGCTTCGACGGCGTCGACATCGACCTGGAGAACGGCCTCAACCCCACCTACATGACTCAGGCCCTGCGCGCCCTGTCCGCGAAGGCGGGCCCGTCGTTGATCATCACGATGGCGCCGCAGACGATCGACATGCAGTCGACGCAGGGCGGTTACTTCAAGACCGCGCTGAACGTGAAGGACATCCTCACGGTCGTCAACATGCAGTACTACAACAGCGGTTCCATGCTGGGCTGTGACGGCAAGGTCTACAGCCAGGGCACGGTCGACTTCCTGACGGCCCTCGCCTGCATCCAGCTGGAGGGCGGCCTCGACCCGTCCCAGGTGGGCCTCGGCGTGCCGGCGTCCACGCGTGCGGCGGGCGGCGGCTACGTCTCCCCCTCCGTGGTCAACGCCGCCCTGGACTGCCTGACGGCCGGCACCAACTGCGGCTCCTTCAAGCCGTCGAAGACCTACCCCGGCCTGCGGGGCGCGATGACCTGGTCCACCAACTGGGACGCGGCCTCGGGCAACGCGTGGTCCACCCCGGTGGGTGCCAAGGTGCACTCGCTGCCGTAACCCCGCCGCTCCACCCCGCACGACCCGACGCCCGGGCCACCACTGGCCCGGGCGTCCGGCGTGCGCGGCCGGACTCGATCGGTCGGCCGCGTGACGCGTTGCGACCGCCGACGGGCCGGTGTGATGATCCCGGACATGGCCGGACACGGGGGAGACGCCCGCGCGCAGGAAGAGGTCCGCAGGTCACGCCTGTACGACTACGCGGACCCGCCGGAACCGGCCCCGCCGCGGACCACCCGCACGGAACCAGCCGGGCAGACCACTCCGCCGGGGCGCACGGCCCCCCTGCCCGAGACCCCGGCCGCCGCCGGGCTCGGCCGCCGGGAGTCCGCCGTCCTGCTCGGCGAGTTCCGGCGCACCGCCGTCCTCGTCCCGCTGGATGCGGAGACGGGCGACCCGCTGGCCGCCGACCACGGTGGCGTGCGCTTCCTCCTGGCGTTCTCCGACGAGCGGGCACTGGCCCGCTACGCCACGGCCCGCGGCGAGGCGGGCCGCGAGTGGCCGTACCGGACGGTCCTCGGCGCGCGCCTGCTGGACGCGGCCGTACCGGCGGTGGGGGTGCCGTGCGGGGTGGCGCTGGACTGCGCGGACGGTGCGCGGGGGATGGTCTTCCCGCCGGTGCGCGGGGTCGTGCCGGACGGGGTGGCGGTGGACGTCGGGGACGGGACGGGGGACGAGCGGTGACCGACGCGGGCAAGGACCTGAGGACCGAGGGGCTCGGCCTGATCGCCAAGGGCCTGACCGAGGCCCTGGGCGAGTTGGAGGAGCTGGGCATGGTCGGGCGGGCCGGCGCGGGGCGCGGCTTCTCCGACCTCGTGATGTCCGGGCTGGAGCTGGGCCACACGGGCC
This sequence comes from Streptomyces sp. NPDC025833, assembly GCF_055558055.1. Taxonomy (NCBI): domain Bacteria; kingdom Bacillati; phylum Actinomycetota; class Actinomycetes; order Kitasatosporales; family Streptomycetaceae; genus Streptomyces; species Streptomyces sp. NPDC025833. Next base: position 288,609 of record NZ_JBVHNF010000009.1, read on the forward strand.
TGACGGACGAGTTCAAGTCGTTCTGCGAGCGCTGGGAGTGGGGGGTGCGGTCGCTGATCGCCGAGGGCAACGCGTTCGCCGTGAAGACGGGTCTGTCGGCGGGCACGTACTACGAGACGGACCAGTACGTCGAGGGCTCCTTCAAGGTCGTGACCAATGCGATCGTCGGCAACCCGTACGCCTCCGAGGAGGACGTGGAGAAGATGGGCTGGGGGGAGATAGCCGCCTCCGGCGGGGGCGCCGACTACAGCGGGGAGTCCTTCGAGGAGGCGTGGGCGAACAGCAAGGAGGGCTGGCGGGGCGCCGCGGACGACGTGATGACCTCGCACACGATCGGCCCGGTGCCGGGCATGGGCCTGGGCGACCTGCGCGGCGCCACCGGCGACGCGGAGGGTGCTGCGGCCGATGATGCGGGCAGTCGGGGCGGTGCGGGCTGATGGGTCTTGGGGATCTCACCGACTCGCTGCTCAGCGGCGGCGAGAAGCTCATCGACGGCGGCAAGAGGATCGTCGGCGAGGGCGTCGACTACACCACCGACAGGATAGGTGACGGCCTGGACCGCGTCGGGGCCCACCAGTGGGCCGACGTGGTGGAGGACTGGGGCGACGGTGTCGCCTCGGACCTCGGCGCGACCCCGGGCGAGCAGCAGCTCGGCGAGACCGAGAAGGCCGACGAACTGGTCCACGGCGACCCGGGGAAGATCCGCGGCAACGCCGAGCACCTGCGGGACTTCCACGGCGCGTTCGACAAGGTCGGCCAGGGACTGCGGAAGGTCGACTCCTCCGGCTGGCAGGGCGAGGGCGGCGACGCCTTCCGCAAGCGGTTCGGGGTGCACCCCGCCAAGTGGGCGCAGGCGGCCGAGGCGTGCCGGACGGCGGCCGGGGCGCTGGAGGCGTACGCCGACACCGTCAAGTGGGCGCAGGGCCAGGCCCGGGAGGCCGTCGAGCTGTACAAGAAGGGCGTGCGGGCGTCCGAGGAGGCGTTCGAGGCGCACCGGCGGAAGGTGGACGCCTACAACGCCAAGGCCGAGGCCGGCCAGGACCCCGGCCCGGAACCCGGCCCGCTGGTCGACCCCGGCAAGGCCGACGTCCGGTCGGCCCGGCACAAGCTGGCCGAGGCCCGCAAGCAGCGCAACACCGCCGCCTCCGAGGCCCAGGGCAGTGTCCGGGCGGCCCTGGCCCACGCCCCCGCCGAACCCCCGCCCCTGGAGCGCCTCGGCAAGGACCTCAAGGACGGCTTCCAGGCCTCCACCACCGAACTGACCCATGTGGTGGGCGGCGCGCTGAAGGGTACGGCGGGCCTGGTCGACGTCGTCCGCGGCCTGAACCCCGCCGACCCCTACAACATCACCCACCCGGCCGCCTACCTGCAGAACGTCAGCATGACGCTCTCCGGCCTGACCTCCACCGCGGCCCACCCCGAACGCGCCGCCCGGGCCGCCGCGGACGGCTTCCGCAAGGACCCCTCGGAGTTCTTCGGCCGGCTCTTCCCCGAGGCGATCGGCACCAAGGGCGCGGGCCTCGCCGGCGGCGGCCTGCGGCTCGCGGCGAAGGAGGGCGCGGAGGGCCTCGCCGGGCAGGGTCTGCGCAGGGGCGCGCGGGAGGCGGAGGAAGCGGGCACGAAGACGGCCCGTTCGAGGGTCGAGGAAGACCCGCCGCAGCGCTCGCACGACGAAAGCAGCACCAAAGAGTGCGGCGACCCGGTCAACGTGGCCACCGGCAGGATGTTCCTGCCGCAGACGGACGTCGCCCTGCCCGGCGTCCTGCCCCTGCTCCTGACCCGGCGCGTGGAGTCCGGCTACGACCTGGGCCGCTGGTTCGGGCCGTCCTGGTCCTCGACGCTGGACCAGCGCCTGGAGATCGACGCGGAGGGCGTCGTCTTCGTCACCGAGGACGGCCTGCTCCTGTCGTACCCCCACCCGGCGCCCGGCCTGCCCACCCTGCCCGGCCACGGCCCCCGGCTCCTCCTGGACCGGGTGGACGGCGGCTACACCGTCACCGATCCCCGGACCCACCGCACCCGGCACTTCGCCGACCGGGGTCCCGGGCTGGCGGTCCTGGAGCAGATCGACGACCGCAACGGCAACTGGACCACGTTCGAGCACGACGCCGACGGCACCCCGCTGGGCGTCTTCACGAGCGCCGGCCAGGGCGTCCGCGTCACGGTGGAAGCGGGCCGCGTGACGGCGTACCACCTGGTGGCGACCGGCGAGGAGCTGAAGCGCTTCGGGTACACGGACGGCAACCTCACCGAGGTCACCAACTCCTCCGGGCTGCCCCTGCGCTTCACGTACGACGAGGCCGGCCGGGTCACGTCGTGGACGGACACGAACGACCGCGGCTACTCCTACGAGTACGACGACCGGGACCGCTGTACGGCGCAGCGCGGTGCGGCGGGCCACCTGACCACGCACCTGGCGTACCAGGACCCGGACCCGTCGACGGGGCTGCGGACGACGACGGCGACGACGGCCAGGGGCCACACCACCCGTTACCTGATCAACGACACCTGGCAGGTGGTCGCGGAGACCGATCCACTGGGCGCGACCACTCACCACGTCCGCGACCGCCACCACCGCCTGCTCTCCACGACGGACCCGCTGGGCCGCACGACGGCGTTCTCGTACGACGAGGCGGGCAACCTCGTCCGGGTGGTCCGCCCGGACGGCCGCGAGGCCACGGCGGAGTACGACGGCCTCGGCCTGCCGGTGAGGGTGGTGAACCCGGACGGCACGGTGGTCCGCCAGACGTACGACTCCCGGGGCAACCGCACGTCGGTCACCGACCCGGCGGGCCGGACCACCCGGTTCACCTACACGGACGCCGGCCACCTGACGTCGGTGACGGACCCGCTGGGCAACACCACGACGGTCGTCTGCGACCGCGCGGGCCTCCCGCTGGAGGTGACGGACCCGCTGGGCGCGACCACCCGTTACGCGCGCGACGCCCTCGGCCGCCCGACCGCGATCACGGACCCCGCGGGCGCCACGACCCGCCTGGAATGGTCGGTCGAGGGCCACCCGACCCGCCGCACGGCCCCCGACGGCACGACGGAGACGTGGACGTACGACGGCGAGGGCAACTGCACGAGCCACACCGATCCGCTCGGCGGCGTCTCCCGCTTCGAGTACACCCACTTCGACCTGCTCACCGCCCGCACCGGCCCGGACGGCGTCCGCTACGAGTTCGACCACGACACGGAACTGCGCCTGACGAAGGTCACGAATCCGCAGGGCCTGACGTGGACGTACGAGTACGACGCGGCCGGCCGCCTGGCGTCGGAGACGGACTTCGACGACCACGTCCTGACGTACGCCTACGACGCGGCGGGCCGCCTGCGCTCCCGGCGGAACGCGCTCGGCGAGGTGACGTCCTTCGAACGGAACGAACTCGGCCAGGTCCTCCGCAAGGACGCGGCGGGCCGGGTCACGACGTACGCCTACGACCTCACCGATCAACTGGCCCAGGCGACAACCGCGGACGGCACGACGCTCACCCTCCTGCGGGACCGTCACGGCCGCCTGCGCTCGGAGACGGTGGACGGCCGCACGGTGACGTACACGTACGACGCGCTGGGCCGCCGGGCGAGCCGGGTGACGCCGGCCGGGGCCGAGACGACGTGGTCGTACGACGCGGCGGGCCGCCGCACCGGCATGGTGGCGTCGGGCCGGGCGATCGACTTCACGTACGACGAGGCGGGCCGCGAGCTGACCCGCCGCATCGGCGGCGCGGTCGCCCTGGAGCACACCTTCGACGCGCTGGGCCGCCTGGCCACCCAGTCGGTGACCGGCGCCGGGGGCGACCTGGTCCAGCACCGGGCGTACTCCTACCGGGCCGACGGCAACCTGATCGGCATCGACGACCACCTGTCGGGCTCCCGGCGCTTCGACCTGGACGCGACGGGCCGGGTGACGGCGGTCCACGCGGCCGGCTGGACGGAGCGGTACGCGTACGACGAGGCGGGCAACCAGACCCGGGCATCCTGGCCGTCGGAGCATCCGGGCGCGGAGGCGCGGGGCTCGCGCGCGTACGTCGGCACCCGCATCACCCGGGCGGGTGACGTCCGCTACGAGCACGACGCGCTGGGCCGCGTCACGCTCCGCCAGAAGACCCGCCTGTCCCGCAAGCCGGACACCTGGCGCTACACGTGGGACGCCGAGGACCGCCTGACCTCGGTGACCACGCCGGACGGCACCCGCTGGCGCTACACGTACGACGCCCTGGGCCGCCGCACGGCGAAGCTCCGCCTGGCGGACGACGGCGAGACGGTCCTGGAAAGGGTGGACTTCACCTGGGACGGCACCACCCTCTGCGAACAGACGACGGTCTCTGCGGACCTCCCCCACCCGGTCACCCTCACCTGGGACCACCAGGGCCTGCGCCCGCTCGCCCAGACGGAACGCATCACCGCGGCGGAGGCTCCCCAGCGGGAGATCGACTCCCGCTTCTTCGCGATCGTCACGGACCTGGTGGGCACCCCGAGCGAACTGGTCGGCGAACAGGGCGACATCGCCTGGCGCACCCGCAGCACGCTCTGGGGCGCGACGGCGTGGACGACGAACAGCACGACGTACACGCCGTTACGTTTCCCAGGCCAGTACTACGACCCGGAAACGGGCCTGCACTACAACTACTTCCGCCACTACGACCCGGAGACGGCGCGGTATCTCAGCCGGGATCCACTGGGCCTGGCTCCAGCCCCCAACCCCGCCTCCTACGTCCACAACCCGCATTCGTGGTTCGATCATCTGGGGCTTGCGCCGGATGCGTGCGAGAACGGGGGAAGCTGGGATGCCGAGGAAGAGCCTTATCTGTACCGCGGTGTCGGACACGCAGACGAGAGAAGTCCGCAAGAGTGGATTAAAATGTATGAAGACGCCAAGCATGGAGTCGCGGAACCGCTGGGCGGACACGCGGATCCGCAATCTCATGCCGGGGGCCGCACCGATAGCATCTTCACTTCATGGACGACGGATTACGAAGGCATGGCGCTAGAGGAGAGCTACCGAGGCAACGGTCCCGGAGTCGTCCTCCGGATACCGAACGCAGACGGAGCGACCTACTTTCGCGTGCCCGGTGTTTCATTCCCGTACGACGAAGGTGAGGTAATGATTCGGGGTACCGTTACGGGAGCCGAGGTGAGCATAGGTGGGGGGCCATGGACAAAGTCAGGATCCTGAAGCTCGTTGAAGCGGCTGTCGAGTCCGGCATCTGTGACGCACAACTCCTCGACCGCCTCGCGGAGATCAATGCAATTGAAGTGGGAAGCGTGTCGAGAGAGAACTTGGCGAACACATACAGGCGCCGCCTGAAAAGAACGACTCCCGGTTCTCAACTCCAGAGAGAGACGGCCTCCCTCTTGTCATTCCTGGACACTTATCCACAGGATACTCTCGCCATGGCAAGCATCTCCCTGCATGGAGACGGTAATGAATTGTTCCTCATGGACAGCAACAGTCAAAAAATTCTGCACTGGATGAAAATGTTCTCCAGTCAAGCTTAACCCCACACATCAAACTCTAACCAAGATTGATATCCGTCGCGTACAAATATCCCTGGAAAAGGTCAGGAACTCGATGTCGTTCGGTCCGCCACCTGCGGGTTTCTCGGCTTCCGCACCTCCCGCCTGGACGCCACCCTCGGAAATCGAACAGGCGCTGTTCGAGGCCAAGAGCCGTGGGAACTGGGTCGGCTACCTCTCCGCACTCGCGCGGAACCCGCTGTACTTCGAGATAGAGAAAGACCAGGCGGACGCCACGCCCAGCGCCACGCACGCCGTCTTCGGGCATGACCCCCGCGTCCCCGGTGGACGGATCTGGGCCGTGTACACCGAGGGCATGCTGCCCGCCCCGGAGCCCCACCGAGTCTTCGACTGGAACTACCTGGAATGGTTCCCGAAGGTGTGGGCTCCGACCGATCCGCCGATGATCGTCGTCAACCCGGGAAGCCCATGCGAGGCATTTCTGCCCTCCGCCCCACCGCACTCGGCGGCCTGGGCGCAGTTCGGCGCACGGACTCCCGCCCGGGACACGTCCCTGTCGCTCCGTACCCTCCGCATCGGCGGCCCCCTGCACGGCACCGTCGCCCACGGCCTCGCCTGCGGCGGCCTCCTGTGCTTCAACAACGGCGCATTCTGGAACGCCATGGCCTGGCACGGCGCGGGCTATCCGGACGAGCGGAAGCGACTCCGCGAGTGGTGGGGCATCACCAGTCGTGAGAAGTGGCTGCGCTGCCTCCGCGACCTCCTCGACTGCGAACAGCACAGCCCGGTCTGGGACTTCGTCCTCGGCCTGCGCCGCAGCATCGCACGTGACTTCGGCGGCCACGTAGACGCGGGCTACTGGCGCCAGACCGCCGCCGACGTCATACGCGCCAGGTCAGAAGGCTCGGTCACGGTCAGCGAGGACGGTGTCACGAGGACCGAGCCCCGGCCCGGGTCCGAGGTCGAGGCCCAGGTAGAGGGCGTACAGCGGCTGATCGGACGCATCACCCGCTACGAGGCCCGGATGCGCGCCGACGGCATACTCGACGGCAGCCGCCACGTCTCGTCCGTCGACGCCTGGGACCTCGGACGTGCGTCCAACATGGCACGGTGGGGGCTGGGAGCCAGGTACGGCACCCTCGCGGAAGCCGAGTCCGCCGTCGTCCGGGCCGGCCGGGCCGCCGCCCGGACCTACAAGTCGTGGCAGGACTTCTCCGTCGGCTTCATCCTCGGCCGCTGCCTCCACTTCGACGACGAGGAGTTCGGCGCCTGGTACCAGAACATGGTCGAGGCCCACCGCGTCCTGATGTCCGACCCCGGTAGCCCGTGGCTCAACATCCCCTTCCGGCAGCAGTGAGTCAGGCCGCCGGGAGTTCGCACCACACGTACTTGCCCCGGTCGCCGAAGCGGGCCGACGGCTGCCAGCCCCAGTACTCCGCGCACGTACTCACCAGACCCAGTCCCCGTCCGTCCTCCCGGTCGAGGGCCTTCTCCAGCGGTACCGGCGGCTCGGGCGGCTCGGGGTCGGTGTCCCACGCCCCGATCCACACCAGCCCCTGCGGTGAGCGGCGCACCCGCAGCGCCGCCGGCCCCTTCGTGTGCCGTACCGCGTTGGAGACCAGCTCCGTCGCCAGCAGTTCCGCCGTGTCCGCGAGGCCCGTCAACCCGTGCATCGCCAGGATCACCCGCAGGGTCTTGCGACAGACGGTCACGGCTCTGAGGTCGTTGGGGATGTAGAGCGTGTAGTCCCACGTCTCGTTCTCGGGCATGCGTCGTCGACTCCGTCCGGTGAGGGGGGTTCCAGCGCGCGGTGGCCTGCCGCAGCCGTCAGGGCAGAGGGGTGCGTGCGCTTCCGCTGCGTGTGCGGTACGTGACCGAAGGTAGGGCATAAATTTCATTCGCTGCAAGCGGGTCACGTAACGTGGGCCCCGAAAGAGTCGCCCCACCGCAGCAGTTGAGGAGAGGACGCCGGTGCCGGCACGACGGAACCCCACCGCACGCCAGGTCCGCCTGGGAACCGAACTGCGGAGACTGCGCGAGGCCGCCGGACTCAAGGCGACGGAGGCTGCGGCCCTGCTGGGAACGAACTCCGTGCAGATGAGTCAGATGGAGGCCGGCGTCGCGGGGGTGAGCGAGCAACGCGTGCGCCGGCTCGCCGCCAATTACGCGTGTACGGACCTCCCTTTGATCGACGCCCTGGCAGCCATGGCCACAGACCGCACGCGCGGCTGGTGGGAGGAGTACCGAGGCGTGCTGCCCGCCGCTTACCAGGATCTCGCCGAGCTGGACCATCACGCGAGGTCCCGCAAGGACGTGGCGGTCATCCATGTGCCGGGGCTGCTGCAGACGGAGGACTACGCCCGCGCGCTCTTCGCCTACATGAATCCGGAGTTCCCCGCCAGCGAGGTAGCCCTGCGCGTGGAGCACCGGATGAGGCGGAGGGTCGTCATCGACGGTCCCGATCCGATCCCCTACGCGACTGTGATCCATGAAGCCGCGCTTCGCATCAGGGTGGCCGGGCGCGCCGCCTGCCGGGCCCAGCTCGGTCGCATTCTGGAGGAGTCCGAGGCGGAACACGTCACCGTGCAAGTCATCCCCTTCGCGCTGGACGATTTCGGGGGCGCCGGTAGCGCCATGGTGCACCTGGGCGGAGTCGTCCCCCGGCTGGACACCGTCGTGCGCGACGCTCCGCACGGCACGGCGTTCATCGACTCCGCGGCGCAGCTGGAGCACTTTCGCAAGCTCTTCCGTAGGGTGAGGGGCCAGGCGCTGACCCCTGAGCGGTCACGCGACCTCATCCACCACTTGGCGAAGGAGCTGTGAGCACCGGCATGACGACCATCCCCACCTCATGGAAGAAGTCGTCCTTCTCCGGCGGCGGTGAGGGCAACGACTGCGTCGAAGTCGCCGACCTGGACACCCACATAGCCGTCCGCGACTCCAAGGCGCCCGCCCGGGCCGTCCTCACCTTCCCGGCCGCCGGCTTCGGTTCGTTCGTCGAGGCTCTGAAGGGGAACCGGTTCGGACATTAGCGCCGATAGCTACGGATATATCCGCGATTGGTAACAGTCCGCGCGTTTCCTCGACCGCCCGGGTGCCGCGCCGCAAGGTGTGGCGTGCGGCCGACCGGTCGCCCCCGTGCACCGCGAACGCGCGCCGCGGGGTGTGCGCAACCCTCTCGAAGGGGGACTTCGTGTCCGTATCCGCATTCGCCTTCCGCCCCCGGATCACCGCCGCCGCCGCGGTGGCCGCCGCCCTCGTGGGCGCCGTGGCCCTGCCCGCCTCGGCCGCCGACCGGACCCCCGGCCACCCGGGCCGGTCCGAGCGGGCGCACGTCGCCATCGGCGCCGCCCAGACGCACCGGTCGGCCCGGTACGACCGCTCCAACGCCGCCCTGAACAAGGAATGGGTGGAGATCACCAACGACGGGCGCCGGGCCGTGGACCTCGACGGGTGGACGCTGTCCGACGAGGACGGCCACACGTACACCTTCCGGCACCACCGGCTGAGGGACCAGCAGAGCGTGCGCGTGCACACCGGGTTCGGGCGGGACCGGAAGAACGACCTCTACCAGGACCGCCGCGAGTCGGTGTGGGACGCCGGCCACGACACCGCGACCCTGCGCGACGACCGCGGCCGCATCGTCGACTCCGCCTCCTGGGGCAACGACCGCTCCGGCCGCCACGACCATCGTGACCAGCGTGGCCACCACGGCCACCACGGCCACCGTGACGGCGGACGGCACGACCGGCGGCGGTGACCCCCGCCCCACCCGTCCCGCGCGCCGCTTCCCCGGAAGTGGCGCGCTTCGTCCGTCACGGGGCCGGGCACCCCTCCGCACCATTGACCTGATCATGCCAATGCTGCACCATGAGCGCCGATCCGCACAGCGGACTCACAGGGAGCCCCACCGAAGGCCCCGGTGAGCCGCACCCGCACGTCGCACGCGAACACCCCACCTCCACCCCCAAGGAGCGTTCATGCGACTCAGCATCCGCGGCTCCGGCGCCCGTGGCGGCAGACGTACCGCCGCCCTCGGCGCGCTGCTGGCCCTCGCCCTCGCCGCGCCCGTGTCGGCCACCGCCGGCCACGCCAGCGCCGACGGCGTCCGGAAGGTCACCCCTTCCGCGGACGACGTACGGCAGTACGAGATCCACCAGGCCACGACTCCCGTGACCCGTACGGCCATCCAGGCCGCCGGGGTCACCGTCGACGAGGCCGACGAGGAGACCGTCGTCGTGTCCGGGCGGGCCGAGCAGATCCGCGAGCTGCGCCGGCTGGGGTACGACCCCCGGCCCCTGGGCGCCGCCCCGCAGCGCGGCCAGGCCCGGCTGTACGACTTCCCCGGCGCCGACGCGAAGTACCACAACTACGCCGAGGCGAACGCCGAGATCGGCCAGCGCCTCGCCGCCTACCCGAACATCATGAGCAGGCGGGTGATCGGGAAGTCGTACGAGGGCCGGGACATCGTCGCCATCAAGGTCAGCGACAACGTCGGCACCGACGAGGACGAGCCCGAGGTGCTGTTCACCGCGCACCAGCACGCCCGCGAGCACCTGACCGTGGAGATGGCGCTGTACCTGCTGCGCGAGCTCGGCGCGGGGTACGGGACCGACTCCCGGATCACGAAGCTCGTCGACAGCCGCGAGATCTGGATCGTGCCGGACCTGAACCCGGACGGCGGCGAGTACGACATCGCCACCGGGTCGTACCGGTCCTGGCGGAAGAACCGGCAGCCCAACTCCGGCTCCACGGCGGTCGGTACGGACCTCAACCGGAACTGGGACTACAAGTGGGGCTGCTGCGGCGGGTCCTCCGGCACCAAGTCGTCCGAGACCTACCGCGGGGCGTCCCCGGAGTCCGCGCCCGAGGTGAAGGTCGTCGCCGACTTCGTGCGCGGCCGGGTCGTCGGGGGCAGGCAGCAGATCAAGGCCGGCATCGACTTCCACACCTACAGCGAGCTGGTGCTGTGGCCGTTCGGCTGGACGTACGGCGACACGGCGACCGGGATGACGGCCGACGACGCCGCCGCGTTCAAGGCGGTGGGGCAGAAGATGGCCGCGAGCAACGGGTACACGCCGGAGCAGTCCAGCGACCTGTACATCACGGACGGGTCGATCGACGACTACCTGTGGGGTGCACAGAAGGTCTTCGCCTACACCTTCGAGATGTACCCGACGTCCAGTGGGAACGGTGGGTTCTACCCGCCCGACGAGGTCATCGAGCGGGAGACCTCCCGTAACAAGGACGCCGTGCTGCAACTGCTGGAGAACGCCGACTGCATGTACCGGTCGATCGGGAAGGCCGCCCAGTACTGCGGCTAGCCGTACGGCCGGCCGCTGCGGCTAGGCCTCCTCGAAGTACGCGTCGAGGACCGCGTCCAGTTGCTCGTCCCACTCCTTGAAGCGCCCCCTGGCCGCCGCCTCGATCTCGATCGGGAACCAGCGGCGGTCGGGGGTGTGCACGGTGACCGTGTACCGCTTGCCGAAGCGGGGCGTCTCCGTCTCCACCGCGGCGATCTCGTCCCAGCGGAACTCGCACGCCTCCTCGTCCAGGCTGAGGCGGACGCCCCTGCGGTCGGCCACTATCCGCGCCCGGCGGTCGGCCGCCTCGAAGACCGGGCCGTCCGCGGGGTCCGCGGCGGACTCGGCCGCGTCCTCGGCCGCCGCGTCCGCCGGGGCCTCGGCGGTCGCCGGGGCGTCCGCCGGCTCGTCGCCGGGCGCCGCGTCGGCCGGCGCCTCGTCGCGCGGCGTCGCGTCGGCCGGTGTCGCGTCGTCAACTCCCTTCGCCACCGGCCCCGCCGGAGTCGGGCCCGTGAGCCCCGGGATGAAGGCCGGGTCGAAACCCGCGCCGGTCACCGGCTGCGTCTTCGACGGGTCGGCCTCGGACGGCTTGCTGCTCGCTCCTATGCGCTGCTCCACGGGCGCAGTATGGACGACTTCCCTGTGCCGGAACCAGTCAGCTCACGAACACGCTGACCACGGCGGCCACCAGGAACCCCGCCAGCGACAGCACCGACTCCAGGACCGTCCAGGTCCGCAGCGTGTCGCGCTCGCTGATGCCGAAGTACTTGGCCACCATCCAGAAGCCGCCGTCGTTGACGTGCGAGGCGAAGATGGAGCCCGCCGAGATGGCCATGATGACGAGGGCGACGAACGCCTGGGAGTGGTGACCTTCCGTCAGCAGCGGGGCGACGATGCCCGCCGTCGTCACGATCGCCACCGTCGCCGAGCCCTGCGCCACCCGCAGGACGAGCGAGATCAGGTACGACAGGACGATCACGGGCAGGCCCACGTCGTGGAAGGTGTCCGACAGCGCCTGCGCGACCCCGCCCGCCTTCAGCACGGCGCCGAAGACCCCGCCCGCGCCGACCACCAGCAGGATGTTGCCGACCGGCTTGAGGGACGCCGTGGACACCGTCTCCAGGGACTTGCGGGACCAGCCGCGGCGGATGCCGAGGAGGTAGTAGGCGAGCAGCAGGGCGGAGGTGAGGGCGACGAACGGGTTGCCGACGAACTCCAGGACCGAGCGGGCCGGGGAGGGGTCCAGGGCGATCGAGGAGAAGGTGGCCGCCAGGATCAGGACCAGGGGCGTGCCGATGATGGCCAGGACCGTCGCGAGCGGCACCGGGTGCTCCCGGGGTGCCACCCCCTGGGCGTGCTGCTCGGCCAGCACCGCCCGCTTCGCCTCCTCCGCTGCCTCCACCATGTCCTGCGGCACGGCGACGAAGATCCGCTTGCCGACCCAGGCGGCGTACGCCCAGGCGGCCAGCACCGCCGGGATGCCGCAGACGACACCCATGAGGACGATCCAGCCGAGCTGCACGTGCAGCAGTCCGGCGGCGGCGACCGGGCCGGGGTGCGGCGGCAGGAAGGCGTGGGTCATGGACAGGCCCGCGAGCAGCGGGAGGCAGTACAGCAGGATCGATTTGCCGGACCGCTTGGCGGCCGCGTAGACGATCGGCGCCAGGACGAAGATGCCGACGTCGAAGAAGACCGGGATGCCGAAGAGCAGGCCGGTCAGGCCCATCGCGAGGGGGGCGCGGCGCTCGCCGAAGAGGCCCAGCAGGCGGGAGGCCAGCACCTCGGCCCCGCCGCTGACTTCGAGGATCGCGCCGAGCATGGTGCCGAGGCCGATGATGATCGCGACGTGGCCGAGGATGCCGCCCATGCCCGACTCGATGGTGGAGACGGCGTCGGAGCGCTGGACGGTGCCGAAGAGTTCGGTGACGGACAGGCCGGAGAGCAGGCCGACGGCTATGGAGACGGCGAGGAGGGCGACGAACGGCTGGAGCCTCGCCTTGATGATCAGCAGGAGCAGCAGGCCTATCCCCACGGCGGCGACCGTGAGGAGCCCGGCGGTGCCGTCGACGAGGAGCAGCAGGCCCCCGGTGTGCGGTGGGGCCGCGGGGGCGGGGACGGCGAGCGGGAAGGACATGCGGGGGTCCTCTTCGTGAGCGCAGGCTGCTTTCGGGCAGGGGGGAGCGCGGCGCGGCACTCCGGGGAGTGCCGCGCCGTGCGGGAGTCGCGGGGAAGGGGGTGTCAGCCGAGCACGGCGAGCGCGTCGATCTCGACGAGGAGGCCGGCCGGCAGTCCGACGTAGACCGTCGTGCGGGCGGCGGGCGGCTGGGTGAGGGCCTGCTCCTCGAAGTAGGCGTTGTAGATCTCGTTCATCTCGGCGAAGTGGTCCACGTCCGTCAGGTAGACGCGGATCATCATCACGTCGTCCCAGGTCGCGCCGCCTTCCTCCAGGATCGCCCGGACGTTGGCGAGGGTCTGGAGGGTCTGCTCGCGCAGGGTGGGCCCGGCGGGCGTCGGGGCCTTGCCCTCCTCGGCGGGCAGGAAGCCGACCTGGCCGGCGACCTGGAGGATGTTGCCCTTGCGCACCCCGTGCGAGAACTTCGCGGGCGGGGTGGTGTGGGTCGACGGGGTGAGCGCGGTCTTCTCGGTCATGCGGGGGTGCCCTTCACTGGCGTTCTTCCGGAGTACTCGCCGCTGATCGCGTCCGCGGTACGGCGGACCAGCGGGAGCAGGGTGAGGAGTTCCTCGGCGGTGACGACGACGTTCGGCGCGGACACCGACATCGCGGCGACCACCCGGCCGTCGGCGCCGCGGACGGGCGCGGCGACGCAGTTGATGGACTCCTCGTGGCCACCGAGGTCGGTGGCCCAGCCCTGTTCGCGCACCGCGGCCAGTTCCTTGAGGAAGGCCTCGGGGTTCGGCGTGGAACGGGCCGTGTACAGGGGGTAGTCGAGCTGCTCGGCGAGGACGCGGCGCTCGGGTGCGGGCAGGTCGGCGAGGAGCAGCTTGGCGACGGCGGCCACGGTGATGGCGACGGGCTTGCCGATCCGGGAGTACATGCGGACCGGGTAGCGGCTCTCCACCTTGTCGATGTAGAGCACCTCGTTCTCCTCGTACACGGCGAGGTGGACGGTGTGGCCGCACGCCTCGTTGAGCCGGACGAGGTGGGGGTGGGCGATCTCGCGGATGTCGAGGTTCTCCATCGCCTCCTGGGCGAGGGCGAACAGCCGGGCGCCGAGGCGGTAGCGCTGGTCGGACTGGCGGTAGACCAGGCCGTGTTCGTGCAGGGTGCGCAAGAGGCGCAGCGCGGTGGACTTGTGGACGCCCAGGCGGCCGGCGACCTGCCCGAGGTCGGCGGGTCCCTCGGCGAGCAGCGGCAGGATGCTCAGGGCGCGGTCGACGGTCTGACTCATGGGGTGTTCGCCTCCTCCTCGGCCTGCTCGGCCTGGGTCCAGCCGGGGCCGAGTCGAAGTCTCCCCCATGCGTCGTCGTCCAGGGCGGCGAGGCGGTCGGCGTGGTCGCGGGCGGGGGGCGCGGCGAGGTCGCCGGGGACGGTGAGGACGGCGGCGGCGAAGAGGTGGCCGTGGCGCAGGCGGTCGCGGACGGGCAGGCCGCGCAGGGTGGCCGAGAGGAAGCCGGCGGCGAAGGCGTCCCCGGCGCCGACGTGGGCGACGACGTCCACCTCGGGGGCCGGGACGAAGACGGCGCGGCGGCCGCCCGTCTCCTCGTCGTCGCCGGTGCCCCGGACGAAGGCGGTCGCTCCGCCCCTGCCCTGTTTGACGACCACGGTGCCCGGCCCGGGCAGCGCCGCGAGGACGGCCCGGTCGCCGTGCAGTCCCCAGGCGCGGCGGGCCTCGTCCTCGCCGACGAACACGATGTCGGCGCGCCGGGCGAGGTCCAGCAGCACCCGGGGGCCGGCGGCGTCCGGCCACAGCGCGGGGCGGTAGTTGACGTCGAAGGAGACCAGGGGGCGGCCGGACCGGGGCGCGGTCAGCTCGCGCATCAGCTCCAGGCAGCCGGCGGACAGGGCGGCGGTGATGCCGGACAGGTGCAGCAGCCGTCCGGACCGCGCCGCCGCGAGGTCGACGTTGTCCGCGGTCATGGCGGAGGCCGCGGAGCCGGCGCGGTAGTACGCCACCTCGTGGGCGTCGGTGTCGCGGTCGGCCGCGGTGCGGAAGTACACGCCGGTGGGGCGGGCCGGGTCGGTGCGCACGGCGCCGGTGTCGACGCCGTACCCGGCGATCCGCTCGACCAGGTGCTGTCCGAAGCCGTCCGCGCCCACCCGGCTCACCCAGCGGGCGGGGTGCCCGGCGGCCGCGAGGGCGCAGGCCACGTTGGACTCGGCGCCGCCGATCGCGCGGTGGAAGGAGGGGACGTCCGCGAGGCGGCCCGGCCGGCTGGGCAGGAAGGTGACCATGGACTCGCCGAGCGCGACCACGTCCACGCCGTTCCACGGGCGTGCGACGGGCGAGTCGTAAGCAGCGTCGTCGATGATGACTCCTGTCGAGGTCGGGGCCGGGGCTCCGTTGACCCGATGTCGGCGAGATGCTAGACACCAGTTAGCAAAAGATGCAATGGCTGTTGCACATATCGCAACGCCAGGAGAGGGGCTCCATGAGCAGCGAAGCGCTCGCCCGCCTTGCCGAGGAACGCGTCGACCACCGCTTCAAGGGGCTCCCGGCGGACGCCGACGGGCTGACCGTGGCCGAGCTGACCGCCCAGCGCCGCAACCTCTTCCGGGACGCCGACGGGTTCACCACCCCCGTCCTCGCCCTGTCCGCCGAGCGCCTGGAGCACAACCTCGCGCTGATGGAGACGTACGCCGCCCGGCACGGCCTGGCGTTCGCCCCGCACGGCAAGACCTCCATGGCCCCCCAGCTCTTCCGCCGCCAGATCGAGCGCGGTGCCTGGGGCATCACGCTGGCGGTGCCCCACCAGGTTCGGGTGGCGCGGGCGTTCGGGATCCGGCGGGTCTTCCTCGCCAACGAACTGGTCGACGCCGCCGCCCTGCGCTGGATCGCCGGCGAGCTGGCGGCCGACCCGGAGTTCCGCTTCGTCTGCTACGTCGACTCCGTGCGCGGGGTGGAGCTGATGGACGCGGCCCTGCGCGGGGCCGCCCGCCCGGTGGACGTGGTCGTGGAGCTGGGCGCGGGGGACGGTGCCCGGACCGGGGTGCGCACCGAGGCCGGGTGCGCGGCCGTCGCGGAGGCCGTGGCCGCCGCCCCCACCCTGCGCCTGGTCGGGGTGGCGGGCTACGAGGGCGAGGTACCGCAGGCCGATCCGGAGCGCGTGCGGTCCTACCTGCGGCGGCTGGTGGCGCTGGCCGCCGCGCTGGACGCGGACGGCCGTTTCGCGGACGCGGACGAGATCGTGGTGAGCGCGGGCGGCAGCGCCTGGTTCGACGCGGTGGCGGACGTGTTCGCCGGGATCCCGGCCCTCTCCCGGCCCGTGCTGAAGCTGCTGCGCTCGGGGGCGTACGTCTCCCACGACGAGGGGCACTACCGCAGGCTGACCCCCTTCTCCCGGGTCCCGGAGGAGGGCGCCCTGGAGCCCGCCTTCCGGCTGTGGACGCAGGTCGTCTCCCGCCCCACCCCCGAGCAGGCCTTCGCCAACGCGGGCAAGCGCGACGCCGCCTACGACCTGGACCTGCCGACCGCCGAGGTGGTACGCCGGGACGGTGTCGAGCGCCCGGCCACCGGCATCACCGTGACCGGCCTGTCCGACCAGCACGCCTGGCTGCGCACGGACCCGGGGGCGGACGTCGAGACCGGCGACTGGATCGGCCTCGGCCTGTCCCACCCGTGCACGTCCTTCGACAAGTGGCAGCTCATCCCGGTCGCCGAGGCGGACGGCACCGTCGTCGACTACATCCGTACGTTCTTCTAGGAGGCCCGCGTGGAGGACCTGGTCATCCGGGACGCCGACGTCGTCGACGGCAGCGGGGCGGACTCCTACCGCGCCGACGTCGTGGTCGACGGCGGGCGGATCGTCTCGATCGTCAAGGAGGCCGCGGCGGCCGGCTGCCAGCGTCCGCGCGCCGTGCGCGAGGTGGACGCGGAGGGCCTGGTCCTCTCCCCCGGCTTCATCGACATGCACGCCCACTCCGACCTGGCGCTGCTGCGCGACCCCGACCACGGCGCGAAGGCCGCGCAGGGGGTCACGCTGGAGGTCCTCGGCCAGGACGGGCTGTCCTACGCGCCGGTGGACGACCGCACCCTGGAGGAGGTGCGGCGGGCCATCACCGGGTGGAACGGGTACGGCGAGGACGTCGACTTCGACTGGCGGTCGGTCGGCGAGTACCTCGACCGCCTGGACCGGGGCATCGCCGTCAACGCGGCCTACCTGGTCCCGCAGGGCACGGTGCGGGCGCTCGTCATGGGCTGGGAGGACCGCGAGGCGACGCCCGCGGAGCTGGACCGGATGCGGCGGCTGGTGGCCGAGGGCCTGGAGCAGGGCGCGGTCGGACTGTCCTCCGGGCTCACCTACACGCCGGGCATGTACGCCCAGGAGAGCGAACTGACCGAGCTGTGCCGGGTGGTGGCCGCGTACGGCGGCTACTACTGCCCGCACCACCGCTCCTACGGCGCCGGCGCGCTGGAGGCGTACGCCGAGATGGTCGGCGTGGCCCGGGAGGCGGGCTGCGCGCTGCACCTCGCGCACGCGACGATGAACTTCGGGGTCAACGAGGGCCGGGCGCCCGAGCTGCTGGCCCTGCTCGACGGCGCCCTGGACGCGGGTGCGGACATCACGCTGGACACCTACCCCTACACCCCCGGCTGCACGACCCTGGCCGCGCTGCTGCCGAGCTGGGCGAGCGAGGGCGGCCCGGAGGAGGTCCTGGCCCGGCTCGGCGACCCGGCGACGGCCGAGCGGATCCGGCACGACCTGGAGGTCACCGGCTCGGACGGCTGCCACGGGGTGCCCGTGGAGTGGGAGACGATCGAGATCTCCGGGGTGACCGATCCGGCACTCGGCGACCTGGTGGGCCGCAGCGTCCGGGCATCGGCGGAGCTGCGCGGCGAGTCCCCCTGGACCACGGCGCGCCGCCTCCTGGTGGCCGACCGGCTCGGCACGACGATCCTCCAGCACGTCGGCCACGAGGAGAACGTCCGCACGATCATGCGGCACCGCACGCACACCGGCGGCTCCGACGGCATCCTGCGGGGCGCCAAGCCGCACCCGCGCGCGTACGGCACCTTCCCGCGCTACCTCGGGCACTACGTGCGGGAGCTGGGCGTGCTGTCGCTGGAGGAGTGCGTCGCCCACCTCACCTCCCGGCCCGCGGCGCGGCTGCGGCTGCCGGACCGCGGGCTGGTGCGCGAGGGGTACCGGGCCGACCTGGTCCTGTTCGACCCGCGGACGGTCGCGTCCGGGGCCGGCTTCGCCGAGCCCCGGACGCTGCCGGTCGGGATCCCGCACGTGCTGGTCGACGGCCGGTTCGTCGTCGAGGACGGCCGGCGGACGGACGTGCTGGCGGGACGGGCGGTCCGGCGCACGCCGGTCTGACCGCCCGCCCCCGGTTCCTCTTCCGGCTACGGCTACGGCTACGGCTACGGCTACGGCTTGGGGAGGGTGCAGCCGGAGGCGCTCAGGTTGAGCCTGTTGCCGGTGGTGAAGCAGGCCGGGATGTTGTAGGTCTCCTGGGCGTAGTTGATGCCCTGGCGGACGGTCACGTTGCCGCTCGCGTCCACCTCGCACGGGTTGTTCACCGTGCACCGCTGGCCGTCCTCGTTGCCGGTGTTGTTGACCGCCACGACCTTGCCGGTGGTGGCGTCGACGACCGGGGAGCCGGAGGTGCCGCCGATGGTGTCGCAGGCGGAGGTGTAGCGGACCGAGTCCTTGAAGGTCCAGTCGCCCTCCTTCAGCCGGTACACGAACCCGTCGACGTTGCAGCTGTAGATGCGCTTCCAGTAGCCGGAGACCACCTTGATGGCGGTGCCGGCGACCGGGTGCGTGTCCTGGACGGTGAGCGGGCTGATGCCGTAGGAGCTCTTGATCGCCGCGTACGTGGTGGTGGTGCGGTAGATCGTGACGTCCGTGTCGGTCATGGTCGAGTAAACGATCTGGTTGGCACGGAGGGTGGCGATCTTGGTGCCGGCGGAGTTCAGCAGGCCGAAGGTGCGGCTGGAGGACTGACCGGTGATGACCTGGCCGGCCGACGGCATGCCGGTCTCCAGGCAGTGGCCGTTGGTCAGCACCAGGGCCGGGTCGGAGTCGGCGGAGTTGGGGAAGCGGATGACGGAGCCGGAGCAGTTGCTGAGCGAGACGGTGCCGGCGAAGTCCACCGTGGCCTTGACGGCGTGCGGGGCGGTCCCGGTGGCGGTGTGCGGGGCGGCGATCGCCGGGGTGGCGCCCAAGCCGGCTATCGCGAGGGAGGAAAGGGCGGCAAGGAGAGGCTTCTTCATGTGGGGGTCCCCTCTTACGACGGGGGCGACCGGAGGAGTTCCGGTCGCCCGCTCGGTTGTCATGCGCATTGTTGACAACGAAGAGGGGTGGGGACAAGGAGCCGGGTCAGGACATAGGGGTTTCCCTCGGCCGGACGGCCATCGGCATCGAACGTTACCGGCGCGCCGGGACTGGCCGGTTCGGGGCTGGTCCGGGCGACGGCGTGCGGCGAGGCTGGCCCGGCACACAGCGGCGCACCCCCGACCGACCGGAGGAAAGCGATGAGACAGCTCCCACGCCGCGTGGCGGCGGCATGCGCGACGGCTCTGGCCGCCACCGCCGTGACCGTCGGCGCCCCGGCGCAGGCCGCGCGGGCGTCGACCACCACCCACTGCCCGACGTCGACGTCCCTCGCCCTGCTGCCCTCCGGCAGCGGCTACTTCTTCCCCAACCTGTGGGTCTCGCGGTCCGCGTGCGGCTTCGTCGACGGGGGCTCCCCTTACTGGTTCACGGTCGACAAGGCGACGGCCAACGTGCAGGTGCTCTCCGGTCCGCCGCGCCCCTACGTCGCCTACAACCTTTCCGTGGTCTGCTCCACCGTGACCGTCGACGGCGACACCGTCCGGGCGGACGGGTGCGGGCCGGCGTAACCGGGCGGTTCCCGGGAGCGGTCGGCGGAACCGGCCGCCGGACCGACGACCACGACTCGTCCGGCACCAGCCGCTCCACGGCGTCCGTCATGCACCGCCCGACGAGCGAGCACGCCGCCAAAAAGAGGTGTCCGAGGGCACCTGCGCCCGCACCGGCCCGCGGCGGACCGTCCCCGACCGGGTCCGGCGGGGTGCGTCAGCCGCGGGCCTCTCGGCACGGGTGGCCCCGCGCCGCCGTCGGGTCAGTCCGAGTGGCGGCCGTGGCCGTGGCCGCGGTCGTGGTCGTGGTCCTCCTCGTCATCGCCGTCGTCGCGCGGGGAGCCGGAGGCGGACCTCGTCGAGCCGCTGGACGGCGCGCCGGGCGTGGCGGAGGCCGGGGCGGAGGCGGTGGGAGCGGCGGTGGTGGTGGCGGCCTCGGGCTCCGTCGGGACGGCGCTCACCGTCGCGCCGCCGGTCGGGGACGCGACCGGCGAGGGCGGGACGGACCAGGCGGTCGCGGAGGGCTCGGGTGCCGACGGGGCCGAGGTGGTGACGTCCGGAGACGGTGACGACGGGGCGGACGGGTCCGCGTCCGCCGTCGGGTCGGCGGTCGCCGTGCCGGCCGGCTCGCCGCTACCGGTCACGGGGGCTTCGGTGGCCGACCCGCCGTCGGTGGGATGGGAGCCGTCCGCGACGCCCGGTCCGGCCAGGCCCACGAGCACCGCGACGGCGCCGGCCGCCCCGAGGACGCCGACGGCAGCCGCCACCCCGCGCCGGCCCCGTGCGTGCCGCCGCGCCCGCGGGGGCTCGGCGCGCTCCCGGTCCGTGGCGGCCGGCGCGGCCTCCCCGGGCACCCGGGGCAGCTCGCGCGTCTCGTCGTGGGCGTGCCGCCGGCCGTGCGCGGTGGCCGGATCGATGTGATCCCCGTGCATCGGGGCCGGAGCCGGCATGGGGTGGTGGGCGTGCGACGAGCCGCCCTCCGGGTCCCCGCCGTACGCCCCCGCCTCGTACTCCCGTTCCATGGACATGGCAGCGGATTCTAGGGACGCGGGCGGCCCGAGAGACAGCCACCGATCATTTCCGGGCAATTCTCTCGCCTCACGTGGCGGAAAACACGACCCGCGAGGCATTACCGGGTCGTAAGCTCACGGACATGCAGGTGATCCAGTCCACCAAGCTCGCCAACGTCTGTTACGAGATCCGGGGCCCGGTTCTCGAAGAGGCCATGCGGCTTGAGGCGGCGGGCCACCGCATCCTCAAGCTCAACACCGGCAACCCGGCCGCCTTCGGCTTCGAGTGCCCCCCGGAGATCCTGGAGGACATCCTCCGCAACGTCTCCACCGCGCACGGCTACGGTGACGCCAAGGGCCTGCTCGCCGCGCGCCGCGCGGTCGTGATGCACAACCAGACCCTCGGCATCGAGACCGACGTCGAACACGTCTACATCGGCAACGGCGTCTCCGAGCTGATCGTGATGGCGATGCAGGGCCTGCTCGACGACGGCGACGAGGTCCTCGTACCGGCCCCGGACTACCCGCTGTGGACGGCGGCCGTCTCCCTCTCCGGCGGCACGGCGGTGCACTACCGCTGCGACGAGCAGTCCGACTGGATGCCCGACCTCGCCGACATCGAGCGCAAGGTCACCGACCGCACCAAGGCGATCGTCGTCATCAACCCGAACAACCCGACGGGCGCCGTCTACGACGAGGCGGTGCTCACCGGACTGACGGACATCGCCCGCCGGCACAACCTGCTGGTCTGCTCCGACGAGATCTACGACAAGATCCTCTACGACGGCGCCACGCACACCCCGACCGCGAAGGTCGCGCCCGACCTGCTCACCCTCACCTTCAACGGCATGTCGAAGGCGTACCGGGTGGCCGGCTACCGCGTCGGCTGGATGTCGATCTCCGGCCCGCGCTCCCACGCCGACTCCTACATCGAGGGCCTGACGATCCTGGCGAACATGCGGCTGTGCGCCAACATGCCGGGCCAGCACGGGGTGGTCGCCGCGCTCAGCGGGCGCCAGACCATCAACGACCTGGTGCTCCCGGGCGGGCGGCTGAAGGAGCAGATGGACACCGCGTACGAGCTGCTGACGCAGATCCCCGGGGTGAGCTGCGTACGGCCGAAGGGCGCGCTCTACCTGTTCCCGCGCCTGGACCCGCAGGTCTTCAAGATCAAGGACGACCGGCGGATGGTCCTGGACCTGCTGCGGCAGGAGAAGATCATGGTCGTCCAGGGCACCGGTTTCAACTGGCCCGAGCCGGACCACTTCCGCGTGGTGACCCTGCCGACGGCCGGCGACCTGCGCGACGCGGTGACCCGGATCGGGACCTTCCTGGACGGGTACGGCCAGCCCTAGGCGGTCACCGGCGGTCGGCGTCCGTAGTCGACGCGCCCCACTCCGTGACACGACTCAACTTTAGACGAAATCTAAGCTAGGATGGCTTCCTGTCAGAGCACAGGAGGCCATCCCCCATGTACGAACCGATCCGCACCAAGTCGGTCCACAGCACGATGGCCGGCACCACCTCCGACTTCCCCCACCGGTCGCGCGAGGAGGAGCTGGACATCCAGCTCGCCGGGCACCTCGCCGCGCTGCTCGCCGTCACCGACGAACTGCGCGCCCTGACCCCGTCCACCGACCTGGACACGGCCGCCGAGCGCCTCGCGGCGCAGGTGTCGCGGCTGCGGGGAGGACGCGCACCGCTGCGGGCGGCCCCGGCCGCGGCGGGTGACGCGGGCGCGCTGCACCGGCGGGCGCACGCGCTCGCCGGCCGGGCGCTGGTGGTCGCCGCCTCGCGCGCGGACACCGCCGCGGCGATCCTCGCGGCCGAACGGATGGACGCCCACGGCGCCGCCGCCCCGGGCGAGCCGAAGGAACTGAGCCCGGCCCGCTGACCCGTCCCGGGTCCCCTCGACGGCCCCGGTCCGCGCGCACCCGCAGCGACGCGCGGACCGGGCGCCACCAGTGACACCGGTCCTCAGATGAAGACGAAGAAGAGGATCAGGATCAACACCACCAGCCCGATCCACCAGATCCAGACGTGCCTGTGTCCGGTGGCCGGCCGGTCCTCGGGCCCTCCGCCGCGGGGGCGGTCCTCCGCGAGCCGGGGGTGCTCCGGGCGATCGCTGCCGTAGAAGTCACCGCCGTCTGCCATGGGCTCATCACTCCTTCCCTGGACGGGCGAGTACCCGCCGGAACGGACCGATCCCGGTTTCCGCGGGCTTTCCCGGCGGACCCGCACCGCCCCGCCCACCCCGCACCGCGGCCCTTTCCCCGCGGGTCCCGGAATTCCCCGCCGCGACTCGTGCATCCGGGTGTTTCACGGGCGCCGGACGCCTGCCGACGGGCCGCGTCCGCGGCGTGCCCCCATAACATCGGCTCCGGCCACCCGGGGCCGGTCATGTCGATCCGTGCTCTCCCATTCGACGAGATGTGACACCGTGAAACACAGGCCATTGCTGGCGGCGCTCTTCGGCGCCGCCACGCTCGCCACCGGAATGACGGCGTGGGCACTCCAGTCCCGGCCGGTGACGACCTCGGAATCCAAGGCCCCGCTGTCGGCGCACGAGGAAGCCGAGCAGTATCTGCGGCGGGGCATTCTGCAGAGCCGGGAGCACGATCCCCGGTCCGCCGCCCAGTCGTACGCGCGCGTGCTGAAACTGGAGCCGCGGAACAAATTCGCCTGGTACAACCTGGGGGCCGCCGCGCACGAGGTCGGGGACACGGCCGACGCCCACGCGGCCTACGAAAGGGCCCTGGCGATCGACCCCGCGTTCCCGCCGGCGCTCTTCAACGAGGCGGTGCTGGTGGAGCGGAGCAAGCCCGACCGGGCCGTGGCCCTGCTGGAGCGCGCCGTGGCCGCCGACCCGAAGGCGGCCACGGCGCACCTGCGTCTCGGGCTCATCCGGGCACGGGCGCACGACGACGGCGCGGCGGTGGACGAGTTCCGCCGGGCCGTCGCCATCGACCCCTCCCTGCTCGGCCAAGTGCCCGGGGAATACAGGCAGTCGGCACGTCCGGCGGCCTCGCCGTCCGGCACGCCGGACGGCGGGGACTGACGCCGGGCCGGGGCGCACCGGACACCCCGCCCGGCCTACGCGCCCCGGTCGCCCACGAGTTGCCCGGGGTTCAGGCGCTGCCGGGCGGACTCCAGGTTGCGCGCCACGCGCTCGCGGTGCTCCGCGGGCAGCCGGCCGCCCTCCAGCAGGCGTGCGGAGCAGTCCCCCGACTCCTCGTAAGCGCCCATCCAGAAGGCGGACACGGCGAGTTCGTCCAGCGCCTGCCAGTCGTACCAGCAGGGCTCGACGAGCAGGCCGTCGGCCGGGTACGGGATGCGTGCGGCCTGGCGCGCGTAGAGGTAGGCGAGCGGCCAGCGCCCGCCCTTGAGGCGGCACAGGCGCGCCAGTTCGGCCAGGGCCTCGGCGCGCGAGGGCAGGCTCTCGTAGGCGCGCAGGTAGCGGTCCGTCACCTCGGCGGACGGCCGGCCGAGGGCGTCCGCGAGCCTCGCGGCGGCCAGGTGGGCGCAGTAGACCTCCTCCGTCCAGCCGCCCATGGCCGCCCGGCGGTCGTAGGCCGCGATCGCCTTCTCCGGCTCCCCCGCGTCCCGCCAGCTCTGCGCGAGGTAGAAGGCGTAGCGGGCGTTGCCGGGCTCCCGGACGAGCCCTTCCTCCAGGATGCGGGCGTCCCGCAGGTACTTCTCCCGCACCCCCTCGTTCCGGTGCCGGCCCCCGCCGCCGAGGATGACCATCCGGGCGTCCTCCAGGGTGCCGAGCCGGAAGGGCGTGCCGCAGTCGACGTACTCGTGCAGGACGCCGACGTACCGCCAGGGCAGCCGGGTGGAGACCAGGGCGGGGCGCCAGTAGACCACCCCGTCGGCGTGCATGCGGACCTTGTAGGCGTCCAGCACCAGCTCCGGCAAACGGAATCCCGGGGCCGTCTCCATCATGTCGTCGGCGTCGATGAAGAAGAGGAAATCGGCACGTGAGCGAGCGAGTTCGATCGCCTCCGTACGGCTTCCGTCATAGCCCTTCCAGGGGCGCTCGTGCAATTCTCCGGGTACTTCGCGGTAGACGTCCCGAATGATGTCCTGGGTGCCGTCGGTCGAGCCGGTGTCCACGATGACCCAGGTGTCGATCAGGGGGCGTACGGATTCCAGACAACGCCGGATCACCGGCGCCTCGTCCTTGACGATCATGTTCAGGCAGACCGTTTTCCTCACGGTTCCCATCCCTGTCAGCAGCGCCACACGAACCGATGCGGGACGGTATCCAGCCGCTGTGAGCCAAAGCAAAGAGGCTGGTCCGGAAAAACGGCTTCCAGCTCGTACATCCGGGTGGTTTGCGGCGGCCGGGAGCCTGGCGCACCTCGGCGCCGACAATGCGAACTCGTAACGTCGTTTACGGCCACCCGGGAAAGCCAATCCATCCGTCCTCCACCATTCCACGAGAAGTGACGACGTGAAACACAGGACAATGTGGGCAGGGCTCGCCGGAACGGTGACGGCCGCGATCGGCGTGACCGTGTGGGCGTTGCACTCCCCCTCGGCCGCACCGCCGCCGGAGGCGAAGTCCGCCGCGGCGACCCGGCAGAGCAAGGTGAAGGAGACGGAGACGGACGCGTTGCTGCGGTCCGGTCTCCGGCGCCAGATGCAGCAGGACCCGGCGGGAGCGGTCGAGCTCTACCGGCGCGTCCTCGCTCGGGACCCGCGGAACAAGGACGCCTGGTACCGGCTGGGGCTCATCGAGCAGCAGAACGGCAGGACGGCCGAGGCCCGGAAGGACTTCGACAACGCGCTCAGGAGCGACCCCTCGTTCACGTCCGCGCTGTACAGCGAGGCGAACATGGTCGCGGCGAGCGAGCCCGAGCGGGCCGTCGAGCTGCTGAGGAAGGGGGTCGCCGGCAACCCGCGCTCGGCGGTCCTGCACCTCCAGCTCGGTCTGCTGCTGGCGAAGCAGGACCGCGACGGCGAGGCGGAGGACGCCTTCCGGCAGGCGGTCGCGGCCGACCCCCACGTACTGCTCCAGGTGCCGGAGTCCTTCCGGGACGCCGTGCGCCCCGCACCCACCCCGAGCCACACAGGGAGCGCCAGATGACGTCGACGGCGACACCGAGGTTCTCCGTCTTCACCCCCAGCCACCGGCCCCGCTACCTGGACGAGTGCCTCGCCACCCTCCAGGCGCAGACCTGCCCGGACTGGGAGTGGATCGTCCTGCTCAACAACGGCGCCCGATGGCGGCCCGAGCACCCCGACGAGCGCATCCGGGTGGAGATCGCGGATGACGTCACGGGGGTCGGGGCGGCCAAGCGCCGGGCCTGTGAGCTGGCGCGCGGCGAGATCCTCGTGGAGCTCGACCACGACGACCTGCTGGCCAAGGCGTGCCTGGCGGAGGTCGGCAAGGCGTTCGACGCCCACCCCGAGGCCGTCTTCGTCTACAGCAACACCGCGCAGATCACCGAGGACGGCAAGCGGGACGACACCCGCTTCAACGAGTCCTACGGCTGGCGGTACAGCGAGGTGCGCGTCGACGGCCGCAAGCTGCTCCAGGCGCAGACCATGGCGCCGACACCGCACAACATCGCCTACATCTGGTACGCCCCCAACCACGTGCGGGCGTTCCGCAGGGACGCCTACGAGCGGGTCGGCGGGTACGACGCCGCGCGCACGGTCCTCGACGACCAGGACCTGATGTGCCGGCTGTTCCACGCCGGCGACTTCCACCACATCGAGCGGTGCCTGTACCTCCAGCGGATGCACCGGGACAACACCCAGCGCGACCCGGAGATCAACGCGCAGATCCAGCGCGAGACGGTCGCCCTGTACGACAAGTACATCGAGGCCAACGCGCTCGCCTGGACCGCCCGGCGCGGACTGCTCGCCGTCGACCTCGGTGCGGCGCTGCGCAAGCCGCCGGGCTACGTGGGCGTGGACCGGCGTCCCGGCGAGGGCGTCGACATCGTCGCGCACCTGCCCGGGAGGATCGACCTGCCCGACGACTCCGTGGGGCTGGTGCGGGCGGTGGACTTCCTGGAGTACGTGCCCGAGAAGGTGCCGCTGATCAACGAGCTGTACCGGCTGCTGGCGCCCGGCGGGATGCTCCTGACCATGACGCCGAGCTCCGACGGCCGCGGCGCCTACCAGGACCCGACGCACGTCGCCTACTACAACGAGAACTCGTTCTGGTACTACACGGACGACCAGTACCGGACCTTCGTGCCGGACCTGGAGGCGAGGTTCCAGTCGTCGCGGCTGGTGACCTTCTTCCCGAGCGAGTGGCACTCGCAGAACAACATCTCGTACGTGGTCGCCAACCTCATCGCGATGAAGGAGGGCGCCGCGCGGTGCGGCGGCCCGCTGCTGGTCTGAGGCCCTGAGCGCGCGGGCGCCCCGCGGGACCCGGGAGTCCCGCGGGACGCCCGCGCGGTCAGGGCCGGCCAGCAGCCCGCGCCGCCTCGGCCAGAGCGGTGAAGGCGGGCGCGGCCAGGGCGGCGGCGAGCTGGTCGCGCCACGGCGGCGGCGGCGCGAGACCGGCCCGCCGCCAGTTGCCGTGGGCGAGCACGCCGAACGCCGGCCGGGGGGCCGGCCGGGGGAACTTGTCCGAGCCGACCGGGCGGATCCGCTCGGGATCGAGGCCGCTGAGCCGGAAGGCCTCGCGCGCCAGGCCGCACCAGGTGGTGCTGCCGGACGACGTGCCGTGGTAGACGCCCGCCGGGGCCGCTCCGGCCAGGGCTGCGCGGCCGAGCGCGGTGAGCTGCCGGGCCAGGGCCCGGGACCAGGTCGGCTGCCCGTGCTGGTCGGCCACCACGTCGAGGGTCCGGCGCCGGGCGGCCAGGTCCAGCACGGTGGCCACGAAGTTCGGGCCGTGGGCGCCGTAGAGCCAGGCGGTGCGCACCACGTAGCCGGTGTCCGGGAGCAGTCCGGTGACGGCCCGCTCCCCCGCGAGCTTGCCGCGTCCGTACGCGTTGACGGGTCCCGTCGGGGCGTCCTCGGGGTACGGCCGGCGCGCGTCGCCGGGGAACACGTAGTCGGTGGAGACGTGCAGCAGCAGGGCGCCGCTGTCGGCGCAGGCGTGCGCCAGGTGGCCCACGGCCGTGCCGTTGACCGCGGTGGCCGCCTCCTCGGACCGCTCGGCGCCGTCGACGTCGGTCCAGGCGGCGCAGTTGACGACGATCCGGTGCCCGGCGACGGCCGCGCGGACGGCCGCCGGGTCGGTGATGTCGAGCCGCTCGCGGCCCGGTCCCGTCACCACGGCACCGGGGTCGGCGGCGAGTTCGGCCAGCACGTCCCGGCCGAGGAGTCCGTGTGCGCCGGTCACCAGCCAGCTCGTGCTCATCGCGGCGCGGCCCTCCGCGTCAGCGGCTCCCACCAGGAGCGGTTCGCCCGGTACCAGGCGACCGTCGCGGCCAGGCCCTCGGCGAAGGACACCCGCGGGGCGTAGCCCAGCTCCTCGCGGATCCTGCCGTCGTCCAGCGAGTAGCGCAGGTCGTGGCCCTTGCGGTCGGCCACGTGCTCGACCCGCTCCCAGTCCGCGCCGACGGCGTCCAGCAGCAGCCCGGTGAGCTTGTGGTTGGTCAGCTCGGTGCCGCCGCCGATGTGGTAGACCTCGCCGGCCCGGCCGCCGTGCAGGACCAGGTCGATGCCCCGGCAGTGGTCCGAGACGTGCAGCCAGTCGCGCGTGTTGCGGCCGTCCCCGTACAGCGGGACCTTCTTGCCGTCGAGCAGGTGGGTGACGAAGAGCGGGATGACCTTCTCGGGGAACTGGCGGGGCCCGTAGTTGTTGGTGCACCGGGTGACCACGACGTCCAGGCCGTGGGTGCGGTGGTACGCGAGCGCCAGCAGGTCGGCGCCGGCCTTCGACGCGGCGTACGGGGAGTTCGGGGCCAGGGGCTGCGCCTCGGTCCAGGAGCCTTCCGCGATCGAGCCGTACACCTCGTCGGTCGAGACGTGCACGAAGCGGCCGACGCGGTGGCGCAGGGCCGCGTCCAGGAGCACCTGGGTGCCCAGCACGTTGGTCCGGACGAACGGGCCCGCGCCGTCGATGGACCGGTCGACGTGCGACTCGGCGGCGAAGTGGACCACCGCGTCCTGGCCCGCCATGACCTGGTCGACCACGTCCGGGTCGCAGACGTCCCCCCGGACGAAGGTGAGGCCCGGGTGCCTCGCCACCGGCGCGAGGTTCTCCTCGACCCCCGCATAGGTGAGCTTGTCGAGGACGGTGATCCGCGCCGCGGGATCCGGGTCCAGCCGCCGCCGGACGTACTCCGAGCCGATGAATCCGGCGCCGCCGGTCACGAGGATGCGCATGGTTCTCCGATGGGTTTCTCTCTGGCCGGCCCGCCCGGAAACGGAGGCGGTGCCCGCGGGACCTGAGTCCCGGGGCACCATCTCCCGTACCGTGCGCGGCCGGCGGAACTGCCGCGCGGGGGTGGTTACGGCGTCACGTCGGCGCAGACCACCCAGGCGGTGATGCCCTGGCCCTGGCCGGTCTGGGTGGCCTGCCACCCGGTGGGCGTGGCGCCGTCCACCGTGGGAACCGGGACGCTGGCGCCCGGGGAACCGTTGCCGGCGTCGAAACCGCCGCCGGTGGCGATGTCACCGGGGTCGCAGAAGACGGTCGCCTGCGTGCCCTGGCTCACGCCCGCGGTCCGGACGTAGGTGCTCAGACCCCGGCCGGTGGCGCCCTGGGCACCCGTCGCGCCCTGAGCGCCGGTGGCACCCTGCGGGCCCGCGGGACCCTGGGGGCCCTGCGTGCCCGTGCCGCCCGCGCCGGTCGCGCCCTGGGCACCCGTCGCACCCTGCGCACCGGTCGCACCCTGGGCACCCGTCGCGCCCGTGCCGGTGGCGCCCTGAGGGCCCTGGGGACCCTGCGGGCCCTGGGGACCCTGCGGGCCCTGGGGTCCCTGCGGACCCGGCTTGCCGGGCTTGTGGCCGTGGTGGTGCCCGTGGTGGTGCCCGTGGCCGTAGGAGCCGTAGGAGTCGTCGTCGTTGTAACGGTCCGCGCGGTCCGAGCGCACGGACCGCTCCGCGCGGTCCGAGCGCTCCGGCTCGTGCGAGCCGGTCACCGGCGCCAGGCCGTCCTGGGCGGCCCGCGCGACCGCGTCGGCGATCGCCGCGGCCACCTCGTTGCCCGGGCGGTGGAGCCCGGCGCCCAGACCGGCCTCGGACCGGTCCATCGCGTCGGCGGCCGCCACGGTGCCCGGCAGGACGTTGAGCGCGACGGCAAGCGCGCCGGTGCCCACCATCATGGCGGACTTCAGGCGTGAGTTTCGGATCGTTCTGCGGCTCACGGGAACCTTCCTTGGGAGTGAGCGAGGGAGCCGACTGCGAGCGCGCGCACCTCCGTGCGCTGTCCCATGCGCGTCTCGCGGCGCCGGCCTCGTACGACTTCAATTTGCACGCTTCGCTCATCGGCTAATACAATCCGCCTCGCGCCGCCCGGCGAGAATCACTCCTGCGGCCTCAATGCGTCACCCGTAAAACGCAAACACCGGTGTGTCGGCTTTTATCCGGGGATTCCGCGGTACGCGGCGCACTCCTCGTGGGAGGGCAGCAGGCCCAGCCGCCCGGCCTCGGCCAGCGTCGGCGCGGCGGCGTCCTTCGCGGACAGGAGCGGGACCAGGCCCTTCGGCCAGTCGACGGCCAGCGCCGGGTCGAGCGGGTCGATGCCGAACTCGCGCTTGGGCGCGTATCCGGCGGAGCACAGGTAGACGACGGTGGAATCGTCCTCCAGCGCCATGAACGCGTGTCCCAGTCCCGCCGCGAGGTAGACGCACGCGTGCGTCCGGTCGTCGAGCCGCACCGCCTCCCAGGCACCGAACGTCGGGGAACCGACCCGGATGTCGACCACCACGTCGAGGACGGCGCCGCGGACGCACGTCACGTATTTGGCCTGGCCCGGCGGGACCGCCGCATAATGAATGCCGCGGAGCGTACCGCGCGCGGAACGGGAGCAATTCGCCTGCGCCAGCGGAAATGGTTCGCCGACGGACGACCGGAATTCACCGCCCCTGAACCATTCGTGGAACCGCCCCCGGTCGTCGGTGAAAACCGTGGGCGTGTGCACCCAGGCCCCTTCGATGCCGAGCGGTCTCATCCCGGCCCCCTCCGCCCGCGCGGCCGTTCCCGTGCCGGTCACCGCCTGCGCGCCTTCGGTACGTCCGCGCCCCGGTGCGGCGGGACGGGGCGCGGGGTCTCCTCCAGCAGCCCCAGCAGGTAGTCGCCGTAGCCGCTCTTGAGCAGCGGCCGGGCCAGGTCCCTGAGCCGGTCGTCGTCGATCAGGCCGGCCCGCCAGACCGCCTCCTCGATGCAGCCGACCTTCAACCCCTGGCGCTCCTCGATCACCCGGACGAACTCGGAGGCCTGCACCATGGAGGCGAAGGTTCCGGTGTCCAGCCACGCGGTGCCCCGGTCGAGGCGGGTGACGTGCAGCGCCCCGGCCTCCAGGTAGGCGCGGTTGAGGTCGGTGATCTCCAACTCGCCCCGGGCGCTGGGCCGCAGGCCCCGGGCGATGTCCACCGCGCGGTGGTCGTAGAAGTACAGCCCGGGCACCGCGTACCGGGATCTGGGCCGGGCCGGTTTCTCCTCGATGGACAGGGCCCGGCCGGCGTCGTCGAACTCCACCACCCCGTAGGCCGAGGGGTTGGCGACCTGGTAGGCGAACACCCGGCCGCCCACCGGCTCGTCGTGCCGGGCCAGCCGGGTGCCCAGACCGCTGCCGTGGAAGATGTTGTCGCCGAGGATCAGGGCGACCGGGCGGCCGTCGATGAAGTCGGCGCCCAGGAGGAACGCCTCGGCGATGCCTCCGGGTACGGCCTGCGCCATGTACTCCAGGCGCAGGCCGAGTTGGCTTCCGTCACCGAGCAGGCGCCGGAACTGGTACTGGTCTTCGGGAGTGGTGATGATCAGGACTTCGCCGACCCCCGCCATCACCAGTGTGGAAAGCGGGTAGTAGACCATCGGTTTGTCGAAGACCGGCAGCAGTTGCTTCGACACCGAGCGGGTCAGTGGCCACAGTCGCGAGCCGGTGCCCCCGGCCAGGAGAATTCCGCGCATGGCAGCACCATAGGTGAAATGGCTACATATACCCCCTTTTTGCGCGTCTACCGTCATAGTCGGATGTTTCGGACATACTGGTCGCGATCGAGCACCGCGCCGCCCGAACGGAGTCCGAATGCCCGACACATCCGCCCCGGAGCCCCGCCGGCACACGGCCGATCCGAAGACGACGGCACTGGCCGCCTACACCGTCGTGGCGACGGCCCTCCTGCTCCGCGTGCTCCTGCTGCCCGCCGAGTCGTACGACTACCAGCACTTCCTGGAGCCCTGGTACCGGCACATCGCGGACCACGGCGGCTTCCACGCGCTCGCCGACCCCGGCTTCTCGGACTACAACGTCCCCTACCTGTACCTGCTGGCCGCGCTGACCCACCTGCCGCTCCCGCCGCTGGCCGGCATCAAGTGGCTGTCGATCCTGTTCGAACCGGTGCTGGCCTACCACACCTTCCGGATCGTGTCCCTGCTGCGGCCCGTCCCCTCCTGGGCGGCCCCCGGCGCGGCCTGCGCGGTCCTCTTCCTGCCCACCGTCGTCACCAACGGCGCGTGGCTGGCGCAGTGCGACGGCGTCTACGTGGCGTTCCTGGCCGCCGGGACGCACCACCTGCTGCGCCACCGCCCGTGGTGGGCGTGCGCGTTCTTCGGGATCGCGCTGGCGTTCAAGGTGCAGGCCGTGTTCCTCTTCCCGCTCCTGCTCGCCCTCGCCGCGGCGGGCCGGGTGCCGTGGCGGTCCCTGCTCGCCGTTCCCGCGGCCTTCCTCGCCCTGGACCTCCCCGCGCTCCTGCTCGGCGCCGACCCGGGGCGGCTGCTGACGGTGTACGCCCGGCAGGCCGACGAGTACCACGCCCTCACCCTCTACGCGCCGACCGTCTACCAGTTCGTCTCGGTGCCGGGCGACCCGGAGGCCGTGCGCGGCGCGGGCGTCCTGGTCGCGGGGGTCCTCGTCGCGCTGCTGACCGGACTGGCGGTGTGGGGGCTGCGGCGCGGGCGGGCGGGCGCGCCGGGGTGCGCGGGGACCCGGATCGTGCTGCTGGCCTGCTGCGCCGCGCTCACCGTGCCGTTCCTGCTGCCCTCGATGCACGAGCGGTACTTCTACCCGGCGGAGGTGCTCACGGTGGTGGCCGCCTTCCTGCTGCCCCGGCGGCTCTGGTACGCGCCGGTGCTGGTGCAGCTCGCCTCGTTCGGGAGCTACCTGAAGTGCAACTCCGTCGCGCTCTCCCCGTACCTGTCGATGCCCGCGCACGGGGTGCTGATGCTGCTGGCGCTGATCGCCGTCCTGCGGGTGACGGTCCGGGAGTTCCGGCCCGCGCCGGTGGCACCGTCCGTGCCCGGCCGGGACGCCGCCGATCGGCCCGCCGCCGACGCGGCCGAGCCGGCCCGCGCGTAGGGGGTCTCGTCCGGAGCGGGCCGGGCCGGTGCGCGCGAGCGGCCCCGGCGGGACGCCCGGGACGGGCGGCGGCCCGGCGCGCGGGGGTGCGCGCCGGGCCGCCGTGCGACCGCTCTCACGGTCCGGGCGGGCCGCCGAGGGAGTCCAGCGGGCTCTCCCGGCCGCGCCGCGGGCCGGGCCACGCGATGCCCGGCGCGGGGACGGGTGCCGTGCCGGTGTCCTCGGCGACGTAGTAGGTGGGCCGCTGCTGGACGGCCGTGTAGACGCGGCCGAGGTACTCGCCGAGCACGCCCAGGCAGATGAGCTGGACGGCGCCCACGAAGAGGACGGCGGTGATCAGCGAGGTCCAGCCGGGGGTCGTGGCGCCCGCCGCGTACACGGCCAGCGTGTAGCCGATCACGGCGAGGCAGACGAGGAAGGCGAGCGAGCCGAGCCAGGTGGCCAGCCGGAGCGGGGCGACGGAGAAGCCGACGACGCTGTCGACCGCGAGCAGGACCATCTTGCGCAGCGGGTACTTGGTGTCACCGGCGACGCGCGGGTCCCGCTGGTAGGCGACCTCCCCGCTGGGGAAGCCCAGCCAGGGCACCAGGAGCCGGTACACCTGCGGCTGGTCGGGCAGGTTCGCCAGCGCGTCGAGGACGTTGCGCGACAGCAGGCGGAAGTCGCCGGCCTGGGCCGGGACATGGCTGCCGACCAGCCGCCGCACGAGCCAGTAGTAGGCGCCCGCGGTGCGGCGCTTGAAGCCGGTGTCCGCGGCGCGGTTGACGCGTACGCCGTAGACGATGTCCAGCCGCCGCGAGCGCGCGAGGGCCAGCATCTCCGGGATCTTCTCCGGGGGGTCCTGGAGGTCGGCGTCGAGACTCGCGGCGTACCGGCCGCGGGCGTGGTGCAGGCCCGCGGTCAGCGCGGCCTGGTGCCCGCTGTTGCGGCGCAGCCGCACCACCCGCAACTGCGGCCACGCGGTCCCGAGGGCCAGCAGCTCCGCGGCCGTCCCGTCCGCGGAGCCGTCGTCCACCGCCACGACCTCGTACGGCTCCCCGGTCCCGTCCAGCACCGGCCGCAGCCGCGCCACCAGCGCGGGCAGTGCCTCTTCCTCGTTGAACATCGGAATCACGACCGACAGCTCGACGGGCGGCCCGCCCGGGTCGGCCGGATCGTGACGGACATCGATCATTCGTGGTTCCCAGCCCGTTCTGGAGCGGGTCGGCGCGATGAAGCGCCCCAATGATGCCCATACGGTACGATTACGGACGTTTTCACGCCTTCAGACACACGGAGAGAGGCCCGGGGCCCGCCCGTACGCCGTTGTACAGGCGGGCCCCGGGCCCCGGAACTGTCACCGCGGCCGGTCGTGACGATCGCTGGTCAGGGCACATCCCAACCGGCCGCGGAGTCGGTGAGCGGGCTCAGCCCAGGCGCTCCACCAGCGCGCGGTACTGGTCCCACAGCTCCTTCGGGGTGTGGTCGCCGAAGGTCTCCAGGTGCCCGGGGACCAGCGCGGCCTCCTCGCGCCAGACCTCCTCGTCCACCGTGAGCAGGAAGTCCAGGTCGGACGGGGACAGTTCGAGGCCGTCGGTGTCGAGGGCCTCCCTGGTCGGCAGGATGCCGATCGGGGTCTCGACGCCCTCGGCCCTGCCCTCCAGCCGCTCCACGATCCACTTCAGGACCCGGGAGTTCTCGCCGAAGCCGGGCCAGACGAACTTGCCCTCGTCGTTCTTCCGGAACCAGTTGACGTAGTAGATCTTCGGCAGCCCGGCCTGGTCCTTGTCCTTGGCCACGTCGATCCAGTGGGCCATGTAGTCGCCCATGTTGTAGCCGCAGAAGGGCAGCATCGCGAACGGGTCGCGGCGCAGCTCGCCGACCTTGCCCTCGGCCGCGGCGGTCTTCTCGGAAGCCACGTTGGCGCCGAGGAAGACGCCGTGGTTCCAGTCGAAGGACTCCGTCACCAGCGGCACCGCGCTGGCGCGGCGGCCGCCGAAGAGGATCGCCGAGATCGGCACGCCCTTCGGGTCCTCCCACTCGGGCGCGATGATCGGGCACTGGGAGGCGGGGACCGTGAAGCGGGCGTTGGGGTGGGCGGCCGGCACCTCGGAGGCGGGCGTCCAGTCGTTGCCCTTCCAGTCGGTCAGGTGGGCCGGGGCCTCCTCGGTCATGCCCTCCCACCAGACGTCGCCGTCGTCGGTGAGCGCGACGTTGGTGAAGACCGCGTTGCCCCACAGGGTCTTCATCGCGTTGGCGTTGGTGTGCTCGCCGGTGCCGGGCGCGACGCCGAAGAAGCCGGCCTCGGGGTTGATCGCGTACAGGCGGCCGTCCTCGCCGAAGCGCATCCAGGCGATGTCGTCGCCGATGGTCTCCACCGTCCAGCCGGAGATCGTGGGCTCCAGCATGGCCAGGTTGGTCTTGCCGCAGGCGGAGGGGAAGGCGGCGGCGACGTACCTGGCCTCGCCCTGCGGCGGGGTCAGCTTCAGGATGAGCATGTGCTCGGCCAGCCAGCCCTCGTCCCGGGCCATGACGGAGGCGATGCGCAGCGCGTAGCACTTCTTGCCGAGCAGGGCGTTGCCGCCGTAGCCGGAGCCGTAGGACCAGATCTCGCGCGCCTCGGGGAAGTGCGAGATGTACTTGGTCCGGTTGCAGGGCCACGGCACGTCCGCCTGGCCCGGCTCCAGCGGGGCGCCGAGGGTGTGCACGGCCTTGACGAAGAAGCCCTCGTCGCCCAGCTCGTCCAGGACGGCCTGGCCCATGCGCGTCATCGTGCGCATCGAGACGGCCACGTAGGCGGAGTCGGTGATCTCCACGCCGAGCGCGGACAGCGGGGAGCCGAGCGGGCCCATGCAGAACGGGACGACGTACATCGTGCGGCCCCGCATCGACTCCCGGAACAGGCCCTCGTCACCGGCGAAGATCTCCCGCATCTCGGCGGGGGCCTTCCAGTGGTTGGTGGGGCCGGCGTCCTCCTCCTTCTCGGAGCAGATGAAGGTCCGGTCCTCGACGCGCGCGACGTCGGTGGGGTCGGAGGCCGCGTAGTAGGAGTGCGGACGCTTGACCGGGTCGAGCTTCCTGAACGTCCCCTTGGCGACCAGCTCCTCGCACAGCCGCTCGTACTCGGCCTCGGAGCCGTCGCACCAGACCACGCGGTCCGGCTGCGTCAGTTCGGCGATCTCGTTGACCCAGGAGACCAGTTCCCGGTGGTTGGTGGGGACGACGGTGGGAGCCGCGTTGTCGCGCGCCACGATTGCTCCTAAGTGAGGGATTTTTGCCCTGGTGAGGGGTTCTTCCTTGGGGCCCCGTGGGGGCTGCGACCCGGATGCTTCGCACTCGTCGCGACTGTTGGCGCTCATCCGGTGTCGACCGCACTCATTTGATCATCCGCCGAGCGTGCCCATATGTCCAGAGGGCATCACAGGTGAGCGAAGTGAGGAAGGCCACGGTTTTCACATCGCCCCTGCGTACCGCTATGCCCCTTTACGTGCACGTTGAGTTCACCTGAAGGATTCTTTGCGCTCCGCCCCCTCGTCCGCCCTGAGGCGATCGCCACTTGTGAACCGCTGCACAGCGGGACCGATCCGTGACTTACGGTTTCGTCGGTACGATGCGGCCATGACTGCGTCCGCCTCCGACGCGCCCCTGGACCCGCCGGCCGCCGGCCGCGGTCCCGTCGCGCTCTCCTTGCCGCATCCGGTCAAGCCCAGGCTCCGCGGCTGGCTGCACCTCGGTATGTTCCCGGCCGTACTCATCGCGGGGCTCGTGCTCACCGCGCTCGCCGACTCCACCAGAGGCCGCATGGCCTGCGGCATATACGCCCTCACGGCCTGTCTCCTGTTCGGAGTCAGCGCGCTGTACCACCGGGGCGACTGGAGTCCGCGGATGGACGGTGTACTGCGCCGCCTCGACCACGCCAACATCTTCCTGATCATCGCGGGCACCTACACCCCGCTGACCCTGCTGCTCCTGCCCGACGGGAAGGGCCGGTGGCTGCTGTGGGGAATCTGGGGCGCCGCCGCGGCCGGCGTCGTCTTCCGCGTCTTCTGGGTCGGTGCCCCGCGCTGGCTCTACACGCCCTGCTACATCGCGATGGGCTGGGCCGCCGTCTTCTTCCTGCCCGACTTCCTGCGCACCGGCGGCGTGGCCGTCCTGGTCCTGGTGGTGGTCGGCGGCCTGCTCTACAGCGCCGGCGGCGTGATCTACGGCATCAAGCGCCCCAACCCGTCACCGCGCTGGTTCGGCTTCCACGAGGTCTTCCACTCCTTCACCCTCGCCGCGTTCGTCGTCCACTACGTCGGCATCTCACTGGTGGCCTACCAGCACGCCTGACCCCCTTCCGCCTCCCTCCCCCGGCCACGGTTCGCACGAGCCGTGGCCTTTCCCGTGCCCGCCCGGGAACCGGCCTCCCGCCGGGAGCCGTACCGCTCCGTACTGCTCCGTACCGCTTCCAGGGTGGCGCTCGCATCGGACCGGCGGAGGGCCCGGCACGCGGCCGCCCGGCCCGGGCCGAAGGCCGCAGATGGCCACGTCAGGCGGCGATGCCGGACAATGACCGGCATGACGGCCGCACATCCCCCCGGCGCCCCCGCCGACCGTCCCCGGCTCGGACTGCGGGAGCGGAAGAAGATCAAGACCCGTGCGGCGATCCGCGCCGCGACCTACGCGCTGGTCCGGGAGCAGGGGTACGACGCCACGACGGTCGAGCAGATCGCCGAGCGGGCCGAGGTGTCGCCGTCGACCGTCTTCCGCTACTTCCCCACCAAGGAGGACATCGTCCTCACGGACGAGTACGGCCCCCTGATGCTGGCGGAGCTGCGTGCCCGGCCCGCGGACGAGCCGTGGCCGGACTCCCTGCGGCACGTGCTGCGCAGGGCCCTCGAACTCAGCGAGCGGGAGGACCCCGAGGCGCTGCGGCTGCGGGCCCGACTCGGCGCGCAGGTCCCCGCCGTCCGCTCCCGGTACTTCGAGAGCATGACGGAGACCGGCCGGCTGCTCCGCCCGGTCCTCGCCGAGCGCACGGGCCTGGACCCGGAGAGCCTGGAGGTGCGCGTCAGCACGATGGCCCTCGTCGGCGGCATGCTGGAGGTCTCCATGTGCTGGGCGGAGCACGGCTTCGAGGGCGAGCTGCGGGACCTGGTGGAGCGGGCCCTGGACGTCATGGCGGCCGGGCTGGGCCCGGGGAGATCCTGACGGCCACCGGCGCCGTCCGTGGCATCCTGGCGGGGTGAACGGACCCGAGATCCACGTCGAAGTCGCCCCCGAGCTGCACCTGTTCGTCCCCGCGGCCCGACGCGGCGGAGCCACCGCCCTGGCCACGGACGGGGTCTCCACCCTCGGGCACGTCGTCGAGTCCCTCGGGGTGCCGCTCACCGAGGTCGGCTCCCTGGTCGTGGACGGCCGCGCCGTCCCGCCCTCGCACGTCCCGGCGGCGGCCGAGCGGGTCGTCGTCCGGCCGGTGGACCGCCCACAGCGAGTGCCGGGCGCCCCGCTCCGCTTCCTCCTCGACGTCCACCTCGGCACGCTGGCCCGCCGCATGCGGCTGCTCGGCGTCGACACGGCGTACGAGTCGACGGACATCGGCGACCCGGCCCTCGCCGCCCGCTCGGCGGCCGAGAAGCGCGTGATGCTCAGCCGCGACCGGGGCCTGCTGCGCCGCCGGGAGCTGTGGGCCGGCGCGTACGTCTACAGCACCCGCCCCGACGACCAGCTCCGAGACGTACTGGACCGCTTCGCCCCCGCACTCACCCCCTGGACGCGGTGCACCGCCTGCAACGGACTGCTGCGGGAGGCCGCCAAGGAGGAGGTCGCCGACCAGCTCAAGGGCGGCACCGAGCGGTCCTACGACGTCTTCGCGCAGTGCACGGAGTGCGGCCGCGCCTACTGGAAGGGCGCGCACCACGACCAGCTGGAGGCGATCGTGGCCCGCGCCCTGGCGGACTCCGGCGGACGGCGGTGAGGGCGCCGCCGCACACCGCCGGCCCCGGCGCACGCGGCACCGTCCCCTACGGGCGCCGGCGCTGACCTCGCCGCCCGCCCGCGGGGGACCGTTCACGCGGTTGCGGGCGGCCTCGGCGCGCGCCGCTCAGGGGACGTTGACCGCCGCGCCCAGCCGCTCCGGGTCCGTGGTCGGGGCGTCGCAGGTGAAGTCGCGGCAGACGTACGCCGTCGGTTCACCGGCCAGCAGCGGGCGGCCGGCGAGGAGCGGGAACTCGTCGCTGTCGGGCGTGCCGGCCGCGACGACGGCGCCCGGGGCGGTGCCGAGCAGGGCCGTGCGGTGCAGCGCGACCGTCCCCTCGTCCGTGAGGGAGGGACCGACGACCGCGACCTCCTTCGGCCCGTCGAGCAGCGCCTCCGCGACGGCCAGCCCCCATCCGATGAACCGGGGCACGCGCGGCCCGAGCGTCTTCACGATGCCCGTCGCCCGCTCGGCCGCGCTCCGGTGCGGCTCGGAGCCGGTGTGGGCGGCGTAGCCCAGCAGCGCGCCCGCCGCGGCGGTCCAGCCGGAGGGGGTGGCGTTGTCGGTGGGGTCCTGCGGGCGGCGGATGAGCCGTTCGGCGTCGGAGGCGGTGTCGAACAGGGCACCGGTCTCCGGGTCGGTGAAGCGGGCGAGCACCTGGTCGAGCAGGAGTCCGGCGAAGTCCAGCCAGACGCCCTCCCCGGTGACCGAGGCGAGCGCGAGGAAGCCCTCGGCGACGTCGGCGTAGTCCTCCAGGACGCCGGCGTTGGGGCCGACCCGGCCGTCCTTGCTGGTGCGGGCGAGCCGGGCGTGTTCGTCCAGGTGGACGCGGACGAGCAGGTCGGCGGCGGCGAGCGCGGCCTCGACGAGATCGGGCCGGTCGAAGTAGGCGCCGGTCTCGGCGAGCGCGGCGACGGCGAGCCCGTTCCAGGCGGCGACGACCTTGTCGTCCCGGCCGGGCGCGGGCCGCTCCGCGCGCTTCGCCAGCAGCCGGCTCTTGACGGAGGCGATCCGGTCCGCCTCGAAGACGCCTTCGGTCTGCGGGAGTTGCAGGACGGACTGCCCGTGCTCGAAGGTGCCTTCCTCCGTCACGCCGAAGTACTGGACGGCGAGTCCGGCGTCGTCCTCGAGGGCGTCCCGCAACTGCTCGGGCGTCCACACGTAGTACGCGCCCTCCACGTGCCGTCCGCTGCCGTCGTCGCTGTCCGCGTCGAGGGCGGAGGCGAAACCGCCCTCGTTCGTGCGCAGTTCGCGGACCATGAAGTCGGCGGTCTCCAGCGCCACCCGCCGGGCGAGCTCCGAGCCGGTGGCCCGCCACAGGTGGGCGTAGACCCGGCAGAGCAGGGCGTTGTCGTAGAGCATCTTCTCGAAGTGGGGCACGACCCAGTCGCGGTCGACGGAGTACCGGGCGAAGCCGCCGCCGAGCTGGTCGTAGATCCCGCCCCGGGCCATCCGCTCGCAGGTGTCGCGCGCCATCTGCAGGGCGCCCTCCGCGCCGGTCCGCGCGTGGTGCCGCAGCAGGAACTCCAGCACCATGGACGGCGGGAACTTGGGCGCGCCGCCGAATCCGCCGCGCTGCGGGTCGTACTCGCGGGTGAGCCCGAGCAGCGCCTGGGCCAGGTCCTGCTCGCCGGGTGACTCGGCGGCCTGCCGGACGAACTCGCGCTGGGCGAGGTCGCGCACGATCTTCCCGGCGACCTCGCCGACCTCGTCGCGCCGGGTGGTCCAGGCCTGCCGCACGCCCTCCAGGACCTGCCGGAAGGAGGGCATGCCGTGGCGCGGCGCGGGCGGGAAGTAGGTGCCGAAGTAGAACGGCTCGGCGTCCGGGGTGAGGAAGACGGTCATGGGCCAGCCGCCCTGTCCGGTGGCGGCCTGGACGGCCTCCATGTAGACGGCGTCGACGTCCGGCCGCTCCTCGCGGTCGACCTTGACGCTGACGAAGTGCTCGTTGAGGTAGTCGGCGGTGGCCTGGTCCTCGAAGGACTCGTGGGCCATGACGTGGCACCAGTGGCAACTGCTGTACCCGACGCTCAGCAGCACGGGCCTGTTCGTCCGGCGCGCCTCGTCGAAGGCTCCGGTCGACCACGGCCACCAGTCGACGGGGTTGTCGGCGTGCTGGAGCAGATACGGGGACGTCTCATGGGCCAGTCGGTTCGGCATGCCCCCATCCTGCCGCAGGACCCGCGCACCGCACGTCAGGCCAGGACGAGGGTCGCCGCCGCCCGCGCACACCCTCGGCCGGGGCTCCGGGTCACCCGGCGGGGGTCCGGGTTCCCCGGCCGGGGCTCCGGGTCCCGCGGTGGAGTCTCGGATCCCGCGGCGGGGCTCCGCCTCCCTGGCAGGGGCTCCGGGTTCCTCGGGTGAGCCTCCGGGTCGCCGGCCGGGGCCACGGGTCCCATGGGTGAGCCCCCGGGTCGCCGGCCGGGGCCACGGGTCCCCGGCCGCCCGACGCCCCGGGCCGTCCCGGGGCGCGGGGTGGCCGTCAGCCCGCCGGTTCCCCGTTCCGCTCCTCCGCCTCCGTGGCCGCGGGAACGGCGTAGAAGCGCATCAGCACCGGCCGGGCCCCCTCCGGCGCGGCCTCTCGCGGATGGCCGTACCGGTCCAGCAGGGCGTGGTACTCCCGCAGGAAGGCGAGCAGCTCGTCCCTGGTCATCCAGGAACCGTGGCGCTGGACCTGGGCCCAGCCCTCGGGGCCGCGGTACTCCCGGTGGGCGCGCTGGTAGAGCGCGGTGTCGAACTCGATCTTGAGCAGGGCCAGTTCGGCCGCCGCCGCGTACTCCTCGGGGGCCATGGCGGCCGGGTCGGGCGTGGCGTGCCGGAAGGGCAGCGCGCGCCACCAGCGCTCCCGGCCGCCGGACTTCTCCGGGATCTCCGCGATGAGCCGCTGCTCGGCGAGTTTGCGCAGGTGGTAGCTGGTGGTGCCGGAACTCTCGCCCAGTTCGCGGGCGAGCACCGTCGAGTTCGCCTCGCCGTGCCGGCCGAGGTAGTCGAGGATCCGGCGGCGCAGCGGGTTGCCGAGGGACTTGTAGAGGGCGGTGCGCTCCAGGCTGGTCATCTCGGGCAGGCCGTCGGTCATGGGCTCACCGTAACCCTGAGCGACCCCGAGTCCCCCTGAGGAACCCCTGAGATCCGCCGAAGTTACTTTGCAGAGATTTCTCTGCAGTCTACTGTGATGGCACGGGCGGACCGCTGGAGGGCGGTCGGCTGACGGGTGGGCCGAGGGGGCACGGGGATGAGGGGGCACGGGGATGAGGGCGTACGGGTGGAGCAAGTGGACGCTGGTGCTGCTGGGGTTGTCGGCGGTTCTGCTGGTGCCGTGGATGGCGGTGCTCGCGGCGACCCTGCCGGGCACGACCCGCGTCCACCACTGGTCGGTGGCCTGGATAGGTCTGGACGTCCTGCTGGCGGCGGGCTGCGCCGCGACCGCGTTGCTGGGGCTGCGCGGTGACCCCCGGTCCCGCCTCACTGCCTCGGCGACGGCCGCGGTGGCGGTGCTGGACGCCTGGTTCGACATCGCCACGGCCCATACCGACACGGCCCTGCTCCAGGCCCTGGCCTGTGCGGTGGCGGAAGGGGCGGTGGCGGTGGCCTGCGTCAGGGTGGCGCTGTCCGGAGGGCACCGGTGCGTACAGCGGCCGTAGTCCGGCCCGCCGGTTCCGTGCGGGCCCCTGCCGCACCGCTTGGGCGAGTCGGCACACTTCCCCCACACACCGCGGATCACCACCCTCTCGCGCTGCCGCCGCCCTGGAAGGACACTCGTACACATCGGAGTTGCCGCCGGAGGGGGACGGACATGCGGGACGGCCATCGGGTGGAGGCCGAGCGGCTGCTGGAGCGGGCCGTGGAGGAGGAGGTACGGCGCTCGGGCGGGCGGATCGACGGCCCGCTGCTGCTGACCCGGGCGCGCGCGGCGCTGGACACGATGGCCGGGGCTGCCGGTGAGGAGTACGAGGCCTATACGAGCGCTCTGGACGAGGCGGACGCCGGGCGGCTGACCTTCGGACAGCGGTACGCGCGCGCCGGCGCCGGAACGGCCCTGCTGGTGGCTGCCGTTGCCGCCGTCGCCGCCGCCGTCGCC
Source organism: Streptomyces sp. NPDC025833 (assembly GCF_055558055.1). NCBI lineage: Bacteria > Bacillati > Actinomycetota > Actinomycetes > Kitasatosporales > Streptomycetaceae > Streptomyces > Streptomyces sp. NPDC025833. The sequence goes on from NZ_JBVHNF010000009.1 coordinate 331,866, forward strand.
GACCTCTCCCTCGGCACGGGCGCCGGACCGGCCGTCGGCGCCGGCGTCACCGCGGCCGTGGCGGGTGCCGCCACCACGGTGGTGAAGGTGGCGGGCGCCCATCTGCCCGCGGCCCACCACCGCGCGGGCGCGGCCGGCCAGCCCGGCGGCCCGGAGCAGCTGCGGTTGCAGTGGCTGACCGCCCTGGAGGTGCGGGGCATCCGCCCGTTCCTCGACCAGCAGCGGGTGATCAGACCCTCCACCGGCACGAAGAAACCCGGCGGACCGGCACTGCGCGGCACGGACAAGAGCGCGGCGGCCCGCAGGCGCTCGGTGTTGGAGCAGTCCTTCGGTCATCTCCCGGACGCCGACGGCCCGTTCGCCGGGCGCCGGGCGGAGCTGGGCCGGATCCGGCAGTGGGCGCAGGCGGCCCGGGCGGCCGGCGAGACGCGGCCGACGGTGGTCGTGCTGCACGGCGAGCCCGGCTCCGGCCGGACCACGCTCGCGGTGCGCGCGGCGCACGAACTGCGGGACCACTTCCGGGGCGCCGTCGTGGTGGACCTGCGCGGCGGCAGCCGGGAGGAGGCGCCGCTGGCGACCCGGGACGCCCTGCTGCACCTGCTGAACCGGCTGGGCGCCCCGCGGGAGCAGCTGCTGTTCCGGGAGCGGTCCTCCGCCGACCAGCACCTCAAGCGGCTCGGCGAGCTGTACCACCGGCAGCTGACCGGGCTGCCGGTGACCATCGTGCTGGACGACGCCTCCGACCCGGAGCAGGTGCGCGCGCTGGTCCCGGAGGGGTCCGACAGCCTGGTCCTGGTGACCAGCCGGGCGCCCCTCGGCCTGCCCGCGGACCTGCCGGCCTGGGTGCACGAGCTGCCCGTGCGGCCGCTGGACGCGGCCGGTGCCGAGGAGCTGCTCGGCGCGGCGGCCGGGGAGTCCCCGGGGCCCTACGACGCCGATTCCGCGGACGAGGTCCGCCGGCTGTGCGGGGGGCTGCCGCTGGCGCTGCGGATCGCGGGCTCCGGGATCGGCCCGCGTTCGCCCCGGCAGCTCGCCGCGGACCTGGACGCGTACGGCCCGGTGGAGCCGGTGGAGCGGGCTCTCTGGCTGCGCTACACCGACCAGCCGGAGCCCACGCGCCGGCTGCTGCGCAGACTCGCCCTGGCGGGCCGGGCCTCGCTGGGCACGGCGGCGGCCGCCGCGCTGCTCGCCACCGACGAGGCGGAGGCCGCCCGGCACCTGACGGCACTCGCCCGGGCCGGGCTGATCGACCACGTGCGCGGCAGCCGCTACCGGCTGCACGACCTGGTGCGGGCCTTCGCCCTCGCCCGGCTGCGGGACGAGGAGGACCCCGCCGAGCGCGCGGCCGCACAGGAACGGCTGATCGTGAACTACGCCGAGCTGGCCGACGCAGTGCTGCGCCTGGTCGACGGGAACATGTCGACGCGGTCGAACCAGTTCGGCTCGCACGGCTTCCCCTCCCTGGACGAGGCGCTGCGCTGGCTGGACGAGGAGTCCAGCGCCATCACGGCGGCCCTGCGGCACGCGGAGGGCGTGAACCAGGCACCGGTGCTGAACCTGCTCGGCGCGCTGTGCGACTACTGCCTGCTGCGCGGCGACCTGTACCGGCTCGGCGAGATCAACGAGCTGGCGCAGTCGGTGGACCAGGGGCTGCTGGTGCGCTCGGTGCAGTGGCGCACCGGCATCGCGGCCCGGCAGCTCGGCGAGCTGGACAAGGCGCGCACCACGCTCACCTCGGTCGTGGACCTGTACCGGGAGGCCCACCACGACGCGGGGGCGGCCCGCGCGCTGTGCTCGCTCGGGATCACGCTGCACCACCAGGGCGCCCTGACGGAGGCGGCGGCCCGGCTCCAGGAGGCGCTGGACCTCCAGGCGGCGCCGGAGCTGGCGACGGACCGGGCGTGGACGATGCACGCACTCGCGGCGGTCCAGCGGGACCGGGCCCGGCCGGCGGAGGCGCAGGACCTGCTCGACCGCTCCCTGGTCCTGCACCGCGAGGGCGGCTCGGTGCACGGTGAGGCGTGGGCCCACTTCCAGCTCGGCCAGGTGGCGCTGCGGCTCGGGGACGTACCGCGTGCGGAGACGGAGCTGCGGACCGCCCTGGAGCGGTACGGGCGCACGCGCGACGCCCGCGGTGAGGCGTGGGCGCTGACCCAGCTGGCCCGGGCCCGGCTGGTGGCCGGCGACCCGGCCGCCGCCGTGGACGGCCTGCGCGGGGCGGTCGCCCGGCACCGGGACAACGAGGACGCGCGCGGTGAGGCGTGGACGCTGTACTACCTGGGGCAGGCGCTGGAGGAGACCGGGGAGCTGGACCGGGCGGTGCGCGACCTGGAGCGGTCGCGGACGATGTTCTCCCGCATGCGGGACGTGTACGGCCTGGCCTGCGCCCGGCACCACTCGGCGCGGGTGACCCGGGACCAGCGGGCCGCGCAGACCGGCTCGCTGCGCAACTCCGGGTTCGCGCGCCAGTTGCTGGTGGACGCGCGCGCCGACTTCCAGCGCATCGGCGTCGCCCACGGCGAGGCGTGGACCTGCCTGGAGCTGGCCGTCGTCGACGCGGGCAATGCCCGCACCCAGCAGGCGCTGGCGCTGTGCGACGAGGCGCTCACCCTGTTCACGTCCTACGGCGACCGGCGCGGCGAGGACTGGGCGCGCTTCCTGCGCTGCACCCTGCTGCCGTACGCGGCCCCCGGCGGGGTGGAGGTGGGCACGGCGGTCGCGCAGGAGGAGCTGGCCCGGCTGGCCCGCGCCACGCATCCGCTGCGGGACGAGAGGCTGGACGACTGCGCCTCGGCGTTGGCCCTGCTGCTGGAGCGGGGCGTCCGGCTGGAGGACGGCTGGCAGGGCTGGCGGCTGCGCATGACTCCGGACCGCCACGCCCGGGAGATCATGGGGGTGGCGGTACCGGCGGGGCGGTGAGCCCCGGGGTCAGCCGCGCTGTGCCGTCGGGCCGGCCTGCTTGCCGGCCCGCTCGCCCTCGGCGTCCGGGGACTCCTTGAAGTCGACCTTCTGCATGTGCTTGCTCATCGACTTCATCAGGCCCCACACGGCCAGGGCCATCACCGCGAAGACGATGAAGCCGAGGACACCGGGGGTGACCTTGTTCTGGTCGACCTCCTTGGCGAGGGGGACGAGATGCGTCACTGCCAGGCTCACGCTTGCACTCATGTCAGGCATTGTCCCGGATGCCCGCGAAGAGGTCGTCCTCGGGGATGGCGGTGTCGACGAGGGACTTCGCCAGCTCGTACTCCTCGGTGGGCCAGACCGCCTTCTGGAGCTCCAGCGGCACCCTGAACCAGCCCCCGTCGGGGTCGATCTGCGTGGCGTGGGCGATCAGCGCCTTGTCCCGGATCTCGAAGAAGTCCGCGCACGGAACGTGCGTGGTCAGCGTGCGCTCCGACCGATCCGTCTCGTCCCAGCGCTTGAGCCAGTCCCCGTACGGGGACTCCAGGCCCCGGTCGAGCATCGCCTGGTGCAGCGCCTCGGTGCGGGGACGGTTGAAGCCCTGGTTGTAGTAGAGCTTCTGCGGCCGGAAGGCGGGGCCGAACTCGGCCTCCGGGTACTTCTCGGTGTCCGCCGCGCCCTCGAACGCCACCATGGTGATCTTGTGGGTCATGATGTGGTCGGGGTGCGGGTAGCCGCCGTTCTCGTCGTAGGTGGTGATCACCTGCGGGCGGAAGGAACGAATCCTGCGCACCAGCTCGCCGGCCGCCTTGTCGACGTCCTCCAGGGCGAAGCAGCCCTCGGGCAGCGGCGGCAGCGGGTCGCCCTCCGGCAGGCCGGAGTCGACGAAGCCGAGCCAGTCCTGCTTGACCCCGAGGATCTCGCGGGCCTCGTCCATCTCCTTCTTGCGCACCTCGTGGATGTGCTCCTCGATGTAGGCGTCACCCTGGAGCTTGGGGTTGAGGATGGACCCGCGCTCGCCTCCGGTGCAGGTCACCACCAGCACGTCCACCCCCTCGGACACGTACTTCGCCATGGTGGCCGCGCCCTTGCTCGACTCGTCGTCGGGGTGCGCGTGTACGGCCATCAGTCGCAACTGGTCAGTCAAGACTCAATCCTCGGTAAGTCGGCGCCCCTGGTTCGCGGGGCATTCAATGATGCCGTCCCGGCGGGACGTCGTTGAGGGGTGACGGTCGGGCGGCGGACGAAGGCTTCTATAGTGACCCAATCAGGGGGCGAATAATTCCGCGGAGAGGACGATCATGAGTACCGCGAGCACGCGGCTGCCCGAGGGCCGCTACGGCCGCCTCTCGGACGAGCGCGCCGACCGCAAGCTCAAGATCGCCGGCTCGGTGCTGGGCATCGTCCTGCTCGCACTGATCGGATTCTTCGCCTACCACTACGTCGTCCGGAGCGAGATCAGCGCGCAGGTCATCACCTTCGACGCGGCCGACGACGCGGTCAAGGTGCACCTGGAGGTGCACAAGGACGCCGGCGCCTCCGGCTACTGCACCCTGCGGTCCCAGTCGGCCGACGGCGCCGAGGTCGGCCGGGCGGACTTCCGCTTCTCCGGCCCGGCCACGCGGATCGACAAGGTCGTCACGCTCCGTACCACGGCGCAGGGCACGACGGCGGAGCTGCTGGGCTGCCACACCGGCTGAGGACCGGCGGACACTCCCCGGCGCTGTCCGGAATGTCGAGGGCCCGACCTGCGTTGACGTGAATCTGTGGGCTTATGTCCTCCCCCTTCCGCCCGCGAATTGTTAGGCTCGTGGTTTCGCCCATCCAAGAGGGAACATTCTTCGAGGTAGGGCGATGCTTTGTATTCCCAGTACCGACGAGGAGCACCCTGTGACCCAGACCAGCGAGAACGTCACCTGGCTGACCCAGGAGGCGTACAACAAGCTCAAGGACGAGCTTGCGTACCTTACTGGTCCTGCGCGCACGGAGATCGCCGCCAAGATCGCGGCCGCGCGCGAGGAGGGCGACCTGCGCGAGAACGGCGGGTACCACGCGGCCAAGGAGGAGCAGGGCAAGCAGGAGCTCCGTGTGCGCCAGCTGACCCAGCTCCTCGAGAACGCCAAGGTCGGCGAGGCACCGGCCGCGGACGGCGTCGTCGCGCCGGGCATGGTCGTCACGATCGCCTTCGACGGCGACGAGGACGACACCCTGGACTTCCTGCTGGCCTCCCGTGAGTACGCCAGCTCCGACATCGAGACCTACTCGCCGCAGTCCCCGCTGGGCACCGGCGTCATCGGCCACAAGGTCGGCGAGGACGCGGAGTACGAGCTGCCGAACGGCAAGAAGGCCTCCGTGCGGATCCTGAAGGCCGAGCCCTACTCCGGCTGACCTTCCCCGCCTCCGCCTCCCGCCCCCGGCGGGCCCTCAGGGCCCGCCGGGGGCTTCGTCGTGGGCGGGGTGCGCCCGCGCCGGGCCGGCGGGCCCCGGGTCCCGGGTCAGGCGGTCGCCGAGCGGTACCTGCGCACCGCGAGGGTCCGGAAGACCACGATGATCAGGACCGAGTAGATCAGCGAGGCCCAGACCGGGTGCTGCATCGGCCAGGCGTCCGAGCCGGACCGCCCGGGGTTGGCGAGCAGTACGCGGGCCGCCTGGACGGTGGCGCTGAACGGGTTCCATTCGGCGACGTGCCGCAGCCACGGCGTCATGTTGCCGGTGTCCACGAACGCGTTGGAGAGGAAGGTCACCGGGAAGAGCCAGACCAGTCCGCCGGAGGTGGCCGCCTCCGGGGTGCGCACGACGAGGCCGATCAGCGCGCCGATCCAGGTGAACGCGTAGCCGAGCAGGAGCAGCAGGCCGAAGGCGGCGAGGATCCTGCCGGCGTCGGTGTCGCCGTCGGAACCGGCCCGCCAGCCGACCAGCAGCGCGACCACGGCGAGGACCAGCAGGGTGAGCGCCGTCTGCACCAGGTCGGCGAGGGTGCGGCCGGTCAGCACCGCGCCGCGCGCCATGGGCAGCGAGCGGAAGCGGTCGATGAGGCCCTTGTGCATGTCGTCGGCAATGCCCGCGCCGGCGCCGGCCGTGGCGAAGGTGACGGTCTGCGCGAAGATGCCTGCCATCAGGAAGTTCTTGTAGTCCAGTGCGCTGGTGCTGGCGCCGATCTTCATCGAACCGCCGAACACGTAGGTGAACAGCACCACGAACATGATCGGCTGGATCAGCCCGAAGATCATCACCTCGGGTATGCGGGACATGCGGATCAGGTTGCGCCTGGCGACGATCAGCGAGTCGCGTACGGACCGGCCGAGGGCGCTGCCGGGGGCCGCGGCGGGCGCGGGGCCGGGTACCGCGCTCATCGGCCGGCCTCCTCGCCGTTGTGCCCGTCCCCGTCGGCGGTCTCGGCCGCGTGTCCGGTCAGGGACAGGAAGACGTCGTCGAGCGTGGGACGGCGCAGTCCGATGTCGTCCATCTCGACCCCGCGCGCGTCCAGTTCGCGGATGATCTCCGCGAGCAGCTTGGCGCCGCCGGTGACGGGCACCGTGAGCATGCGGGTGTGCTCCTCGACCGTGGTCTCGCCCTTGCCGAAGCCGCGCAGCACCCGCGCGGCTTCGGGGAGGCGGTCCCGCTCGTGCACCACGATCTCCACTCGCTCGCCGCCGGTGCGGGCCTTGAGCTGGTCGGAGGTGCCCTCGGCGATGACCCTGCCGTGGTCGACGACCGCGATCTCGTGGGCCAGGTGGTCGGCCTCCTCCAGGTACTGCGTGGTGAGCAGCAGCGTCGTACCGGCGGAGACGAGCTGTTTGATGACCTCCCACAGCTGCTGGCGGTTGCGCGGGTCGAGGCCGGTCGTGGGCTCGTCCATGAACATCACCGGCGGCGAGACCACGAGGGCCGCGGCCAGGTCCAGCCGGCGGCGCATGCCTCCGGAGTAGGTCTTGGCGGGGCGGTCCGCGGCGTCCGTGAGGTGGAACTGCTCCAGCAGCTCCGCGGCGCGCGCCTTGGCCGCCTTCCCCCGCATCTGGTAGAGCTGCCCGACCATCCGCAGGTTCTCCCGGCCGGTCAGGTATTCGTCGACCGCCGCGAACTGGCCGGACAGGCCGATCAGGCGGCGTACGGCGTCGGGGTGGCGCAGCACGTCCACGCCCGCGACGACCGCCTTGCCGCGGTCGGGGCGCAGCAGGGTGGTCAGGCAGCGGACGGCGGTCGTCTTGCCGGCGCCGTTCGGCCCGAGCAGGCCGAGGACGGTGCCCTCGGGCACGTCGAGGTCGACGCCGTCCAGTGCTTTTACGTCTCCGAAGGTCTTCACCAGGCCTTCGGCATGGATGGCCCCAGGCATGTCCGTCTCCACGTCGTCGGGGACTCGGATGCGGGATGACCGCGCGGGGGACGGATGCGGGCGCCTGCCCGGGCCCGTCCCCCGCACGGGCTCGTTCTCGTTCTCGTTCTCGTTCCACGGTGCGCGACCGCCGTCCTCCCGCCGGGCCGGGCGGCCGTCACACCAGGACCGTAACGCGATGTATCGCGTTTCTCAATGCTTTTCACCCGTCCGGGTGGTGCGGGTTGCCCGGCGTCAGTCGATGACCGTGTAGCCGGCGTCCCGCAGGGCCCGGCCGACCTCGACGCGGTGCGCCGGGCCCTCCGTCTCCAGGTGCAGCTCCACCTCGGCCTCGGTGAGACCGAGCCGGGGGTCGGTGCGCACGTGGCTGATGTCCAGGACGTTGGCGTCGGCCGCGGACAGCACCCCGAGCAGCGTGGCGAGCGCGCCCGGCCGGTCGGTCAGCCGCAGTCGTACGGCGAGGTAGCGGCCCTGGGCGGCCATGCCGTGCCGCAGCACGCGCTGCATCAGCACCGGGTCGACGTTGCCGCCGGAGAGCACCGCGACGACCGGCCCCTCGAAGGCGTCCGGCGCGGTCAGCAGCGCGGCGACGGGGCTGGCCCCGGCCGGCTCCACCACCAGCTTGGCCCGCTCCAGGCAGAGCAGCAGCGCCGCCGAGAGGTGGTCCTCGCTGACCGTGCGCACCTCGTCGACCAGCTCGCCGACGATCCCGAACGGCACCTCGCCCGGCCGGCCCACCTTGATGCCGTCGGCCATCGTCGCGGGGTGCTCCAGGGAGACCGGCCGGCCGGCGGCGAGGGAGGGCGGGTAGCAGGCCGCGCCCTCCGCCTGCACGCCCACGATCCGGACGTCCGGCCGGAGTTCCTTCACCGCGACGGCGATGCCGGCCGCGAGCCCGCCGCCGCCCATGCCGACGACGATCGTGCGCACCCGCGGGCTCTGCTCCAGGATCTCCAGGCCGACCGTGCCCTGACCCGCGATCACGTCCGGGTGGTCGAAGGGGTGGATGAACACGGCACCGGTCGCGGCCGCGTACTCCTGGGCGGCGGCCAGCGTCTCGTCGACCACCTGGCCGTGCAGGCGCACCTCGGCGCCGTACTCGCGGGTCGCGCTGATCTTCGGCAGCGGGGCGCCCTTCGGCATGAACACCGTCGCGTGCACGCCGAGCAGCGAGGAGGCCAGCGCCACGCCCTGCGCGTGGTTGCCGGCGCTCGCGGCCACCACGCCGGCCGCCCGCTCCTCCGGCAGCAGCCCGGCGATCCGCACGTAGGCGCCGCGCAGCTTGAACGAGCCGGTGCGCTGGAGGTTCTCGCACTTCAGGTGCACCGGTGCGCCGACCAGCCGGGACAGGTACCGGCTGCCTTCCATCGCCGTCACCCGTGCGACGCCCGAGAGCATCTTCTGGGCGCCGCGCACGTCGTCGAGGGTGACGGAACGCAGCGAATCGGCCGTGCGGTAGCTCATCTCTCCAGCATCGCAGTTCACGTTCGCGCACGACGGGGGTGCCCACGCAGCGAGACCGGTTTGCGCAGCGCCGGTACGGTCCGGCGCCGGGCCGCGTACCCTGTCCACCAACCCAGCAGCCCTTCATGAAGCGAGCCTCCGGCCATGCCCACAACACCTGAAATGTCGATGGACATGACGACCGCCGGTGATACCGGTCTTCTCGACACCCTCCAGCACGAGGTTGCGGTGTTCGCCCGCCGGGCCGAACAGACACGGCTCGGCGGCGTCGGCCAGGTGCGCAACTCCATGGACCGTGCCGCGTACCTGCTGCTCAACCGCCTCGACAACGAGGGCCCGATGGGCGTCAAGGCACTCGCCGCGAGCATGGGCATCGACTCCTCCACGGTGACCCGGCAGGTGGCGCCCCTGGTGGACACCGGGCTCGTGAAGCGGACCTCGCATCCGGAGGACGGGCGGGCGGTGGTGCTCCAGTTGTCGCCGCGCGGTTCGGCCCGGCTGGAGGAGGTGCGTTCGTCCAGGCGCCGGCTCATGGCCGAGCTGACGCAGGACTGGGCGCCGGAGGAGCGCGAGCAGTTCTGCGGGCTGCTCACCCGCTTCAACCACGCGCTCTCCGCGCGGATGACGGTGCAGGGCGGGGTGCCGGCGGAGCAGCCGCCGGCTTCCTGAGCGCCGGAGTGCACCGGAGGGGCCCGGAGTCTTGACCCCGGGCCGCCGCTGTCCTCATATGAGACCGGGTCCGGTCGGACCCGCTCGGGGGGAGGCGCGGTGCGTGAGCGGCAGCCGGTCCCCGGTGCCCGCAGGGCCCGGGAGTTCGAGGCGTTCGTCGCGGGGGCGGCGGGGCGCCTGCTGCACGCGGCGACGCTGCTCACCGCGGAGGCGCCGGACGCCAACCCGCGCGCGCGGCGCCTGCTGACGCTCGCGCTCGCCCACACCTACGCCCGCTGGGACCGGCTGCGCGGCGAGGACCCGTACGACCGCGCCCGCCAGTACCTCGCCACGCGCTTCGCGCGCAACGGCTGGCACCGCTACGACGCCCGCGGCCGGGTCCGGCCGGACCCGGCCGGCCCGCTCGCCGCGCTCACGCCGCGGGAGCGGCTGGTCCTCGTCCTGCGGCTGTACGAGGGGGTGGCCGAGGAGCAGGCGGCGGCCCTGCTCGGGCTGCCCGTGGAACGCGTCCACACGCTCTGCGACCGGGCGACGGCGACGGTGCTGCACCCCGCCCGGCCGGTGCCGCCGCGTCCGGTGGGCGGCAGGAGGGGCTCCTCATGAGATGCGGCCGCTCCCGCCCGGGAGGCGGCTACCGCGCGCGAGGCGACGCCGGCCTGCGGGCGCTGCCGGAGGCGATCCCGGATGCGGACGGCTCCCGCGCGCGAGGGGGCGCCGGGCGCGCCCTGCCTCCCCGTTCGCTCCCGCCGGGCGGCCCCGCGCGGGGCCGGCCGGGGAGGCGGGGGTGAACCGGCGCGAGCGGGAGGACGCCGTGCGGCGGATCATGGAGCGGGCCGCGGCGCCCGTGCCGCCCGAGCTGGGTGCCGACGCGGCGCGGCGCGGGGACCGGCTGCTGCGGCAACGGCGGCTCGCCCGCCGGCTGCTGTGGCTGCTGGCGTGCGCGGTGCTCGTCGCGTTCGCCGTGTGGGCGGCCGACGCCCGGCCGTGGGCGGAGCCGCCCGCGCAGACGACTCCGCCGGTCACCGGCTGGTGACCCGTGCCCGCGGCTAGCCGAGGGCCTGCTTGAGGTCCTCCAGCAGGTCGTCGGCGTTCTCGATGCCGACCGACAGGCGCACCAGGTCGGCCGGGACCTCCAGCAGGGAGCCGGCCGTGGAGGCGTGCGTCATCCGGCCGGGGTGCTCGATGAGGGACTCGACGCCGCCGAGGGACTCGCCGAGGGTGAAGATCCGGGCGCGGTTGCACACCTCGATCGCGGCCTGCTCGCCGCCCTCGACCCGGAACGACACCATGCCGCCGAACGCCTTCATCTGCTTGACGGCGACGTCGTGGCCGGGGTGCTCGGGCAGCCCCGGGTAGCAGACGCCGGTCACGCGCGGGTGCCGGGCCAGCATCTCGGCGATCCTCGTGGCGTTCTCGCTGTGCCGGTCCATGCGGACCGCGAGGGTCTTGGTGCCGCGCAGCACCAGCCAGGAGTCGAAGGGACCGGCCACGCCGCCCATCGCGTTCTGGTGGTAGGCCAGCTCCTCGCCGAGGGCCTGGTCGCTGACGATCAGCGCGCCGCCGACCACGTCCGAGTGGCCGCCCATGTACTTGGTCAGGGAGTGGACGACGACGTCCGCGCCGAGCGACAGCGGCTGCTGGAGGTAGGGCGTGGCGAAGGTGTTGTCGACGACGAGCCGGGCGCCCGCGTCGTGGGCCACCTGGGCGACGGCGGCGATGTCGGTGATGCCGAGCAGCGGGTTGGAGGGGGTCTCCACCCAGACGGCCTTGGTCTTCGGGGTGATCGCGGCGCGGACGGCGGCCGGGTCGCTGGTGTCGGCGACCGACCACTCCACTCCCCAGCGGGTGGCGACCTTGGAGAAGAGCCGGAAGGTGCCGCCGTAGGCGTCGTTCGGGATCACCACGTGGTCGCCGGGGGCGAGCAGCGTACGCAACAGGGTGTCCTCGGCCGCCAGTCCGGAGGCGAAGGCGAGACCGCGCCGGCCGCCCTCCAGCGCGGCGAGGTTCTCCTCCAGGGCGGTACGGGTGGGGTTGGCGCTGCGGCTGTACTCGTAGCCGCCGCGCAGTCCGCCGACGCCGTCCTGCTTGTAGGTCGAGACCTGGTAGATCGGCGGGACGACCGCACCGGTGAGAGGATCCGCGGTGTTGCCCGCGTGGATCGCGAGGGTCTCGAAGTGTTCGCTGATATGCCTGTCGCTCATGTGAACCGAGCGTAGTGCGCCCGGCGGCCCGGTGGCGTCCACGGAGGGCCGCTCGTCATGTTGAGCAATTTCGTCACGTTCCTGTCATCACCCGATTCGGCCTTTTTGTCATGACCTCGGCCGAAGTTGTCCACAGGTCGGCGGAGGGGTTCGCCAAGTGGCGACGGTGTCTGGTTCGCTTGACGCATGGCGATTCTCTGGCTGCTGATGGCGCTGCTCATGCTGAGCCTCGTCCTGCTCCCCGTCCTGCGGCGCGGCCGCGGGCGGATCGAGCAGGTTCCCCCGGGACACCCCGACGCGGCCGACCCGGCGGCCTACGGCTTCGTGCGCCAGGAGGAGCTGGACGTGCGCCTGCCGGGCCCGGACGAGGACCTGCTGGACGTCCTGGAACTGGTCCAGCGCACCGGGGACTACCGGGCCGGTGCCCAGTTGCTGGCCGGCACCGGGGCCGACGGCGAGCTGCGCTGGCAGCGGGTACAGGCCTTCGCCGGCGCCGCCGCGCTGGAGCTGCAGCAGCGGCCCGGCGGGGTGCACGAGACGCCGGGCGGCCAGTGGCTGCGGGTGTGGCGGGCCGAGCAGCCCAAGGACGCGGGCGGCGCCGCCGTCCACGCCGAGTTCCTGGTGCAGCAGGCCTGGCGGACGGCGACCCCGGGCACGGACGACTTCCGGATCATCATGGAGGAGGCCCGGACGGCGTGCGGGCAGGCCGCCCTGCTGGCTCCCGGCGATCCGGTGCCGTACGTCATAGAACTGTCCATCGCCCGCGGACTGGCCTACTCGCAGGCGGAGTTCGAGCAGCTGTGGCTGAAAATCCTCGACCGCGCCCCGCACCACATGGGCGCGCACCTGGCCGCGCTGCACTACTGGTGCGAGAAGTGGCACGGTTCGCGCGAGCAGGCGTACGCGTTCGCCGAGGCCGCCGCGACCCGCGCCCCGCGGGGCTCCCTGCTCGCCGCGCTGCCGCTGTTCGCGGTGTTCGAGCACCTCCCGGAGGTGAACCTGGTCGCGGGCTTCTACCGGAGCGAGGTCGTCACCCGGGCGATGCACGGCGCGCTGCACGCGGTGCACGTGGCGGACCCGGCCGATCCCACGGCGCCGCACGTCCGGCACCTGCTGACCTTCTTCCTGGTCCGTGCCGAGCGCTGGGCCGAGGCCATGGACCAGCTGGTGCACATCGACGGGCACGTCGGCGCGGTGCCGTGGACCCTGTCCGCCGATCCGGCGGCCGCCTTCGCCCTGCACCGCGCGCTGGCGGTGGCCGGGTACGAGGCGAACGGCGGCAGCCCAGCCACCCTGCCCGGCTGATCCGGCCACCCGGCTGACCCGGCGGCCCTCGCGGACGGCGCGGGACTCCCGGCGGCCGCAACCACCCCGGCGGCTTCCGGCGGCCGGGCAGTCCCCGGCGACCGCCCCAACCCGTCCCCGCGGCGGTTCTCCCGCCCCGGCGGCGTGGGGCCGTCCGTTTCCGGCCGGGTGCCGGTCCGGTGGGGACGGCGGTTATTGGTGCGACGGCGCCGGGGCCCGCCCCGTAGATTGCGGCCGCACACGGAGGAGATCGAGGGGGAGGTCATGGGGGGTCGTACGTTCCTGATCGGCGGTGGCTGGGACCGCGCCGAGGTGTACGAGCCGTTCCTGCGCGAGGTGCGCGGGGAGCGGCGGATCGGGTGCCTGGTCGTCGACGAGGGGGACGGCGCGGCGCAGTTCGAGCGGTACGCGACGGCGCTGGGCAGAGTGGGTTCGCCGTGCGTGCCGGTGCCGCTGCTGGTGCCGCTCGGCGGGCGGTTCGAGCCCGGGGCCGCGCTGGAGGGCATCGACGGGCTGCTGGTGTGCGGCGGACTCACGCCCGCGTACCAGGAGGCGCTCGCGGGCTGCCTGGAGCGGCTGCCCGCGCTGCTGGCCGGGCGCGGTGTGCCGTACGCGGGATTCTCCGCCGGTGCCGCCGTCGCCGCGCGGCGGGCCGTGGTCGGCGGCTGGCTGGCGGACGGGGTCCCGGTGTGCCCGGAGGAGACCGGGGAGGACCTGGCGGAGATCGAGGTGCGGGCGGGGCTCGGGCTGGTGCCGTTCGCGGTGGACGTGCACGCAGCCCAGTGGGGGACGCTGGCCCGGCTGGTCACGGCGGTCGCTCGGGGCGCGGTGCCGTACGGGGTCGCCGTGGACGAGAACACCCTGGTCGCGGTGGGCGGCGGCGAGGCCCGGGTGGCCGGTGCCGGGCGGGCCCACGTCGTGCGCCCGGCCGCCGGGGGCGACGCGGGCGTGCTCGTGCGGTCCTACGGTGCCGGGGAGGGCTGGCCCGTGCCCTGACCCGCGGCCCCGCGAGGGGCGCGCGGGCCGGGCGCGCGCCGAGCCCGCCCGGGCCCCGCTCAGATGGTGGCGGTGTCGATCACGAAGCGGTAGCGGACGTCGCTGGCCTGCACCCGCTCGTACGCCTCGTTGATCTGGTCGGCGCGGATCAGCTCGATCTCCGCGCCCAGGCCGTGCTCGGCGCAGAAGTCCAGCATCTCCTGGGTCTCGGCGATGCCGCCGATGCCCGAGCTGCTCATGCTGCGGCGGTGGCCGAACATCGACTGGAGCACGAGCTGCACCGGCTCCTCGGGCAGCCCCACGTTCACCATGGTCCCGTCGGTGCGCAGCAGGCCCACGTACGCGGAGAAGTCGAGCGGCGCCGAGACGGTGTTCAGGATGATGTCGAACGTGCCCTTCAGCTTCTCGAAGGTCTCCGGGTCGCCGGTGGCGTGGTAGTGGTCGGCACCCAGCCGGAGCCCGTCGTCCTTCTTGCGCAGGGACTGGGAGAGCACCGTGACCTCGGCGCCCAGCGCGTGCGCGATCTTGACGCCCATGTGGCCGAGGCCGCCCAGGCCGACGACGGCGACCCGCTTGCCCGGGCCGGCGTTCCAGTGCTTCAGCGGCGAGTACGTGGTGACGCCCGCGCACAGCAGCGGCGCGGCCACGTCCAGTGACAGCCCCTCGGGGATGCGGACGACGTAGTTCTCGTCGACGACGACCTTCTCGGAGTAGCCGCCGTAGGTGGGCTCACCGTCCTTGCCGGTGTCGTTGTAGGTCCAGGTCGGACCGCCGCCGAGGCAGTACTGCTCCAGTCCGGCCCGGCAGTTGTCGCACTCGCGGCAGGAGTCGACCATGCAGCCGACGCCCACCCGGTCGCCGACCGCGTACTTCGTCACACCGGAGCCGACCTCGGCCACCACACCCGCTATCTCGTGGCCCGGGACCATGGGGAAGGTGCCCGGACGCCAGCCGTCCTGGACCTGGTGGATGTCGGAGTGGCAGATACCGGCGAACTTGATATCGATCAGGACGTCGGACTCGCCGACCGCGCGCCGCTCGATGGTGGTCCGCTCCAGCGGGGCCTTCGGTGCGGGCGCGGCGTAAGCAGCAACAGTGGTCATGCCGGGATTCTCCTAGCGAGGGGGGTCGTGCCCGGCTGCCTTCCCGCCGGGTACGCGTCCAGCCTGCCTCGGGTCGGTGCCATCCACCCAGTCCACGGTTTTGCGTACGACCGCTGTGCCTACCACCAGCGAGGTCAGGCTGCCGTGCGTACGACCCGGGATACTGGACGTATGGACAGCAGGGACGAGCAACCGGACGCGGCCGCCACCGGCCGGCCCCTGGACCGGCGGGCGGAGCTGAGCGAGTTCCTGCGCAGCCGGCGGGCCCGGCTGCAGCCGGAGGACGTCGGGCTGGCCGCCTTCGGCCGGCACCGCCGGGTACCGGGGCTGCGCCGCGAGGAGCTGGCGCAGCTCGCCGGGGTGTCGGTCGCGTACTACACCCGGCTCGAACAGGGCAACGGCCGCAACGTGTCCGCGGAGGTGCTGGACTCGATCGCCCGGGCCCTGCGGCTGACGGACGCCGAGCACGCGCACCTCACGCACCTGGCCAAGCCGAAGGCGCACAAGAAGAAGCCGGCGGCACGGCAGCAGCAGGTGCGCCCGGCGCTGCGGCAGCTGCTGGCGTCCCTGGACGGCGTGCCGGCGTACATCGTGGGCCGGCGCTCGGAGATCCTCGCCTGGAACCGGACGGCGGCGGCCCTCTTCGGCGACTGGGCCGAGCTGCCGCCCGCCGAGCGGAACTGGGCGCGGCTGACCTTCCTGCGCCCGGACTACCGGGAGCTGTTCGTCGACTGGGAGCAGAAGGCGATCGACATCGTGTGCGCCCTGCGCATGGACGCGGGCTGCGATCCGGACGACGCGCGCCTGTCGGCCCTGGTGGGCGAGTTGTCGGTGAAGAGCGAGGAGTTCCGGCGGCTGTGGGCCACGCACGACGTCAAGGAGAAGAGCCACGGGGTCAAGCGGATGCGGCACCCGCTGGTCGGTGAGCTGGCCCTGCACTTCGAGAGCTTCCGGCTGACGGACGGCTCGGACCAGTCGCTGGTCACCTACCACGCGGAAGCGGGCTCCTCCTCTGCGGAGTCCCTGCGCCTGCTGACGAGCTGGGGCACGGACGCCACCCGCGCGGCGGCGCGCTGAGGGGCGCACCGGAGGCCGTGCCCCCGGTGCGCCCCTCAGCGGTGAGTGCCGCGGCCTACCTGCCGAAGTAGGCGTTGTGGACGGTGATCTCCGACGTGTTGCCCTTCCTGTCGGTGATCCTGGCGCGGAACGACACGGCCCTCCCGCGCGCCGGGTTCCGCACGGTGATCTTCCCGGCCCGGACGGCGGCCTTCCTGAAGGTGCGGCCGTCGTAGGAGACGTAGACGGCGAGGGTCTTCAGGTTGCGGCCCGCGGCGGCGCCCTCCACGGTGACCGGGAAGGTGGCCGTGCGGCCGGCCGGGACCCGGCTGTCCAGGCCGGTCGTGGCGCCGAAGCGCACGGTGGAGGCCGGCAGCCGCGCGAGGCCGCCCGCCGGCCGCCCGGAGCGGAACGTCCAGGCCGCGTCGACGCGGGTCGACGCCTCGGAGACCTTCGCGGACCGCCTGACCGAGGTGGTCAGCCGGTAGGCCGCGTCACCGGCCGGGACCCGGAACGTCTCGGTGCCGGACAGCGGGTCGTCGCCGGAGCCGACCTTGGCGCCGTTGCGGTACAGGGTGGTCCGCACCGAGGCGAAGGACGAGGTCCCGCGGTGCCCGGCGGAGTCGGCGACCAGCGGCAGCACGCCGTAGATCTCGTCGCCGGCGCGGAACAGGCCGGTGTCCTCGCCCAGGCGCGGGCCGAACACCGCGGTGTTGACCGTCCTGGTGTAGGTCCGGCCGGCCTTGAAGGCGGACTCGCCGAGCGCGTAGTCGGCGTCGGTGTCCGGGAAGCCGTCCCGGCCGGTCCTGCCTTCCTGGGTGAACCGGAGGTCCCAGCGCACGCCACCGCGGGCGGACAGGTGCAGGGTGCGGGTGCCGGGCAGGCGCTGCGGGAAGCCGAGGGCGGCGGCGCCGGAGCTGCCGGGCAGCCAGCCGAACGCGTCGACGGTGCCCTTCTTGCCGCGGGCCGCCGCGCCCATGCGGATCCTCACCGTGGCCAGGTCGCCCGCCTTGTAGTGCCTGGTGTAGCCGGTGGCGAGCCGGCTGACCGGGCCGCCGGAGGTGACGTCGTACTGCTCGTTCGCGCCCTTGGTCCAGTGGCCGTCCCACTGCTGCCGCAGCGTTCCGGCGGGCGGGCGCGGGCCCAGGTGGGCGGTGCGGAAGTTCCGGTAGCCGGTGAGGAACAGGGCGTAGGCGTACCGGCCGTCGCCGATCTCGACCTCGAAGCCGGGCGAGGCGACCCGCGCGGTCGCGCCCGGCGCCGGGACGGTGACGGCGACCGGCCTGGTCCTGCGCGCGTCGACGGTGACGGTCTGCTTCCCGGTGACGGTCAGCCTCGGCTGCGCGATCCAGTCGACGCCCTTGCCGGCGTCGCGCGGGTCACGGGAGACGGAGGCGTTGAGGATGTACGTGCCCCTGGGCGCGCGCACCTTCACCGTGCCGGACTTGTCGTACGGGTTGAACGAGACGTCCTCGGCCAGGCCGGTCGCGCCGGTGAGGCCGGCGTCGTAGTAGGGGGCCGGCCTGCCGTCGCGGCCGATGAACTTCAGCGTGACGTCGTACGACTCCGCCTCGCGCTGCACCGCGGCGGTCGCACGGACCGTCTGGCCGCCGCCCGTCGCCGTGACGTACGCGGAGTAGGCGCCGTCGACGGTGCCGCCCAGCCTGGTGTCGGCGGTGAGGTCGACCGCGGCCCTGCCGTGTGCCGGGACGGTCACCTTCGTCGCGCCGAGCGTGAAGAATCCGGCCGGGGCCGCGGCGCCCTCGGGGCCGGTGGCGGTGCTGGTGAGGGTGAGGGTGACGTCCTGGTCGCCCAGGTTGCGATAGGCCAGCCGCCGGGTGACCGGCGTGTCGTCGGTGTGCGGCCAGCGCTGGACACCGAAGCCCACCGACACCGGGTCGGCGATGACCGACTGCCCGACGGCCTTGTCGACCTGGATCCGGCCGGAGCCCTGCTCGAACGGGGTGTACCTGCCGCCCTTGGCGGAGCCGGTGAGGGCGGCCTTCAGCTCGGCGTGGCCCCAGTCGGGGTGTGCCTGCTTCAGGATGGCCGCGGCGCCCGCGACGTGCGGGGTGGCCATCGAGGTGCCGGAGAGGGTCAGGTAGCCCGGGGGCTTCTCGCCGGCCTCCTCGCCGAGCTCGCCGTCCTCGGCCGCGGCGGCGGTGATGTCCACGCCGGGCGCGGTGACGTCCGGCTTGACGGCGCCGTCACCGCTCCGCGGGCCGGTGGAGGAGAAGGAGGCGAGCACGTCCTTCTTGTCGACGGCGCCGACGGTGAGGGCGGCGTCCGCGCTGCCCGGTGAGTTGACCGTCCGGGGGCCCTCGTTGCCCGCGGCGACCGCGAACAGGACGCCCTTCTCGGCGGAGACCCGGTTGATCTCGGCCTCCAGCGGGTCGATCCCGGGGCTGTCGTAGCCGCCGAGGCTCAGGTTGACGACGGAGGCGCCCCGGGAGACGGCCCACTCGATGCCGGCGATGATGTCGGAATCCGCACCGGAGCCGCCGTCGTCCAGGACCTTGCCGTTGAGGAGCCGGGCGTCCGGGGCCACCCCCTTGTACCGGCCGCCCGACCCGGCGCCCGTGCCGGCCACGATGGAGGCGACGTGCGTGCCGTGGCCGACGTGGTCGGTGGCGTCGGCGGCGGGGGTGAAGTTCCGGGACGCGGCCACCCGGGTCCTGAGGTCCGGGTGGCCGGTGTCCACGCCGGTGTCCAGGACGGCGACCTTCACGCCCTTGCCGGTGTAGCCGGACCGCCACGCGACGGGGGCGCCGATCTGCGGGACGGACGTGTCGAGGCTCGCCGTGCGGACGCCGTCGAGCCAGACGCGGGCGATGCCGGAGGCGGCCCGGTCGCCGTCGGTGACCGCCCGCCACAGCCCGGTGTCCCCGGCCGGGACCTGTACGGCGTCCGCGTCCAGTGTCCTCAGGCTGTGGCGCAGGGTGCCCGCCCCGCGCACGCCGGCCCTCGCGGCCGTGGCGGTGCCGCGGTAGCCGACGATGACCTTCGGACCGTTCCGCTGCGCCCTGCGGGCGGCGGCCCGGTCCAGCTCGGTGACGTCGAACAGGCGCCGGTCCAGCGTGCCGGAGGCGACCAGGCGGGCCGCGTCGGCGGGTACCACCAGCGTGTGCCCGGCGGCCCGGCGGACCTGGAAGGCGATGCGCTCGCGCCCCTCGGCGCGCTCCAGGCCGACGACGCGGCCCTCGGCGTCGAGGGTGACGCGGTCCCCGGTGATCAGGGTGACGTGGTGCTGGGTGGCGCGTGCGGAGGCGGTCGCCGCGGCGGCCGCGGGCCGCGCCGACGCCGGGCCGGTCATGCCCGCCGCGAGGGCGACCGCCGCGGCTGCCGCCGTCCCGGCCGCGGCCGCTCTTCTCACTCGTCCGTGCAAGGTCTCCCCCTGGAGCCGAGATGCCGGGTGAATTCCCCGTTCACCCGGCCAGGGGTGTACTCGCACGGATGCGCGACGCCCCCGGGTGCCGCAGTATGCCGGGGGGTGATCAGAGGGCTCAAGAGCGGAGGGGACGGCGCGGGGGCGCGGCCGGAACCGTTACGCCGCGGCGGGGACACCGTGACGAAACCGCGAAGTCCCGCGGGTTTCCGGGGCGTCGGGCCCGGCCCCGGGAACGCCGATGCCGCCCCGGGCGGGGGCGGCATCGGGTCGGGTGCGAGCGGGCGTCAGACGGCCGAGCCGGCCTTCCACTGCGCCCAGTCCATGTTCCAGCCGTTGAGGCCGTTGTCCGGGGAGACGGTCTTGTCGCCGGTGTTCTGGACGACCACCACGTCACCGATCAGCGTGTGGTCGAAGAACCACGCGGCCGGCATGTCCGGGTCGCCGGCGCCCTTCTTGTCCTGGAGGCCGACGCAGCCGTGGCTGGTGTTGGCGCTGCCGAAGACGGACGGGGCGCCCCAGTAGTTGCCGTGGATGAAGGTGCCGGAGCTGGTCAGGCGCATGGCGTGCGGCACGTCCTTGATGTCGTACTCGCCCTTGCCGTCGTCGTCGGTGAAGCCGACCGTCGCGCCGTTCATGCGGGTCTCCTTGAACTTCTCGGAGATCACCATCTGGCCCTCGTACGTCTTGTTGTCGGGCGAACCGGCGGAGATCGGGATGGTCCTGACGACCTTGCCGTCCTGCGTGATCTTCATCTGCTTGGACTTCGCGTCCACGTACGAGACCTGGTTGCGGCCGACGTGGAAGGTGACCGTCTTCTGCTGGACGCCGAGGACGCCGTCGGCGCCCTCGACACCGTCCAGCGCCAGCTTCAGGGTGACGTCGGAGCCCGCCTTCCAGTAGTCCTGGGGACGGCAGTCCATGCGGTTCGCGTTGAACCAGTGGCAGGCGACCTCCTGGCCGCTGGTGGTGCTGACCGTGATGCCCTTCTGCACGGCGGCCTTGTTGGCGATCGCCTTGTCGAAGTTGATCGACACGGGCATGCCCACGCCGACCGTGGCGCCGTTGTCCGGGGTGAAGGTGCCGATGAAGCTGTTGGCCGGGGAGACCGTGGTGAAGGAGGCGTTCTCGTGGGCTATGAGGCCCTCGGAGTCCTTGGCCTCCGCGGCGACCTTGTAGGTGGTCGAGCGCTCCAGCTGGGTGGTGGGCTTCCAGCTCTTGCCGTCGGCGGACAGCTTGCCGTCGACGGCCTTGCCGTCCTGCGTGGTCATGGTGACGCCGGTGAGCGAGCCCTTGCTCACCGTGACGGCGGCGGAGTTGTTGATCGACGCGTTGGCGGAGCCGTCCTTGGGCGTGATCGTGATCTGCGCCTCGGACGACTTCTTGGCCGCCGCCGCGTCGGACTGGGCCTGCGAGGCGTCATCGCTGCCGCCGGTCGCGGAGGCCTTCTCGCCGCCCGAGCACCCCGTGAGCACCAGCACACCACCGAGCAGGGCGGACGCAGTCATCAGACGCCCGCGCCGCTTACCGTCCGTCATCACAAGCTTCTCCATCGTTGCCAATCGCGAAAACCCCGAGAGTCCCCCGCCACGAACCTTCAACGCTACGGCCGGTCCGTCCCGTTCCACAGCATGTGGATCTGTGGGGCATCCCACGTTCGCGGAATCGGGCCGCGCGTGGGGGGCCGTGGTGCGTGTGGGGCGGGAGTTGGGCCGTGCGCCCCCTGGGACGGCGAAACCCCGGACGGCGGTCGCCGCCCGGGGTCGTGGGTGCCCCGGGACGCTCAGCCGATGCCGTCGTCCTCCTCGTCGTCGTCGTCCACATCATCCTCGTCGAGGTCCCAGTCGGGCGAGTCAGGGTCGTAGTCGATCCGCTCGGTGGACCAGGACGCCTGCTGGAGTTCCACCCCGGGCACCTCACTGACCAGGTCGAACGGATCGACGAGGTAGGCGAGGGCCTCCGCGGTGTCCTCCGTCACAGCCGCCTCGGCGTGCGCCCGCTCCGACTCCGGCAGCCCGGTGTCCGCGGCGAGCCGGCTCAGCGCCGTCTTGGTCACCTCGTCGTCGTCCTGCACTTCCAGCACGAGCTCCACCCGAAGCCGCACAAACCGTGATGTCTCTTCTGCGCTCATGGCGGGAGCGTACGGCCGAAACCTCTCGTGACTTTCCCGTGACCCGCGACTTTCACTAACATCTGCCCACACGGCCAATTCGCCAGCGTCACAAGGGGATCGATATTCCGTGTCATCCGCTCGCCGTCCGCTGCTGACCGCCACCGCCGCGGCCACCCTGCTCTGCGCGCTGTGGTTCGTCCCGTCCGCGAACGCCTCGCAGGACGCCCCGGCGAGAGAGACGGCCGCCCTGTCCGGGACGGGCCAGGTCACCCGGTTCACCCAGGCCTCGGCCACCGGCACCGCCGCCTCGGACCAGGCCGCCCAGGCCGCCCGGGAGGCCGAACTGGCCGACACGGGAAGCCTCGACACCACCCCGTACGTCGTCGGCGGCAGCCTCTTCCTCACCGTGGGCGCCGGGTTCGTCGTGTACGCGGTGCGCCGCGAACGCCTCGGTTTCTGATCGTCCCCGACGGGGACTCCCCGGCCGCCCCCGCCGCGGCCGACGTGGCGGAGCGGGCCGGGGCCGCACGGGAAGCCGTACGCCGTGCCCGTGGCCGCGGTGAAAGAGGCGCCCCGCGCGTCGGGGTGACGAGGCGTCGGGGTGACGGGGCGTCGGGTTCGGCGGAGTGCCGGGCGTGACGGGGTCCCGGTCGCGGCCGGGACCCCGGTTCCGGTCAGCGCAGCGGGCCGGTGACCTGCTCCACGGCGGCCACCAGCTCCCCGCCGCGCACGAAGGCGTCGGCGGCGGCCAGGTCGGGCGCCAGGAACCGGTCCGGGCCCGGGCCCTGCACGCCCGCGGCGCGCACGGCCGTGATCACGGCCCGCGAGGCGGGCGCCGGGGTGAGGCCCTCGCGCAGTTCGACGGCGCGGGTGGCCGCGTACAGCTCGATGGCGATGACCCGGGTGAGGTTGTCCACGGCGGTGCGCAGCTTGCGCGCGGCCGACCAGCCCATGGACACGTGGTCCTCCTGCATGGCGGAGGACGGGATGGAGTCCGCGGAGGCCGGTACGGCGAGCCGCTTCAGCTCGCTGACCAGCGCGGCCTGCGTGTACTGGGCGATCATGAGCCCGGAGTCGACACCGGCGTCGTCCGCGAGGAACGGCGGCAGCCCGTGGCTGCGGTTCTTGTCCAGCAGCCGGTCGGTGCGGCGCTCTGCGATGGAGCCGAGGTCGGCGGCGGCGATGGCGAGGAAGTCCAGCACGTAGGCCACGGGGGCGCCGTGGAAGTTGCCGTTGGACTCCACGCGGCCGTCGGGCAGCACGACGGGATTGTCGACGGCGGAGGCCAGCTCCCGCTCCGCGACCAGCCGGGCGTGCGCGACCGTGTCGCGTCCGGCGCCGGCGACCTGCGGGGCGCAGCGCACCGAGTAGGCGTCCTGGACCCGCGGGGCGTCGTCCTGGTGGTGCCCGGTGAGTTCCGAGCCCGCCAGCACGGCGAGCATGTTGGCGGCGCTGGCGCCCTGCCCGGGGTGCGGCCGGATGGCATGCAGTTCGGGGGCCAGCACCTTGTCCGTGCCGAGCAGCGCCTCCAGGCTGAGGGCGGCGGTGATGTCGGCGGACTTGTACAGGGTGTCCAGGTCGGCGAGGGCCATGACCAGCATGCCGAGCATGCCGTCGGTGCCGTTGAGGAGGGCGAGGCCCTCCTTCTCGCGCAGCTCGACGGGGGCGATCCCGTGCTCGGCGAGCAGCTCGCCGGCGGGCCGTACGGCACCGTCGGGACCCTCGGCGTCCCCCTCCCCCATGAGGGTGAGGGCGCAGTGGCTCAGCGGGGCCAGGTCGCCGGAGCAGCCGAGGGAGCCGTACTCGTGCACGACGGGGGTGATCCCGGCGTTCAGCACGTCGGCCATGGTCTGCGCGACCTCGGGCCGCACACCGGTGTGTCCCGAGCAGACGGTCTTGAGCCGCAGGAACATCAGCGCCCGGACGACCTCGCGCTCCACCCGCGGACCCATGCCGGCGGCGTGCGAGCGGACGATGTTGCGCTGCAACTGGGCGCGCAGCTCATGGCTGATGTGCCGGGTCGCCAGGGCGCCGAAGCCCGTGGAGACGCCGTAGACCGGCTCCGGCTTGGCCGCCAGCGCGTCCACGATCTCCCGGGCCGCGGCGAGCGCCGCCACCGCCTCCGCCGACAGCTCGACGCGGGCACCGCCGCGCGCCACGGCGAGCACGTCGGACGCCGTGACACCGGACGTCCCCACCACCACAGTGTGCATATCCATATTCAGGAGCGTACGCATTGAATGCACCGGTGTCACTAGTGGATACCGGCAGCGCCCCTTACCTCGGGGTGCGGGCCGCGCCTCACGGCCGGCGCCCGCGGAAGCGGCGCCGCTCGGCGCGCGGGGGCGGCGGCTCGTCGGCCAGCCGTACGACCGGATCGTTGGGCCCCTCGCGGCCGGCCACCACCGGCCGGTCCAGCCGCAGCGCCTTGGCGCGGTACTGGGCCGCGTCCGCGAGCCGGAACAGCCGGCGGGCGTCGTGCACCTCGCCGACCGGCTCCTCGGTCGAGGCGACCCCGCACGCGACCCCCTCGCCCAGCTCCAGCTCAGCGGCCCGGCGGCAGAGTTCGTCCGCCGCCTTCACCACGTCGTCGGCGGGCTGCCCGATCGCGAGCAGGCAGAACTCGTCCCCGCCGAGCCGCGCGGCCAGCGCCCCGGGCACCATCGCGCCGCACAGCGACAGCACGGAGCCGAACCGCTCCAGGAGCCGGTCGCCGACGGCGTGCCCGAGGGTGTCGTTGACCCGCTTGAGCCCGTTGAGGTCGCAGACGACCAGGCTGACGACGACCCCCTCCGCGCGGTGCCGTTCGACGGCCTCCTCCAGCCGGACGTCGACGGCACGGCGGTTGGCGAGCCCCGTGAGGGCGTCGGTGAACGCGAGCCGGCGGGCCTCCTCCAGCCGCTCGGTCTGCGCGATGCCCGCGGCCACGACGGCGGCGAGCACGGTGGCGAAGTCCGCGTCGGCGCGCCCGTACGGCGGCCGGCCGGGCGGGCGCGCCACGTACAGCTCGCCCCAGGCGCGCCCGTGCAGCACGACGGGGGCGACGACGCAGCAGCCACGGCCCCGGCGGCGCAGGGCGGCGACCCGCTGGTGCAGGTAGCCGGGGGTGCCGGCGGCGGCCCCCGCCGCGGTCTCCACCCAGGCGTTGGGGCCCCCGCCGCCCGCCCACCGCTCGTGCAGGAACTCGGTGATCTCCGGGAACTGGTGCACCGGGTACGCCTCGGCCTCGGGGAACTCCTCCTCGTCCGGGGCGCGCTCCCCGACGTTCACGAGGACGCGGAGCCGGCCCAGCTCCCGCTCCCACACCGACAGCGCGGCGAAGCCGCCGTCCAGCGCGAGGCAGGCACCGAGTGCGGCGGCCTGCCAGCACTCGCGCGGGGTGTGCGCGGCCGCCATGCCCTGCGCCAGCGCCACGACCGCCGTCAGCCGCTTGTCCTCACCCATTACTCCAGGCTAGGGAGGAATCGAACCGTTCGGGACATCGGCGGGGCGATCAGGTGGAATGTGCGGCGGCGGGCCCCGAGGTCCCGGGGTCTTCCGTCCGGATCAGCCCCCCGAGCCCGGCGTGATCCGGACGAGGGGCCCTCGCTCACTCCCCCGGCCACTGCGGCCTGCGCTTCTCGTTGAAGGCCGCCACCCCCTCCGCCCGGTCGCCCGAGAAGGCCACCGATCGCCAGGCGGCGTCCTCGACGTCCAGGCCCGCCCGCAGGTCGAGGCCGTGCCCCAGCCGCAGCGCGCGCTTCGCCGCCCGCAGTCCCACGGGCGAGTTGGCGGCGATCCGGGCGCCCAGGGCCAGCGCCTCCTCGCGGTCCCGGCCCTCCTCGACGAGCTGGTCCACGAGCCCCAGCCCGGCCGCCTCCGCCGCCTCCACCCGGCGCGCCGAGAAGATCAGCTCGGCCGCCCGGGCCGCCCCGACCCGGCGCGGCAGCAACTGCGTGCCGCCGCCGCCCGGGATCACGCCCACGGACACCTCCGGCAGCCCCACCACGGCCGTGCGGTCGGCCACGATCAGATCGCAGGACAGGGCCAGCTCGAACCCGCCGCCCAGCGCGAAGCCGTGCACCGCGGCGATCGTCGGCATCGGCAGCTCCAGCACCCCGGTGTACGCCGCCCGCGCCACCGGGCGCTGCCGCACGAGGTCGGCGTCGGTGAAGGAGTTCCGCTCCTTCAGGTCCGCGCCCACGCAGAACGCGCGGTCGTGCGACGAGGTCAGGACGACCACCCGGGCCTCCCGGTCGGCGGCGAGCGCAGCGCACGCGTCCGCGAGGGAGCGGGCCATCCCGGTGGAGACGGCGTTCATCGCCTTGGGCCGGTCCAGCACCAGCTCCGCGACCTGTTCGTGCCGCCGCACCAGCACGAACTCCCCGAACCGCTCCTCGCCCATGACGCCCTCCGGTTAACGCGGGTTAACTGACTGTCGATCCGATCATCGCAGCCGGACCCGCGCCCGCGAAACCCCGGAGGGCTACGCCCGTTCGAGTGACATCGGGGCGGTCTCCCCGCACACCGCCCACGGGAGCGCATAGCGTCCGCCCCGCCATGCGCGCCCCGGGCGCACGGCGGGGAGGGGACCCATGACAGCGATACCCGCACGCACCGGTACGGCACCGGGGGACGAGCCGGGCAGAAGACCGGGCCTACGACGCGGGCGGCACCGCAGGCCCCGTCCCCGCGGGGTGCTGCTCGCCGCGGCCGGCCTGGCCCTGGCCGCGGGGTTGCTCGGCCTGGTCCGGTCGGCCTCGGACGGGGGCGTCGGCGCACCCGGCACGGCGGCGGCCGCGCCCCGGACGGACCGCGGCGGCGGAACCGCGACCGGGCCGGCCGGCACCGCGGCCACCCGCGCCGCCTCTCCCGCCGCCGGCGTCCGCGCCGCACCATCCTCGGCGGCCTCCGCCCCGGGTGACGGGGGCCGCGCCCCGGCGCCCGCCGGGTCGCCCGCCCCCGAAGTGCCGGGCGGGTCCACGGCCCCGGCCGACGGCACGGCCGTACCGGCCCCGCCCCCGGCGGCCACCCCGTCCACCGCCCCGACGGCCCCCTCGTCCGTCCCGCCCGCGGCACCCGCGCCGGCACCGGCGCCGACGACGTCCGCCCCGCGTCCGGCCCCGGGGACACCGGCCCCGGACCCCACCCCGGCACCGAGCCGGCCCCCGGCGCCGGAGCCCACGGCGGAACCCGCTCCGGGCGAGGTGTGCCTGCCGGTGATCGGCCTGTGCGTGGACATCGACCTCGGCCCGGCCCCGGACGAGAACCCCTGGGACCGGCCGCCGCGACGGACCGGCGACCCCGGCTCGGCCTGAGCACGGACACGGAAGGTCTCGGCCCCGCCGACCTGACGAGAGGCCCCGGAGGCGGACCGGCGGGCACGGCCCGGCCCGAGCACGAACGCGGGGGACGTCAGCTCCTCCGACCCGAACGAGGAGCCCCGGGCGCGAACCGGCGGCCACAGCCCGGCCCGAGCACGAACACGGGGGACGTCAGCCCCGCCGACCCGAACGAGGAGCCCCGGGCGCAGACCGGCAACCACAGCCCGGCCCGAGCACGAACACGGGGGACGTCAGCCCCGCCGACCCGAACGAGGAGCCCCGGGCGCAGACCGGCAACCACGACTCGGCCGGAGCCCGGACGCACGGGTCGTCGGCCTCGCCGGGCCCGGCCGATGGCCCTGGGTCGTCGGCCACACCGGGCAGGACGGAGGGTCCTGGGGCGTCAGCCACGCCAAGCCGGGCCGATGGCCTTGGGTCGTCAGCCACACCGGGCCAGGCGGAGGGCCCTGGGTCGTCGGCTACACCGGGCCGGACGAAGGGTCCTGGGGCCGGCGTCGGCCGGGGCCGGTGCGTGCGCCGGGTCTCAGGGCTGGCCGTCGCGGCGGGCCAGGAGCCACGGCTCGACCACGCCGAGTCCGCGCACCGGGCGCTGCCACATCGGCTGGAGCGCGAAACGGTACGCGGGCGGTGCCTCGCCCTCCTTCTCGGCCGCCGCCGCGGCCTCGGCGGCCTCCGCCTCCGAGACGGGCGCCTCGCCGGTGCGGGTCAGCTCCTCGGCGAACGCGCTGTCCACCAGGACGGCGTCGCGGGGGGCTATCGACGTCAGCCGGGAGGCCAGGTTGACCGTCGTGCCGAACACGTCCCCCATGCGGGTGGTCACCGTGCCGAAGGCCATGCCGACCCGCAGCTCGGGCATCGTCTCGTCGTTCGCCAGGGTCTCCACCAGGCGCAGCGCGATGTCCGCGGCGATCCCGGCGTCGTCCGCCGCGTACAGCACCTCGTCGCCGAGGGTCTTGATCAGCCGGCCGCCGCGGGCGGCGACCAGGTCGGCGGCGGTGGTCTCGAAGGCCTCGACCAGCTCGCCGAGTTCCTCCTCCTCCATGCGGCGGGTCAGCCGCGTGAACCCGACCAGGTCGGCGAAGCCGACGGCCAGCCGCCGGTCGACCATCTCCTCGTCGTCGGCCGACTGCACGACACGGCCGGCCGAGGCGGCGAGCTGGCGGCGCCACACGTAGACCAGGAACTCCTCCAGCTCGGGCAGGAGCAGCTCGACGATCGGATAGGTGACCTCGGTACGGGTCATGCCCGGCTCGGGCGGCTCGGTCAGGCCCTCCAGGAAGGAATCCATCTGCCACTCCGCCAACCGGGCGGTGGTCTGCCCGGTGGACCGGGCCACCTGCACGGCCATGGCCTCGCTCAGCAGCCCCGCCTCCACCAGACCGGCCAGGCGGCGCAGGGCGAGGACGTCGGCCTCGGTGAGGGCCTTCGCCTGGCCGATGTCGGCGAAGCCCATCGCCCGCCAGAACCGGGACGCCAGCTCCATGGACACACCGGCGCTGCGGGCGGCCTGGAACGGGGTGTAGCGGCGCTCGGCGCCCAGGATGAGCTGTTCGAGCCGCAGGGCCAGCGGGTCCGTGCCGGGGTCCGGGTCGGGGGCGGGGTCCACCCGGCCGTCCCCGCCCGTGCCGGAGCCCGTGTCGTCGACGGTCACGCCTGCTGCCCTTCCGATCTGCCGCGGTCAGGTTTCGACCGGCCTCAACTCTACGGCAGGTGTGCGCCAGCTCACTCCGTCGGGCCGGACGGCACCCCGCCCCCCGGCACCGCCCGGATCACCCGGCGCGGCCACCGGCCGAGGACGGCATCGGACCAGGTCCGGGCGGGTGCCCCGGGCCCCGAGGCGCCTGGGGTCCGGGACGCGCGCGCCGGGTGCCCGGGGCGTCCGGTCACGCCGGCCGCAGGTGCACGATGTCCCCCGCGCCCACCGGCTCCTGCACGCCGTCCCGCGTGGCGATGACCAGCCGCCCGTCGCCGTCCAGGGCCACGGCCTCCCCGACCACCGCGCGGTCGCCCGGCAGCTCGGCCCGGACCGCCCGTCCGAGGGTCGCGCAGCCCGCGGTGTACGTCTCCTGCAGACCGCTGGAGGCCGGGTCCCCGGAGGCCGCCCGCCACCGCCCGTACCAGTCCTCCAGCGACCGCAGCACCGCCCGCAGCAGCGGGTCCCGGTCCGTGCCCGCCGCGCCGGCCAGCGCCAGCGACCCCGCCTGGGGCACCGGAAGCTCGTCCGCCCTGAGCGTGACGTTGATGCCGACACCCACGACGACACCGTCCTCGCCGGCCCGCTCGGCGAGGATGCCCCCGGCCTTGCGCTCCTCCCCACCCACGGTCACCAGCAGGTCGTTCGGCCACTTCAGGGCCGTGTCGACGCCCGCCGCCCGGGCCAGGCCGGTCGCCACCGCCACCCCCGTCAGCAGCGGCAGCCAGCCCCAGCGGGCCACCGGCACCTCGGCGGGCCTGAGCAGGACGGAGAAGAAGAGGCCGGAGCGCGGCGGCGCCGACCAGCGGCGGTCCAGCCGGCCCCGCCCCTCGGTCTGCTCCTCCGCCACCAGCACCGCGCCCTCCTCGGCTTCCCCGGCGGCGGCCCGCGCGGCGAGGTCGGAGTTGGTGGAACCGGTCCGCCGCACCACCTCGACGTCGCGGTACAGGCTGCCCTCCCGGACGAGCCCGCGCCGCAGGGCCGCGGCGTTCAGGGGCGGACGGTCCAGGTCGGACCAGCGGCTGTCGTCTGATGGATTCTGCGGCGTCATGCAAGCCACCCTAGGTGTGGTAAACGACGCACTGCCGACGGGTAGCCCCGCCACTACCCTACGAATGAGTAACCGTCCCCCCTTTTGAGCAGGCAGGGAGCCGCATCCCGATGTCCGAGCCGGAAGAGCGCCACGAGATCCACGAGACCGACATCCACACGACCGCGGGCAAGCTCGCGGATCTCCGGCGGCGCATCGACGAGGCGACGCACGCCGGCTCGGAGCGCGCCGTCGAGAAGCAGCACGCCAAGGGCAAACTGACGGCCCGTGAGCGGATCGAGCTGCTGCTCGACGAGGGCTCGTTCGTCGAGCTGGACGAGTTCGCCCGGCACCGCTCGTCCCACTTCGGGCTGGAGCGCAACCGCCCGTACGGGGACGGGGTCGTCACCGGCTACGGCACGGTGGACGGCCGCCCGGTCGCCGTGTTCTCCCAGGACTTCACCGTCTTCGGCGGCGCGCTCGGCGAGGTGTACGGGCAGAAGATCGTCAAGGTGATGGACTTCGCGCTGAAGACCGGCTGCCCGGTCATCGGCATCAACGACTCCGGCGGCGCCCGCATCCAGGAAGGCGTCGCCTCCCTCGGCGCCTACGGCGAGATCTTCCGCCGCAACACCCACGCCTCCGGTGTGGTCCCGCAGATCAGCCTGGTCGTCGGGCCCTGTGCGGGCGGCGCGGTCTACTCGCCGGCCATCACCGACTTCACGGTCATGGTCGACCAGACCTCGCACATGTTCATCACCGGCCCCGACGTCATCAAGACGGTCACCGGCGAGGACGTCGGCTTCGAGGAGCTGGGCGGCGCCCGCACCCACAACACCGCCTCCGGCGTGGCCCACCACATGTCCGGCGACGAGAAGGACGCCATCGAGTACGTCAAGCAGCTCCTGTCGTACCTGCCGTCCAACAACCTCTCCGAGCCCCCGGTGTTCCCGGAGGAGGCGGACCTCGCCGTCACCGACGAGGACCGCGAGCTGGACACGCTCGTCCCGGACAGCGCGAACCAGCCGTACGACATGCACACGGTGATCGAGCACATCCTCGACGACGCCGAGTTCTTCGAGACGCAGGCCCTGTTCGCGCCGAACATCCTCACCGGCTTCGGACGGGTCGAGGGCCACCCGGTCGGTGTCGTGGCCAACCAGCCGATGCAGTTCGCCGGCTGCCTGGACATCGACGCCTCCGAGAAGGCGGCCCGCTTCGTGCGGACCTGCGACGCCTTCAACATCCCCGTGCTGACCTTCGTGGACGTGCCCGGCTTCCTGCCCGGCGTCGGCCAGGAGCACGAGGGCATCATCCGGCGCGGCGCCAAGCTGATCTTCGCCTACGCGGAGGCCACCGTCCCGCTGATCACCGTGATCACCCGCAAGGCCTACGGCGGCGCCTACGACGTCATGGGCTCCAAGCACCTGGGCGCCGACCTCAACCTGGCCTGGCCCACCGCCCAGATCGCCGTCATGGGCGCCCAGGGCGCGGTCAACATCCTGCACCGCCGCACCCTCGCCGAGGCGGAGGCGGCCGGCGAGGACGTGGAGGCGGTGCGGGCGCGGCTCATCCGGGAGTACGAGGACACCCTCCTCAACCCCTACGTCGCGGCCGAGCGCGGTTACGTCGACGCGGTCGTCATGCCGTCCGACACGCGTGCGCACGTCGTCCGCGGCCTGCGCCAGCTCCGTACCAAGCGGGAGTCCCTGCCCCCGAAGAAGCACGGCAACATCCCCCTCTAGGACCCGCGGACCCCTGGGAGTGGTCATGAACATCAAGGTCGTACGAGGAAACCCGACCCCGGAGGAGCTGGCCGCCGCACTCGCGGTGGTCCGCGCCCGCGCCGCGGCGGCAGCGGCGGCGCCGTCCGGCGCGCCGGGCCCGCGGGACGCGTGGGCCGACCCGTCGCGGATCGCGTCCACGCGGGTGCCCAGGCCGGGCCCGGCGTCCTGGACCCGGACGTACTGGCCGTCCTGACCGGCGGGGCGG
Organism: Streptomyces sp. NPDC025833; assembly: GCF_055558055.1. Lineage (NCBI taxonomy): Bacteria > Bacillati > Actinomycetota > Actinomycetes > Kitasatosporales > Streptomycetaceae > Streptomyces > Streptomyces sp. NPDC025833. The sequence goes on from NZ_JBVHNF010000009.1 coordinate 363,434, forward strand.
GCGCGGGGCCGGCGGCGGGCGCCGATCTGAGTAGCCCTACTCAGGCGCCCCGCCCGGCCGAGGCCGCACGCTGGAGGAATGCTGTGGTCAGACCCGGAGAACGAGCCGCCGAAGGAACTGCGCGACGCGCACGACATGCTGCGGCGGCTCGGCTTCCTCCTGGCCTCGGCCATGGTCGTCGTGATGATCGTGATCGGCCTGAGGTGAGCCGTACGGCCGTACGTGACTAACCTGACCGCATGACCGCTACGCGCCGCAGGCGACTCGTGCTCGCCTCCCAGTCCCCCGCCCGGCTGGGCCTGCTCCGGCAGGCCGGCCTCTCCCCCGAGGTGATCGTCAGCGGCGTCGACGAGGACGCCGTCACCGCGCCCACGCCGGCCGAGCTGGCGCTCGCGCTGGCGGAGGCGAAGGCGTCGGTCGTGGCCGCGCGGCCGGAGGTGCAGGGCGCGCTGGTGATCGGCTGCGACTCGGTGCTGGAGCTGGACGGGCGGGCGCTCGGCAAGCCGGCCGACGCCGAGGAGGCGACCGCCCGCTGGAAGGACATGCGCCGGCGGGCCGGGGTGCTCCAGACGGGGCACTGCGTGTGGGACACGGAGGCCAAGCGGTACGTGTCGGCGACCGCCTCCACCGTCGTCCGGTTCGGCGACCCGAGCGACGCCGAGATCGCCGCCTACGTGGCCTCGGGAGAGCCGCTCCACGTCGCCGGGGCCTTCACCCTGGACGGCCGGTCGGCGCCGTTCATCGAGGGCATCGACGGCGACCACGGCAACGTGATCGGCCTCAGTCTGCCCCTGCTCCGCCGGCTCCTCGCCGAACTGGGCGTGGGCATCACCGAGTTGTGGGCTCCGGAGCGCTGAACCGCGGAGGGACGGAGTCCTGCGGCCCCTCGTCCCCGTCCCCGTCCCGCGGGCCGTCCGGGCGGGCCGCCCGTGCGCCGGCCCCGGCGGGGGGCGCGCCCGGTTCGGCGAGCGCGGCCGGGTCCCCGTCCGGCCCCGGCGCACCGCCGTCCGCCGCGGGCTGCGGGCCGCCCGTACGGTCGTACGTCATCAGGAGCAGGACGATCAGCCCGAGCACGACGACCATGAAGAGGAACGCCGTCAGGCCGACCAGGCCCCAGGCGAACGCCCCGAGCAGCCCGTGCACCACGGCCGCGCTGATCAGCAGGACGCGCCCGAAGCCGGCCGGGGCGCGGTCGCGTACGGCGACGAGCGCGGCCACCAGCGCGCAGCACGCGAAGTAGAGGCCGAAAACCACTCCCCCGGCCTTCGAGGACGTCGACATCACGTGCGGGTCCAGGCCGGCCAGGGACATGTCCTGCCGGTCGACGAAGACTCCGAGGATCCAGTTCACCGCGGCGATGAGGACGGCCTCCGCCAGGAGGACGACCGCCACGACCCATGCCACCGGTCTGCGCACCACCGGTTCCCACCCACCCTCACACCAGCAGCCTGTTACCCCAGGTACGTTCAAGACAGCCCGCACGCTACTAACGGGTAAACCCAGGGACAAGGGTTCGGCCGGGAGCAAAGAATCATTGGGCCATTCGTAGGGACTCGACAAAGAATCAGAGTGGGGCGCAGCACGCCTTCACAGAGACCTTGGCCACATGGCAGGGCTAGGGTTTTCCGCGGAGTTCCTGCGTACCGAGGTACGACAAGGGCTTTCGTGGGTCGGGCGAGCCTCGTATCACGCTCCGTGTGGGCAAGCTCACCACCGGGGACGGGTCGAAGTGCCGTGTCGGCAGTCCCTAAACTCGGCTTGTTTCAAGGAGGGAGCCTCAATCGTGCGCAAGGTGCTCATCGCCAACCGTGGCGAAATCGCTGTCCGCGTGGCCCGGGCCTGCCGGGACGCCGGGATCGCGAGCGTGGCCGTCTACGCCGACCCGGACCGGGACGCTCTGCATGTCCGCGCCGCGGATGAGGCGTTCGCCCTGGGCGGTGACACCCCGGCCAGCAGCTATCTGGTCATCGACAAGATCCTCAACGCGGCCCGCG